>CAZGUX010000235.1:0-98415 GCA_964529305.1 uncultured Solibacteraceae bacterium | reverse complement strand
CCCGGAAAGAAAAAGTATGGCGGTAGCACAGGCAGCAAACGAAGACAACCGGCCTTTGGTGGAACGAATCCAAACCTGGCCCAAGGTGGCGAAAGAGTATTTCGACGACCTCCGCGCGGAGATGCGCCGGGTGACGTGGCCGAGCCGCCAGCAGGTGCAGGCGACCACCGTGGTAGTGATCTTCACGGTCTTTGGGTTCGCGGCATTCTTCTGGATCGTAGACCTGCTGTTGTCGCGCGGCCTCAACAGCGTTCAGGCGGCATTCACGAAGTAGGTTACGTATGACGGACGAACCCATCGAGAACGAAACAGTGGAGGAAGTACAGGCCGAGGTTGCGCCGGAGGCGCCCGGCCGGCCCTGGTATATCATCCACACCTACTCGGGCTTCGAGAACAAGGTGGCGGAGTCGATCCGGAGCCGGGCTCAGGCGTTCGGGTTTAACGATCGAGTGGGTGAGATCCTGATTCCGACCGAGGAAGTGGTGGAGTTGAGGGCAGGGCGCAAGGTCACGAGCAAGCGGCTGATCTACCCGGGATACGTGCTGATCCAACTCGACATGAACGACGACCTGTGGCATGCCATCAAGAACACGCCGCGGGTGACGGGGTTTGTCGGCGGAGGGACGCATCCGGTTCCGCTGACGGCGGACGAGGTCAACTCGATTCTTCACCGCCAGGCGACGTCGGTGGATCGGCCGCGGCCGGCCATGACGTTCGAACGGAGCGAAACGGTCCGCATCATCGACGGTCCGTTCACGAACTTCTCGGGGAAGGTGGACGAAGTCAACAGTGAACGCAACACGCTGCGGGTGCTGGTGACGATCTTCGGGCGCGCGACTCCGGTCGAACTCGATTTTTTGCAGGTGGAGAAGACGTAAGCTCGCGGAATGGGGCGTACGCCCGCCGCTGGTAGTTCTGTTATCTAAGGAAGGCGCTGTCAGGCAATGGCTAAGAAAGTAACGGCTCAGGTGAAGCTACAGATTCCGGCGGGAAAGGCGACGCCGGCGCCCCCGGTGGGTACCGCGCTCGGTCCACAGGGCGTGAACATCATGGATTTCTGCAAGGCCTTCAATGCGAAGACCTCGGCCAAGGATCAGGAAGGCCTGATCATCCCCGTGGTGATCACGATCTTCTCGGATCGCACGTTCACCTTTATCACCAAGACGCCTCCGGTGCCGGTGCTGGTGAAGCGCGCGGTGAACCTGGCGAAGGGATCGGCCGAACCGAACAAGACCAAAGTAGGGCGGATCACGGCGGAGCAGGTCCAGGAGATCGCGAAGATCAAGATGCCCGACCTGAACTGTTTCTCCGAAGAAGCGGCCGAGGAATGCGTTCGGGGAACTTGCCGGAGCATGGGAGTGGAAGTGATTTGAAATGAAGTTGGCAACCGGCTTGCAGGCCAATTTTTGACATCCGGCCCGCCGTGTGCTAGTTTCAGTAGGTCACACCGATCCAAAGTGGGAGGCCTTCTTTCTCGGGAAGGCCGGTTGCACCAATGAGGACATATGGCAAAGTCAGGGAAAAAGTATCAGATTGCCCTAAACAGCGTCGAAGCCAAGGTTTATCTCATCGACGAAGCGGTTCCGCTGCTACGTAAGATCAAATACGCCAAGTTCGACGAGACGGTCGAGATCCACATGCGTCTGGGCGTGGACCCGAAGCATGCCGACCAGATGGTGCGCGGCACGGTGGTGATGCCACACGGGCTGGGCAAGTCGAAACGGGTTCTGGTGATCTGCGGGCCGGACAAAGTGAAAGAGGCGGAAGAGGCCGGGGCGGACTTTGTCGGCGGCGACAACATGGTCAACAAGATTCAGACGGAGAACTGGCTGGATTACGAGGCGGTGGTTGCCACGCCGGACATGATGCGGTCGGTCGGGCGCTTGGGGAAGATCCTGGGTCCCCGGGGCCTGATGCCTAACCCGAAGACAGGGACGGTGACAGTGGAAGTCGGCAAAGCGGTCAAAGAGATCAAGGCCGGTAAAGTGGAATTCCGCGTGGACAAGTCGGGCATCATTCACTCGCCGGTCGGCAAGACGAGTTTTGCCGCCGACAAACTGGTGGACAACATCAACAGCCTGGTTCAGGCGGTGATTCGCGCCAAGCCGGCGGCGGCGAAGGGCAAATACGTCAAGAGCGCCACGGTGTGCTCGACGATGAGTCCTGGCATTCCGCTCGACACGACGGCGATGAACACACGCGTGCTGTAGCGCAGACCGGAGTTGCATCATGAAGAAACGGGAAGACAAGAAGAAGGACTTCGAGGCTCTGCGCGAGGAACTCGAGAAGGCCAGCAACCTTTTCGTGGCGGGGTTCGGAAAGCTGCGGGTGAGCCAGGATTTCGAGCTGCGCAAGGTGGTGCGGGGCGCGGGCGGAAGCTACAAGGTGGTCAAGAACACGATCGCCGGGAAAGCGTCGGAGGGCACTTCGTCCGAGCAAGTTCTGAAGGACCTGAAGGGCATGACATCGATCGCCTACACGACGGGCGATCCGGTGGCGTTGGCCAAGGCGTTGACGACGTACGCGAAGGCCAATCCGTCGTTCACCTTCAAGGCGGGGCTGGTGGAGGGCCGAGCGATCGATGTGAAGAGCATCGACGATCTGGCCAACATGCCGTCGCGCGAAGAGGTCCTGGCGAAGCTGCTGTTCCTGATCAACGCACCGGCGCAGCGGTTGGTGACGGCCCTCAGCGCCGTCGGGCGCAATCTGGCGGTGGTGGTGGACCAGGGCGTCAAAGAAAACAAGTTTGCCGGGTAGCCGCGCGGCGCGCTCGGAAAAGTCTAAGAGTATTGAGGATAGATGAAGATGGCGGACATCAACGCGATTGCGGAACAGATTCAAGGCCTGACCCTGCTCGAGGCCTCCCAGCTGGTCAAGATGCTCGAGGAGCGTTTGGGCGTATCGGCGGCAGCGGCGGCTCCGATGATGGTGGCCGGAGGTGGGGCGGCGGCAGCGGCTCCGGTGGTGGAAGAGAAGACCGAGTTTACAGTAGTCCTGACGGCCGCGGGCGCCAATAAGATCAATGTCATCAAGGCGGTTCGCGAAGTCACCAGCCTGGGTTTGAAAGAGGCCAAGGACTTGGTGGACGGCGCACCGAAGGCCGTGAAAGAAGGCGTTTCCAAGGACGAGGCGGAGGCTATCAAGAAGAAGTTTGTCGATGCCGGCGCCTCTGTCGAAGTCAAGTAGCGGACTGGCATTGCCAGATCGTTTTCCGGTGCGTGTTGACCGCTTTGGCGGCAACGCGCATCTGTGTCTTTGCAGGTGGTTTGACGCTACGCTTTTCGGTTTGCTAGACTGAGGGCGAGCGTTGGGTGGCGAAACGGGTCGCCCGGAGTTGTGAGTTCGGATCCAGTCAATTGACTTACAGAACGGTCCAAACTGCACAAGGCGCGGAGGTGTGCGGCTTCGCGCCGGCTGTACTCCTGGGGCCGAAGTGTGCCCGGCCGCCCCAAGCTCCACATCGCCCGACCCCGAATCCTTTTTTCGCAACAGGTTGCTTAGGGAGGTTTTCCGATCCTCCTCTTCAATGATTGCTCACGCGTGCCGCCGGCGGGGCGTTGGCGTCAAGCCCCAGCCCAGCGGCCTGTCAGTCTGTTTCGCCGGCCGATCGGCTTTCTAAGGAGTTCAGTGAATGCATAACCAAAGTGGTGCGAGCCGCGAGCGTGTTGATTTCTCCAAGATCAAAACCTCGATTCCCATTCCGAATCTCATCGAGGTCCAGAAGCGATCGTATGAGCGGTTCCTCCAGATGGATCTGCTGCCGAATGAACGTGACGATATCGGCTTGCAGACCGTCTTCAGTTCGGTCTTCCCGATCACGGATTTCCGCGGACTCAGCCAACTCGAGTTTGTCGATTATTCGATCGGCAACTGGGAGTGCAAGTGCGGAAATCTGAAAGGTCTGCACCACCTGCGTTCGACCTGCCGCAACCCGGCCTGTGGCGCGACGATTAAAACAGATCCCTTCCACGCGGGCGACGTGCTGTGCGACCGGTGCGGCACGTTCAACCGGAACATCGTCACCTTCTGCAACAAGTGCGGAGACCCGGTAGGGCTGCAGTTGAAGTACGACATGGTGGAGTGCCAGGAACGGGGCATGACGTATGCCGCGCCGCTGAAGGTGACGATCCGGCTGACGGTTTATTCAAAGGACCCGGAGACGGGAGCGAAATCGGTCCGGGACATCAAGGAGCAGGAAGTCTTCTTCGGGGAAATCCCGTTGATGACCGATAACGGGACTTTCATCATCAACGGGACCGAGCGGGTGATCGTGTCGCAGTTGCACCGCTCTCCCGGCGTCTTTTTCGAAAAGGTCCAGTCGCAGGGTTACTACCTGGGCAAGATCATCCCGTATCGCGGCAGTTGGGTTGAATTCGAATACGACACCAAAAACGTGCTGTATGTGCGAATCGACCGGAAGCGCAAGTTCTACGGCACGGTGTTCCTGAGGGCCCTGGGACTGAAGACGGATGAACAGATCCTGAAGACGTTTTACCGGATCGAGAAGATCTCGGTGAAAGAGTCAAAGCTGTATTGGCAGTTCTCCGAAGGGCTGCAGGGTCTCCGGTTGTCGCACGCGATTACGACGAAGTCGGGTGACACGGTGGTGGGACAGGGAAAGAAGATCACCGCGTCGCTGATGAAGGAGATCCAGAAGGCGAAGATCCCGCAGGTGGAAGTGGCGTCGAACGACCTGGAAGGGGGATACGTCGCGGCCGATGTGGTGGACCTGTCGACCGGCGAAGTGCTGGCCGACGCCAACGCCGAGTTGACGCCCAACCTGATCGCCAAGTTCACGGACGCGGGCATCGAATCGTTTGAGTTGTTCTTCCCGGATCGCGATGAGTGCGGCGTGGTGATGTCGCAGACGGTCAGGAAAGATAGCTGCAAATCGCAGAACGACGCGCTGATCGAGATCTACCGCAAGCTCCGGCCGGGCGATCCGCCGACGCTCGACACGGCGACGCAGTTGTTCCAGGGGATGTTCTTCGACCCGCGGAAGTACGATTTCTCCCGCGTCGGCCGCATGAAATTCAACATCAAGCTGTTCGACCGGGCGGACGCGACGTCGCTGGACAAGCGGACGCTGGATCCGGACGATTTCTACGCGACCATCCGCTACCTGCTGAAGCTGCGGCGCGGCCTGGGCGCGGTCGACGACATCGATCACCTCGGCAACCGGCGCGTGCGCGCCGTGGGTGAACTGCTGGAGAACCAGTTCCGCATCGGCCTGGTCCGGATGGAACGGGCGATCAAGGAAAAGATGTCGGTGTACCAGGAAATGTCGACGGCCATGCCGCACGACCTGGTGAACGCCAAACCCGTGATGGCGGCGATCCGCGAGTTCTTCGGATCGAGCCAGCTTTCGCAGTTCATGGATCAGACCAACCCGCTGTCGGAGATCACGCACAAGCGGCGCCTTTCGGCACTGGGTCCAGGCGGCCTATCCCGCGAACGCGCCGGGTTCGAGGTGCGCGACGTCCACCCGACGCACTACGGGCGCATCTGCCCGATCGAAACTCCGGAAGGCCCGAATATCGGACTGATCTCGTCGTTGTCGTGTTTCGCCCGCATCAACGAGTACGGCTTTATCGAGAGCCCGTACCGCAAGGTTGTGAGCGGGACCGTGCTGGATGAAGTGAGAGTTCTCAACCCGGGCGACTCGCAGTACAAAGTCGGCGATGTGGTGTCGCGCACCGAAGTCGAAGGGGTCAGCCATACCCTGGCCGGCAAGAACAAGCAACCCATCGAGACCGAAGCTCACTGCGAGTACCTGTCGGCGTGGGAAGAGGACAAGTGGACGATCGCCCAGGCGAACGTAGCGATCGACGAAAAGGGACGGATCGTACCAGCGCTCTGCAACGCGCGCAAGGCCGGTAACTTCGTGCTGATTCCTCGCGAGGATGTGCAGTACGTCGACGTCAGCCCGAAGCAACTGGTCTCGGTAGCCGCCAGCCTGATTCCATTCCTCGAGAACGACGACGCCAACCGCGCGCTGATGGGATCGAACATGCAGCGGCAGGCCGTGCCGCTGTTGCGCGCCGAAGCCCCGTTCGTCGGGACCGGCATGGAGAAGGTGACGGCCCGCGATTCGGGGGCGGTCGTGATCTGCAAGCGGCCGGGCGTGGTGGACTCGGTCGACTCCGAACGCATCATCGTGCGCGTGGAAGGCGGCGCGCATGAAGGGCAGTTGTCGCGCGAAGTCGGCGCCGACATCTACCAGCTCACGAAGTTCAAGCGGTCGAACCAGAACACCTGCATCAACCAGAAGCCAGTCGTCAACGTCGGAATGCGGGTGTCGAAGGGCGCCGTTCTGGCAGACGGGCCGTGCACCGATCGCGGCGAACTGGCCCTGGGGCGGAACGTCCTGGTGGCGTTCATGCCGTGGCGCGGCTATAACTTCGAAGACGCGATCCTGGTCAGCGAGAAGCTGGTCAAGGAGGACTACTACACTTCGATCCACATCGAGGAATTCGAAATCGAGGCGCGGGACACGAAGCTGGGCCCCGAGGAAATCACTCGAGACATTCCCAACATTGCCGAGTCGTTCCTACGGAACCTGGATGAGAGCGGCGTGATCCGGATCGGCGCCACGGTGAAGCCGGGCGACATTCTGGTGGGGAAGGTGACGCCTAAGGGCGAAACCCAGCTCACCCCGGAAGAGAAACTGTTGCGGGCGATCTTCGGCGAGAAGGCCGGGGACGTCAAGGACGCTTCGTTGTACTGCCCGCCAGGAATCGAAGGAACGGTGGTCGGCTGCAGCATCTTCTCGCGCAAGGGCGCCGAGAAGGACGAGCGCGCGAAGTCGATCGAGGAATCGCAGATCAACCGGCTGCAGCGCAACCTGCAGGACGAGATCCGGATTCTGACCGATGAACGGGCCAAGCGTCTGTCGAACCTGATGGAAGGCAAGGAAGTCCTGGCCGACCTGCACGACGAAAAGACCAACAAGAAACTGCTGGCCAAGGGCGCGCTGTTGACTCGCGACCTGATCGAGAAGATGCGGTCGCGAGACCTGAAGCGGGTACGCCTGGCCACGAGGGACCCGCGGCTGAACGAGCAGATCGATGAAATCGAGGAGATGACCTCGCGCCAGATCGCCGTTCTCGAGAAGATCACCGAGGAGAAGATCGCCAAGCTGCGTAAGGGCGACGAGCTGCCGCCGGGAGTGATCAAGCTGGTGAAGGTGTATATCGCCATGAAGCGCAAGCTGTCGGTCGGCGACAAGATGGCCGGCCGTCACGGCAACAAGGGCGTGATCGCGCGCATTCTGCCGGACGAGGACATGCCGTACCTTCCGGACGGCACGCCGGTGGAAATCGTACTGAACCCTCTCGGCGTTCCGTCGCGCATGAACGTGGGACAGATTCTCGAAACGCACCTGGGATGGGCGGCGCGGGAGCTGGGCTTTACCTTCGCCACGCCGGTCTTCGACGGAGCAACGGAGCGCGAAATCAAGGGGCGGTTGGACGAGGCCCGACTCCCAAGCTCGGGCAAGACGGCGCTGTACGACGGCATGACCGGCCAGGCGTTTGAACAGCCGGTGACCGTCGGCTACATCTACATGTTGAAGCTGTCGCACCTGGTGGACGACAAGATCCATGCCAGGTCGATCGGGCCGTACTCGCTGATTACCCAGCAGCCGTTGGGCGGCAAGGCGCAGTTCGGCGGACAGCGCTTCGGCGAAATGGAAGTCTGGGCCCTGGAAGCCTACGGGGCCGCGTACATTCTGCAGGAACTCCTCACCGCCAAGTCCGATGACGTTTATGGACGCGCGAAGATTTACGAGGCGATCGTCAAGGGCGAGGCGGCCATCGAGCCGGGCGTGCCGGAGTCGTTCAACGTGCTGATCCGGGAACTGCAGAGCCTGTGTCTCGACGTCGAATTGATGAAGAAGCCGCGGGAAGTGCCGGACACGGCGCTGGCGGCCGACTAACGGCGGTAGCAGGGTAACAGGAAAGGGGACATCATGCATCGATCTTCTCCATACGACCGGGCCAACCTGATCGCGGATTTCGATTCCATCCGCATCAGTCTGGCCTCCCCCGAAAAGATCCGCAGTTGGTCGCACGGCGAAGTCACCAAGCCGGAGACGATCAACTACCGCACGTTCAAGCCGGAGCGGGACGGTTTGTTCTGCGCCCGGATCTTCGGCCCGGTGACCGACTGGGAGTGTTTGTGCGGCAAGTACAAGCGCATGAAGCACCGCGGCGTGATCTGCGACAAATGCGGCGTCGAAGTGACGCTGTCGCGCGTGCGCCGCGAACGGCTGGGTCACATCGAACTGGCCAGCCCATGCTCTCACGTGTGGTTCTTCAAGGGTCTGCCGAGCCGTATCGGCCACCTTCTGGACATCACCCTGCGCGAGTTGGAGCGCGTGCTCTATTTCGAAGCCTACGTGGTGGTGGATCCGGGCGAAGTCGGCGAGTTGCAAAGCGGTGAAGTGATCGGCGACGAACGCAAGCGGCAGCTTGACCAGGAGTACGCCGGACGCTACATCGCCATGATGGGCGCCGAAGGCATCAAGGAACTACTCAAGAAGGTCGACATCGAGGGGTTGTCGCTCGAGATCCGCGAGCGGATGAAGACGGAGGCTTCGCAGCAGAAGAAGCTGAAGTTCGCCAAGCGTCTGCGAGTGGTGGAGTCGTTCCGCAAGTCCGGCAACAAACCGGAGTGGATGATCCTGGACGTGATCCCGGTGATCCCTCCGGAACTCCGCCCGCTGGTTCCGCTGGATGGCGGCCGGTTTGCCACCAGCGATCTGAACGATCTGTACCGCCGGGTGATCAACCGCAACAACCGCTTGAAGAAGCTCATTGAGCTGCACGCGCCGGACGTGATTGTCCGCAACGAAAAGCGCATGCTGCAGGAAGCGGTGGATGCCCTGTTCGACAACGGCCGCCGGGGCCGCGTGTTGCGCGGCGCCAACAACCGGCCGCTCAAGTCGCTCTCCGACACCCTGAAAGGCAAGCAGGGCCGCTTCCGGCAGAACCTGCTCGGCAAGCGCGTCGACTACTCGGGACGTTCGGTCATCGTCGTCGGACCGGATCTCAAGCTACACCAGTGCGGCTTGCCCAAGAAGATGGCGCTCGAGCTGTTCAAACCGTTTATCTATCACCGCCTGGAACAGCGGGGCCACTGCACCACCATCAAGCAGGCCAAGGAACTGGTGGAACAACAGGATCCGGTGGTGTGGGACATCCTGGAAGAGGTGATCAAGGATCATCCGATCCTGCTCAACCGCGCCCCCACGCTGCACCGGTTGGGCATTCAGGCCTTCGAGCCCGTGCTGGTCGAAGGGAAGGCCATCAAGATCCACCCGCTGGTCTGCACCGCGTTCAACGCGGATTTCGACGGCGACCAGATGGCCGTGCACATTCCCCTGTCGCCGGAAGCGCAGATCGAAGCATCGACCCTGATGCTCTCGGCGAACAACATCCTGTCGCCGGCGCATGGCGGTCCGATCGCCATTCCCACGCAGGACATGGTGCTGGGCATTTACTACCTGACCAAAGCGCGTCCCGGGACCAAAGGCGAGGGACGCACCTTCGCCTCCGCCGAGGACGTTCTCATCGCCCTCGAAATGGGCGAGGTCGAGACGTTGACGCCCATCCGACTGCGCTACACCGGACGCGTGGTCGATCTGGTTCACGCCTTCGACACGCAGAACATTCTGCACACCGAGCCGATCGTCTTCGAGAAGCAGTACATGGAAACGACGGTTGGCCGCGTGATCTTCAATGACAATCTGCCCGAGGAGATGCCGTACATCAACGGACTCCTGAAGAAGAAAGGCCTGGCCCAGTTGGTGCAGTACTGCTACCTGCGGTTCGGCCTCTCGACCACCGTACAGATGCTGGACGAGATCAAGAACCTCGGGTTCCTGTACGCGACCCGCGCGGGCATCTCGATCGGCATCGACGACATGGTGGTGCCGTCCACGAAGGCCGAACTGGTCAACCAGGCGGAGCGCGACGTGGTGGCGGTGGAGCAGCAGTATCAGGAAGGCGCCATCACCAACGGTGAGCGCTACAACAAGATCATCGAAATCTGGTCGAAGGTCACCGAACGCGTTTCCGACGAAATGTTCGAAGCGATGGAAGAGGACGACCGGACCGGCCGCTACCTGAATCCGATTTACATCATGGCGGACTCGGGCGCTCGCGGATCCAAACAGCAGATCCGCCAGCTTTCGGGCATGCGCGGTCTGATGGCCAAGCCTTCGGGCGAGATCATCGAGACGCCCATCACCGCCAACTTCCGCGAAGGACTGAACGTCCTGCAGTACTTTATCTCCACGCACGGCGCCCGCAAGGGTCTGGCCGACACGGCGCTCAAGACGGCGGACTCGGGCTATCTCACGCGCCGGTTGGTGGACGTGGCTCAGGACGTAATCGTCACCGAGGACGATTGCGGCACGGCGGAAGGAATCTTCGTCGAGCCGATCGTTGAATCGGGCGAGATTATCGAACCGCTCCGCGACCGTATCGTCGGCCGCGTGGCGCTCGAAGACGTCCACGACTACGAAGGAAAACTCATCGTCGGCGTCAACCAGGAGATCGACGAGGAGATCGCCGCCCAGATTCACCTGGCCGGTATCGAGCGGGTCCGCATCCGCTCCGTGCTGACCTGTGAGTCGAAGCGGGGCGTGTGTCAGGCTTGCTACGGCCGGAATCTGGCCACGGGCCGCCTGGTGGAACGAGGCGAGGCGGTCGGCGTCATCGCCGCGCAGTCCATCGGCGAACCGGGAACGCAGTTGACCATGCGTACGTTCCACATCGGAGGCGCGGCGACTCGCGTTTCCGAGCAGTCGACGCAGGACGCGAAGTCGGATGGATTCGCCCGCTTCATCGCCATCAATACGGTTCGGAACGCCAAGGGCGAGTTGATCGCCATGAACCGCAACGGCATCCTGGCCGTGGTCGACGACAAGGGCCGCGAAAAGGAGCGCTACCAGGTAGTCTACGGCGCGCGCATTCTGGTGGAGGACGGCGCGCCGGTCGCGGCCAACCAGATCCTGCTCGAGTGGGATCCCTACACGTTCTCGATTCTCACGGAGATGAGCGGCGTCATCCACTTCAAGGACCTGCTGGAAGGCGCCACCATGCGGGAGCAGGTGGACGAAGTTACCGGCATGTCGCAGTTGGTGGTCATCGACTCGCAGGATGAGAAGAAGACTCCGACGGTGGAAGTCCGCCTCGACGCCCATTCCCGCGCCGGCAAGCGGTACCTGATGCCGACGCACGCTCACCTGATGGTGCGCGACGGCGATACGGTTCACGCCGGCGACGTGCTGGCGAAGATCCCCCGCGAAACCACGAAGACCAAGGACATCACCG
Source organism: uncultured Solibacteraceae bacterium (assembly GCA_964529305.1). Lineage (GTDB taxonomy): Bacteria > Acidobacteriota > Terriglobia > Bryobacterales > Bryobacteraceae > CAZGUX01. The sequence continues at coordinate 87,076 of CAZGUX010000235.1, read as the reverse complement.
GCGGTCTGCCGCGCGTGGTCGAACTGTTCGAAGCGCGCAAACCGCGCGAAACGGCCGTGATTTCCGAAATCAACGGTACGGTCAAGTACGGCGAAATCACCAAGGGCCAGCGGAAGGTGTACGTGGTGGGCGACGACAGCGCGCAGCGCGAGTATTCGCTGCCGCGCGGCGTGCACATCAACGTCCAGGAGGCCGAACGCGTCAAGGCGGGCGATCCCCTGATGGATGGCCCGCGCAACCCGCACGATATCCTGGCGGTGCTCGGCGAGCAGGAGCTGCAGAAGTACCTGGTGAACGAGATCCAGGAGGTTTACCGCCTGCAGGGTGTCAACATCAACGACAAGCACCTGGAGACCATCGTCCGCCAGATGATGCGGTGGGTAAGGGTCGAGGACATCGGCGACACCGAGTTCCTGCCGGAGGAAGTGGTCGACAAGTTCAAGTTCCAGGAAGAGAACCTGCGCGTGATCCAGGCCGACGGACGTCCGGCGGAAGGCAAGCCGGTGCTTCTCGGCATCACCAAGGCTTCGTTGTCGACCGATTCATTCATCTCGGCGGCGTCCTTCCAGGAGACCACGCGTGTGTTGACCGAAGCCGCCATCAACGGCAAGGTCGACTACCTGCGCGGCCTCAAGGAGAACGTCATCATGGGCCGCCTGGTTCCGGCCGGCACGGGCATGGAGTATTACCGACAGGTGAAGATTGCCGGCGAGGATGTGGTTGAAGAGACGGTGCCTGAGCCTTCCGTGCTCGAGACTATTCCCGGGTACGAGGAAGAAACTCGCGGACAGTACGCTACGGCCTTCGGCGACGAACCCGGCGAGGAGTCGATGGTCGAGTAGACCTTCCCTTCGCCAAGCGGAGTCAATCGCGGCTGAACCCAACCGGGTTCAGCCGTTTTCTTTTTGGGGCCCCTCCCGGCGGACCTTTAGCTTTAGCCGACGCCGAACAGGCGCGCCGGGTTGTCGTGCAGGAGCATCTTCGCCGTCTCCAGCGCCTCGTCTTCGGTGCAGACGCGTTCGGCCACCATCTCCGCCAGCACCGAGGCGATATTCCTCCGGGCCATGACCAGATGGGCATAGCTCATTTCAGGAAACCAGTAGTCGCCGCCGAAACCGCAGATCTTGTTGGCCGGCACCGTGTCCAGGAACTCCCGCAGGGCGCGGCGCGCCGCCGTGGGAGAGAGCACGTGCGCCCAGCAGAAATCGGCCCAGACGTTGGGGAAGAGCTTGGTCATGGCGGCCAGTTCGCCCTGGTAGGGGTAGCTCATGTGAAAGAGGTCGAAGCGTACCTTGGGGAAATCGAACAACAATCCGGTCAGGTGGGTCGGATTGGAGTTGGCCACGTAGTTCCAGTGTCCGGCAAAGGTTCCGGTGTGGATCTGAACGGGGATGCGATGGCTCTCCGCCAGGCCGACCAGGTGGCGGAACATGTGATCTTCCAGGTTGCGGAACGGCCGGTTGTGGAAGCGGCGCCGGCCTTGCGGTGTCTCGCGTTCGCCCTTCAACAACTGTTCAAGGTCGCGTTCGGCGGCGCTCGCCTCCACCATAGGGAACTGCAGATCGCGGTGGTAGGCGAGGGTCGTCTTGATCGCGACCATCCCGTAGTCCCGGCTTTGGGCGAAGCTTCGTTCCAATGCCTGCTTCAGCCCGGCGAGATGGGTGATGGAGACGTTGTTGGCCTCTTCCAATTCCCGGATTTCGCCGCGATTCCGCACCATGAGGTAGCGGTCGAAAGCGCGCGCGAGTTTGAAGAACGGGAACTCCGGTTTGACGGGAGCCGCTCTCCAGCCGTGATCGAGCAGGACCACGCGGATCCTGCCTCGTTTGCAGAGGATCTCCTCATACATGCCAGGACGCACGGCCTTTCGCATCGCCTCGTGGATTCCGCGGAGCGTGGAGGCGCCGATCTCGTCATAGCCGTACAGATCCCGCACCGCCACCCGGAGCGCCTGTCCATACCCGGTCATCCGGACTGATTTCCAGTAGGGCTCGAAGGCCCGCCATCGCTCCTGTTCGTCCACCTCACGCCGGGTCAGGAAGGTCTTTGTCTCCTCCGGCATTCCCGCCGCGACCAGGTCGTCAAACAAGTAGTGGCTGGCGAACGTGAAAATGTCGATGGCCTGTGTGGCCCTGACTTTCTCGGCGTAGAAGTGCTCGTGGGTATCTATGCACTCCACGGTTTCGATCGCCGTGAGCAACCGTTGTTCGAGAGTGGCGGAGCGGCCGGATTGAGGCGCGGCCAGCGCCGCGGCATTGGAGAAGAAACCCCGTCGATTCTGGCGCATTTCGATCTTTCCCCAGCCTACTCTGCCCGTGACAGAGGCGCCAGCCGACCCTGTTGAGGCGCGCGTGAGCCGAACTCGCGAAAGAACGGCTAGAGCTTTGCGGCCAGCCGAAGCAGTCGCTGATCGCGAGTCCCTGCCTTCATGGCCGAGCTCATCGCGGCCTTGGCATCGGCCAAATCTCCCGAATTCTTCAAGGCGACGGCAGCGGCCTGAAGGGTCCAGATGTCCTGACGGCGGGCCATTTCCTTGCGGGCCAGTCGCACCGCGTCTTCGGCGCGGCCGGCAAATTCAGCGTAGTACAGGATCAGTTCCCGGTTGACATTGGCCGGTTGGTCTTGCCATGCCAGAGCCTCCCGCTCAAACGTTGCGAAGACCTCGCGGGCTCGCGCGGCTTCACCCGCGCCGTGGAGGGATCGGGCCAACAGATATCGGGCGCGGGGATGGGGCCACACCGCCAACAGCCGTTCCGATGCCTGCGCGGCGGCGGTAAACTGCTCGCGCGCCAGTTCAAGTTCCACGCGCTGGTCGAGCGCAGGCGCATAGTTCGGGAACAGCTTGTCCGCCCGGTCCAGCACCGCGGCGGCGATGTCATATTTGGCGTCCCCGATTTCCACCCGGGCGATCTGGCACAGAATCCAGGCACGCTGTTCGTTCTGCGCGATCCCGGTCAACCGCAACGCCGAATGCAGCCATTCGAGCGCCCCGGCGGGGTCGCCGTAGACTTCGCGAAGCAGCGCGCCGCGAACCATGCCGCCGAGATTGCCGCGCCGCATGTCGATCATCCATTGAGCCTCCCTCTCGGCCTTTGCGTATTGCCCGAGGGCGAGGTAGGCGTCGGCGAGCAGGCCGTAGATCTGAACGTCATCGGGCATCCGCTGGTTGAGCTTGCGGCCGAGGCCGACGGCCTCCTCATAGCGGTTGCGCGCGTTGAGAACGGCGAGGCGGGCGCGCTGGGCGTCTATCGAGTCTTTCTCCAGGCGAAGCGCCTGCTCGATGGCGCGATCGGCTTCCTCGAGAAAGCGCGGGTCCGACGTTTCGCGCGCGCGACCGACATAGGCCATGGCCAACTCGGCAAGCGGCTGAGCGCGCCGCGTGTCCCGCTGCGCGGCGGCCTGCGCGGTCTGGATGTCCCGTTGAGCAGGCGTTAGGTTGGCTGCCGGTTCGGCGGCAAGGGCCGCGGCGGCGAAGAGAATCGAAAGAAAGTGTCGCGTCATCGTCTGCTCCTGGAATGCTATCGGGGCAGCCCGCGAACCCCACGCGGGCCTGCCCCGTCCCCAAGTCCGTCGAGACCTATTGCGTCGGGCAGGTCTTGTTCGCCTGCGCCCAGCAACCGCTCTCGCCCGGATCGATGTGACGGCGATCGCGGCCGTTCTGCGACCAGGCGACGTAGGGGAAGGTCTCCTGATACGCCAGGTCATTGGCGTTGACCCCATCGCCGAGCGCGTTGTGGGGACGCCCCGCGAACTGTCCTCCCGCCAGGACCCCGGCCACGACTCGCAGCGCGATGTCGGTGACGTCATCGGAGACGCGCCGGCCATTCGGGAACCCGGCGGCATCGCCCGCGAGCAACCCGAGCCGCTTCCGGCTCGCCGCTTCCGCGGGCGGAACGGATGTATTCAGCCGAAGCAGGTCGGCGACCGGGCCTGCCTTTGTGCCTGCCGGTGCGATCGGCGGAGCGTAAGTCACCAGCGGCAGCAAGTCGGTACGCGGCGGGTTTGGAATGGGAAATCCGTAGATGGCGTTGAGCACCCGGGCCAGCACGGGGTCGAGCGCGAAATTAGCGAACTGCGCGTCGTCCTTGGGCTCGGACATGCTGAACTTGTCCTTCGATCCGGTCCCGACGATCAACTCGTTGATGAGCGGATTGCCCATGCGCTGGACCTGATAGAGAGGCCCTTCGGTCGTGAGCGGATCGGGAGAGCGGCGGATCGTCACGCGCGGCCGATAGGTGGCGCCCCACGTGCCGATGACGGGCTTATCGGAGCCGGCCGTCACTTGCGAAATCGGAACCTCGATCGCGATCGTGTTGACGTTGAAGCCCGACACAGTGTCCGCGGCGTAATTATTCTGGTCGTCCAAATCCTGCAAGGTGCTCATCAGCCCGGGAATGCCAAGGTACGAGCCACCGGCGACGAGATTGAGGGAATCGAACGTGGAGCCCAGAGCGATATAGAACGGATCGTCGACGGTGCCCGCGAACACGCGGACTCCGTTGCCCAGGGAGTAGATTCCCTGCTTGGCAAGCGACGGGTAGTCCGGCATGGTGCGTGGCCCCAGATTGGAGGGAACCGCGAACAACGAGCGCCCTGTCGAGATGTCCTCACGGGTGGCGGATTCTCCGTACCCGAGCACGCGGGTGACGGTATACTTCTGGCGAAGACTGAATCCGGCCGCGCCCGCGCCATCGAGAGCCGTGATCGCCGGCGGAATCAGCGGCTGGCCGGCGCCCGAGGGAGCGTTGGCCGCGGCGGGAATTCCCGCGCCTGCCCCGATGAAGCTCACCGGAATTCCCGGCGCGCGAATTTCCGTTTGAAAGCGGAACTCGTAGGTAACGTCTTCCTGCGCATCATAGTCGTTGTCGATCTTGATGGTGTAGACAATATCCGGGTCGAACGGAAAGTAATTCGGTCCGTTGGCCGGTTCCAGGAGGGGATCGACATTGAGAATGAACGTAACCTTGGTCGGGTCGTCGTAGCTGACAAAGGCGAACCAGTCGGTGATGTCGGCGGTGCGATCGAGCGAGGTGATGGGGGCCTCGCGGTGGTTGGCCGGGAAGGCCGCGGGAGGTCCGACCATCAACATGGCGGCCAATACGGCCACCTGCTGTTTGATCTGCATTGTGTTGTTCTCCTTGCGATGTCGTGCCATCGGCGGCACATCCATCACTACGGCAATCCGGCGGGAAGCGGATTTGAGAAAAACGGAGAAAAAAAGAAAAAAGGGCCGGTTCTATTCCGGCCCTTGGATTCCGTAAGACGAATGGATTTTGCTACGGCAGGGTGACCACGCGGGCCATCGTCACGGCGGGATTCTCCATGAGTTGAGCCAGCACGGACTCGGCCACCAACTGATCGGTGGTCACCACCGACACGGCTTCCAGCGGCTCGCCTTCGGCTGCCGTCTCGCGCCGGCCAAGCGAGAAGTTGGCAATGTTTACACCGTTGCGGCCAAGTACCGTCCCAACGTGGCCGATCACCCCGGGCACGTCGTGATTGCGCATGAAGATTACGTGCCCTTCGAGAGGAGCCTCGATGTAAATATTGTCGGCGCGAACCAGGCGCGGCCTCCCGAGAAGCACCGCTCCCTCCACACCCGCGCCTCCCGAATCCGTCTCGAGTTCCACGAGTACGGAATCGGAGAAAACCCCTCGCGGTTCGTGCCGCTCGGCAATCTCCCAACCCCTCTGGCCGGCCACGTGCATCGCGTTCACGACATTGGCCCGGCCTTCGGTGGACCGCTGCAACAACCCAGCCAGGGCCGAACTGCGAACCAGGCTGGTATTCATTTCCGCCAGCTTTCCGTAATACGTAATCCGGACGGTTTTCGGATTTCCCACGGCGATGTGCGCGGCGAGATTTCCCAGCCGCTCGGCCAGGGAGATGTACGGCCCGACCGCGCGGTACTGCTCGGGCGAAATCGCGGTCATGTTGACGGCGTTGATGGCGACGCCGCTGCGCAGATACTCGGAAACCTGCTCGGCAATCCGGACGCCCACAATCTCCTGGGCTTCCTCGGTGGACCCGCCGATGTGAGGGGTGGCGATCACCGAATCGATTTCGAACAGCGGAAAGGCCGGAGGGGGAGGCTCGACGGAGAAGGCATCCAGGGCAGCCCCGGCGGCCTTCCCTGATGAGAGAGCGTCGCGCAAGGCCTGGTCGTCGATCAACTCGCCCCGGGCGCAGTTGATGATCCGGACGCCGTCCTTCATCCTGGCGAACGCCTCGCGCCCGATCATGCCCTGCGTTTCCGGAGTCAGCGACAGGTGAAGGGTAATGTAGTCGCACTGCTCGTAAAGCGCGTCCAGCGAGGCAAGCTGCACATCCAGGTCGCGCGCAATCTGCGAAGTGACATAGGGATCGTGCGCCACGATCTTCATTTCGAACGATCGGGCACGGCGCAGTACCTCGCGGCCGATACTGCCCAGGCCGATGATGCCCAGCATCTTGCCCCGAAGCTCGTTGCCGAGCAGGTTCTTCTTCTCCCACTTGCCGGCCTTGGTGGTGGAGTTCGCCTTGGGAATCTGTCGGGCCATGGCGAGCATCAGGGCCATGGTGTGCTCGGCCACGGAGACGGCATTTCCGCCCGGTGTGTTCATCACCAGGACGCCGGCCGCCGTGGCCGCTTCCAGGTCGACATTGTCGACGCCCACCCCCGCGCGGCCGATGACCCTCAATTTCGGGGCCTTGGCCAGAACTTCGGACGTCACCTGGACCGCGCTGCGGACCAGCAACGCGTCCGCGCCGACAAGGTGACTCTGGAATTCCTTCGGATTGGAGGTGATCACGTTCCAGCCTGCCTCGCGGCGGAGAACGGCGAGGCAGGCTTCGGAGACTTTCTCGGCGACCAGGATGTTCATGGTCGTGTCAGGCCCTTGCTCCCGCAGGTTGGCCGATGGCCACCTCCGCGTAGATTCGCTCGACGGCCGCGACGCCCTTCCCGAATTCGACCGGATAGCCGTTGGCGTGCAGAATCAGTTCCAGTCCGGCAATGACCGCGAACAGGTCGGCGAAATCGAAGTACCCGAGGTGCGCAATGCGGAAGATCTGGCCCTTCATCGAGCCTTGTCCATTCGCGATCACCGCGCCGAAACGGCTGCGGAATTCCTTGACAATCACGCTCGAGTCCAGACCTTCCGGCGCCTTGACGGAGGTGACCGACGAACCGGGTGACGAAGCCGCAAACAGCTCCAGACCGAGAGCCGTGACAGCCGCGCGCGTCGCCTGGGCCAGCAGTTGGGCGTTTTCGATGAGGTGCGCCATCCCAACCTGGCGGATGTATTTCAGAGCGGCGTCGAGCGCCAGGATCAGCGAGGTGGCCGGCGTCCAGCTCGATTCGCCTTTGTCGCCGTTCTTCTTTTCCTTCTTCAGGTCGAAGTAGAAATGGGGCAGCGTCGACGTTTCATACGCCTTCCAGGCCTTCGGGCTGACCGAGCAGAATGCGAGCCCGGGAGGGATCATGAAGGCCTTCTGCGAACCGCCGATGACCACATCCAGTCCCCAACCATCGATGACGAGCGGCATCGTCCCCAGACCCGTGATGGCATCCACCACCAGCAGCGCGTCCGTGCCGGAGACCACTTTCCCCATGCCCTGGACGTCGAATGCCGCGCCGGTCGACGTTTCCGACGCCTGCAGATAGACGGCTTTGACTCCTGGATTTTGCCGTAGCGCCTCACCGACTTCGGCCGGCGAGATGACTTTTCCGTATTCGGTCTGTAATACGATCGTATTCAGACCGTAAGCCTTGGTAATTTCCGCCCATCGTTCGCCGAATTTTCCAGCGGAACATACGATCACGGTATCGCCGGCGGATCGCAGATTCGATACCGCGGCGTCCATGGCCCCGGTCCCGGATGCCGCAAACATCAGGACATCGTTGGCGGTTCCCATGACCTCTTTCAGGCCCATCAGAGCCGACTTATAGACGGCGCGAAAGTCTTCGGTGCGGTGGTGCAGATCCGACGCCATCATGGCATGCAGCGCCGGCGGATAGAGAGGGGTCGGCCCCGGAGTCAAAAGACGTTGCTTCTTTATATACATGGTCGGACGTTTTTTCTAGAATAGCAGATCATGGCATTACTCGAACGCATCCAGAAGGACATGACCGAGGCAATGAAAGCCCGCGAGGAAGCGCGTCTCAGCGCGCTCCGGATGATCAAGGCGGCGTTGATGAAGCAGAAAGTCGACTCGATGAAAGAACTCGACGAGGCCGCCGAAATGCAGGTCCTGAAGAGCCTCATCAAGCAGCGCCAGGATGCGGCGGAGATGTTCCGCAAGGGCGGGCGGCCCGAGCAGGCGGAGAAGGAAGAGGCCGAGCGGGTTCTGATCGAGACCTTCATGCCCGCCGGAGCGAGCGATGACGAGATCGACGCCGCCGTCGCGGCAGCGATCGAAGAGACCGGCATGACCTCGATCAAGCAGATGGGCGTGGTCATGAAGGCGGCCCAAGCCAAGCTTGCCGGGAAGCGCGCCGACGGCAAGGCCCTGAGCGAGAAGGTGCGGGCGCGCTTGAGCTGAGTCCCTGATATAGTCAACAATTCAACGCCGCTGTAAGGAGCCACGATGAGTTCACCGCCCTTCCGTCCGTACGTACCCGAGCATGTCCAGATGAAGGAGTTCACGATCCGGGCGGTCCTTCTCGGATTGGTGCTGACGCTGGTCCTGGGCATGGCCAATGCCTATCTCGGCTTGAAGGCCGGCATCACGATCGCGGCGACGTATCCGGCGGCGGTGGTGAGCATGGGCGTGCTGCGGCGGATGAAGGGCACGATTCTCGAAGAGAACCTGGCGCGGACCGCGGGATCGATTGGCGAATCGGTGGCCGCGGGCGCCATCTTTACCTTGCCTGCCTTTGTGATTGCGAAGGCGTGGCCGTCGTTCTCCCCGGGAGACGCCTACTGGAAATCGACGGCGCTGATGACCGTCGGCAGTTTGCTGGGGGTGTTGTTTGTCTCGCTGGTACGGCGCGTGATGGTGGAGGATCGCGAGCTACCCTTTCCGGAGTCGGTCGCCGCGGCCGAGATCCACAAGGCCGGCCAGCGCGGAGGCTCGGCCGCGAAGTTCCTGTTCTACAACATGGGCGCGGGCGCGTTGATCCAGACGCTGGCCGAGTTGCGCCTGTTTCGCGATGGCCTGGATGTGCCGTTGGCGATCGGGAAGCTGGGTGAAAGCACCGTTCCGCTCGGCGGAGGCGCCAACGCCCTCCGGCTTCCGGCGGGCGGCACGTCGCTGATGTCGCTTCCGAAGATCTCGCCGGCCTATGTCGGGGTCGGCTACATCATCGGGCCGAAGCTGGCATCGCTGAACTTCGCCGGGGGCGTGCTGGCGTGGGGATTGATGGTCCCGCTGCTGATTTACTTCCTGGGCCCGCAGTTGCAGGCCACGCTTCCGGCGGGCGCGGGCGATGCCGATTGGGAACGGCTGTCCAACTCGGTGTGGCGCTACATCGTGCGTCCGATCGCGGTGGGCGGCATGCTGGTGGGCGCCTCCTACACGCTGTTTCGGATGCGGAAGAACCTCGCCGCGGGCCTCGGCCGCGCGTTTGCCGAGGTCCGGGCCGGCCACGGCCCGGTGAACGCCAGCCGCACCGAACAGTACATGAGTTCGAAGACCGTTCTGCTGATGATCGGCGTGATCTTCCTGGCGATGGTCGGGCTGTACATCTATCTCTCGGGAACGGCCATCGGCGGCGCGGTGGCGGCCGTGGTGATGCTGATTGTCGGGTTCTTCTTCGCGACGGTCTCGGGTTATCTCGTCGGGGTCATCGGATCGACCAACAATCCCATTTCGGGCCTGACGCTGTCGACCCTGATCCTGGCGGCGCTCCTGATGGTGACGATCGGCGTGTCGGGGCCGAGCGGCGTGCTGGCGGTGCTGGGGGTTGCGTCGGTGGTCTGCGTCTCGTCCGCGGTCGCCGGTGAACTGCTGCAGGACTTCAAAGTCGGATACATCCTGGGTGGCACCCCGCGGACGATTCAGTTGGTCGAGCTTCTGGCCGTCGTGGTGGCGAGCCTAGCGATGTACTATCCGCTGTTCGTGCTGCACGAGGGCAACATCCGCGAGGGGGGGATCGGCTTCGGCGACCGGAACCTCTCGGCTCCGCAGGCCGGTCTGATGGCTCTGCTGGCGGAAGGGATCGTGGGCGGGCAGATGGCGTGGCCTCTGGTCGGCGTGGGAATTCTGATGGGCATCGCGATGATCATGTCCCAGGTCCGGAGTCCCATGCTGATCGCAGTGGGCATGTACCTGCCGGTCGAGACGACGTTCGCAATCTTCGTGGGGGGCGTGATCCGCTGGCTGATGGACAGCGCCGCGGAACGGCGCGGCTTCAATGAGGCGCAGAAGGCGAGGGTGGAGAACATCGGGATCCTGGTGGCGTCGGGTCTGATCGCCGGCGAGGCGATGATCGGCCTGTTGAAGGCGACCTACGTGTACTTCGTCGGCACGCTGCCGTCGCTGCTGGAGCACCCCTCCTACTTCGTAGGGCTGGGCGTGTTGTTCGTGATCGCGGTATTGTTGATCCGGACGCCGTTGGCCCACGCGGGGAGTCCGGATGAACCGGCGCCTCCGGCCGCGATGATGTAGGGATGGAACGGACACTGGCAAACGGCAAACGGATCCGCCTGCTCGAGGGCGACATCACCAAAGTGCCCGTGGACGCGATGGCCAACGCGGCGAACTCCGCGCTGGCCGGAGGCGGCGGCGTGGACGGAGCGATTCATCGGGCCGGAGGGCCATCTCTGATGCGTGAACTCGACGCGATTCGCGCCCGCATCGGACACTGTCCAACCGGTTCCGCGGTGGCGACGACGGCTGGAAATCTACCGGCGAAATGGGTCTTTCACGCGGCCGGCCCCATCTATCGGGGCGGGACCCACGGGGAGCCGGAACTGCTGGCTTCATGCTATCGCGCGTGCCTCGAACTGGCCCGCGAACGCGACGCGCGGACGCTGAGTTTTCCCTCCATCAGCACCGGAGTGTACGGCTATCCCGTCGAGGAGGCGGCGCGCGTGGCGGTTCGCGCCGTGGTGGAAACGCTCGCCGGCCCGGCTTCGAGCGTGGAGGAAGCGGTCTTCGTGCTCTTTGACCGCGCGACCTTCGACGCCTACGCCAGGGCCCTTGGCGGCTATAATCGGGCTTGAGCGGGCCTCCATGCGCAAGCGCGTCCTCCTCACTCTCGGCGTAGCCGCGTTACTCGTTCTGGTGGCGCTGGTGGTGTGGCAGGTCTCCTTCAACCTGGACGCCTACGGCCCCGCCGACATCGGCCAAACCTTCATCTTCTGGGCGGTGTCCACCCTGGTCTTTGTCCTGACAATGGTGTTGGCCTTCATTCTGTTCAGGACAGGCCTGCGGTTGTATCTCGAGCGTCACAAAGATCTCGAGGGTTCACGCATCCGCTCCAAGCTGTTTTTTGGCGCCTTCGCCCTCAGCTTTCTGCCGGTGTGCTTCCTGGTGGGGTTCAGCTACGCGCTGCTGAATCGAAACCTGGAGAAGTGGTTCGCCCGGCCCGGCGAGCAATTGAAGATCGACTACATCGCGGTGGCCAATGCGATCGATGCCCAGATGGCCGATAAGCTGTCGCTGACGGCCCGCTTGCTCCAGGCCCGGCCGGAACTCGGCCAGATTCTCGAAGGGAATCCGCCGCCTCGGTTCCTGGAGACCTTTGCAAAGGAGTACGGTCTGTCGGCGATCGAAATCCGGGAGTTGAATCCGGAGAACGCGGTCATCGGCTCGTTTGGCAAGACAGCGGCGCTGGCGCGCCCGTCGAAGAGCTTCACTGTCTGGAAGCAGCCGGTCACGTCGGCCGACGGGCGGCAGTTCAAGGTGACCCTGGGCATGATGACGCCTCTGGACCTCGCGGCGACGGAAGCGCGCATCTCCCGCTACCTGGCGGAGATCGGCAAACTCGACGCCGAGAAGAAGTGGCTGCGGTCGTTCTACATCCTGATGCAGGCGCTGATCGCGTTGTTTGTCCTGTTTCTTTCCACCTGGATCGCCCTGTTTCTGGCCAAACAGATCAGCAATCCCATTTCGGCGCTGCTGAAGGCGGCCGATGAGGTGGGCGAGGGCAACTTCCACTATCGCGTGGACGTGCGCGCCATCGACGAACTGGGGCGTCTGGTGCGCGGCTTCAACGCCATGACGTCGCAGTTGGAATCGAACAGCCGGGAACTCGACGCCCGGCGCCGGTTCACCGAAGCGATTTTGGAGAGCATCCCCACGGGCGTCATCTCGCTGTCGCGCGATGGAACCATCCAGCGGGTGAACCGGGCTCTCAAACAGATCTTCCCCGAGGAACAGGCGGCGCGGGCACAGCGGCTGGAAGATCTGTTCAGCCGCGAGGATTCCGCCGAAATGCGCTATCTGATGAAGCGGGCCCGCCGGACGGGACTCGCCTCGCGCGAGTTCGACCTGAATACCGGACGGCAGACGCTTCATCTCGCGGCGACGATCGCCGCCACCGACGACAAGGTGACGTCCGGGTTTGTGCTGGTGCTGGAGGACCTGTCGGATCTGCTGCGGGCGCAGAAGGCCGCCGCCTGGAATGAAGTGGCGCGGCGCATTGCCCACGAGATCAAGAACCCTCTGACGCCGATCGCCCTGTCCGCCGAGAGAATCAGCCGCCAGGCGGCTCGATTGGCGTTGCGGCCGGATGCCGCCGCCGCCCTGGAAGATCTACGCCGGATCGCCACCGAGTGTGCCGCCACCATCAGCACGGAGGTGGAATCGGTCAAGGGCTTAGTCGACGAATTCTCCCGCTTCGCGCGCTTTCCAGCGGCGAAACCGGTTCGTTCGGATCTAAACGAAATTGTGGAGAGCGCCATGTCGATCTTCGACGGGCGGCTCGAGGACGTGAACGTGCGGGTGGAGTTGACACCGGGTCTGCCTCCGGTGTCTCTCGACCGCGAGCAGTTCAAGCGGGTGGTGGTGAACCTGGTCGACAACGCCGCCGAAGCCATGCACGACTCGCTGCTCAAGGAACTCCGGGTGGCGACCCACATGGAAGGTCCAGGCGTGGTCGCGTTGATGGTCACCGACACCGGATGCGGGGTGTCCGCCGAAGACAAGGAAAAGCTGTTTCTGCCCTACTTTTCGACCAAGGGCCGCGGCACGGGCCTGGGACTCGCCATTGTGAACCATATTCTCTCCGAGCACGGGGCAACCATCCGGGTGGAGGACCACAAGCCGGCCGGCGCCACTTTCCTGATCGAGATTCCGGCGCTGCTCGACGGAGAACCGGAGGGCCCGGCGGAGGTGACGGATCCCGCGCTGGTGAAGCACGCATGAACGGCGCGCGGGTCCTGATCGTCGACGACGAGCCGGGGATCCGGCAGTCCCTGAGCGGCGTCCTGGAAGACGAAGGCTGCCGGGTCACGACCGCGCACAGCGGCGAGGAGGGGCTCGAGGCGCTGCGCGAAGGACTGCACGAGCTCGTGTTCCTCGATATCTGGCTTCCGGAGATGGACGGCATGGAGGTGCTGTCGCGGATCCAGGAGATGCCGCTCGACGAACGGCCGGCCGTGGTGATGATTTCCGGGCACGGCACGATCGAGACCGCGGTGAGGGCGACCAAGCTGGGCGCCTTCGACTTTCTCGAGAAGCCGCTCGGCATCGAGAAGGTGGTGGTGGTGACCAAGAACGCCATCACCCAACGGCGTCTCCAGATCGAGAACACACGGCTCAAGGGCCAGGACGCGTCACGCTATCAGATTCTGGGCGAGAGCGTTCCGATGAAGGCCCTGCGGCAGCAACTGTCGCTGATGGCGGGCACCAACGGCCGGGTGCTGATTTACGGAGAAAGCGGCACCGGAAAGGAGCTGGTCGCGCACGCGTTGCACGCCATGAGCCCGAGGGCCGATCAGCCCTTTGTCGAGGTCAACTGCGCCGCCATTCCGGAAGATCTCATCGAGAGCGAACTGTTCGGCCATGTGAAGGGCGCTTTCCCGAATGCCACCGAGGACAAGACCGGCAAATTCGAGAAGGCGCACTGCGGGACGTTGTTCCTGGACGAAGTGGGCGACATGAGCCTGCGCACGCAGTCGAAGGTACTGCGGGTGCTGGACGAAGGCCGCTTCGAACCGGTGGCGTCGGGGCGCTCCGTGCAGGTGGATGTGCGCGTGGTGGCGGCCACGAACAAGAACCTGGAAGAGGAGATCGACCGGGGCAATTTCCGGGAGGATCTGTTCTACCGCCTGAACGTGATTCCTTTCCACGTGCCGCCGCTGCGGGAGCGGGCGGAAGACATTCCCGTGCTGGCGGATTTCTTCGTGCAGGAATTCACCACCGCGTACGGGCGCAAGCCGAAAGAGATGACGCCGGAGGCCTACCGGACGCTTCAGGAATACCATTGGCCGGGCAACGTGCGGGAGTTGCGGAACATGATGGAGCGCATCGTGATCATGAACCCGCAAATCCGTATTGATGCGCGGCACATTCCGGTCTCGGGCACGCGGCGGCTGGCGCCGGCTCTGAAAGTGGGCAGCCTGCACGACATTCGGGAAGCGGCCGAGCGCGACTACATCCTCAAGAAACTCGAGGAGGCGAGCGGCAACGTCAGCCGTACGGCGGAGCTGCTGGGTCTGGAGCGCAGCAATCTGTACCGCAAGATGAAGACGCTGGGCATCGCCCCGAAGGAGTAGGTGACGCCAGCAGCCCAGAAACCCCACCAAGCGCCGATAAGGAGAGCGGGGGCTCCGAGCTCCTCGGGAGCGGCGAGTGGCTGACCTGGAAGTCTTAGACGCGGACTATGTGGTAGACCCGGACGGGAGGATCGTCCATTGGAGCGAAGAAGCCGAAGCGCTGCTGGGATACGGAAGCCAGGAAATTCTCGGAGAGAACCATCTCACTCTGGTACCTCCCTCGGATCGCGACGAAGCGCGACGGTACCTTCTGAAGATGAGGAACGGCGAGCCGGTCCGTTGCCAACCCACGGCGCTGCAATCCAAGGACGGACACCCGATCGAGGTCTCGTTGTCGATCCGCCCCATCTGCGGCGCGAACGGGACGGTCGTGGGCGGGGCGGTCCTGGCCCGCAATCATTGCGAGCGTGCCAGGGCACAATCCAAGCTGCGCGAGAGCGAAGGGCGCTTTCGCGAGGTCTTTGAGAGTGCGCCGTTTGGCATCTGTACGACGGGTCTGGACGGTCGATTTCTTCAGGTGAATGAGGCCCTCTGCCGCATCCTCGGCTATTCCCGGGAGGAACTGCTCGGGACCACCTGGATGGCGCTCATCCATCCGGACGATCTTCAGCCAACGCTCCAAAGGCTCGAGCGCTTGCATACCGAGCGCGTCGGATTTCTGGAGGCGGAACGACGCTATCTCCATCGTGGTGGAAGGGTGATCCTGGGACGAGTGCGGGCATCGCTGGTCCGAGGCTGCGACGGGCAGCCGCTGTACTACGTGACCCATGCCGAAGACATCACGGAAAAACGGCTCGCCGAAGACGCACTTCGCGAAAGCGAAAGCCGCTTCCGGATCATGGCCGACGGTTGCCCCGAGATGATGTGGGTAACCGATGCCGAGGGCAGTATCCGATTTGTCAACCGGGAGTGCCGGAGATTCTTTGGCGTCGATTTGGAAGGGTTAGCAGGAAGCAGTTGGCAGTTGGTCCTCCACCCAGACGATGCGCCGGAATACTGCGGAGTGGTTCAGCAGGCAGTGCGGGACCAGGCGCCTTTCCGGGCCGAGGCGCGCGTGCGAAGAGCCGATGGCGAATGGCGCTGGATCAACACCTCCGCCGAGCCTCGCTTTGCTCCGAACGGTCAGTTCCTGGGCCACGTCGGCATCAGTCCAGACATTACCGAGCGCAAGCAGGTCGAGCAGGCCTTGCAGCGGAGCGAGGAAGAGTTTCGCCAGTTCGCCGAGAACGTGCGTTCCGTCATTTGGATCACATCCCCTGGGGCGGAGGAGGTGCTCTATGTCAACCACGCGTATCAGGAGATTTGGGGCCGGAGTTGCGAGAGTTTGTACCGCAACCCTTCGTCCTGGATGGAGGCGATTCACGGGGAAGACCGGCAGCGGGCCCGAACCGTGCTGGCGCGGCTGACAGAGGGGGAATCGGTTGAAACGGAGTACCGGATCCGGACACCGGAAGGACGGGAGAAATGGATCCGGGACCGCGCCTTCCCGGTTCGCGATGGGGCCGGGCAGTTGATTCGAACCACGGGGATTTCCGAGGACATCACCGAGCGAAAACGCTTCCAGGAAGAACTGATTCAGGCCCGGCAGGACGCGGAGGCGGCCAACCGGACCAAAGGCGAGTTTCTGGCCAACATGAGTCACGAGATCCGCACGCCCTTGAACGGCATTCTGGGACTGGCCGATCTTGTCCTCGGCGACGACTTGAATCCCGTCTCCCGGAAACGGATTCACGTGTTGCGGGAGAGCGCCAAGGGTTTGCTGGCTCTGGTGAATGACATCCTGGATCTGTCCAAGCTGGAAGCGCGCAAGATGCGGCTCGAGGCCGAGGATTTCGACCTGCGCGCCGTGGTGGAGGGCGTCGCGGACCTGATGGCGGTAAAGGCGCAGGAGAAGGGGCTGGAACTCCTCTGCCTGATCGAACCGGACGTCCCGACACGCCTTCGCGGCGATGCCAATCGCGTGCGCCAGATCCTGTTGAACCTGGCCGGCAATGCCGTAAAGTTCACGAAGGCGGGGGAGGTCTCCATTCGAGTCCGGCTGGAGCCCTCGAGCGGGAACGCCGTGCGGTTCGAAGTCCGGGATACGGGGGTCGGCATTCCGGAGGACAAGCAGCGCCAGTTGTTTCGGCCCTTTGCACAGGCCGACGCCTCCACGGCAAGACACTACGGAGGTACGGGACTGGGGCTCTCGATTGTCCGCCACCTGGCCGAACTGATGGGCGGCTGTGTGGGACTTGAAAGCGTTCAGGGCAAGGGGTCGTGTTTCTGGTTCGTAGCGCCGTTGCCTTCGCAGGCCGGCGTGAAGCGCCCGCCCGGACTCTCATTGGCCGGCCGGAGGGTGCTGGTGGTGGATGACAACGCCGCCAGCCGCGCCGTGTTGCTGGAACTCCTGGCCCTGTGGAGGTGCGAGGCCGAAGCCGTGGAGCCGGAGGCGGCTCTCGCCCGGCTCGAATCGGCCGGGCCGTTCGACGCGGTCGTCATCGATCTCGAGATGCCGTCGCTGCCCGGCGATCGCCTGGCGGCGGTGATCCAGGCGAATCCCCGCTGCAGGCGGACCCCGCTCTTGGTGATGACACCGCTTGGCCGGCCCGGAAGCCCGGAGCACTGGGAACAGGCCGGATTCTCGGGGAGAGTCAGCAAGCCCGTGAAACAAGGCGAGTTCGGGACCTGCCTGGCATCCGTGATGGGCTACGGACTGCCGCCGCGGCCGGAGGCCATGAGCGCCGCCGGCGACGAGAGGATCCCGCCGGAATCGAGATCGCGGTTCAGGCTGTTGCTGGTCGAAGACAATCCGGTCAACCAGGAGGTAGCTGTCGGAATTCTGCAGAGACTCGGATACCGCGTCCACGTGGTTGACAGTGGCGCCGGCGCGCTCGATGCCCTCGAAGAGTCGGATTTCGACCTGGTGCTGATGGACTGCCAGATGGCCGAGATGGACGGATATGAGGCAACGCGGAGCATCCGCCAGCCCGGCAGCCGCGTACGCAATCCCGCGGTTCCGGTGGTCGCGCTGACCGCCCATGCCATGGCGGGGGATCGTGAAAAGTGCCTGGCGGCGGGCATGAACGACTATCTGACAAAGCCCGTTGAACCGCGTGCGCTCGACCGGACACTCGAGTGCTGGCTCACAGGACGGTCCCAAGGGGACGGCGCCCCGGTCCCCCGGCAGGTTCAGCAGATCCCTTCCGAGCAGACCGTCTTCGATCGGGAAGGGCTGCTCGATCGGGTGATGGGCGACGAGCAAACGGCTCAGAGAGTGGTCACGGCTTTTCTCTCGTCGGTGCCCGGGCAGATGGCGGCGCTCGGACGCGCGGTGATCGATGCGGATGCGGCGGGAGCACGGCTCGCGGCCCACTCGATCAAGGGCGCCGCGGCCAACGCCGGTGGGCAGAAGTTGTTCGAAGCCGCCTGGAAGGCGGAGAAAATGGGCGCGGCGGCTGATCTGGACAGCGTAGCCGCCCTGCTTCCCGAGCTGCAGATGCAACTGGCAAGGCTGCGTCCGGAGATGAAGAGGTTCTGCCATCAGGCGGAAGACGAGGCCGCCGGCCCGGTCGCCTAAACCTGCGCGGACCCCGGCCGATAAGGAGTAAGGAACTTGTCACCATGAGGACTCTGATTGTCGAAGACGACTTCACCAGCCGCATCCTGCTACAGAGCTATCTTTCGCGATTCGGCGAATGCCACGTCGCGGTCAACGGAACGGAAGCCGTCGAAGCCTACCGGGCCGCCAGGACTAGCGGCATTGCCTATGACCTGATCTGTATGGATATCCTGATGCCGGAGATGGACGGAAATGAAGCCCTTCGGCAGATCCGAACGCTCGAAGGAGCGGCCGGTATCGGGTTGATGGATGGCGTGAAAATCATCATGACCACGGGGCTCGGCAGCGTGCGGTCCGTTTCGGCCTCCTTCGGAGAGCTGTGTAATGCCTACCTGGTGAAGCCCATCGACACGCGAAAGCTGCTGTGCCACCTGATGTCGTTCGGACTGGTCCAGTAAAATCTCCGCTCAGTGCGGCGCATCTTCTCTCCGGACCGCGGGTGTGAACCCGCGGGTTGCATCGGGCCCTCGTGCACATTCCGCCCTCACGGCACCCGCGGGTTTACACCCGCGGTTCGGAGGCATCGTCCCTCCCACAGCCACGGACGGTCCAGAGTGGTTTGGGCCGGCCGCGCATCCTCAACCCTTATCCCTCCGCCGGCGGAGACGTCTCGCGCGGCGATTCCGTTTTCGCAGGGACGTCTGCCCTCGGCCTTCGTCGAGCGGATTTGCCCGCCTCCCCAATGACTATCAATACTAGCTGTCAGCAACCGATAAGAACTTCAGGCGCAGGATTCCCGCGTACCAGACACACAGGCCGCCGGCGCCCGACGCCGGTTTCTGCCGGGGAGAACCATGACTCAAGCAACGACGAGCCCAGTAGATGACATCCTCAACATCGACCAGCTCGCCAGCTACCTCAAGATCTCCAAATCGACGTTGTACACGTTGGTTCGCGAAGGCAGAATTCCCAGCCACAAGGTAGGACGTCACTGGCGATTCCGCAAGGCGGCGATCGATCGCTGGCTGGACGCGCCGCCGGTTCCGGTCCTGGAGAGGAGGCCATCATGACAGGGTCGCCGACGATTCTGATCGTGGACGATGCGCCGACCAACCTGGAGTTCGTCCAGGGCATTCTCGCGGGCGAGGGATTTCGGACCCTGGTCGCCTCCGATGGGCCGTCGGCCTTCCGGATCACCCAGGCCGAGCAGCCCGACTTGATCCTCCTGGACGTCATGATGCCTGGCGAGACAGGTTTTGAGACGTGCCGGCGCCTGAAATCCGATTCCGCGACTGCGGACATTCCCGTCATCTTTCTCTCGGCGCTCGACGATGTCGCCAGCAAAGTGGCCGGACTCAAGGGCGGCGGCGTGGACTTCATCACCAAGCCGGTCCACGGCGAGGAAGTGCTGGCGCGCGTGCGCGTGCACCTTCGCATTCGTGCCGGCAACCAGCGACTGGTCGCGCAGCTCCGCTCGCAACTCGAGGAGCTGCGCCACGCCCAGCAGGCCATCCTGGTGGATCCGGCCGATTACGCCGAGGCGGCGTTCAGCGTCCACTACCAGCCTCTCGAGGAAGTGAGCGGCGACTTCTACGATGTGCTGCCGGTGGCGCCGGACGTGTACGCGTACTTCGTCGCCGACATCAGCGGGCACGGCGTGGGCGCTTCGTTTCTGACGTCGGCGGTCAAGGCGTTGCTGCGTCAATACGCCAGCCCGGTCTTTTCGCCCGAAGAAACGATGCGCAGCGTGGACTCGGTGATGCGGCAGGTGCTGGGAGAGGAACAATACCTGACGGCGTGCTACGCCCAGCTCAACCGGCGCACGCGCCGCCTGTCGGTGGTGAGCGCGGGACATCCGCCCCTGATCCTGGTGAGCGCCACCGGCGCGGTGCACGTCGTCGACATGCGCAGCGAGCCCCTCGGCTTGTTCGGTTCGATGCTGCTGCAGCGCGCGGACGTGAAGGTCAAGCCCGGCGACCGCTTCTTCATGTACAGCGACGGGCTGATCGAATCGGGTCCGGGCGGGGGCCGGAAAGCGGGAATCGAGAAGTTGATCGAGGCTTGCATCGCCCGGCGCGCCGAGCCGATGGACGGAATCGCCCGGTCGGTCGCGGCCGCCGTCCGCCCGCCCGGAACCCCTGCCACCGACGACATTCTCTTGCTCGTGGGGGAGTCATGCCAGTGACCTCCGCGGGGACGGACGCCTTGTTGAGAAGGACCATGCCGGCGACCCTGGACGCGCTCGAGGAGGTCTGCCGGGAATTTCGCGCGATCTCCGGAGGGCTCCCGGACAGTTCCTGCCGGTTCGCCGCGGAACTGCTGCTGCGAGAGCTGTTGACCAACGCCGTGATCCATGGCTGCCGCTCGGATCCGTCGCGGCAGGTGGTCTGCGTCGTGCGGTGGAGGGCCCGCCGTCTCACCATCGCGGTGGAGGACGACGGCGACGGGTTCGACTGGCGCGCGGCGCTCCGGCGGCAGGCGGCGGCCTCCTGCTGCTCCGGGCGCGGCTTCGAGATTCTGCGCAAGTATGCGACCCGTTTCCGGTTCAACCGGAGCGGCAACGCGGCCACGGTTATGAAGAACTTTTGACGGAGGGCAAGGAAACGTATGACCAACACGATAGTGACGCGAAAAGAGAGTGAAGTGTTCGTGCAGCCGTCGGGCGACGTGGTCGCCTCCACCGTGCCGGAGCTACGCACGTCTCTGCGCGGGGCCCTGGGCGAAGGCGTGCGGGAGATGACGATCGATCTGACCCACGTGCAGATGATCGATTCCACAGGCATCGGCTTGCTGATCGCCGCCCATAATTCAATGCGCAAACTCGGGGGGCGCCTGGCCGTGACCCATGTCAGCGGCGACATTCTCGAGCTGTTTCGCAGCATGCGCATTCACCAGCACTTCGGGATCAGCGGCGAGTGACCGGGAGGAACTATGGCCAACCCCAACATGGACGACGACCTGGTGCGCGAATACCTGGCCGAATGCCGGGAGCACCTGGCGACGATCGAGCAGGATCTGCTCGCCATCGAACAAAGCGGAAACGACATTGACGAAGAACTCGTCAACCGCGTGTTTCGCGCCGCCCACTCCATCAAAGGCGGCGCCGCCTTTTTTGACCTGACCAAAATCCGCGAGCTGGCGCACAAGACCGAAAGCGTGCTCGACCTGGTCCGCTCCCGGCAGATGACGCCGACGCCGGAGACGGTGAGCATTCTTCTGCTGGCCTTCGACAAGCTGCGGGAACTGATCGACCATCATCGGGAGAGCAATCAGGCCGACATCGAGGAGTTCACATCGGCCCTGGCCACGCTGGCCGTCGCGAGCTTGCCCGCGGACCAGAAGACGTCCCTGAACGACAGGGTCGCGCTCAGCGCGGCGGGCGTCGTCATTCAGATCTCCGCCTTCGACCTGAACCAGGCCCGCAAGGGCGGAAAATGCATCTACCTGATCGAATACGATCTGATCCACGATATCCAGCGGCAAGGCAAATCGCCCCTCGGCATCATCCGCGGTTTGATGTCGTGCGGCCTCATTCTCGACACCGTGTTCGACCTGGATTCGGCCGGAACGCTCGATGACGAGCCGTCCAACCGGCTCATCCTGGCGGCGTTGTACGCGACCGTTCTCGAGCCGGACCTGATCGGGCAGTTGGTGGAGGTGCCGCCGGAACGCGTGCACCTGGTGGAGAGGAGCGGAACCACCCGGCGGCTGGGGGAAAAGCCGGCTGACGTCTCTCTGGCTGATCCGGACGCCGAACCGAAGCCGCAGCCGCGGGTCGACGACGAAGGCCGGGGGGCGCTCGAGGCCGAACAGATCCCGGCAAGCGCGTCGAAGAGTCCTCCGGCGACACGGCCCGCCTCGCCGGCGCCCGGGACGAAGACGGCGCCCGCCGCGCCGTCCGAGACTACGATTCGCCTCAACGTCACGCTGCTCGACTCGCTGATGACCCTGGCCGGCGAACTGGTGCTCAGCCGTAACCAGCTGAACGAGTCGCTGGCGCGGAAGCAGGAACGCGGCATTCGCTCCGGGGCCCAGCGCATCAGCCTGGTTACGTCCGAGTTGCAGGAGGTGGTCACGCAGACTCGCATGCACCCTGTCGGGAGCCTGTTTTCGAAGTTTCCGCGCGTCGTGCGCGACCTGGCCCGCGACATGGGCAAGAGCGTCGAACTGAAGCTCGAAGGCGGGGACGTCGAAATCGACAAGACCATCCTCGAAGGGCTCAGCGACCCGCTCACGCACATGGTGCGGAACGCCGTCGACCATGGCATCGAGGTTCCCCGCGACCGCATCGCCCAGGGAAAACCGCCCGAGGGCGTGGTCAGGCTGAAGGCGTCGCACCAGGCTGGACAGGTGGTCATCGAGATCGCCGACGACGGCAAGGGACTGGCTGCCCAGAAGGTGGTCAACTCGGCGGTCACCAAAGGGCTGGTGGGCCGCGAGCAGGTCGCCGACATGACCGAAAGCGAAAAGATGGCGCTGATTTTCCTTCCCGGCGTTTCGACCGCCGAGAAAGTCAGCGACGTCTCCGGCCGCGGCGTGGGAATGGACGTCGTCAAGACCAATCTGGACAAGCTGGGCGGCAAGATCGAGATTGAATCGGCACCCGGCAAGGGCACGCGTTTTCGCATCAAGCTGCCCTTGACGCTGGCCATCATTCCGTCGCTGCTCGTCTCCGACAGTGGAGACCGCTTTGCCATCCCGCAGGTCAACGTCAGCGAGTTGATTCGCATCCCGGCGGCGGCCCTCGGCGAACGTCTCGACCGGGTCGGCGACGCCGAGGTGCTGAAGCTGCGGGATCGTCTTCTGCCGCTGATCCGCCTTGGGGACGCGCTCGGCTGCCCGCACGAGGCTGTGGCCGCCCGTGCCTTGAACGTCGTGCTGGTCGACACGGGAGCCTTCGAATACGGCCTGGCGGTCGATGAACTGCACGACACGGTCGAAATTGTCGTGAAACCGCTGGGCCGCCATTTGAAGGGGCTGCACGAGTACGCCGGCGCGGCCATTCTTGGCGACGGCCGGGTCGCGGTGATTCTCGACGTCGCGGGCCTGGCGGTGCGTGCCGGCCTCTCCGCCGCCAAGGCGGAGCGGGTCACCCGCAAGACTACCGAGCATGCGGCGGCCGCGTCCGAGCAGCACGCCCTGCTGCTGTTCCAGAACGCGCCCGGCGAATCGTGCGCGGTGCCGATCGAGCAGGTCAGGCGCATCGAACGCGTCAAGACCGGCCAGATTGAATCGCTGGGAGGGCGGCGCACCATGCAATACCGCGGCGCCAGCATGCCTCTGGTGACGCTGAGCGACACGGCCGCGGTGGGCCAACTGGCGGAGTCGCAGCGCTGGGTAGTGATCACGTTTGAGCAGATGGGAAGGCCCGTCGGCCTGGTCGCCGCCGAGCCGCTCGACATGGTGGAAGCCAAGCTCGACATCGATACCGTCACGCTGCGGCAGCCGGGCATCGCCGGCTCCGCCGTGTTCAAGGATCGCACCATCCTGCTGCTCGACATTCCGGAAATCGCCTCCGGCGTGCTGCCGCAAACGAGTCCGGCCGCCGGCTCGTACGCGGAATCCGGTCCGCAGTCGACGTCCGGGACCATTCTGCTGGCGGAAGATTCCGACTTCTTCCGCGGGCAGATCCAACGCCTGATGGAATCGGTGGGCTACCGCGTGCTGGCCGCCCCGGACGGGATGGCGGCCTGGGAGATGCTCGACGGGCAGGGCGGCGGCGTGGACCTAGTGGCCACCGATGTCGAAATGCCGCGGATGGACGGGCTGGCCCTGACCCGGCGCATTCGCGCCGACCAACGTTTTTCGGGGTTGCCGGTGATCGCGCTGTCGTCACTGGCTGGGGAAGAAGAAATCGCCCGGGGGATTGCCGCCGGCGTCAACGAATATCAGATCAAACTCAATCAGGAAGAACTGCTGGAGAGCATTGGCAAAGCCATCCGCGGGAATACGGCGGCGGAGACATGCTTCTCGGGAAGCAAAGAGGTATCACGGTGATGAAATTCTCGAATGTCAGAATCGGAAAGAAGCTCGGGATCCTGATAGGGAGCAATCTCCTGCTGTTGGTCTGCCTGGCCGCCATAAGCCTGTGGGCAATCCGCGAATTCGACCTGTCGATGGACGAAGCGCAGGCCGAGGGCCGAAGGAAGACTCTTGCCCTGAGGGTCAGTTCCGACGTAAACGGCCTGGCGGTGTGTATTTCCAACCTCGTCCTGCAGCAACGCGGTAGCCAGGACACCTTGAAGCGCATCGCGGAGCTCCGGAAGTCCTATCAGGCTGCTTTTGAAGAGCTCGGCAGGATGACCAGAACCGATGAAGGCCGCCGGCTATTGGGAACGATCGAACAGGTCGTGGCGCGTTGGAAAGTGCAGAACCTGAAAATTACGGAGTTAACGCAGTCGGGCGAGTACGCGGAGGCGGGCAACGTGTACCGCCAGCAGTTCATGCCCCTGTTCGAACAACTGAGCGCGGCCACCGCCGAGTACCTGAATCACCGCGACCGGCGGCTGCAAAAGCTCAACGAAGAGAACGAGGCTTCGCATTCACAAATCCTCGCCATTCTGCTTGGGGTTTCGTTGATCGCCATGCTGGTTGGGATTGGCAGCGGCCTGATGCTCAGCCGGAGCATTACCAGGCCGCTCGGCGCAACCGTAAACCACCTGAACGTCCTGGCGGGGGGCGATGTCACCCGCGATGTTCCCCAGGAGCAGCTCACGCGAGGCGACGAGATTGGAGAGGTAGCGAAGGCTGCCAGCGCGGTAACCGTCAGCCTGCGCGATGTTCTCAAGGGCATCACCTCCGAGATCCACGTGCTCTCCTCGTCGTCGGCCGAGCTTTCGGCCAGCTCCGCACACATGTCGGACGGCTCGAGGCAGGCTTCGGAGAAGGCGCACTCGGTGGCTGCCGCCGCCGAACAGGTCAGCGCCAACGTGAGCACCGTCGCCGCCGGTATGGAGGAGGCCGCCACCAACCTCTCGAGCGTTTCCGTCCACACCGAACAGATGACCTCCACCATCGGCGAGATCGCCGTCAATTCCGAGAAAGCGCGCCACATTACCGAAGATGCTACACGCCAGGCCGCCCGCATCAGCGAGCAGATGAATCAACTCGGCGCCGCCGCGAGCGAGATCGGCAAGGTCACCGAAACCATCACCGAGATCTCCTCCCAGACCAACCTGCTGGCGTTGAACGCCACCATCGAGGCCGCCCGCGCCGGCGCGGCCGGCAAAGGGTTCGCGGTTGTGGCCAACGAGATCAAGGAACTTGCCCAGCAGACGGCCGCCGCCACCGAAGACATCAAGAGCAGGATTCAGGGGGTCCAGACGTCCACCGCCGGCGGAATCTCCGAGATCGAAAAAGTGTCCCAGATCGTTCACGAGGTGAGCGGCATCGTGTCGTCCATCGCGGTCGCGATTGAAGAACAGGCCACCGTGACCAAGGACATTGCGCAGAACATCGCCGAAGCTTCCACGGGCGTCAAAGACGTGAACCAGAGGGTTGCCGAGACCTCTCAGGCCACGCGTGAAATCGCCAGGGAGATCGCGGTGGTGGATCGGGCCGCCATCGAGATCGCGGAGGGCAACCAGCAGGTGAACGCCAGCGCCCTGGAACTGTCGAAATCCGCCGAGCACCTGCAGGCGCTGGTGTCGCAGTTTCGCGTTGGCCATACGGACCGCTCGATGCTGGCGGATGCGATCTCGGCCCACTCGAATTGGACTGGGCGTCTGAGGGTCGCCTCCGCCCGCGGAAAGCTCGACGTTCCGGTCAGCACCATCAAGGCAGACAACCAGTGCCAGTTCGGTAAATGGCTCTACGGCAAGCAGCTTTCAGATGCGATCAAGCAAACGGAGGAATACCGTACCGTACAGCAACTTCACGCCCAATTCCACGAAGAGGCGTCGAAGGTGGCCCAGATGGCCCTGTCGGGCCAGCGGGAGGCGGCCGAGAAGGCGCTGAACCCGTCAAGCGACTACTGCAGGATCTCTTCGGCATTGACGGCTGCCATCAACAAATGGAGCACGGCCCTGTGAAGCCTTGGGGGGAACGATGTCGACGACCCTAACAGCACAGGCCGGCCAGACGGATCTGCTGGCCGCATTTCTCGTCCGCGATGCCCGGTGGGCATCGGCCGCTCTTCACTGCACAGGGTTGGGTTCAAGTCAGGTTCAATCAGGAGGAATTGCTGGCGAGCCTTGAAAAAAGGCCAACCGGGGGAATGCCGGCGAGGAGCCGCGAAAGAATGCTGCCCGGGAACGAAAGGGAACTACGATGAGACTCTCGAACGTAACGATTGGAAGAAAGCTCGGGCTCCTGGTAGGGAGCAACCTGGTCCTGTTGGCGTGTTTCGCCGGGATGAACCTGTGGAGCAACCATCAAATCGACAGCTCAATGGACAAGATGATGGTGGAGGAGCAAAAAGGATCGAAAACGACATTGATCGCGGCCAATACGAGCGGGATCGCGGTCCTGGTGTCGAACATGGTGGTGAACCGCAACGCGGACGAAGCGGCGCAGAGCCGCATCGTGGAATTGCGAAAAGAGTACATGGACGCGTTGGAAGAGCTCAAGACAAAGGCGCGGACGGAAGAGGGCCGACGGCTCCTGGGATCCATCGAGCAGACCGCTGCCGTGTGGCGGGGGGAGAACCTGAAGCTGATCGAATTCACTAAGGCTGAGAAGCACACCGAGGCGGCCAGGGTTTACCGCGAGCAGGTCGTACCGCGATTGCAGGAAATGGGCGCCGCCATCGCCGCATTTCAAAAATTCCGGGAAGGGCGGATGCGGCAGATGCGCGAGGCGGACGAAGTGCTGGATTCGCGAATCGATCTGACCATGATCGCGTTGTCGTTGATCGCTCTGGTGTTCGGCGTCACCACCGGGATTCTGATCACCCGGAGCATCACCAAACCGCTCGGCGCCACCGTAGCTCACCTGGATGTGGTCGCAGCCGGCGACGTGTCCCGAGATGTGCCCGCCGAGCAACTGGAGCGCGGTGACGAGATCGGACGGGTATCCAAAGCCGTGCAGGCGATGACCCTCAGCCTGCGCGAAGTTCTCAAGAGCATCACGGCCGAGATCCAGGTTCTTTCCTCCTCCTCGGCCGAATTGTCTTCCAACTCCGGACAGATGGCGGAAGGCTCGCGCCAGGCTTCGGAGAAAGCGCACTCGGTGGCCGCCGCGGCCGAAGAGGTCAGCGCCAACGTCACCACCGTCGCCGCCGGCGTGGAGCAGGCGGCCACCAACCTCACGAGCGTTTCGTCCCACACCGAGCAGATGACTGCCACCATCGGCGAGATCGCCGGCAATTCCGAAAAGGCCCGCCACATCACCGAAGAGGCCACCCGCCAGGCCGCCCGCATCACCGAGCAGATGAACCAGCTGGGCACCGCCGCGCGCGAGATCGGAAAAGTCACCGAGACGATCACCGAAATCTCCTCGCAGACCAACCTGCTGGCGTTGAACGCCACCATCGAGGCCGCCCGCGCCGGCGCCGCCGGCAAGGGATTCGCCGTCGTGGCCAATGAGATCAAGGAACTCGCCCAGCAGACGGCCACCGCCACCGAAGACATTAAAACCCGCATCCAGGGGGTGCAGACGTCGGCCACCAGCGGCATCTCCGAAATCGGGAAGGTTTCGCAGGTGATTCACGAGGTGAGCGGTATCGTTTCCTCGATCGCCGCGGCCATTGAAGAGCAGGCCACCGTGACCAAAGACATTTCGCAAAACATCGCCGAGGCGTCCACGGGCGTGAAGGATGTCAACCAGCGGGTCGCCGAGACCTCACAGGCCACGCGCGAGATCGCCAAAGAGATTGCCGTCGTGGACCGGGCGGCCATCGAGATGGCGGAAGGCACGGGGCAGGTGCAGATCAGCGCCACAGAACTTTCGAAATCGGCCGAGCACCTGCAAGGGCTCGTGTCCCGGTTCCGGGTGTAAGGACGGGTAGACGTCATGGCACAAACACTAGAATCCGAAGCAGGCCAGACCGTTCTGCTAGCCGCATTCCTGGTCCGCGACGCCTTGTGCGCCGTCGACGCGGCCGGGATCCAGGAAGTGATCCGGCTGGGGCAGGTCACGCCGGTGCGGCGTGCCGCCCCCGAGATCACGGGAATCGTAAACCTGAGGGGCAAGATCGTGACGGTCGTGGACCTGGGTGTGAAGCTCGGCTTTCCGAAGATCGTCCCTACGGCGGAGAGCCGCGTCTTCATCCTCGAGGATCGCGGCGAATTCATTGGCCTGCTCGTCGACCGGGTTCACGAAGTGGTCGAGGTGGACACGGAGCACTGTGAGCCGCCGCCGGCCAACACGCCGGCCGCGCAGGCGCGCTACTTCCGCGGTGTCTGCCGGTCGGGCGGCCGGCTTATTTCGCTGCTTGATGTTCAACAAATTCTCGTCGAGAGCACGCTGTAGCTCGCGCGCTTCACGAACGGCGAGCTAGAGCGGGGTCGGGAGCGATGGAGCCCAATGAGCACGCGAGTTCTAGTGGTTGACGACACGGTGGTCTTCCGGCGTGTGATTTCGGAGGCGCTGGCCGGCATCCCCGGCGTCGAGGTCGTCGGTACGGCTTCCAACGGCCGGCTGGCCCTCAGCCGGGTCGAGTCGCTGCGCCCTGACCTGGTGACGCTGGATATCGAGATGCCGGAGATGAGCGGCATCGACGTGCTTCGTGAAATGAAGGCCGCGGGATCGGCCACCGTTGCCATCGTTCTCAGCTCGCTCACCGTTCGCGGCGGCGAGATGACCATGCGGGCCCTCGAGCTCGGCGCTTTCGATTTTCTGACTAAGCCGGAGACCGGATCCCCTGATGAAAACCTCAGCC
This sequence comes from uncultured Solibacteraceae bacterium, assembly GCA_964529305.1. Lineage (GTDB taxonomy): Bacteria > Acidobacteriota > Terriglobia > Bryobacterales > Bryobacteraceae > CAZGUX01. The sequence goes on along the minus strand of CAZGUX010000235.1, from coordinate 58,071 downwards.
TGCTGCGCGGCCAGTTGCTTCCCCTGCTGCGCGCCTTCGAACGCCGCCGCAAACCTCTGGCCGGCCCGTCGCAGCTACCGGCCGTTTCGGTTCCCGCCGCGCCGGCACGTCCGACTCGCGCCCTGAAACGTTCCGGAGCACCGCTGGTCGTCATCGGTGTCTCGACCGGCGGGCCCGCCGCCCTGGCGAAAGTGGTGCCCGCCCTGCCCGAGGGCCTGGAGGCGCCGGTCATGATTGTCCAGCACATGCCGCCCTTGTTCACGCAGCCCCTGGCCGCAAGCCTGTCCGCCAAGAGTCGAATGCCGGTCAAAGAGGCCGAAGACGGCGAGAAAGCGCAGCCCGGCCGCGTCTACATCGCCCCGGGCGGCCGCCAGATGAAAGTCACGGCCGGTTCGCAAGGCGAAATCACGATCCGGGTCACCGACGATCCGCCGGAGAACAACTGCCGCCCCTCGGTCGATTATCTCTTCCGCTCCGTGGCGCTCAACTTCCCGGGCCGCGCGGTGGCCGCCATCCTGACGGGTATGGGGAACGACGGCGCCGCGGGCCTCCGGATGCTCAAACGCGGAGGCTGTTTCTCCATCGCCCAGGATGAGGCGAGTTGCGTGGTGTTCGGCATGCCTCGCGAAGCCATCCTGGCGGGAGTGGTGGACTCGATCGAGCCTCTCGACAGGATTGCCGGCGCCATCGTCCGTTCCGTTCGGGAGTCGTCATGATCCATCTGCAGCCCGCCGAGCGCGCCCTGGTCTCGCAATACGTTTACTCGATCAGCGGCATCGCCCTGGATGATTCGAAGGCGTACCTGATCGAGGGACGCCTCAGCGCGGTCGCCGAGCAAAGCGGCTGTGGCACCTTCGGCGCGTTGATTTCGCGCGCCCGTTCCGACCCCAGCCGGGGTATCGAACGCCGCATCATCGATGCGATCACCACCAATGAGACCTTGTTTTTCCGCGATACCGCCCCGTTCGATCTGCTGCGCCACAAGATTGTTCCCGAGTTGATTGATCGCCGCCGCCGCACGGGCGCCTCCCGCATCCGCATCTGGAGCGCCGCCTGTTCCACGGGCCAGGAACTGTATAGCATCGCCATCCTTCTCAAAGAACTGCTGGGAGATACGGACCGCTACGGCGTACGGTTGCTGGGAACCGATATTTCCGACGACGCCGTGGCCCGTGCCAGCAAGGGCATCTTCAGCCAGTTGGAGGTCTCCCGCGGCCTTCCGCCTGACATGCGCGGCAAGTATTTCTCTCCTCGCGACGGCAACTGGCAGATCCGCGACGAGGTCCGCGCCATGGCCTCCTTCCGGCGCCTCAACCTGATGCACGATTTCTCTTCCCTGGGCAAGTTCGACATCGTCCTCTGCCGCAACGTGGCCATCTACTTCAACGAGTCCGACCGGCGCACCCTGTTCGGACGCCTCGAGAGATCCATGGAACCCGACAGCTACCTCATGATTGGCGCGATGGAATCGCTGGCCGGGATGCCCCGTTTTGAATCCAAGCGGCACCTGCGATCGGTGTACTACCAGCTGAAGCCCTGACTCGCTCCGCGCCGCGGCGCATCATCCGCTCCCTTGAAGAACATGACAACGCCCTCCCTGAGAACGTGTGCGGAGATTGGATCGCCCGCTCCCTTCCGGTCGCGGCTCAGAAACGGTCGGGGCTGCGGCCCGTTCTTCATTCGTTTTGGTGGGCCGCATGCCGATGGGGACTCCGTCGGCCGGCCGCTGATCTCTAGGGCTGGACTTCGCCGCTGCTCGAGACGCGGAACAGCAGCCGCACGGCGGCGATGCGGTACGACGGTGCATCCGCCAGGCCGCCCGGATGCCGTACCTGCTGAAGATCGAACTTCATGTCGAGGTAACTCGACAGGGAGAGCTTGTAATAAACCTCGTAAGCTTGTTCGGCCTTGAGCGGAACGCCTTCGAGTGCGGGCGCCAAATGGAGCAAGGCGAAGCCGGCTGAATCGCGAACGCGGCTTCCGAATCCGCTCCAGGACACTCCAGCCATATTGTGGAGCGAGGCCGGGGCGACAGACTCATCCGCCGTCGACAGGCGCGCGAAGGCTTCGATCGCGCTACCCTTGCCTAGCCGGACCACGGTCTGTTCCACGATGAAGTAGCTGCCCGTGTTGGAGGGAACGGCGTCCGCATCGGCTGCCCCGGCCTGCTGCCGCCACACTCCGGCGGCGACTCGGCCGGGTCTCGAGTTCCTCCAACGGCCGCCGGCTTCCCCGACGTAATAGGCGCCCCCTCCGGGCGACCGGTATACGCCGCCGCCAAAGCTGATTCCGCGGCCGGCCGCTGCGAAGAGGTTGGCGCTGAGTGCGCCGTCGGGATACGACGGCATGGTGAACAGGGTTGGACTCACCCCGGCGGAGGCGTTGGAGAGATCGCCGCCGGCCTCGACCACCGCGAACTCCGTATTCGCATCCACCTTGCCCACCTTGAGACGGGCTGCATTCAGAAAGGGCATCTCGAAGTACGCCTCGCGCCAACGGCGAAACGAAGGCGCCGCCAGGCTGGAGACGCACTGCAGGTCCGGCGTCGAGAGCCCTCGCGTCGGCGCATAAACGCTGTAGACGGCAATGAACTCGCCGTTGCCGAGAGGTCCCGGCGTCTTCGGGCGCCAACGCAGTTCGAGGTCGGTGAGACCCGCCGAGAGCGGCCTGGCGGGCGATTCGTGGCTGCTCGCGATCGATTCGAAGGTGTAGGAAAAACCCAGTGTCAGTCCTGCGGAATCGAGGAATTGCCTGGTTCGGCGGGCAGGGTCTTGAGCCCGGGCCGCGGTCGACAAGGCAAGGAGGATCGTTGTGCCCGCAATCCACGCCGCACGGTTTCTAGCGGCGCGTGGTTGGCATCGCTTCGGTAAGCCGCCCACATCCGCCTTATCGGCCGGCGCGTACGTTGTTGGCGAAAAAGACTCTCAGTAGCGATGCCCTGAAGCAGCGTCGCGGGACCGGCACGGCGTTAATGCGTCATTGCCGTCCGTACAACCCCTGCAGCCGGCGAAACTGCTCCAGGGCCGCTTTCGACTTGGCCGCATCCCCGCTCTTCTGGTAGAGCTGAAACAACTGATAGTGTGGGGCCGGATCGGTGGTCTCGATCTGTGCCACGCGCTCCCAGGCCGGAATCGCCTCTTCCCGGCGGCCCAGCGTCGAGCAGACGCGGGCCAGAACGCGCTGTGCCTCCGAATCCCCGGGCGTCAAAGCCGCCGCTTTCCGAGCCAGCGGCAGTGCTTTTTCCGGGCTGCCCAGTTGGAGTTCCACGCGCGCTAGTCCCTGCCATGGAAGGCCATAGCCGGGGTTGGACTTCGCCGCCAGGTCCGCCGCGGCCCGGTAATGGCTCGCCGCAGCCTCCCACTGGCCCCGCATTTCGGCGCAATAGCCCCTATGATAGTGAGACGGCAGGTGAACCGCATCGCGCGCCAGCGCCTGCTCGAAGGACTCCGCCGCTTTGACGAAGTCTTTCAGGTCGCTTTCGTAATGCCTTCCCAGGTAATAGTGCGGGGACGCGTCGTCCGGCTCAAACTCCATGGCCTCGCGAATCTTCCGGAGGAACAACTTGTACTGGCGGGCCGCGTAATAGGCGGCGGCCTCGAGCTTGGCAGTCTCCCTGGCCAACCCTTGCCGCTCCGCCTGGCGCAGTGCCCGAATGGCCCCGGCCGGATCACCGGTTCTCAGCTTCAGGTATCCCGTCCAGACGAGATCGAGCGGGGGAGGCTGGCCTGCGGCAAGCGCTTCCGCCTGGCCGAATGCCGAAGAGGCCAGCGTCGTGATCCGCCCGGCCTCGGGATCCTGCCGCAGACGCGCGGGCAGCAGTCCTTCCGGGTCGATCTCGGCGGCCTGGAGGCTCGCCATGGCTAGCAGGACCCACGCTTGTCTCATTCTCTTGCTTCGCTCCTGGGCCGTCCCAGCCGCCGCGCCCCCGGCCCACGCGCAATTTCTGCCCCCGCTGCAGGCCGAGGCGCCGGAGGAATACGACGCCTACCTGGATGTGACCCAGGCCGCGGCGCCCCAGGCGTTGATCGAGGCCGCGCGCCGATTTGAACAGTCCTGGCCGAAGTCCAGCCTCCTCGCCGACGTCCGGCAGCTTCAATTCGAAGCCTACACCAAACGGGGAAGGCCGGCCGCCGCCATCCGCGCCGCCCGCCAAGCCCTGACCCTCGCTCCCGATAATCACACGGTCCGCGCCGGACTCGCCCTGATACTCGCGAACCAGGCGAGCATCCCCGGGCAGTTGGAGGAAGCCGAGAGGGAAGCCCGAACCACCCTCGAGCGGCTGACCGCCTTTGTGCCGCCCCGATCGCTGCCTTACCCGAGATGGGAGCAGGCGGCCCGGCGGGTCCGGGGTCAGGCTCATGCCGCCCTGGGCCTGGTAGCCTTCAAGCGGGACCGGATGGACGAAGCCGTGCGCGAGCTGGAAACCTCGGTTAGCCTCACGCCGGACCCGCCGACGCAGTATCGCCTGGGAAGGCTCTACCGCCTTGTCGGCCGCCTCGGGGAGGCCCGAAAAAGCCTCACCGCGGCGTCCGCGGGCGGCGACCCCGCCGTCGCCGATCTCGCCCGGCGGGAACTCCGCGAGATGGAGCGATGACAATTCCCTGAGAGGATTCGCGTCGTCGCCCTACTACTCAATTGGCGATGGCTGAGGAATCTCTCGAACAGACGATCGGCTCTTTCCTGCGCGCAGCCCGCTTTCCGGCGGTGTTGGAAGCGGGCGAGCCGACGCTCGAAATCGCCCCCGATGCTTTCGAAGTCGCCGAGCGTAACGGGCGCGTGCTGCTCCATGCCTGGACCGATGGACGCAACGTCGCCCGCAGGGTCGTCGCGATCACCCAGCGGCGCCGCGGCCGGATCGAGCTGCAGATTGAGCGGCTTGGCGGAAAACGGGGAACCCTGTGGCTGGTCGATCAGGCCGAGGCGGCCGCCGCGCCCCTGGTCCGCCGCGGGACCCGCAGGTCGTTCCAGTCTCGCTTTCAGGAGTGGCTCGCACGCCAGTATCCGGGGTGGCGCGTCAAGGAACTGACCACCGAGCCCGACCTGGAGCATTCGCTCTCCCCCGTGTTTCCTCGGGCCCTGCTGCTGCAGGGGCAGACGGCGCGCGTGGCCATGGCGGCGCCCGAAACGTCTCGCGCCGGCGATGTCCTGACGTTTGCCCTGATCTGGGTCGACTACGTCCGCGCGCGGAACGCAGGCATGCCGGTGGATCGGCTGATCTTGTTTGCTCCGGCAGGGCACGCGCCCTGCCTCTGCCAGCGAATCCGGTTCGTCGATCCTCTTCAGATCGGATGCGAACTCCATACGTTTACCACCGAGGGGTCGGGACCGGTCGACCTCTCCGATTTCGGAAATCTCGAGAGCCGCCTCGACCCGGTGGCCACCACCGCGGTCCAGTCAGAACTGGCTCAGCGGCTGAGCCGGATTCGGCACTCGCAGGCGGTCCCGGCATCCGACGGCGGTCTCAGCCTCCGGGTGTGTGGCCTCGAGGTGGCGCGCCTGACCCCAACTGGGGCATGGTTCGGCTTGGACCGGAAGGAACCTCTCGACCTGGCCGGCCTGCAGGAGCTGGAGGCTCTGGCGGCCGGAATCGCCAGGCGGCGGGACCCGCGCCTCGCCGACCCCCGCGACACGATTTACTCCCGGGCGCCCGAGGCTTGGCTGGAGCACCAGGTCCGGGCCAGTTTGTCCGTCGTCGACGCGACTCTCGAGCACGCGCCCTTGTATGCCCAGGTGCCGCAGTGGTCGGCTCGCGAACGGGGCATGCTGGATTTGCTGGCTGTGGACTATTCCGGACGGCTGGTGGTGATTGAACTGAAGGCCTCGGAGGACTTGCACCTCCCGCTTCAGGCTCTGGACTACTGGATGCGGGTGTCCTGGCACCTGGAGAGAGGAGAGTTCTCGTCCCGAGGCTACTTCCCGGGAATCCGGCTAAGGCCGGGTCCTCCCCGGCTGCTGTTGGTAGCGCCGGCCCTCGAGTTTCATCCGTCCACGGAGACGGTGCTCCGCTTCTGGAATCCGGCCATCGAGGTGGAACGAATCGGAGTGAATGCCGGCTGGAGAAAGGGATTGAAGGTGGCGTTTCGATTGCGCGGTTCCGAGAGAGCCTCGGCGATGGCGGTATCCACTCCGCTGTAAGGTGCCTCACCCAACGGAGCCTGACGCGGCGGCCTCAGCGAGCAATCCTGGACGCCACGTCCCGTACTGCCTAGACTCTACAGACCGTTCGAGCCCTGCGTCTTGAACTCGTAGCGTTCGATCGCCAGGGCCGCTTTGCCCTCTTCGCAGCGCACCAGCCGGCCCAGCGCCACCAGTTTCAAGGGTAGTGAATCGTCCAGCTTTTCGGGCCAACTTACTGACAACTCGACCCGTTCGCCCTTTGGCAACGTGCCCTCCGTGGTGAACAGCACCCCTCCACTGCTGATGTTCAGGGTCTTTCCCATGCCCGTGATGGTCACGCTCCGCCCGGAATAAACCTTGTATTTGACGTCTCGTTCAATTGGCAGCCGGTGAGACGTCCTGCGGTCATCCGCTTGCGTCGTCCGGCGAAGAATTCTAGTCGGCATACGGTAATAGTGAGTGTTTTCAGCTCCGGGAACAATAGGCCAAACGGATCATTTTCAATGGGATTAAGGATCTAAGATGGGTTCCTGGTGTGATAGTACAGCCGCCCTAGGTCATACGACTATCGTACCGGACTCCTGACTCCCAGTACCAAAGAACCACACGCTTCTCCTGCCTTCCCCTGATTCGGCTTCCGGGACGCGACAACGCCCCCGGGACGCCAAATCGCCTCTCTCTGGTGACTTACGTGCTAGCCCTTCGCTTCCTTACGTCGAATGCCCCGTCTTGGAACCATGTCCCGTTGGAGGCTTGGGTTCGTTCGCCGGGGCGCCCGGCACCCTTGCGGGCGAACGGGGGACTCGGACTGCTACACTGCGTACCGGGCGCATTCGCATTCGATCGACGGCCCAGGTTCGAATTACGTGCGGATGACGAGGACGGTCCATCACCGGTTCCTTTCCGAATCCAGTGTAGGCCCGTTGACCGGCGGATAAAAGGCCCTTAGGGAGAATCCAGTGTTGCCTAACGTGCAAGATCTGTTTTCGCTGTCCGGGAAGACAGCGGTGGTGGTGGGCGGCGGCGGCGTGCTGGCGGGTGAAATCGCCACTGGCTTCGCCGGGGCGGGGGCGAATCTCGTCATCGCCGACCTGAGCGAGGAGAACGCGGAAAAGCGTGCCGCTCTGATTCGCGTCGATGGCGGCAAGGCGATCGCCGTCCAGGGAAACGCGACCCAGAAGGCGGACCTGGAACGCATCCTGGCGCGTTCGATCGAAGCCTACGGGGCTGTCGACATCCTGCTGAATGCGGCCGGAATCAATTCCGGCACGCCGTTCTTCGAGATCGAAGAGACCGAATGGCAGCGGATTCTCGACATCAACCTGCGCAGCGTGTTCCTGGCCTGTCAGGTGTTTGGCAAACACATGGTCGACCGCGGGGAGGGAGGGGCGATCATCAACATCTCGTCGGCCTCGTCCGGACCGCCACTGTCGAAGGTCTTCACCTATAGCGTGACAAAGGCCGGCGTCAACCAGGTGACGCAATTCCTGGCCCGCGAATGGGCCCCCCACCGGGTGCGGGTGAACGCCATCCTGCCGGGGTTCTTCCCCGCCGAGCAGAACCGCAAGCTGCTGACTCCGGAGCGAAACGCGCAGATCATGGGCCACACACCCATGGCCCGCTTCGGCGAGGCCCGCGAGTTGGTCGGCGCCGCGATCTACCTGGCTTCCGGCCAGGCGGCTTCGTTCGTCACCGGCACGATCCTGAGGGTGGACGGCGGTTTCATGGCGATGACGATTTAACCGTGGTTCGATCTCGTCTTTCACGATCGACCAAGGCGGCGCGGTTGACGGCTGGTTGTCCAGCCTGGATATCCTCGAGCGAGGCGCCACCATTCACTGGAGAGCTTCAGTCGAGCGCGGCGGCCTGCGCCATCTCGATGAAAGCCCGGCTCTCGGCCGCAATGCCGCCCGACGATCGCTGGATCAGGAACACCCCGACCATTTTCTTCACCGGATCGATCCATCCCTGCGTGCCGAAGGCGCCTCCGTGGCCGAACGTACCCTTCGACTGGAGGTTGAGCATTCCGGCTTCGTCGCGAAGTACCGTCCACGCCAGGCCGTAACCCCACCCGCTCGAATGGCCGGCCGGCTCCAACTTGCCGGTGTGGACCATGGTCATGAGGTCCACGGATTGTCGCGTCAACAGCCGCTTTCCCTGATACTCACCGCCGTTCAACATACACTGATAGATCGCAAACAGATCGGCGGCGGTCGAGTAGAGACCCCACTCCGGCGCCGGGAACCTCGCTCCTTTGCGATACATCGCCGGATCCCCGCCGAGAATGTCGCCGCCCGAGCGAGTCAGTTTTCCGTCCACGATCTTGTAGACCATGGCAATCCGCGGAATCGTCTGGGGGGACGGGAAAAAGAAGGAGTCCTTCATGCCGAGCGGCTGGAAGATCCGTTTCTCCATGAACTGCTCAAATGGCATGCCGGCGGCCACTTCCAGCACCCGGCCGAGCGCGCCGATGCCGGGGCTGGAATAACGCCAGTTCGTCCCGGGATCGAACAGCAGCGGCATCCGCGCAAACAACGCGACCGACTTCTCCAGCGAGAGGTGCATCTTCTGATACAGTCCGTCGGCGCTCTCGTCCGGTTCCTGCATGCCGGAGGTGTGGGTCATCAGGTCGCGAACGGTCATGGGGCGTGAAGGCCGGCGCAGGGTCACGCGTCCGTCGGGATGACGCTGGTCGATCACCCATTGGCCGCGAAACTCGGGCAGATAGCGTTCCACGGGGTCGTTGAGGTTGACTCTTCCCTCTTCCACCAGCATCAGGACGCCCACGGCCACGATGGGCTTGGTCATCGACATGATCTGGAAGATGGCGTCGGTACGCATGGGCTTTTTCGATTCCATCTCCTGGAAACCGGCGGCCTCGTGATAGACAACCTCGCCGTTGCGGGCGATCAGGCCGACGGCGCCCGCGATGGCGCCCTGGTTGACGAACTCCTGGATCCGGGGAGTGATGCGCTTGATCTGCGCCGCATCCACTTTGACCCTGACGGGGTCGACGACCGGCGGCGCGGCGAGCAGGGGGAGGAGCAGAAAAAAGGAAGCGGTCAGGCGGCGTAGCATCACCGACCAGACTACAGTCGCCGCGCCCGGCCGCGCAACGTGCCACTTGGGATTCGCGCCCGCGGCTGATAGCCTGGAGGGTGCTGTCATGACCGTCCCGGGCAAACATTTTCTCCGCAACCTGGTGGAACGCCGGAGCCTGATTTTCCAGTTGGTGCGGCGCGATTTCGAGCAGCGCTTCGTCGGCTCGGCGGCGGGCTGGCTGTGGGGCCTGATCCATCCCCTGGTACTGCTGGCCAGTTGGACGTTCGTCTTCCACATCTGCCTGAACCTCAAGCTGGCGCCGAAGGGCTTGACGCAGAACTACTCGTTGTATCTGTTCACCGGCATGCTGCCGTGGCTGCTGTTCAGCGACACGGTCCAGCGCTCGGCGAACTCGCTGCTCGAGCACGCCAACCTCATCACCAAGACGGTCTTTCCCGCGGAGGTGGTTCCAGTTTCGATCTTCCTGTCGTCTTTGATCAGCCACGTGTTGGCCGTAGTAATGGCAGTGGCCGCGATCGCGATCTGGGAACGCCACATCAGCCCGCTGCTGCTGGTATTGCCCATTTATGCCGTGTTGACGGGCTTTCTGGCGGTGGGGCTCGGCTGGATCGTATCGAGCCTGCAGGTGTACCTGAGGGACACGTCGCAGATGCTGAGCGTGGTGCTGACGTTCTGGTTCTGGGTGACGCCGATCTTCATTGAAGAGGAACAGGTTCCCGCGGCGTTGCGCTTCGTGGTGGCGGGCAACCCCCTGGCGTACGTCGTTCGCGCCTACAGGCAGGCTCTGCTTTCCTACCAACTGCCTGCCCTGCACGAACTGGCGGTGGTGGCTGCTTTTGCCGGTACGGTCTTTATCGCGGGCGGCTTATTCTTTCGGCATATGAAGCGCGGCTTCGCGGACGTGCTCTAGAGAGGGAGTGCCCACGGGCCAGCGGCTCGATCTCGCCTGCAAACCGGCAACACTAATATTGGATCGGCGGCCGCTGGAAATTCCGATGAGGCCTGTATTCCACCAGGCAATCCACGTCGTGCACCTCGCGCGGAAGGTCCAGCGTTGTATCGGATTCGACCAACGTCACGCGGATCGTGTTGTGACCGTTCGCGGGGAAGTGCTCCGGCGCCAGCCGGTAGTCAAAGACGTACCCGTAAGGGCTAGCCGCTCCGAAATCCAGGAGACGGTAGGTGAGATCGTTCTTTTCGGCAGACGATTCGGGCAGGGGCACTCCGTTCAACTCCACCCGGATCCGATCGCCGGAAGGCTGGAAATTCGTGAGCCGCACCTGCAGCCGGACCGATTTCAGCTTCTGTTCCCGATGGAAAGAAGCGAGATCATCCGCGACGCGGAGCGGCACTTCCAAGGTCTCCCCGGCGCTCAACCGGCGGGGGAGGCGCCGTTGCGCACCCGGCAGCCACGACCGGCGAGGGGCGCCCTGCTGCGCGGAGCGGACATGGTAGTGTTTGTCCGCCGTAGCCAACAATTCCGGGTGACCCAGCAGGCGTAGCGTGGAGTATTCGTCGGAGGTCCAGGGCCAGCCATTGGGTGTCCAGTGCGCATCACCCAGGCCGACGCCGTCGGCGCCCTGGGCGTAGGCGCTCGCCGCGGCGGCCCAGATCATCGGGGGCGTCGCATACTTCTGGATTTGCCTCATGAGAGTGTTGCAGAAGGAGGCGAGAACCCGGCAGGAGTGGCCGCGGGTCAGCCGGACGACCGCTTCCAGGTCAAGATCCTGATCCATGGTTTCCACATCGTTGGAGACGCAGATCAGCCCGTCGACCAGCCCTTCGTTGACCCACCGGGGCACTTCGTAGCCGGCGATGGGCCAGGTGCCCGGATGAGCGGGAATCCGTGCGTAGATCCGTTTTCGTCTGCCTTGCGCCTGTTCCGCGGCCCGAGCCGCCGCTTTCACCCGGCGGATCCACTCAGTGAGAACCGGGGCGAGTTTACCCGCTTCCGAGAAGCGGCAGAACGGAAAGGCAAGGTCGGGATCCGCCAGGTTCAGCTCGATTCCATCAGTTTCAAATCGCGTCAACAACTCTTCGGCGACCGTGAAGCGCTCGCGCTGCAGTTCGGGATGAAGGAAATTGAAGCGATCGGGTGGAAGGTCGCGAGCCCGCGGATCGCTATCGGGACCGACCTGAAATTCAGGATGATCGTACACGAAATCCGATTTGCGGCCGAGTCCTCCATGGGTCGCCCGGTCGCCTCCCGCAAGATTCACGTAGCAACTCGCGAGAAACCAGATTCCGTTCTGATGGCAGCGGTCGATGAGCAGCTTGAGAGGGTCGTGCCCGTCGGCAATCAGTTGATTCAGCACGCGAGAGGCCCGATACCAGACCACGTGTTTCCATTTTTTGACGTTGTCTCCCCATTTTTGGGCGACACGGCTGTCGTACTGCACCACCCCGCCTTCCAGGGTTGCGCCGTAGACGTAGGTGTCCACGCCGGAGTGAATCAACTGATCGACGGTGAACACGTGATCGGCAGCGGTCAAGGGAGGCTCGAATTGATAGAGTCCCGCCGCGTGCCGGCCGTCGTCGAAAAAGAACACGCTCGGCTCCGCGGCATTCCGTTGGGAAGAAGCGGGCGGCTTGGACGTCTGCGCGGCTGCGCCGGGCGCAGCCCCCATCGCCGTAAGGAAGTTTCTGCGTCTCACCGTATCCCCTCTCCTTTCAAATATTTCTCCAGCCGTATGAGGATCGCATTTGCCCCCGGGAGTCCACTTTGCACATTTTCCGTTTCTGGCTATCTGGAAGATCACGTGCAATCTGACGGTTTGCCCGTTTCATGGACAACTGGGGTCAGGACAACTGGCAGGGACTTGCGCTGCAGGGGATGTACCCCGACGCCGGTTTCCACAAGTTTCGATCGAGCCGCCTGCCGGCATTTGAGCCGCTTTCATCGCGGCCCATCAAACGTTCTTTGGCCCTCGAACTCTCAGAGACCCGCTAACCGGGTTTTGGCGTCCCCGAACTCCGCGAGTTCGACGCCCATCCGGTCCATGATTCCCAGGTATAGGCTGCACAGTTTGCGGTTGTCGTCGCCGGACTCGAAATAGTCGAGCGCTCTGCCGGTTTTCAGCTTGCCCCCTAAGCCGCCGATCGTGACCACCGGCACCTTCTTGTTGTCGTGCTTCGTCCCGGACCACATGTTCGACAGGAACAGCAGGCAGCTATTGTCCAACACGGTACTCTCCCCTTCCCGCATTGCGTCCAGGCGCTGGGCCAGGTAGGCCAACTGGCTCACTTGGAAGTGCACGATCTTTTGATAGTCTTGCTCGGTGTCGTAATGAGAGGCGCCGTGATGCTGCTTACTGACTCCGAGGAACGGATAGTAGAGTGCGGACAGGTCGCGGGCCAACAGCAGCGAGGCCACGCGAGTCTTGTCGGTCTGAAACCCGAGGGCCACGATATCGCACATCAGGCGAATGTGATCGCGGATATCCTCAGGAAGGCCATCGTGCGGACGCTTCATCGCAAACAGCGGGCGTCTCGTATCGCGAGCCCGCTCTTCGGCCTTGTCCTTATCCGTTCGCATTCGCTCGATGCTGCGTTCGACCTCGCGGACGCTGGCGAGATACTCGTCCAGCTTGAGTTTGTCCGTGGAACTGATCTTGCCGCTCAGGGCCAAAGCATGGTCCTTCACCCGATCCAACACGCTGGTGTTGCGCAGCCTGCCACCGTTTTCGAACAGGCTGTCGAAGGCCAACGACGGATACATCTCGTTGGGTACGGGCGAATCGCTGCTCTGCCATGAAATATGCGAGCTGTAGGCGTTCGAAAAGTTCGTTTCGTGGAACCCGGTCATGGCCCGCTCACAGGCCAACACCATGCTGGCCTGGGGCGTCTCCTGCCCGATCCGGTTGGCCAGCACCTGGTCGATGGTGATGCCACCCTGGATGATCGAGCCTTTGCGAATCGGCACGCCCGACAACAGGTTGCCTGTCATTGCCGGATGAATCCCCTGTCCCGTGGCCGCCTTGTTGAACAGGCCGTCAATGACGTTGATCTTCGCCTTGAGCGGTTCCAACGGCGCCAGTGACTCGCTCAACTCCATCGCGGCGCCCGCCCCTTTCGCCCACCAACGGCCGGGACTGATGCCGGTGCCCATGAACAGCACCGCAAAGCGTTGGGGTTGCGCGACGGTGGTGGCCGCCGCCAGGGACTCCAGCCACGGCAAGGCCATGGTCACGCCGGCGCCGCGGAGAAAGACCCTTCGGGATAGCTGTGGGTTCATCGTCGTTCACCTCTCAATCGGCAGTCAGCGGCTCGCGGCCGCGTTTGTTCAGAAACTGGCGGCTGGTGACGATGCTGTCCATCACGGTCTCAAAACAGCAGCCGTCTTTGCCAAGCTTGCGGCCTACTTCCTGAATCAGAACGTCGTCGGAGAGCGCCAGGCTGCGTCCCAAGGCGTAGGCCAACAGTTTACCGGCAAAGCCGTGCACGAAATCGTCCTGGCGGTGGCCGCGAATGTACTGCCGCATTCCCTGCAATCCCTCTCCCTCAATGCCTCCCGAAAAGGTGGCCCGAGCGTCGACCGTGCGGCCGCCCAGATCGTGGGTTCGACGCCTGCCGACCGGATCGAAGGCTTCGAACGCCAGTCCGAAAGAGTCGAAACGCGCGTGACAGGCGGCGCAACTCGGGTTGGACCGGTGCCGCTCCAACATTTGGCGCAACGGGAGGTCCATCTTGGCCTCGTCCGCGGGCAACTCGGGGACCGTCGGGGGCGGCGGCGGGATCTGGTCGCCCAGGATGTTCTTCGCCACCCAGTAGCCCCGCTTCACCGGACTGGTCCGCAGACCCGGAGCGTTCTTGGTCAGGAACACGGCCATGGGCAAAAGGCCTCCCCGGCCGTAGCGGCCTGCGTTGGGCGCGTGAACCCAAACACTCTGATCGCCCCCTCCCGGAGGCATGCCGTAGTGACGAGCCAGAACAGGATTCACAAACGTGTCGCGAGCATAAAGGAAGTCGAGGATCGAACGGTTGCGTTGAAAGACGTCCAGGAGGAAGCGCATCGGCTCCTCGAACATCGCCTGCTTCAATTCGTCGCTGAAGGAGGGAAAGCGCTCGCGGTCCACGGTACCGATGTGCTCGAAGTCGCGGAAATCCAGCCAGTTGCCCCCGAATTCGACCGCCAGCGCCCGGATGCGCGGGTCCTGCAGCATTCGTCGAGCTTGAGCTTTGATGACTTCCGGCTTGTGCAGGTCACCTGCCGCGGCGTGCTGCAATAGCTCCTTGTCGGGCATGCTCGACCACAGGAAATAACTGAGCCGGCTGGCCAGATCGAAATCCGACAGCGGCTGAATTCCACCGCGGGCTTCGACCAGGTCGGCGCGGTAGGAGAACTTCGGAGACGTCAGGACCAGAACAATCGCCTCGCGGATCGCCGCCTCATGGTCCAGGCCATAGCGCTCCCGGACGTCGCGATAGAAGGACTGAAGATCGGTGCGGTCCGCCGGCGATAACGGCCTTCGAAACGCGCGGGCGGCGAAATCGAACAGTGACTCCAGATGACTGGGCTCGGCGTCACGGCGGGCTTGCCTGACCCAGCGGATGCCCTCTCTGGCCGTGCCGAAGAAGTCTTTGACCGCTTGGATCGCCACGCCGCTGCCGCCCTTGGCGACTTCCAGGTAATCGGCCTCGAGTTTTCGGATCTTCGCTTCCGAGATGATCTGCTCCACCTCGATCTCTCGGACCTCGGGCTCGCCGTCCTTGAAGTCGTCTCGTGTTCCACGGGTCCCCAGCTTGGCGAATTCGACGTAGGTGCGGATATTGATGGAAGCGACGAAATCCATCTCCCGCCACATCTCGTCCAAAGTCGCCTGCTGCTTTTTGTCCAGCAGCAACTCATAGAGCGGCTGGTCGTCGCGGAAGTAGCCCATCACGTTGTGGAAGCCCGCGCTCAGGTAACGCCCTTCATCCTTGCCCGTCCGGAAATAGTTCCGGCCCCGCGATTCTTTGTAGAACATGTCGGGAAAGACGCTACAGAACCGGCCCCAGGCCGCTTCGTAGCGCGCGCGTTGACCTGCCGGAACGAAGAGATCCGGATCGCCGGGCTCATTCTCGACCAGGATCGTCTTGCCTGGACCGAACGGATTATCCCATTCGGGCTCGACCACGTCCTTCTGATTGAACGGCGGCTCACCCTCGACCTGCAAGTGCCTGGGATCGAACTTCCGGCGATGCGTCGCGTATTGCGTATTTTTCCAAATCAATAGCGGCTGCCAGGCCGTACCGATGGGACCCGCGGTGATGTTGATAAACCGAGGCTCCACCTTCTTGCGCACCCGGGCGACGTAGGATCGCATCTCCTCACAGCCGGCTCGCGCCACGTTCGGCTGATCGGCCCGCGGCTGGGGCAGGGCTCGCCACATGGTTTGCAGCTTCACCAGCGGGCCGACGTCTTCGGCGCTCTCGAGGGTTGACCAGACGGTCTCCAGATACTTGCCGCTCACGCGGTTTTGTCGGGCGACGCCGGCCAGCGTCGCCTTGGGCTGCCCGAGCGCCGCCCGATGCCGGAAACGCCACGCGGCTTGAAAATAATCGGCGTAGTCGATGTTCTGCTGGTGATAAAAATCGATGATCTGATGCACGGCGAACTTATCGCGGTCGGTTTCGACCAGCATCGGATGCGGCGCGAAGCCGAATCCTTTCTCCTTTAGGTACATGTGACTGGACACTTCACGGGCGGCGGCCAGATATTTCTTCAGGAGGGTGGGCGACATCATCAGCGTTTCGCCGGAGTTGTCAAAGCCCGCCGTGTTGGCCGGATCGACCGGAAACTCGCGGGCGGGGCGGATGTCGACGCCCGTCAGATCGCGGATCGTATAGTTGTACTCGGCATTGCTGAGGCGGCGCGCCAGCACGATGCCTGGGTCGCCGGCATTGCGGCGCGTTTCGTGTTCGCGCACGGCCCGGAACCAATCGACGGCCACGCGCCGCTCCCGCGGTGAGGGATACCGCGCACCCTTGGGCGGCATCTCCTGGGCCTCGAGACGCTCGAGCATCTGGCTCCAACGACGGCTGTCGTGCAGTAAAGCGGCCATCGTCGTGAACCCGCTCAAATCCATCTGCGCCGCAGGTTGTTGATGGCCGTGACAACTGATGCAATACGTCTCGAGGAAAGGCCGGACGGTTCGGGCAAACTGGCGCTCGAGGCCGGCGCGGGCGTCCTGTTGGCCTGGCGCGACACCGAGGAACGCAGTTGTCGCCACGACTACGAAAAAGCCCGCCCACCGGGAGGTCAATTCCATCCGATCCCTCCGCCTCCGCCTGGTCCGTTTGCCAGACTCGATTGTCGGACAGCATCGGCGCGGCGGTCAACAGACTTGGCGGCTTGCCTCCAGGCCTTGACTACCGCCGATCGACGGGCACCCATTTGGGCACGTAGCGAAACCCCATCCGATCGAAGATTCGTTTGACCGACGCTTGCACTGCATTGAAGACGGAGCCGGGATCGATCCGGGTGGGACGCCGCGCTTCAAGAACAACAAGCCCGTCGATCACGACCGTGTACACGCTCTTCGCTCCCGCGCTGTACACTACCTGCGAGATCGGATCCGTCAGGGGGAACGCCTCCGCAACGTCATTCGCACGCACCACCAGATCGGCCCGTTTGCCCGGCTCGAGCGAACCAATGCGGTCATCGAGACCGGCTGCTTTGGCGCCATTGATGGTTGCCATCGCGAGCGCATCTTCGGCTGTGAGGATGGCCCGGCTCCTGGACTTCTCGCGAGCGGTGAGCACGGCAAGGTAGCCCTGCAGGCCAAGGTCGAACCGATTCGACCAATTCGCCGAGTCGGATCCCAGTGCAATGTTGACGCCGCGGCGGTAAAGCTCCGCGTGCCGGCCGCCAATCGTGCCCCCGACGCCCCACAGCATCGAGCCCGCCGGACACCATGCGATCGAAAGCCCGCTCTGCACAATCGGCTCGACCTCGTCGTCGCGGATCACGTTCATATGCGCAAAGAGGCAGTTGCGCCCCAACACGCCAATGTCTTCGAGGTGCAAAAGCGCGTGGCGCCCGTGCCGCCTGTCGTCCGTCTCCGTATCGGTTGCATAGTAGGACTGGTGCTGGTTGAGCACCGTCCCGGCGGCATCCGCCGCGGCTTTCGCTGCGCGCTCGAGCTCGTCGGTCGCCGTGCCCATTCCCGCGATCGCGATGTGGCCGCCCACGAGGGCATGAGGGTCACGGTTGCGGTGAAGTTCCGATCCGAGCAACCGCAGCGCCCGTTCGGTGCTGGCCGGCGCGCGTTCCAGCCGGTACGCGTTGTAGCCACCCGGCGTTTCCTCGGCATCCCAGAGGAACGGGTCCGCGACTAAGCCCCTCATCCCAATGGCCTCGCTGGCCGCCGCCACCGCGGCCGGAGAATACGCCGTTCCGGCTTCGACGAAACAGGTGGTGCCGTTGCCAACCATCTCGAGGCACGCCAGCGACGTGGAGGCGTACTCAGCGTCATCGTCGATGGCATTGACAAACGCGCACTCCGTCGAGGGACCCAACTCGGCATAGGAGATTGTGTCGCCGAAGGCTCCGCGAGCCGTGTGGTAGGTGACATGCGCGTGGGTTTCGACAAATCCCGGATGCACCATCCCGCCCCCGGCGTCGATGGTACGCGCCGGCTCGACCTGCGCCAGGACTTCCGCGGTCGGACCGACGGCCACGATGTCCCGTCCGGCGATCGCGACCGCCCCGTCGGCGAACACCCGCCGATCCTCGTCCATCGTGACGACGTACCCGTGGATGATCGCGAGATCCACGGCACGGCGCTCTGCCGCGCTGTCAGGTTGTTGTTTTGATTTCATACGATTCCTTCAGAAGAGTCTCGCCTTCAACCGGAGCCGTCCGGCCACACCTGAGCCGCCGAGGGCGCCCAACTCAAGATCACCGGCATCCCCACATCGAGACCCGCGGCTTCCTCGTCGCGAAGGTCCGCCCAGATCACCACCTGATCGCCGGTCACAACCTCGATTCGAATCCGGTTGCCCAGGTAGACGACCTCGGCGACTTCGCCTCGCATGCCGTCGACCGTATTGTTACCCGATGCAGCGACCTCCACGCGCACCGCCTCCGGCCGAACCGACAAGGTCCCTCGCGTTCCGGGCTTCAAAGGAATCGAACTGTTCGCCTTCACGTGCGTTCCCCCGGCCGCCGCGAAGGTCACCACAGATGCCTCAGCCCCGACCACGGTCCCCTGCATCAAATTGGTCTCGCCGATGAACGCGGAAGCAAATACGGACGCGGGGCGCGTGTAGATCTCTCGCGGCGTTCCTTCCTGAATGATTCGCCCCTTGCTCATGACCGCGATGCGATCGGACATCACCAGGGCCTCCGTCTGGTCGTGAGTGACGTAGAGGAAGGTCGCACCGAGTTTGCGTTGAATCGTCCGAAGCTCGAGCTGCATCTGCTGGCGCAGTTTCAGATCAAGCGCGGACAATGGCTCGTCCAGCAGCAGGACTCTCGGCTCCGCTGCCAGCGCCCGGGCCAGGGCGACTCGCTGAATCTGTCCGCCGCTCAACTCGGTGGGCCCCCGGTGGCCGAGTTTCTCCAACTGGACCAGCGCCAGCATCTCTTCCACCTTGGCCGCGATCCGCGCTGCCGGCCACTTCCGTAGTTTGAGGCTATAGGCGACGTTCTCGAACACGTTCATGTGAGGGAAGAGAGCCCCCCGCTGGAACACGATATTGGTGGGGCGGCGTTCGGGTGGAACTCCGGTCACATCCTCGCCGTGGACGATCACCCGGCCTTTGGTGGGGGTCTCAAAGCCGGCAATGACCCGCAAAAGCGTTGTTTTGCCGCAACCGCTGGGACCGAGCAGGGACACGAACTCGTTCTGGTGGATGGTCAGAGCGATGTTGTCGAGCGCCACGACATCCCCGAAGCTCTTCGCCACGCCGGCGATCTCAACGGCCGCGCTGGTCATGGTTTTCGGCGATTCAGGCGGTTGGCTAGCACCACGAGAGCAACCAGCGCGAGCAGCACCGCCGACGCAAGCGCGTTAATGGAAGGATCGATGCCGCGGCGCAGGAGACCCCAAATCAGGACCGGCAAGGTCTGCCGGTTACCCACGTTAAACCAGGTCACCACAAACTCGTCGAGCGACAGCGCCATGGCTAACAGGACCGCGCCCATCAACGACGGTCGAATCAGCGGGAAGGTGATGTCGCGGAAGGTCTGCCAGGGCGATGCGCCCAGATCCCGGGCCGCCTCGAGCGTGGTGAAGTCAAACGTCTCGAGGCGGGAAGTCATGGTCAGAACGACGAACGGAAGGCACACCAGAATCTGGCCGATGGCGGCGTTGGGAAGACCCTGTGACCATCCGATCTGGCGAAAGAACAAGGCGAGGGAAATCCCGAGTACGAGCGCAGGCAATACCGCCGGCAGAAGACTGGCGGTGAGTAGCGCGTCGCGAGCCCGCTGCCGCAACCGCACGATCCCGAACGAAAACGACGCTCCCAGCGTTCCCGCGACAAGCGCTGTGAGCACGGTCAGTTTCAGACTGTTCAGGAGGGCGTCGGTGAACAGAGGATCGGAGAATGCTTTCTGATACCACTCGAGCGTCAATCCGGTCACCGGCAGGCTCAGGCGAGGCGAGGTCGTGAACGAAAACAAAACCGTAACCGCGACCGGCAGGAAAAGGTACACCAGGACGGCCGCGGCAAAGGTGCGCGCGAGGAAGTCGTTCCGTCGTTTTGCGCCGGTCACCACCTGGTCGCATACCTGATGATGCGGATGACTACCAGGTATACCGCCATGACGCTGCCCAGCACGACAAACGCGAGGGCGGCGCCCAGCGGCCAATTCGACCCGACGCCGCGAAACTGGTCCGCAATGACGTTGCCGATCATCAGTCCCTGGGTCCCCCCGACCAGCGCGGGAACGACAAAGTCGCCGGATGCCAACAGAAAGGCGAACGCGAATGCCACCTTCAGGCCCGGAAACACCATGGGAACCACGATGGTCCGGTGGACATGGCCGGTTCCGGACCCGAGATCCCTGGCGGCCTCCAGGTGCTCTCTGGAGACATTCGACATCGAGGAATAGATCGGCAGGATGGCCAGGGGTATCAGGAGTCCAACCAGAGTGATCACCACGGCCCAATTGCTGAACATGAGAAACCGGAGCGGTTCGTCGATCCAGTGCAACTGAAGCAGGACGGAGTTGAGAATGCCGTCTCTTCCGAGAATCGTTCTCCAGGCATAGATTCGGACCAGATACCCGCTAAACAGAGACAACATGACCAGGTCGAGCAGCAACCTCGCTCGCTTCTCAAAAACGAAACGCATCAGGTACGAGAATATATAGGCGATAGGCACGACGGCGCACGCCGTCGCAAGACCGGCCAGAATGGTTCGAAGCAGCACGGCCTGGTACAGGCCGGAGGTCGTCCCCTCGAGGTAGTTCGCCAGCGTAAAGCCGGGAACCAGGCGAAATCCCCGCATGCTCCAGAAGCTGAGCAGGAACAGGATCAAGAGGGGAGCGGCGAAGAAGACGCAGTAGAACCCGGCTGCCGGACCGATGTGGCGCAGTAGCGCCCGCCGGTACGACCATGTGATTCCCTCAAGCGGCAACGACATCGGAAGTCAACCCAGCTTGAAGGCTTCCCAGGCCCTCGCCCACTTCGCGGCCCCTACGATCTCTCCGTCGTCTTCCTGAGGCGGGATCACAATTTGGGTATTCAGAATCCCGCCGTCCGGCCGCCGCACGGGGTCGTACCGGAATAAGCTCTTCGATCTCCCGTCCATCAGGTCGAACGCTTTCTCCACCGTTGCGCCCGATCCCAATTCGGAAGCCAGGGCAGCGTTGGTTTTGGGCAGCATCATGAAGTTGATGAAGGCGTACGCGTTGTCGAGGTTGGGAGCGTCCAGCGCGACCGCGTACGCGTCGCACCAGTAGAAGGTCCCGTCCGTTGCCGGCGAAGCGGCAACCAACTTGACGCCCTTTTCAGCCGCGATCACGGTTTGATAGGCCCACCCACCGATGCCAATGGAAGCATCGCCGCGAATCAGGATATCGGCCATGTCTCCCAGGGAAGCTCCAAATGCCACGATGTTCGGCTTGACGGAATGCATGGCGGCGACCACTTGATCGAGTTGCTTCTGGGTCAGCCTGTGCGGCTGGGGCATGCCGAGGGAAACGGCGAACAACCAGATATTGCCGAACGGGTCGTTGAGGAAGACCAGCTCCCCTTTGTACTTCGGGTCCGCGAAATCCGTATATTTCGGCGGCACCCCGTCCCACTTGGCGGGATTGTAGATGCACGGCTCGTCTCCCCAGATCGCGGGGATCGCAAAGGTCCGGCCGTTGCGAGTGGCCCACGGCGCGTTCTTGAAGGCCGGGAACAATCCGGCGGCGTTCGGGATCCTGCTCATGTCGAGCGGCTTCAGGAACTCCACGTCCGAGGCCAAGATCGTCCGGTAGAAGTCCTTGTTGCACGCCACGATGTCCATGGCTCCGCGGCCGCCGGTGCGGAATCTCGTGAGCGCCTCGTCCGCCGAACTCTGAAAGGTCGCCTGCATCCTGACGCCATGGGATTCGAGAAAAGCTTTGGCGACGTTCCTGCCTTCTTCGCCATCGTACCCAAAAAAATTAAGCGTTCCCCCCAGACGAGCGCCACCCGCCGCCTCGCCGGGGGCCGGGGCGCGGGACGTCCCGCACCCAGACTGGAAGGGCGATCCGATCACCGCCGGAACCGCCCAGGCTGCGCGGCGAAGAAAGTTCCTCCGGCTGTTGCGCGCGCTCGCCTTGCCGAGTTGGAAATTGTTCGTTTGTCCCTGCTCCATTCGTCTCTGCGCCGCCAATGCAAGCCTGCTTCCCCGAGTTCTCCGGGCAAATGAAGCAAGCGTTTGCGGCTTCCGTCCTAAGCGGGTATACCCTCTACCGGGCACTCGGGCACGCCGATTCGACGGCGAGTGACCGCTTCCGCGTTGGCGCGAGCCTGGTCCGGATCAAGCACCCAGTTGCGATAAAACTCGAACGGGCACTCGGCCACGCCTCGTTCTCCATCCCCTGAGTGATAGACGCCAGTGTACCCGCGGTGAAGAAGTTTGAAAAGGTGATTCTGCGACTGCGCGTTCTCGCGAAAGTCCCGGATGAGCGACTTCGACATCGCCGCGTACTGCACCCCGTTGTCTTCTTCTCCGCACTCGCCCAGCGTTCGGCCGTCAAATCCGATGAGGGCCGAGTGGCCGAAATACGAGTACACGCCGTCGAAACCGGAGGCGTTGGCGACCGCCACGTAGACGTTGTTCATCCAGGCCATCGCCTTGGCAATCAGGATCTGCTGTTCCTTGGCGGGATACATGTAGCCCTGACAGCGAACGATCAGTTCGGCGCCGCGCATCGCGCAGTCCCGCCAGATTTCCGGGTAATTGCCGTCGTCGCAGATGATCAGGCTTACCTTCAGGCCTTTGGGGCCCTCGGACACGTACGTGCAGTTGCCCGGGTACCAGCCCTCGATCGGGCACCAGGGGTTGATCTTGCGGTACTTCTGCACGATTTCGCCGCGATCATTGACCAGAATGAGCGTGTTATAGGGGTGCTTTTTCGGGTGATCCTCGTGCCGTTCCCCGGTGAGAGAGAAGACGCCCCAGACGTGGGCCTTCCGGCACGCGTCCGCCAGGATTTCCGTTTCCTCTCCCGGGATCTCCACCGCCGTATCGAACATCTCCTGGCGGTCGTACATGATCCCGTGAGTGCTGTATTCCGGGAAGACGATCAGGTCCATCCCAGGCAGACCGAGCTTGAGCCCTTTTACCCTCTCGGCGATCTGCCGGCAATTGGCCAGCACTTCCTGCCGCGTGTGCAGGCGGGGCATCTTGTAGTTCACCACTGCGACGCCGACGGCGTCGCTACTGCTCGAAATGTCTCCGTGATACACTGCCGTTCCTCCTTGGCCTTTGGGCGGGGGATTGGGTCCAAAAAATGATAGCCCCAATCGTATCACTCCGGGCTCAGGAGTCCGCTTGGCCAGTGACGCACGTCGAGAATTGACACCCTGGCGACGCGTGTGATAGGGTCCGACCGAAGATGATCGCGATGCCCGCACCCCTCGAATCACTCCTTCGCAGGCCGTTCACGGCGACTCGCCGCCAGGTTCTGCGGGCCGTGGGCGGAACGGCGGCGGCAACGCTGGGAGGCGCGGACAAGGCGCGTTGGCGCATCGCCGATTTCGAAGCCGACGTGACCCCTCCCGTCGGCACACCCTTTCTGGGCGGCGTGCGGGCTGCCTCGGTGGCCGATCCCCTATTCGCCAAAGGGTTTGTGTTGTTGGGAACCGGAAAGCCTCTGGTGCTCGTTTCCATCGACTGGTGCGAGATCCGCAACGGAACGTATCAACGCTGGCGGCAGGCGCTGGCCGAGGCGGCTGGAACGACGTACGAGCGGGTGTTGCTCACTTGTGTCCATCAGCACGATGCGCCCTACGTCGACGAAGAGGCTCAACGCTTGTTGGAGGAACACAAGGCCGGCAACGACCTGTGCCATCCCAAGGCGGTGAACGCGGCTCTGGCAAATGTGGTCTCCGCCCTTCGGAAGGCGCTCGAGGAGTCGAAGCCCGTCACCTCGATCGGCGCCGGCCGGGGCAAGACGAGTGAACTCGTTTCGAACCGCCGCTACGTCGGCGACAACGGGAAAGTCTCCTGGGGCCGTACCAGCGCGACTCGCGATCCGGCGTTGCGGGCCAAACCGGAGGGCTTGACCGACCCCTGGGTGAAGACTTTGAGCTTCTGGAACGGCGACCAGCCGCTGGTCGCGGTAACCTGCTTCTCCATCCACCCGATGAGCTACTACGGCAAGGGCCACACATCGGCCGATTTCGTGGGAATGGCTCGTGCCCGCCGGCAGAAGGACACTCCCGGGACGCTCCAGATCTACGTCAGCGGGTGCAGCGGCGACACCATCGCCGGCAAATACAACGACGGCAGTCCGGAAATGCGGCCAATCCTCGCCGATCGCCTCTATCAGGGGATGGTTCGAGCCTGGAAAGATTCCCGCCGAATGCCTCTTGGGGACGTGCAATTCCGATCCAGCCGGATGCGTTTCAAGCCGCGCGCCACCCCGGGGTACGGCGTTCCGGAGATGCGCGCGGCCCTGGCCGCGAACGGCAAGCCCTTTCGCGATCGATATGAGGCAGCGCTTGGATTGAGCTGGCGGGCACGGCTCGACTCAGGCCACGCCATCGATGTTCCCTGCCTCGATTTTGGCAAAGCTCAACTGATCCTGCTGCCCGCCGAGAGCTTCGTCCAGTACCAGCTTTGGGCCCAGGAAATGAGGCCCGATTCAACCGTTCTCGCCATGGGTTACGGCGAGTGCGCGCCGGGCTACATTCCGACGGCCAAGGATGTCGCTGAGGGGTACAACGACCACTACAGTTGGGTCGCATTTCCGGATTGCGAGAAGACCATGCTCACAGCCATGCGTGAAGCATTGGGCGCTCCACGGGCCTGACCCGTGCGACTTCCCTCTAGCCGGATAGAGCAGTTCTCGCCCCGGCACTCGAACGATCTAAGGCGATTTTGGACTTGAGTTACCCCGAGAGAGTAGTACTATAGGTAAGCCTAGTACTGGCTCGTCGCCCCATGGAACAGGGCCGCGGGGCTCCTATATGCCATTGAGCGCCATACTTCAAAGCCGGGCCTTCGGTTGGGCGTTGGCGCTGGCCTTCGCCGCCACCTTGAAAGCCGCCACTTTGCCTAGCGGATTCAATGAGTTGCAGGTCGCCACGGGATTGTCCTCCGCCACGGCGTTCACCTTTGCCCCGGATGGCCGTCTGTTCGTCTGCCAGCAGGGCGGGCAGTTGCGGGTCATCAAAAATGGCGCCCTGTTGCCGGCGCCGTTTCTGACGGTGGCGGTCGATTCGAGCGGCGAGCGGGGACTGCTGGGAGTCGCCTTACATCCGGAGTTTGCCAACAACTCCTTCGTGTATGTTTATTACACGGTGAATACGACGCCGCGATTCAATCGTGTCAGCCGGTTTACCGCGAATGGAGATGTGGCCGCCGCCGGGAGCGAGACCCTGATCCTCCAGCTCGACAACCTGTCTTCGGCCACCAACCACAACGGCGGCGCGATTCACTTCGGACCCGACGGCATGCTGTATGTCGCCGTCGGCGAGAACGCCACCTCCGCCAACGCTCAAACTCTGGCGAACCGGTTGGGCAAGATCCTGCGCCTGAACCCGGACGGCTCGGTTCCCGAGGACAACCCGTTCTTCGGCACGGCCACCGGGCAGAATCGCTCGATCTGGGCCCTGGGGTTACGCAATCCGTTTACCTTCACCTTCCAGCCCGGGACCGGGCGGATGTTCATCAATGACGTCGGTCAGGGCAGCTGGGAGGAAATCAACGATGGCGTCGCGGGCTCGAACTACGGGTGGCCCGCCACGGAGGGGACGACGACCAACCCGGCGTACCGCAGCCCGCTGCTGGCCTATGGCCACGGCTCGGGTGCGACGACCGGGTGCGCGATCTCCGGAGGGGCGTTCTACAATCCGGCGATCCCCCGGATGCCGCCCCAGTACACCGGCCAATATTTTTATGCGGACTACTGTTCGGGCTGGATTCGGGTCTTCAATCCTGGCACCGCACAGTCGAATGCCTTCGCCACCGGCATTTCGAATCCGGTGGATCTGACGGTCGGTCCGGACGGCTATCTGTACTACCTGGCACGAGGCTCAGGTTCCGTGTTTCGGGTCGGGTTTACGGCAGCCAGCCGTTGCGATCTCACGCTCGACGGCACAACCAATGTACTGGATGTCCAGCGGATGGTGAATGTGGTCCTGGGCGCACCCGGCGCGGGCGGCGAGGATCTGAATCGCGACGCCGCGGTCAACGTAATCGATCTCCAGGTTCTGGTGGGCGCCGCGCTGGGTAGTTCAGCCTGTCCGCTCTGACGGTCGTTGGGAAGTGGGGCCGCCAGGCACCGCTAGCACCTCCACCCGAGACAAAAAAGCGCTGCTCCCGCTGATCCAAATTTCCGGTGGATCGCGCGAGTAACTTATGTCGGAGGCAGTGAACGCCGGATCACGCGCCGGAGGCAGCACGCGATCCGAACGCGTCCTGAAGCGAAGGAAAACCATGAACAGGTGTAAAATTCTGGCGCTGTGCGCCCTACTGTCGACCGGGGCCGCCATGGCCGAGCCGGATTCCGGGGAGTTCTACCGCGCGATTCGCGACAACCGTCTCGATGCGCTGCGGTCGCTGCTGCGCGCGGGGGATGTCAACGTTCGAGGCAAGTTCCACTCGACGCCGCTGCATACGGCCGCGGCCATTGGCTCGGCGCAGTCCATCCGGATGCTGGTGGAGGGCGGCGCGGACGTGAACGCCAAAACGCAGCAAGGCACCGCTCCGCTGACGATCGCGGCCTACCGGTCCGGCTTCTCGCCAGTGGTCAGGATGCTGCTCGAGAAAGGCGCCGATGCCAGGAGCGCAAACGGCATGGGAATCACCGCCCTGCACGCGGCTAGCACGGCCGGCGATCTGGAGTCGGTAAGACTGCTGCTCGATGCCGGCGCGGACCCGAACGCCGTCGACCGGATGGGCAACGCGCCCTTGCATGAGGCCCTGACCTACAAAGCCGGAGACGTGGCGCGCTTGCTGATCGCTCGAGGGGCGAATGTCAACACGCCGGCTGGCTGCTGCGGCAAGGTCCGCGCGGGCCAGGTGGCTGTCGGCAAGCTCACGCCGTTGATGCTGGCGGCGCCCTTCGGGCCGCGCGAGATGGTAGCCCTGCTGCTGGAGAAGGGCGCGGACGTGAATGCGCAGGATGTTCGCGGCATGACCGCTCTGATGTTCGCCGCCGGCAGCGAAACCCAGGACGCCGCCGTGGTGAAACTGCTTTTGGCGCACCGGGCCGACCCTGGGATGAAGAGCGCCCTCGCCGAGACCGCGCAGGATTGGGCAGGGAAGTTCTGTGGACCGGAGGTAGCCAAGGCGCTCGGTGCGCCCCGGGGGCGGCCGGAAGTGCGCCGGATCCGGGCGACGACGGTGACGCCGCGCGAAGCGGGCGAGCGGGCGCTGGGCCTGCTTCAGAAGTCGAGCGCGGAGTTCTTCAGGCAGAGCGGCTGCTTCGGCTGCCATCATCAGGGACTCACCTCGATGGCCCTGCATGAGGCTCGCGCCCGCGGTTGGCGCATGGATGGCCAGGCGGCCAGCGAGATGCGCAAGGCCGTGGCGTCCGTCGAAAATACCCGGGTTGCGGGAATGCGGCAGTTGATCGGAGGACCCGGCGCGGGGGACCACGCTACATATTTCCTGGCAATGATGTCGGCTCTCGACCATCAGCCGGACGCCCTGACCGAAACGGTGGCCTTCTATGTCGCGGCGCAACAGAAGCCGGAGGGCAGCGTCCGATTGGGGGCCGCCAGCCGCGCGCCGATGGAGGAAGGCGACCTCCATCGCACGGCGCTGGCCATGAAGGTGCTGAAGTCCTATCTGCCCGAATCGCGCGGCGTCGAGTTGTCGGAACGCATGCGGCGGGCCGCGGCGTGGATGGACGCGGCGCCGGCAAAGACAACCGATGACTGGGCCATGAAGCTCCTCGGCCTGTCGTGGAGCCAATCCGCTCCCCGTCGGGTGGAGGCCGCGGGCCGGCGTCTGCTGGCGCTGCAACGCAAGGACGGAGGATGGGGAGGCAATCCCAACCTCGCGTCCGATGCCTACGCTACGGGACAATCGCTGTACGCGCTCCTGGCTACCGGGATGCTGAACCCTTCGGATGCGGTGGCCCGGCGGGCAGTGCGGTTGCTGCTCGGTACCCAGGAGGCGGACGGTTCGTGGCACGTGCGAAGCCGCGCGCCGAAGTTCCAGCCGTACTTCGAGAGTGGTTTCCCGCACGGGCACGATCAATGGATTTCCTCCGCGGCGACCGCGTGGGCCGTGATGGCCCTTGCCCGCGCGGAAGAGACCCCGGCACTCAGTGAGACCAGGGATTTGTCCGCGGAGTAACTCCAGCGCACGCGGAGTCCGCCGCGGGTGAGCGCGCGGCGACCGGCCGCTGGAGCACTGCGCTTTACCGGGGCGCCGCCCTGCGGCGGACGATGGCTCCGAGCCGCGGGTGTCAAAACCGCGGGTTCTTTCGAAGCCGCGACTGTGAGGGAGCCCCCCGGGCCTGCGGCCCGCCAAAACGAAATGAAGAACGCGTCGCAGCCCCGACCGTTACGCCGTGGGCGCCAGGCCGGTGCAAGGGACTGGTAACTATTCGCAGCCTCCTCCCAAGTCACCGCTTCCGCGCCAGCCAATAGAACGTCATTGGACGGATTCCCTGCTCCACCACCTGAAACCCCGCGTCCTGAAGACGGCCGGTCCACCACTCCACCCCACGCGTGCCGCTGTGAACCAGCAGCGGCCCGAAGGTGAACTTCAGCCACGGATCCTTGCCGACGATCATCAGCAGGAATTCGCCGCCCGGCTTCAACACCCGGGCCGCTTCGGACAATGACTTCCGGGAGCCCTCCCGGTTCACATGATCCATCGCATAGGCGCTGACGATGGCGTCGAACGCCGCAGGCTCAAAGGGAAGCGCCCGCATGTCTGCCGTCTCGATCGTGACCCGGTCTTCCACGCCGGCGGCCTTCAGGTTTGCCCGTAGTCGCTCCACCGGGCTCTTCCCCGGCCCGAAGTGCCGGACAAACGAGTCGCCGAAGAGGTCGACCGCGACCATCGTGGTCCGGGGCCGGGCTTCGAGAACCATCAGGGTCGATCGGCCCGTGCCCGCCCCGATGTCGAGCACGCGTCCCGCCCCGGAGGCAAGAAAGGCTTCGGTCGGCAACGAGGCTCGTTCGTTCGGCTCGAGGACAAAACGCGTCGCGACAAACGCCGCGGCCGACCACAGCGTCAGCACACTGAACAACACCACCAGCAGCCTGGACCACCGGCGGGTGCGCGCAAGGAACAAGAGCGCCCCCGCGACGCCGAGGACGACGAGGTGCCCGTAGCTCAGCCACCACGGATATCCGAAATCGATCTGGCCCGTCATCGCTCCGTCGATTGTAGAACGAGTGCCGGAGCCGCGGTTGAGGTCCCGGGCGGCGATCTATAATAGCGAGACCCTCCATGATCGGCCGAAGGCTGGCTCACTACGAGATTGTCGAAAAGCTCGGGGAAGGTGGAATGGGCGCGGTGTACAAGGCTCGCGACCACCACCTGGACCGGTATGTCGCGCTGAAACTGCTGCGCGCCGATAAGACCGCCGACGCCGAGCGGAGGCGGCGGTTTGTCCAGGAAGCCAAGGCCGCCTCCGCACTCAACCATCCCAACATCGTCACCATCTACGACATCGGCCGGGACGACGGCGTCGACTTCATCGCCATGGAGTTCGTCTCCGGCCGGACGCTCGGTGCGGTCATTCCGCGCCAGGGATTGCGGTTGGATGAGACGCTACGCATTGCCATCCCGATCGCGGACGCGCTCGTCAAAGCGCACGGCGCGGGCATTCTGCATCGCGACCTGAAGCCCTCGAACATCATGGTCGACGCCGACGGGCGGCCCAAGCTGCTCGATTTCGGCCTCGCCAAACTCACCGACCGCTCCGAAACCACCGAACAGGACGCTACCCTTACACAGTCGAACCAGACCGAGGAAGGCTCCATTGTGGGGACGGTCTCCTACATGTCGCCCGAGCAGGCCGAGGGTAAGAAGCTCGACGCGCGGTCGGATGTCTTTTCGTTCGGCGCGGTGCTGTACGAGATGGCGGCGGGACAGAGGGCGTTTCACGGCGACACGCCGATGTCGACACTGGCGGCGGTGATCAACAAGGACCCCAAGCCCTTGAGCGAGATCATCCCGGTGGCGCCCCGCGACCTCGACCGCATCATCGCCCGCTGTCTTCGCAAGGACACCGAGCGGCGTTATTCCTCCATGCGGGACGTGCGGAATGCGCTCGAGGAGTTGAAAGAAGATTCCGAGTCCGGTCGTATGCCTGCGGCGTCCGTTCCGCGGGGCGAACCTCGCAAGCCGGCACGGTGGTGGATCGCTGCCGCGGCGGCAGGCGTCGCCATGATGGCGGGCGGCGCCTGGTGGTGGTCCGGTTCCCGTCCACCGGCGTCAGGGCCGGCGTTGGAACTACGGCAGTTGACGAGCGGGACCGGTCTGACGACGTCGCCAGCGATCTCTCCGGATGGACGGCTGGTGGCTTATGCCTCGGATCGCGCCACGCAGAAGAACCTCGACCTCTGGGTGCAGCCGCTGAACAAAGGCGCCGAGCCGATTCAACTCACACGGCACGAATCGGACGATACTCAACCCGAATTTTCGCCGGACGGCGGCCTGATTGCGTTCCGCTCCGAGCGGGATGGCGGGGGCATCTACGTGATTCCGGCGCTGGGCGGGCAGGAGCGGCTGCTGGTCCGCGGAGGGCGGCTCCCGCGCTTCTCGCCGGACGGCAATTCCATCGCCTACACCGTCACCACAGCCGGATTCCTGGGCGAATCCAAGATCTCCGCTCTTCCGGTCGCTGGCGGGTCTCCCCGGCAATTGGCCTCGGACGTACCGTGGGCCTCCGGAGGGATATTCTCGCCGGACGGTCAATTTGTGATCTTCCTCGGGGCCCCATCGAGCAATGCGTTCGGGGAGTTGGACTGGTGGGTCGCGCCGGTCGGCGGTGGCAGGTCCGTGAAGACAGGCGTTGTCCCCCTTCTGAGGGAGCAGGGCCTTTGGGACGTATGGAGCCGACAGAGCGGGCGGGTCGATTGGATGAAGGACGGAATCCTGTTCAATGCCGCCGGGCACGCGTGGGTGTTGAAATTGTCCCCGCGGACGTGGCGCGCGGAGGGACCGCCGGTCCGGCTGACGAGCGGCGCCAACCAGTTTTCCCGATCCCGCGCGACCCTGGTGAATAGCAAGCTGAGAATGGCCCTGGCCGCCGAAAGCCTCTCTTCCCATCTCTGGAGTCTGAAGATTGACTTGTCAAAAGGCACGCTGCTGGGTGAGCCTCAGCGGCTCGCTCATTCCGGAGGACAGCAGTTGTATCCGACCAGTTCCGCGGACGGCGAGAGGCTGGCCTATGTACAAACCGATCTGAACGCCTCATCCATCCGCTTGCGCGAGATGGCGAGCGGCCGCGAGACCATTCTGCTCTCGTCGCAACAACGGCCGGTTCTCTCCCCGAATGGGCTGCGGCTGGCTTTCTCCGATGGCAAACAACTGAGCGTGATGCCGGCGGCTGGAGGCGAAGCCGTCCGGCTTGCGGAGTTTCGAAATAGCGGGGCCGTGCTTGGATGGACTCCGGACAGCAGGAGAATCCTCTACTGGGACGCAACGCCCATCCGGTTTTCTGTCGTGGACCCGGACACCCGGCAAACCGTTGAGCTGATCTCTCATCACAAGCTCGACATTCACGGCGTCAGGCTGTCGCCGGACCAGAAATGGGTGCTGTTTCATACGCCCGTCCGGGTGGGCACGGTGGTCCGCATCGCGCCCGTCCGGGACGGGAAAGCCGCGGGTGAGGCGGAGTGGATCACGGTGACCACGCGCGAAGGGGACCATCGCAACGTGTGGTGGTCTCCAGACGGGAACCTTGCGTATTTCTTTACGAACCTGGACGGCAACGGGTGCGTGTTCGCGCAAAGGCTCGATCCCTCGTCGAAGCGGCCGCAAGGCGAGCCCTTCGCCGTCTTTCACATGCACGAAACCCGTTTGCGGGCATTGGGGGGAGCCCCGCTGGGTCCGGCGGTTCTTCCCGGCAGGATCATCTTTGCCCTGGGAGAGGTGACCAGCAATATCTGGCTCGCCGAACCGCAGCCGTAGTCGGTGATCCAAGGCCAACCCGAGGGCGGATCTACGATCCGCGGGCCGGTCGGAGACCGGCGCCATGGAAAACACATCCGGCATGGTTCGTGGTCAGCGCCGGTTGGGCGATGACTCTGATTCACCGTGCCATGGGCTATACCAACACGGTGAAGGTCGCTTCGTTCCGCTGCACCGGGCGGTACAGCGTGTCGCGTTCCACCGGTTCGCATCCCGCTTTGCGGATCAGGGCCAGCAGTTCGTTGCGCCGCAGGCTCTGGCTGGTGGTTGCGCCGGCGTCGTGGTAGATCTTCTCTTCCACCACCGTGCCGTCGATGTCGTCGGCGCCGAACTTCTGCGCGATCTGCGCAATCCGCGGCGTCATCATGATCCAGTACGCCTTGATGTGCGGGATGTTGTCGAGCATCAACCGTGCCACCGCAATGTTCTTCAGATCCATGAAGCCCGTGGTCCGCGGGATGTGCTGCAGCGGCGTGTTGTCCGGGTGGAACGCCAGCGGGATGTAAGTGACAAAGCCGCCCGTCTCGTCCTGCACCGCGCGCAGGCGGACCAGGTGATCGACGCGATCTTCATCGGCCTCGATGTGGCCGTAGAGCATGGTGCAGTTGGATTTCAATCCCAGCTGATGGGCCAGGCGGGCCGTGTCCAGCCACTCGTTGCCGTCGATTTTGTGGTCGCAGATGATGCGGCGCACCGGTTCGCTGAACACTTCCGCGCCGCCTCCGGGCAGTGAATCCATGCCGGCATCGCGCAACTTGACGAGCACATCGCGGATCGACGATTTCGATCGCCGCGCCAGGAAGGCGATCTCGACCATAGTGAACGCTTTCAGGTACACCCGCGGAAAGCGCTCCTTCAGGCCCCGCAGCATGTCACAATACCACTCGAGCGTCAGTTCCGGGTGCAGGCCGCCAACGATGTGGAACTCCGTGACTGCTTCGGTCCAGCCCTTGCCGGCCGTCTCCCACACCTGCTCGTGCGACATCGTGTAGGCGCGCGGGTCTTTGGCTTTCTTGCCGAACGCGCACAGGCGGCAACTGGCCACGCAGACATCGGTGGGGTTGATGTGCCGGTTGACGTTGAAGAACGTCACGTTGCCGTGCTTGCGGACACGGACCAGGTTAGCCAGGTAGCCGAGAGCCAACAGGTCGTTCGTCCGGTACAGCGCCAACCCGTCGTCGAACGACAGGCGTTCGCCGGCCTGGACCCTGTCGAGAATCGGCCTCAGCCGGCTGTCTTCAATAGCGACCTGCATAATAAATATCGGCGGCCCAAAACAGGAAGAATAACACGCTGACGTAGCCGTTGATGGTGAAGAAGGCCGCGTCAACGCGGGAGAGGTCGTCGGCTTTAACCAGCCGATGCTCGTAGAGCAGGAGCGCCGCCACCACCACGATACCGGCCAGCGCCAGGAGGCCGAGATGGAGGCTTTGCACCAGCGCGGCCAGGCACGCGAGCATGGCGATATGGAGGAGGCGCGAGACCATCAGAGCGCCGCCGATCCCCAGGCGGCGGGGCAAACTGAACAGGCCGGCGTCGCTGTCGAACTCGAAGTCCTGGCAGGAGTAAATGATGTCAAAGCCCGCCGTCCAGAAGGTGACCGCGGCCGTCAGCCAGAGAATCCGCAGGTCGAGTTCTCCGCGAATGGCGATCCAGGCGGCCGCGGGAGCGATGCCCAGCGCGAAGCCCAGCACCAGGTGCGACATCGAGGTGAAGCGCTTGGTGAACGAATAGAGCAACACCACCCCGAGAGCCACGGGGGCCAGCGCCAGGCACAAGGGGTTGAGCGCCCGTGCGGCAAAGACGAACACACCGATCGAGACAGCGACAAATCCCCAGCCGAACGCCTTACTCAGAAGACCGGCAGGGATATGCCGGGCTTTCGTTCTGGGATTGCGGGCGTCGATGTCGGCGTCCACCACACGGTTGAACGCCATCGCGGCCGATCGCGCCGAGACCATGGCCACGATGATCCACAGCATTTTCGGCCAGACCGCGGAGAAGGTAAGCTGAGCGTCCCGAATGGCCAGCAGGGCGCCCGTCAGGGCGAAGGGCAGAGCAAACACAGAGTGCTCGAACTTGATCATTTCGAGCGTCAGCCGGACGCGCTTCAGAAACGGGGCCATGTCGCGGGGATGAATTCTTATTGTATCGTTGCTTTGACCGCAAGAACCGGATAGATCCGGGTGGCGTGAATGCCCGATACTGGCGTCATGATCGCACGCGAAGACATGTGGAGGGCGGTCGCACAGCGCGACCGGACGATGGACGGCCGGTTCGTCTACGCGGTGAAGAGCACTCGCGTGTACTGCCGGCCAGGCTGTCCCTCCCGGCGGCCGAGCCCCGATCGGGTGGAATTCTTTCCGACGCCTGACGCCGCGGCACAAGCCGGCTATCGAGCCTGCAAGCGGTGCCGGCCCGACCAAGCCGACGATTTCGCGGCGCGGGTCAGCGGCTGGATGGAGCAGCACGACGAGGCGAGCCTGGAGATCCTGTCGGCCGCATTCGGCATGAGTGGCTCCCATCTGCAGCGGCGCTTCAAGCAGGCCACCGGCCTCACGCCGAAGGAATATTCGGCGGCGCGAAGGGCAGGAACCTTAAAGCAGCACTTGAAGAACGGTACCGGTGTAACGGCGGCCATCTACGAGGCGGGCTTCGGGTCGGGAAGCCGTGTCTACGAAGGCGCGTCGCGACTGCTCGGCATGACCCCGGCCGCCTATGCCAGGGGGGCGGCTGGAGAGCGGATTCGCTACGGGATTACCGAGACTCCCCTGGGTCCGGTGATGCTGGCCCGCACCGGGCGCGGCGTGTGCGCGGTCCGCTTCGACGCTTCCGAGCCGGAACTCCGCCGCGAGTTTCCGGGCGCGTCGATCGAGCGGGACGACCGCGGGTTGGAGCGCGAACTCGATGCCGTGCGCGCCCTGGCGGAGGGCCATCCCGGCGCCAGGCTGCCCCTCGATTTGCAGGGCACGGCCTTTCAACTGAAGATCTGGGAGCATCTGCGAACGATTCCGCGAGGCCGTACGGAGACCTACATGGAGGTGGCGCGGGCCATTGGACGGCCTGCGGCAGTGCGCGCCGTGGCCAACGCCTGCGCGGCGAATCCGGCCGCGCTGGCCGTCCCCTGCCACCGCGTGGTGCGGAGCGATGGCGAAGCCGGCGGATATCGGTGGGGTATGGAGCGCAAGCGCGCTTTGCTGGCGTCGGAGGGGCGAAGGTAGGTGTCGTATGACAGATGCTCGATTGTAATACAATGAGTTCGTGAGGACATCCGGCAAACTTGTCCAATCCCGTTTGGATGACGCCGCGCAGAAAGCGCTCGCTGCCCTGGTTGACTCCACAGGGATGAGCCCGTCGGAGGCGATACGGCGAGGGCTTCGACTACTCGCCGCCACTCATGTCAAGAGAAGGCAACGTCGAATCGCCGGCCAGGGCCAGTTCGCTTCAGGCATTGCGGACCTCGGCTCGAACAAGAAACATCTGCAGGGCTTCGGAAAATGAAGCCGGTCCTGCTGGATACCGGTGTGATCGTGGCTTTGCTTGACCGGGACGAGCGGTGGCATTCGGCCGCGGTTGAGGCAATCCAAAGATCGCGTGCGCCTTTGGTGACGTGTGAGGCGGTGATCGCCGAGAGTTGCTATCTTCTGCGCAGGTTGCCCGGGGCTCCCGAAGCAGTGATTGAGAACGTCGCGGGTGGAACATTCCAGTTGCCGTTCGTTCTGGCGCAGGCAGCGCGCGAGATCAAGCGAATTCAGCGGAAGTATCGCGATCTGCAAATTGACCTGGCGGACGCCTGCTTGATCCAGTGCGCCGAGGAACTCGGCACGGGGGATATCCTGACACTCGATGCCGAGTTCGAGATCTATCGATGGGCCAGGAATCGGCCTTTCCGTCTGATGATCAAGTTGAATTGATGCCGACTAGCGCAATGCCCCACCGGCGGGCTTTTTGCCGGTCAACGCCCACTCCTTCAGTCGCGTCAACCCCAGGCCGACCTCCTGTGGCTGAATCGCACAGTGGCCCGCGTGCTTGACATAAGTCTGCACGAAATACTGCTCGCTGCCTGCCGCCTCGGCCAGGCCGGAGTACTCGTTGGGCGTCGACGGCAGCACCAGCGGATCGTACGTCGTGTGAATATGCAGAAGCGGTCGTGAGAGCCTGCCGGTCGGCGTGTAGTAGCGCCGCAGGTATTCCGCCGCCCGAGGATCCGCGGTGTAGCGGGCGACTCCGTCGTTCAGCGCGTCGTCGTTGTCCGAGCCCGAGTAGATGGTGTCGCGGTTATCGAAGGGATTGCCACCGCCCCGTTCCTGCAGGTCTTTGAGGATGAAGGTGAAGAACACAAGCGTCCCCGCAAGGTCCTTGTTCGTGCGAATGCCGAACATTTTCCGGAGGGTGGCGGAGGCATCGGGCTTCGCGTCCAGCGCCTGTTCGATTCCGGCGATTTTCTCCTTCGACCCGGCGTAGTCCGGCGGGACTTTCCCGGGCGAAGGCAGTTCATTCGGGAAATAGTAGTCGAACACCACCCGCATGTTGAATACGTGGTTCTCCATGAACCGGCTTGCCGAGGACAGCGGTCCGCAGAGCGCCAGGCCCCCGGTGTAGGACTCGGGAAAGCTCTCCACCGTCGCCATCGTCAGGAAACCGCCCATCGAGTGGCCGAGCACGTAGGTCTCCTTCGGCTTGCCGTGCTTCCGCACAAAGTATCGGCGCAAGGCCTCGGTCTCGTTCAGCGCTTCGGCGACAGCCCAGCCGCCTGCCGAGTAGCCGGATTGGATCAAGGCCATCCCTTGCGTCAGTAGAAAGGCCGACAAGGGGTCCCTCTTGTCGGCGGAGTACTTTCCCGGCGAGGGGCTGTACCCGTGGCAATAGACCAGCAGCGTGCCGTTCCAATGATCGGGGACATCGATCCGGAAGGCAGCGCCATTCATTTCGCCGATTTCGGTGGCGCCGAAGACGGCGGAAATCGAGCAAAGAAAGACAAGGAAAGTGCGCATAGATGTTTGCGGAGTAGATCTCCCTCTCATTTGCGTCGACTTGGCTTCGAACCGCGGGCGTTCTTAGCCCGCTGGCTAACGCCCGCGGTTCGGAGCGATCTGCTGGCGGCGATCGGCGTGACGGCGGTCATATTCCGATGGGCCTTTCTCCGCCTAAGGCTGATGAATCTCCCTCCGGCCCGCCGCGCCCAACTGGGTTCATCCCTCTAGCGGCCCGCACTTTGTACCATCACCCGGAACGGCGACGCAGGCAGACCTTCAGCGTTATAGAGCGTGGCTGGAGGATCCTCAGCCCACGCGTACCGAACCGCGCTGGGCTCGGCGATCTGCGAACTCTTCACCACTACGGTGTCGCCATCGATCCTGGCTTCCCCGGGGAAAAACCAGCCGTCCGGCCCGGCGACTTCAAACGCCTGCAACTCCCGCCCCCGCGCCACCAGTCCCCGGCCGATGTGGTCGAACCACACCCGCGCGGCGCCTTCCTCGCTCGTGACCATGCGAGCGTTCGGGCCCGAGTAAACCAGGTGATCCCCGTAAGCGACAGCTCTCGCCGCCAAGGCAAGACGCTGACCGACGTCCTGCTTGTTGGTGGGGTGAATGTCCTTGGACATCCCCACGTCGATGGTCACGGCCATCGCCGTGTTCGTCAGTTCCAGCGTTTGGCGCTGCGCTTCCCGAAGCTCGGCCCACGAGAGCGGAGGCTGCGCCTGGAAGTTCGCCAGTTGCACCGAGAGGAACGGGAAGTCGCCTTGTGCCCATACTGCCCGCCAGTTCCGAACCATCGACTCGAACAGGTGGCGGTAGCGGTAGCCGTCGTTGCGGATCGCGTTGCTCTCGCCCTGATACCAGATCACGCCGCGGATCGCATAGGGTGACAGCGGAGCGACCATCGCATTGTAAAGGCCACCAGGCGTCCATTGATCGGGAATCGGTCCCGGGGCCGCGGGCTTCTTCGGCGCTTCCTTGCCGGCCTTTTTCGCCAGGCGCGAAGCGCGCTCCCAGGCCACCAACTGCGCCTTGTATTCCTGCTCCTTTTTCGGTTTGGCCGCCTGCAGCTTGTCCCACTCGTCGAGCGTATACTTCAGCGACGGATCGCTGTCGAGAATCTTCCGGTCGACCCACGCATCCGCCAGAGAACCTCCCCAGGCGGACTGCACGATCCCCATGGGAATCCGGTAGCGATCCTGGAGAGCGCGGGCGAAGAAATAGCCGACAGCGGAAAAGTCCTTCACGGTGTCCGGCGAGCAGACCATCCACTCGCCCTCGACATCGTCCAACGGCGTCGGCGACACTTTCAGTTTCACCTTGAACAGTCGAATGCTCGGATGCAGTGCCTTGGCGATCTCCGTTTGCGCGTTGTCGGAGCGCGCCACCGTCCACACCATATTCGACTGGCCGGAGGCGATCCAGACATCGCCCACCATCACGTCTTGCAGCGAGATCGTGTTCTGGCCGAGGATGGCGAGAGTGTGCGGTCCGCCCGCCGGCGTCGACGGGAGGTACACCTCCCAGGCGCCGCGCGAGTTCGCCTTTACCGGATGAAACCGGCCCCGGAACTGAACGTTGATCGCTTCGCCGGGATCCGCCTTGCCCCAGATGCGCACCGGGACATCGCGCTGCATCAGCATGTGGTCGGAGATGATGGCGGGCAGCTTGACCGAGCCCGACGCCGCGAGCGCGAGAACAAACGCCAGACCGATGGAACGAGACAGCATGAGTGTTTCCTCCGGGGAGATCAGGATGAGCGGGCTTCAATCGCTTTGACTTTGT
This sequence comes from uncultured Solibacteraceae bacterium, assembly GCA_964529305.1. GTDB lineage: Bacteria > Acidobacteriota > Terriglobia > Bryobacterales > Bryobacteraceae > CAZGUX01. The sequence goes on along the minus strand of CAZGUX010000235.1, from coordinate 19,387 downwards.
TCAAACGCCGCACGTGGCGTTCTTCGCCGGTGAACTGCGCCCGCAGGTACGACTGCGCCAGTTCCCTGGCCAGTTGGGCGCCGATCACTCGCGAGCCCAGGACAAGAACGTTCATGTCGTCGTGCTCGACGCCCTGGTGGGCGGAGTAGGTGTCGTGACACAAGCCGGCGCGAATCCCGTGAACCTTGTTGGCGGCCACCGAGGCCCCGACGCCGCTCCCGCAGATCAGGATTCCGCGCTCGCCGTCGCCGTTCAACACGGATCGGGCGACGGCCTCGGCAAAATCGGGGTAATCCACAGGGTCCGTCGAGCGTGTGCCGACGTCCACCACGTCGTGGCCTTCAGCGCGAAGAAACGCGATCAGGTCGCCCTTGAGAGCGAACCCCGCATGGTCGGAGCCGATGGTGACGCGCAACGTGGACCCTCCTCAGGCGGGAACCGTCTCGGCCTCGTCCGCCGTGAAGTAAACGCAGTCGGGATGATGAAACACCAGGGCGGAGACGCTGGCCTCCGGATCCATCATCATGCCATCCGTCAAGCGTACACCGATTTCTTCCGGCCGCAGCAGCTTCCAGATCCCCAATTGGTCTTCCAGGTTCGGACACGCCGGGTAGCCGAAGCTGTAGCGTTTGCCGCGATAGCGCGAGGTAAACCGCTCCTGCATCGTCAGGGTAGGTGGATCGGGGAATCCCCAGTCCTCGCGAATCCGGCGGTGCAGCCATTCGGCGCACCCTTCGGCGGTCTCGATGGCCAGCGCCTGCAGCGCGTGCGTCTTGAAATATTCGCCCGCCTGCTTCCATTCTTCGGCCTTGTCTCGAATGCCTGCCCCGGCGGTGACGACGAACATGGCGAGGTGGTCGCGCCCCCCCTCATTGGTGGGAAGGATGTAGTCGCTCAGGCTGAGTCCTTCCTGCCTCCGCTGCCGGCCGAAGTGAAAGGCGTGAATGGGCGAAGTGCCTCCGGGTGCGAATAGGTGAATCGAGTTGCCCGCGCGCTCCGCTTCAAAGAACTGCCACAGGGCCTTCACCTTCAGGAACAACTGGGCCTCGTGTTTCAGTTCCTCGACTTTGTGGAAAAGGTCGATGGCCTTGGGCTCGTGCGCCGCCAGATCTTTCTCGAAATTTCCTTTGTAGCCCAGATGCCGGCCGTACAGCATGAACGGATTGATGTAGCTCCAGATTTCCGTCAGGTGCGGGACATCGCGGACTTTGCGGTCAAGATACGGAGCCGAAGGAATCGGCAGATCGATCCGGATTTTCGCCGAGCGGTGTTCCGTAATCGGTCCCTCCTCCTCGACCTGCTGTTGGCCGAAGGGCTGCTCTTCCGCATGGCGATGGGCGGCCAGTACCGCCGGCCGCGTGGCTGCGTCCATCAGTTCGTTCATCAGGCGCAGTCCGGTCATCGCATCCTTGGCGTAGCACACCGCCTCGGCGTACGCCGGCGCGATCTTGTTGCGCGTGAAGCGGTCGGAGAGCGCCGCGCCGCCCACCAGCAGCGGCACGCGGATTCCGGCGGCACGCAGGTCTTCGCCCGTTACCACCATTTGCTGCGCGCTCTTCACCAGCAGGCCCGACAGGCCGATGGCGTCGGGACTGTGCTGGTGGAAGGCCTGAATCAGCGTCTCGGGCAGGACCTTGATGCCGAGATTCACCACCGTGTACCCGTTGTTCGACAGGATGATCTCGACGAGGTTCTTGCCAATGTCGTGAACATCGCCCTTGACCGTGGCCAGAAGGATCTTTCCCCGCGAAGCCGTGTCCGCCTTCTCCATGAACTGTTCAAGGTGATTTACGGCGGCCTTCATCGCCTCGGCCGATTGCAGTACCTCGGCCACGATCAACTCGTTGTTGTTGAACAGCCGCCCGACTTCGGACATGCCGGCCATCAACGGTCCGTTGATAATATCGAGCGGCTCGGCTCCTTCTGCGCGTTTCCGCTCGAGATCGTCGATCAGGCCATCGCGGGTCCCCTGGATGATGTAGTTCGCCAGGCGCTGATCGAGCGGCAGATCTGCAGCTTTCGGCTTGATCCTGGCAGTTGCCTTGCGGAAGTGATCCGTGATCGCGGCGATGTGGAACTGGTTGATCCCGGTCTTCTGCTCCGGCGACTGCTCGCGCCAGTCCTCCGGGGCCAGGCGCAGCGACTCGTCCGCGGAATCCGCCGCCGGGGTATTGAACAGCAGGTTCTCCGCCATCCGGCGTTCCTCTTCCGGAATCGACGCAAACCGCTCCAGCTTCTGCGAATTGACAATCGCGAGGTCGAGCCCGGCCTTGGTGCAGTAATACAGGAACACCGAGTTGACCACCTCGCGCGCCGCGGGAGGCAGACCGAACGAGATATTGGAAATGCCAAGCACGGTCTTGACGCTCGGAATCGCGCCCTTGATCAGGCGAATGGCCTCGATCGTCTCCACCGCCCCGCCGATGTAGTTCGCATCGCCGGTGGCGCAGGGGAACACCAGCGGATCGAAGATGATGTCCTCTTCCGGAATCCCGTACTTGGAGACCAGCAGCTCAAACGACCGCTGGGCGACGGCCAGCTTTCGCTCCCGGGTGAACGCCTGCGCCTGAATCTTGTCCTCGTCGATACAGCCGACAATCAGCGCGGCGCCGTAACGGCGGGCGATCGGGCAGGTACGCTCGAACTTCTCCTCGCCGTCCTCGAGGTTGATCGAGTTGATGATCGACTTGCCCTGGCAATACGTCAGCGATAACTCCATCGCTACCGGGTCGGTCGTGTCGATCATGATCGGCGCTTTCACCTTGCGGATCAGCTTTTCGTAGAACGGCGGGATGTCGTTGCGCTCTTCGCGGTCGGTCGACTGCAGACACACATCGACCACGTGAGCCCCGTTCTTCACCTGCCAGCGCGCGATTTCGGTGGCCTCTTCCCAGTTCTCCTGGGCCACCAGGTCGCGGAACAGCTTGGAGCCGATGACGTTGGTTCGCTCGCCCACCAGCAGCGGGCGATTCGAGTCTTCGGCTTCCACCAGGTCGATACCCGAGTAGAAGGCGCGGTGCCGTCTGGGACCGGCGGCGCGCGGCCGTTTGCCCTCGGCCATCTCCGCGATCTTTCGGATATGATCGGGCGTGGTGCCGCAGCAGCCGCCCACCAGGTTCAGCCATCCGTGGTGGATGAACTTCTCCAATTGCGCGGCCACGGACTCGGGCGTCTCGTTGTACTTCAACTCCTCGTTGGGCAGCCCTGCGTTCGGGTAACAGGAAACGCGGGTGTGGGCCAGTTCGTGCAGCGTGCGGAGATGGTCCGTCATGAACTCCGGGCCCGTCCCGCAATTCAGCCCGACCGAGAGCAACTCCGCGTGCGAGACCGACGACCAGAAGGCGTCGGTGCACTGGCCGGCGAGCATGGTGCCCGTCGGCTCGATGGTGCCGGAGACCATGACGGGGACTTTGAAGCCCAGTTCCTTGGCCAGATCGTCGATGGCCAGCAGGCCCGCCTTCACGGCCCGCGTGTCGTTGCATGTCTCGAGCAGCAGAATGTCCACCCCGCCCTCGACCAGGGCTTTGGCCTGCTCGTAGTAGTTGTCGCGAAGCTGCTGAAACGTCACGCCGCCGGTGACGGTGATCGACTTCGTCGTGGGCCCGATCGATCCCGCAACAAAACGGGGCTTGGCGGAAGTGGAAAACTCGTCGGCGGCTTCCCGGGCGAGGCTGGCCGCCTTGACGTTGATCTCGTGAACCAGGTCCTGCAAGCCGAATTCGCCCAATGCGATGCGAGTGCCATTGAAGGAATCGGTTTCAATGATGTCCGCCCCGGCCGCAAGGTACGACTGGTGGATTTCCCGGACGACCTCGGGGCGGGTCCGCAGGACATTTTCGTTACAGTTCTCGAACTGCGGGCCACCGAAATCGGCGACGGAGAGGCGCTGTTGGAGTAGGGCTCCCATCGCCCCGTCGAGCACGAGGATACGTGTTTCCAAAGCGTCGAGGAGAGCCAGGCGGCGGTCGTTGCGGTTCATCGGACCTTTTCATCTTAACAGGGGTCCCCCGACCCCAATAACCGAAGTCAGGCGGGCGTACTACGTCACAGCGGTACCGGCGATCGGCAAGCCGAAACGTCAGAAGCGGAACGATTACTCGGCTCGCAGCGTCGTGGCCGGGTCGAGACCTGCCGCCTTGCGCGCCGGCAGGTAGCATCCGGCCAGGGCCACCACGAGAAGAAGCAGCCCCACCGACGCGTACGTCAGCGGATCGGACGGCGTGATCCCGAAGAGAAAGCGCTGCAAAGCCTTCGACGCGGCAAACGCGCCAACCGATCCGACCGCGACGCCGATTCCCGTCAGCCGGAGCCCGTGCGACGTGATCAGCCAGACAATGCGGGATCTTCCCGCGCCAAGTGCCATCCGAATACCGATCTCCTGCCGCCGGTCGGTCACGCTGTAGCTCATCAGTCCGTAAATGCCGGAGGCCGCCAGCACCAGCGCCAGAAACGCGAGAAAGCCAAGAATGAACAGCAGAAAGCGCGGCCAGCTGCCGCTTCTCCTCACGAGTTCGTCCATGCTTGTGGAGTCGTACACCGGCTGATCGGAATCGATCGAGGCAATCACCTCGCGAATCTGGCGGGTCAGCCCTTCGAGGTTCGTACCTGAGCGCACCACCAGGTTCGGATGGAAGCGGACGGTCTGCCAGTTTCCCACGATCTCGCGGGTTTGCTGTGAGTAAGGCGCATACACCACCGGCACGTCCCTGTCGAAGCAAGCGGCACTATGTCAGAAATCATGCTATACTTCTGACAAGATGGAAACTCTCGCAACGGCCGTAACCAATCATGTCGGCAAGGCGGCCGAAGGGGTGCCTGTGGTTGCGAAGGAACTTCTGGATCTTGGAACCCGTGCGGCGGTGGATCAGACGCTCTCGCGTTTGGTGCGGCGTGGGAGCCTCATTCGCGTGGGGCGCGGACTCTATGTTCGCCCGGTGAAAGGGCGCTTTGGCGTCCGGCCTCCCGAACCGGCGACAGTTGTGCGAGCCATTGCCGAACAACGCGGCGAGAACGTAGTTCCCCACGGCGCGGCGGCTGCCAACGAATTAGGGCTGACGACGCAAGTTCCTGTGCGCGAGGTGTACCTGACCTCCGGTCCAACACGGAAGTTGAAGCTGGGCAATCAAGTAGTCGAGCTTCGTCATGCTCCCGCCTGGCAGTTGGCGCTTCCGGGACGTAAGGCAGGCGCGCTGATTCGAGCGTTGGCTTGGCTGGGGCCTGAGCAGGCGAGTGACGCGATCGAAGCCGTGCGCGGCAGACTATCCGAGTCGGAACGGAACTCCGTTGTTGAACTGCGTCGAATGCTACCTACCTGGATGGCACGGCAGGTGAGCCGGCTCGCGACCGATGCCTGATGCATTTCTCAATCTGTCAGCAGCCGACCGGCGCGAAGCGTTGGCCGTAGCCGCAGCGGCTTCGGGCCGCCCGCTCCACTTGCTGGAGAAAGACGTGTGGCTGGTCTGGCTGCTCGACGTCCTGTTCCGTTCGCCCTTCGGCCAGCACCTCGTATTCAAGGGCGGCTCGTCGCTGTCCAAGGGATATCGAATCATCAGCCGTTTCTCCGAGGACGTCGACCTCACCTATGATATCCGCGTGCTGGCCCCCGACCTGTCGGGTACTGGGCTCGACCCACTGCCGGCGACGCGCAGTCAGGAGAAACGCTGGACCAAGGAGATTCGTTCGCGCCTACCGGTCTGGATCACGGAGCAGGTCATGCCGCGGATCTCCGCCGCACTCACGGATCAGGGTTTGACAACAGCGCTCTCGACGGAAGGCGAAAAGGTGTTTCTCGAATATTCACCTTTGGCAGCGGGTTCCGGCTATGTGCATCCAGTGGTTATGCTCGAGTTCGGCGCGCGTTCCACCGGCGAGCCCTGGGAGTCGCGCGCGATCTCCTGCGATGCCGCGCCGAGCATCGCGGGCGTTGTGTTTCCGTCGGCAACCGCCAGGGTCATGCGGCCGGAGCGTACATTCTGGGAGAAGGCCACCGCCGTTCATGTATTTTGCCGGCAAGGCGAGTTTCGTGGCGGTGACCGCTTCGCGCGGCACTGGCATGATTTGACACGACTCGATCGCGCAGGCATGGCGGACGCCGCTATAGCCGATAAAGCGCTCGCGCTCGCTGTCGCCAACCACAAGTCCATGTTCTTCTCCCAGAAGAATGCCGCCGGGGAGTTGATCGACTATGTGGCCGCCGTGTCCGGTGGACTGCGACTGGTTCCGAATGACAAGGCGCTCGCCAGCCTTTCCCTCGATTACGCGAGAATGCTGGACGATAGGTTATTGCTCGGCGAGGCCGAGCCGTTTGAGAAATTGCTTGACCAATGCCGGGAATTGGAGGTCCGCGCCAATAAGCCTACTTAGCCTGTTGGCTGCATGAAAATGAGCGATTCCAGGCGAGCCGCGGACGACGATCTGATCGCCAAGTGCACAAGGCTGGAGCACGAGAACCAGTTGCTTCGATCTCTTCTGATCGAGCACAGCATTGCAATCCCAATCCCCGCGACCAAGCCAGATCCTCTCCCTCCGCAGTCGTCTCTGAAGACGCTCGAGAAGGTCGCACTCTTTAGGTCGCTGTTTCGCGGCCGCGAGGATGTCTACGCCCAGCGTTGGGAAAGCCCTGACGGCCGCGTCGGTTACTCGCCGAGGACGGAGCGCGACTGGAGGGCGTACTATGCCGCCAAACCCGAAGAGCGAAAACGCGTCGACAAGGAGACCAGGAAAAACATCCCGCTCGACGACGAAGCCATTCACTCCCATCTTTCCGGCAAGCTAACGCTCGGCGCGTATCCGCTTTTGCCCGATGATACCTGCTGGTTCCTTGCAGTGGACTTCGACAAGAAGACCTGGAAGGAGGACGCCGCGGCATTTCGGGAAACGTGCAGCACTCTCGGCGTACCGGCCTCGGTGGAGTGCTCTCGCTCAGGGAACGGTGCGCACGTTTGGATCTTCTTCGATCGGCCCGTTGCTGCCGGTTTGGCCCGCCGCCTGGGATCGCTTTTGCTCACCAGGACGATGGAGCGCCGCCATCAACTCGGCCTTGATTCCTATGATCGCCTCTTCCCGAATCAAGACACGATGCCGAAGGGCGGATTCGGCAACCTCATTGCGCTACCGCTGCAGAAGGTTCCGCGCGAACAGGGCCGCAGTGTTTTTCTCGACGAAGAAATGCAGCCGTATCCGGATCAATGGGCTTATCTCGGATCCGTCAAGCGGATGGCCCAGGCCGCCTCGGAACGGCTGATCTCCGAAACCCTTCAGCAAGGGGGAGATCTCATCGGTGTTCGCTTTGCGAGCACTGAGGACGACGAAGTGCCCGACCCCTGGACGCTTCCGCCCTCGCGGCGGAGCCCAGAGAAGGCAATCAAAGGGCCGATGCCGGCGTCTGTCGAGATCATCCGGGCGAACCTGCTGTTCATCGACAAGAAGGGCCTGCCACCGGACCTGATGAACCGGCTCTTGCGTTTGGCAGCGTTCCAGAATCCGGAGTTCTACAAGGCTCAGGCGATGCGACTCGCCACCTATGACAAGCCGCGTGTCATCGCGTGCGGTGAGGATCTGCCACGCCACTTGGCTCTGCCGCGCGGGTGCCTCGCGGAAGTGCTGGCTTTTTTGGAAGGGCTCAAGATCAAGACAATTGTCCGCGACGAGCGCGGCGGTGGTGCGCCCATCGACGCGACGTTTCACGGCGCTCTCCGCCCAATTCAGGATGAGGCGGTGGCGAAAATCCTCCAACATGACGACGGTTTGATCTGCGCTCCCACTGCATTCGGCAAGACGGCCGTGGCGGCGTGCCTGATTGCGAAGCGCGGGGTCAACACCCTGGTGATGGTTCATCGCCAACAACTGCTCGACCAATGGCGGGAGCGCTTGGCTATGTTTCTGAACCTGCCGATCGACCAGATCGGCCAAGTCGGGGGTGGCAAGACGAAGCGAACCGGCCTCATTGATGTTGCGGTCATTCAGAGCCTTCATCGCGAGAAGGAGGTGAAAGATTTCGTGGCCGAGTACGGCCACGTTGTCGTCGACGAATGCCATCACCTTTCCGCTTTCACGTTCGAGCAGGTGATGCGTCAAGTGAAGGCCAAGTTCGTGGTCGGATTGACGGCCACTCCGACTCGCAAGGATGGTCATCACCCGATCATCTACATGCAGTGCGGGCCGGCAAGGTTCACGATGGCCGCTCGCGCCATGACGGAGTCTACGCCCTTCGAGCACATTGTTATTCCGCGAGCGACGGAGTTCAAGATTCCCGCCGCCAGCGAGCCAACGATCCAGGAGATCTATGCCGCGATGACGACCGACGAGGTTCGCAATCGCATCATTACTGATGACGTGACACGCGCTGTCGAACAGAGGCGATCGCCGCTCGTGTTAACCGGCCGGACTGAACATCTTGTGCATTTGGAAGCCGCGCTGGCCGGCCGTGTTCAAAACGTCATCGTGCTCAAGGGTGGAATGGGACGCAAACAGCGGCGAGAGGTCAACGAACGCCTGGCCGCGATTCCCGAGTCTGCACCGCGATTGATTCTCGCAACCGGCAGCTACATCGGTGAAGGATTCGACGACGCTCGACTCGACACGCTCTTCCTCGCGATGCCGATTTCATGGAAGGGCACGCTTCAACAATACGTCGGTCGCCTTCACCGGCTTCACGGCAGCAAGAAGGTCGTCGAGGTGTACGACTACGTGGACGCGGATGTCTTGATGTTGGCGCGCATGTATGGCCGCAGGCTGAAAGGCTACGCAGACATGGGGTACAAGGTTCTGTCAATTGCCCAGCGCCGACTCGATCTTGAAGGCCTCCCAACTTGATCACAACGAAGTTTTGGCTGACTCCGCAATTCGGCGCAGCACGGAGCGAAATTGTTCTTCGATCGACAACGCCTTCGGATCTGCCAAACCGAGTTCTGCGGCGAGCGCCTCAACTTCCGGCCGCCACTCGCGAGGCATCGTGAAGTCCAGCGGCAATGAGTGTGTCGCGCGCACGGCGAAGACGCGCTGTGCCGCACTGGCCGTTCGTGCATAGTCCAGGCCCGCCAGCATGTCGATCAGCAAAATGTCCAGGATGTCGCGGGCTCTGCCCGACGAGTGCGGTGACGTGCACGCGTGCAGCTTCTGGGCCACTTGCTCGGCAAGACTGAGACACCGAACTGGTGAAGTGACGGGCAGGCCCAATTCAGTGAGCCCAGCAACTTGCGGATCGACAAGATCGACCATCTGCCCGCTCGCAGGACCAAGATCGATCTCGACAGTTTGCCAAGCTCGGGTTCGATAGGCTACCGCGACGTTGACTCGCACCGTGTCCACTTGCTCCATATCACGCACCTGAGCCTTGACTCGAAAGGTAAATGCGTCAAAGCCCATTGCGAGAGCACGTCCCAGCAAATCCACTCGGCTGCCTCGCGGTCCTTCCAATCCAAGATCGAGATCCTTGGTGGCCCTTGCTCGCGTAGCGAAACGCAGTTCCAATGCCACACCGCCCTTGAGAAAGTACGAACCCAGGATCTCCTCTTCCACAGCGCGTTCCAAAACGCCGCACAGCGCCAGAAATGAAACCCACCGGCGCAGGCGCTCTTGATCTAGGCCCTGTTCGCGAGCGACTCGGGCCAGCCTCTTTTCCAGACGCTCCGTTGGCTGAGGTCTCGGCGTCACGATGCGCGCAGCCCTTCGATATGCCGGTTGAGTGATCTTCGCAGCCGTTGCGCCTCGGCGGCCGAGACGAAACCTTCGCGTCTGGCGTCTGCGATTGCCTGGCCAATGATGTCGAGCCGCCCACCAACTCGCAACAGGTCCGCGACGGTCCTCGCCACCGAGGTAACCGGAAGCCCTTCGATGACGGCTACTTCGTCGGCACGGAGTTCATCGCGGTGCAGGGCGATGTTCTTGGGAGACTCGCGACGAAGCCGCGCTGATTTCGGGACCGTCAAGTGAATTGCTGCAGGGTTGGCATCCGAAATTCCATAGACGGCCAGAGCGGTCTCGTGCGAAAGCGCTAACATATCCGGCCCTCGGTGGGACTGGGCCCAGAGCACGGCTTCACGATATTGCGAGAAGCGATTGGTCGGCACGTACGGTATGCGATACACCCCGCGAGCCGTCCGCTCCAGTCGGCCGCGCTGCGCGAGCCTGGCAAGAACGGAATCAGTGAATCCCGATTGACGGGCCTGTTCGGTGGTGAACAGGCCGTCGTGCTCTTCGGCAAGGGTCACCAATTCGTCGAAGCGGGTGCGCGGCACAAGCCCAGGTTACCGGAGGCGAGGTTCATTGTCAAAATAGTTCCATTATGGACAGATTCTGACATGGCTAGCCTCTTGTTGCAGCAGTATTGCGACATCAATAACGCAGCGCCCGAACACGCAAAAACGCTCGGGAAAACTCTAGTTCCTCCCGCCCCAGTGGTTTCAGGAACCAATGACTCCTACCTAAGGAATCCAGTGTGCACCTCGGTGCAAACTGCGCCAAACTCGCACACTTTCCGCACACAAAACGCGAAAACGCCCTCCGGTGGAGGGCGCCTGAATCTCTGTAACCTATTGATCTTATTGGTGCGGATGAGAGGACTTGAACCTCCACTCCCTTGCGAGAACTAGAACCTGAATCTAGCGCGTCTGCCAATTCCGCCACATCCGCATGTGATGGACTTCTCTCACGATAACATGCCTCCAACCGCCCGGCAATCGGCCTACCACACCCGGCACGCATTCGCGCGCACCATCGGCTGGCCCTGCCGGCACCCGAAGGCTTCGCGAAACTCCGGCATGTTCGACACCACCCCGTTCACCCGGTAATTGCCCGGCGCGTGAGGATCTGTCAATGCGCGCATCCGCTTCGATTCGTCCGTCGCGTTCAAGCACCAGATCTGAGCGTACCCGTAGAAAAACCGCTGCTGCGGAGTCATGCCATCCACCTTCCCCAGAGATTTTTCCGCCAGCAGGTCAAGTAGCGCCAGGTAGGCCACCCGCACTCCGCCGCTGTCGGCCGTGTTCTCGCCCAAGGTCAAGCGGCCATTCAACCGCACATCACCCGTTGCCGGATACGACGAGAACTGTTCCTGAATGCAGGACGCGCGCTTCTCGAACTCCTTGGCGTCGGTCTCGGTCCACCAGTCCTTCAGGTTTCCCCGGCCGTCGAACTTCCGGCCCTGGTCGTCGAAGCCATGCGTGATCTCATGGCCGATCACCGCCCCGATTCCTCCGTAGTTGATCGCATCATCCCGCCTGGCGTCGAAAAAGGGGGGCTGCAGGATCCCCGCCGGGAAGTTGATGTTGTTCTGCGTCTGGCTGAAATAGGCATTCACCGTGGGTGGGGTCATGCCCCATTGCGTCTTGTCCACGGGCTTGCCAATTTTGGCCATTTCGCGCCGGAAGTCGAACTCCGAGGCGCGCACGACGTTGCCCAGCAACTCGTCGCGGACGATCCTGACCGGCGAATAGTCGCGCCACTTGTCCGGATAGCCGATCTTGTTCGAGATCAGGTGCAGCTTTTCGATGGCGCGCTTTTTGGTTTCCGGCGTCATCCAGTCGAGCGCCAGGATGTCGCGTTCAACGGCCTTTTCGAGCCGGCGCACCATGTCGAGCATGCGCGTCTTCGAGTCGCCGGCAAACGCCGCTTCCACGTACTTCTGGCCCAGCGCTTCGCCCAGTTGCTGGTCCGTCATGTCCACGCAGCGTTTCCACCGCGGCTTCATCTCCTTGGTTCCCGTCAGCGTCTTTCCGAAGAACTCGAAGGTCTCTCTGACAAACTCCTCCGGCAGCACCGTCGCGACGCCGTGCACCAGGTGCCACGTCAGGTAGGTCTTCCAACGGTCGAGCGGCTCGGAAGAAATGGTGGCGTTCAGCATCTTCATGAAGTCCGGCGTCGTGACGGTAAGGCGTTCCAACGGGGGGACGCCGGCTCCGGCGAAGTAGGCCTTCCAGTCGAAGTCCGGAGTCAGGGCGATCAATTCGCCAGGAGTCAGCGAGTAGTAACGCTTGTTGGGATCGCGAAGGGTGACGCGGTCGAGCGAGCCCTTGGCAATCGTCGTTTCGAGCGCCATCACGATGCCGGCTCGTTCCTTGGCCTGTTCGGGCGTCTGGCCGAGCAGTTCGAACATGCGTCCTACGTGCGCGAGATACTTCTCACGGATCTGCTTGGAGCGGGCGTCTTCCTTCAAATAGAGTTCGCGATCCGGCAGGCTCAGTCCACCCTGGAAGGCCAGCGCGACCACTTTTGTCGAGTCCTTCAGATCCTGGGCCGAGGAGAAGTAGAACAGGCCGCCGATGCCGCCTTGGTGCATGCGGGCGAGCAAAGGCGCGATCTTGCGTTTGTCCCCCAGTTTCTCGATCTCGCCGAGAAGCGGCCGCAACGGCTTCAGTCCGTTCTTTTGAACTTGCGCTTCGTCCATGCACGAGGCATAGAAATCGCCGATTTTTTGTTCTAAGGGCGTACGCGACAGGGAGGAATCGGCCGCCTTGTCGAGGATCGTCCGCAGAAGGGTCTGATTGCGCTCGTCAAGCAGATGAAACGCGCCCCATCGCGCCTGGTCGCCCGGAAGTGGATGTTGTTTCATCCAGACGTTACAGGAGTGGGCATAGAAGTCCACGCACGGATCGACGGAAGAATCGAGGGGACCTAGTTGTGCCAGCGCAAGGGAGAGGGTCAGTGGCGTCAGCAGAAGGGCGGTACGAACCATGCTGCTATTGTCCCAACTTTCGGGCGATGGCCCTCGCGACCCTCCGGGAATGGCCGCCCTCCGCGCCGCCAGGTTCGAATTCCTCGTACTCCATCAAGTCAAGCGCTGCCAGCAGGCCCGGCAATTCTGCTGGCTGTAACAGGAACGCCGGGTTCATTGCGGGCACGCCGGGCCGGTCATCCACCATGGGAATCTCGGCGATCAGCAGGCCGCCGGGTCTCAGGGCATCCGCGAGGCAGGGGAACAGATCGCGCTGGAGATAGAAGAAGTCGGCCACCAGATCGAAGCCGGTTGCCGGAATCATAGCCCTCTCCGTTTCCAGGTTGGCGACGTGCGCATCCACCGCGAGTCCCAACAGGGCGGCCCGATCCCGCAGGTATTCGATGGCCGCTGGCGCCGCGTCGAGAGCCGTGACTCGCCAACCCATCCGGGCCAAATGGAGGGCATGCCGGCCCGGACCGCAGGCAACGTCGAGGGCCGCTCCCGGCGTGTCGCGCCGCAGCAACCCGCGCAACAGCCAAGACGACGGAGAGCGCTCCAGTAACTCGCCCCGCCGGTACCGTTCCTCCCAATTTGCCACGCTCACCCTCTTGGTCTCCTTCGAATTAGTGTGACACGCATACGTAACGAAATGACCCTTTGCATCCGCCTTGAAGTATGCGAGTCTAAATGCAGGTCGAGCCATGCTGCCGAACTTTCTGATCCCGGAAAGCACCGTGCGCGAGGACGGAACCGGTTTGGTTCTGAGCCTCGACAACTCGCAGGGCGGTTTGATCCTCCTTACCCTGGGTATCACGCGCATCATTGAGCAGGAGAGTCTGGATATCACGATCCGGGGATCGGCGGACGGGCAGCAGTGGAGTGAAAAGCCGATCCTGGCTTACTCGCAGAAGTTCTATTGCGGGACCTACCAGATGCTGCTCGATTTGCGCAAGCATCCGGACGTTCGTTTTCTGCGTGCGCAGTGGAAAGTGAATCGCTGGGGCCGGGGAGAAGCGAAGCCGCTGTTCGGATTCTACCTGTTCGTCTCGGAAGCAACGCGCGCCGCGGCCAAGAGCGCGTGAAGTAGAGTGCCGATTTCGGCGTCCCGCACGGACCGCAAGGTCCGGGGCGGGTGTTTGTGTCAACGCCTAATACCAGCAGCGCGAGCAGCGGCGCGACTCCCACATCGGCTTGCCGGCGCCATCCCGCAGCGTCAGATTCTCGTTTCCCCGCCGGATCGTACGCGCGATCAGAACGTCCACGGCGCCTTCGCGGGCGCGGCTTCCGGTGACGTCGATGACGTCTCCGGGCGACAGGCGGAAGCTGCACATGTCCAGGTAGGACTTGGGCGCGATCCGCAGTTCGAGCACACGCTTGTTTTCAAAACGGACGGTGGCTCCAACTCCGACCACGCCGCAATCCTCGCACTTCTGTTCGGTCACTTCGAGGACAGTGCCCCTCATTTCCTCCTCAATCGGGGTGACTTTGCGCTCCTGCTCTGGGGGACGGGCGCTGGCAGGTGATATCACGACCAGGAAAGTGAACAACCACAACCACTTGCCTATTTGCAGCAAAGGCGAACCACTCATAACGACATCCTTCCTGATGTTGTTAGCAAGCCAATGACCAACCCGGCAGCCCTTTCTGCCCGAACACCAAACCGAAAGGATTCTCCGATCGCCGGCATCCCTTCGATGACGAATCTCTTTCGAACGCTTGCTGACTACAGAGGACCCTATCGTGAAAACTACATCACTCATCTGCGTCGCGGCGCTTGCCGCGGGAATTACACCAGCCCAAGTTCAACTCACGGTCTATAACCAGAATTTCGCCACGGTCAAGGAACGCCGCACCCTGGATTTAGCCCGAGGCGAAAGCGAGATCCGGGTGAGCGATCTCACCGCCCACTTGGAGCCCGAATCGGTCGTGCTGCGCGACCTGCGGCTCCCCGATTCTCTGCGCATCCTCGAGCAGAACTACGAGAGCGATCCGCTCAGCGAAGGACTCCTCCTGCGCAAGTCGGAGGGCAAACTGCTGGACTTCGAGGTGATCCACCCGCAGACCGGCGAGAAGAGGATTATCCAGGGCCGAATCCTGCGGAGCGGCTATGTCCCGCACACCTCGGCGCTCCAGCGCTATGGGCAGCAATACTCCTACAATCAGATGCTCTACTCCAGTCCACAGGGCGGCGGCCAGACAATCGTCGAGGTGGGAGGCAAGATCCAGTTCGGCCTGCCCGGCAAGCCGATTTTTGACGCCCTCGATCCAAAAGCGTTTCTAAAACCGACTCTGTTGTGGAAGCTTTACTCGGCCATTGCGGGCAAGCACGAGGTGGAATTCTCCTACCTGACCGGCGGAATGCGTTGGGAGGCCAACTACAACGCGGTGGCCCCGGAAAAGGGAGACAAATTCGACATCATCGGCTGGGTGACGCTCGAAAACATGAGCGGCAAGGACTTCGAGAATGCGAGCGTCAAGCTGATGGCCGGCGATGTCGCGCGCGCCACCACCGAGGCGGACTCCCGCCGGGCGATGGGGCAGATGGCAAAGTCCGAAGCGATGGGCGGTCCCACAGTCGCGGAACGCGCCTTCGAAGAGTATCACCTCTATACCCTTGGCCGGCCGACTTCCGTGCTCGACCGCGAGATCAAGCAGGTGGAATTCGTCCGGGCTACCGGAGTGCCCGCGCAGCGGGTCTACGTCTACGACGGAATGAAGGTCGACCCTCAATATCGCGGCTGGGACCCCTACAGCATCCGGACCCGCCCCGAATACGGCTCGGTGTCGAACCCCAAAGTTTGGGTGATGCTGGAGTTTCGCAACTCGGCCACGTCGAGACTGGGGATGCCGCTGCCGAAAGGCAAGGTGAAGATCTACCGTCGGGATGTCGACGGCCGCAACGAGTTTGTCGGGGAAGACCGCATCGATCACACGGCCAAGGACGAGACGGTACGCTTGTACACTGGCAACGCCTTCGACCTGACCGGCGAGCGCCGCCAGACCAATTTCCGCCTCGATTCCGGCGGCCATTGGGCAGACGAATCATTCGAGATCAAGGTCCGGAACCACAAGAACGAGCCGGTCCAGGTTCGCGTCGTCGAGCACATGTTCCGGTGGATGCAATGGGCGATTACCGCCACGTCGATGGAAAACACCAAGGCCGACGCACGCACGATCGAGTTCCGGCCCACCATCCCCGCCGGCGGCGAGGCAGTAATTCGGTACACGGTCCACTATACCTGGTAGACCGCCGCGTTCCGATTTGCACGCTTCGCTGGTTCCGCTCGTCAAACCTCATGGATGACGGTTATCATGGCTAAGGTGTATCTCGCGTGAAGGGGCTCTTCCTGGCGTTTGGTCTGGCGGCGGCAGTCTCGCACGCCGCTGAGTTCGCCCTTCTCCAGTCCGGGTTCCGCCTGTCCATTGAACGCCATGAGCGGGAGGGCGGCGAGTACCTGCTGCATGGCGCGAACGGCGCTGTTACCCGCGTTCCCGCCCAGGATGTGGTGGGGTTCGAACCAGATGAACGTCCACCGGCTTCCCCGGTTCCGGCCTCGGCTCCGCCTCCCGAAATGGGACAGGCGGTGAAGCCGAAAACCGTCCGGGACTTGGTGAACGAAGCGGCCCGCCGTCACGGCCTTCCGGAGGAACTGATCCACAGTGTCGTGGCTGCCGAATCGGCCTACCAGGCCGGCGCGGTCTCCCCGAAGGGCGCGGTCGGCCTGATGCAGTTGATGCCGCAGACCGCCAGGACCTTCGGCGTCGACCCGCGCGATCCGGAGCAGAACCTGGAGGCGGGAGTGCGATATCTCCGGGACCTTCTGATCAAGTACGACAGCGACGCCAATCGCGCCCTGGCCGCCTACAACGCCGGGCCGGGCGCGGTCGACCGGTATGGCGACGTTCCCCCTTACCGCGAGACGCAGTCGTACGTATCGAAGGTCTTGACCAACTACACCAAGGCGGCGGAAGTCAACAGGCAGCCTTCAAACCGTGGCGCGACGGTAACGGAGCGGTAGCCAAGTCTCTCCGGGGGGCCGGTCGCAAGCGCCAGCCTACATCGGTGGCCGAATCGCGGCCCGGGCGGTGTGTTCTTCCGTTGGCGCCAGCAGCAGGCCCCAGGGCCCAACGCCTGTCCGCGGCCTTTCCGGACTTCGGCTTGGGTGGTTGCGCGACTGAGTTGGCTCTTCCTTGGGAGCATCGATTGCCTCGTCGAGTACACTGGGTGATCACCGTGCCCCTGCTGGAAACCATCGGCCTTGCCGGCCTCACGCTAAACACGCTGTGGGCCATCTGCAAGGACAATCCTGCCGTGGGGGGAGTGGTGGGCAACCGGACCGATGCCGGTTTCGTTGCCGGGTGGAACCTGGGCAGGCAAGCTTTCGGGAGAATGCGGGCCTGCTTCCGGAAGCTCGACTTGCCGGAAAACCACGTGCTGCAGCGCGCCGTCTGCCTCGCACACTGGAAATCGGTCTGTCAGGTGGCTGCCTTCTACGGGCGTACGCGGGGGACCGACATCGAGACCAGCCTGGATCCGCTGCCCTTGCCGGAGTTGCTCAAGCGACGCTTCGTCGCGACGGCGACGGGTGTCCTGGCCCAGGCGGAACAGGCTGCCCTGCGGCGGGTCTATGAACTGGGCCGCAGCCGGGTCAAAGATCTGATCGACGGAGCGCCATTGCCGCTTTCCAGCCCCGGTGGCGAGGAAGCCCTGCTCGACCGAATGGAGTCGATGTTCACCCCACAGCGGGACGGCCTTCATCCTCTGGTGGAGAACGCATGGAGCGGCTTGGGCGAGGATCTCTCCACAACGTTCCACGACTTTTTTGCAGACAACTGGTTCGATTTCCTGGCCGTGAACTTCCAGGAGATGGTGCAGACCAATTCGGCGGTAGCGAACCAGTTGCAGACCCAGTGGCTCGCGGAGATCCGGATTCAGTTGGAGGACGGCCGCGTTTTTGCGCGCGAAGACTGGGATCGAGCGTTTGAATCCCTCGTCAGTAGGATTGGCGCGATTGTCCTCGACTCCGAGCACCGGATTCGCGAGGACATTCAGGCTCTCGGAAACAAGATCGATGGGCGGCTCGCACCGCCGGCAGCCAAACCGGACACCACCCCCACCGCGGCGACGGACTACTTTTACGGCCGCGAGACGCTGTTGGACCAGATTCGCGGGGAACTGGAGGCGCACGGGAAAGCCGCGCTGTGGGCCGAGGGAGGAGCGGGCAAGACTCAGACGGCCCTGCGGTACGCCGGCCTGCATCGCGACCGATATCCAGCCATCCTCTGGGCCGATGCCAGCACCGCGACGGGATTCGTGAGCGGCTATCAAGCCTTCGCTGAGGTAGTCAACGCCGCTGTTCAGGGCGATCTGGATCGAACCCTGTACAACGTTCGGGCGTGGCTGGAGGCGAACCCGGAGTGGCTGATCGTCCTCGACAATGCAACGGACGAAACCGCAGCCGAAATCCGGCGCTGGCTGCCTCGGACAAGCCACGGCCACATCCTGTCGACCACGCGCCAGCCCGCGCTGAGCGCCTTGGGACGCTATGCCATGGTGGAAGTGCCTCCGTTCACCAACCCGGAATCGGCTGCCTTCCTGCGCGGGCGGCTCCACCGTGAGGCGTGGTGGAGCGAAGCCGACGAGGCTACGGCCCAAGCCCTTGGGGAGCGACTGGGCGGACTTCCCCTCGCGCTCGAACAGGCCGCCGCCTACATTCACGTGAACGCATGCGCCCTCCCCGAATACCTGCGCCTCTTCAACCTGGCCCTGCTGCATCGCCAGAAGCCGGTGCAAGGCAACTACCCGGAATCGGTCGAGACCACCTGGCGGCTGAACTTTGAGGCGATTGAATCGCGCCATCCGGCTTCGGCGGAGGTGTTTCGAGCCAGCGTGTTTCTGGCCCCATCCCCCATTCCGATGGAGTTCGTTATCGAGTTGGGCGCGGTTCGGGAGGAGGCATTGACGGTTCCCGAAGCGGAAGCCAGGGAACTGTTGGCGCCCCTCGCACAATATTCGCTGATCCGGCGGGATGGGGAACGGCGCTGGTTCTCGATTCATCGGCTGGTGGCCGAGGTGATGAGGGACAGACTGGTGGACGCCGCTGTCGATTGGCAACAGCGGGCTGTTCTGGCCCTGGCGAAGGCGTGGCCGGATACGGAATACCCTTCCTGGCCTCTCTGCCGGCTCCTGCTGCCCCACTCGCAGCACCTGTGGGACGCGATGTCCCAGGGCGCTTGGGAGGAATGGCCCGGGTCCTTACGTCTGCTGAATCACACGGCTCTGTTTCTAAGTCACCAAGGGCGGTATGCGGAAGCCGAGCCACTGTGTGAGCGGGCAGTGGCAGGCTGTGGGCGGGTGCTGGGTCCAGAGGACCCATTGACCCTTGTGTCGTTGAACAACCTGGCACTGCTCTATGCGCAGCAGGGGCGATTTGGGGACGCCGAGCCGCTGTATGCGCGGGCGCTGGAAGCGCGCGAGCGGGTGCTGGGACCGGAGCATCGGGATACGCTCACCTTGCTGAACAACTTGGCGGGGCTCTACGAAGGCCAAGGGCGGTACGGGGAAGCCGAGGCTCTCTTTTCCCGAGCGCTTGCTGCGAGCGAGAAGCTCTTGGGGATGGAGGATAGGGCCACATTGGGGCTAGCAAACAACTTGGCGGGTGTCTTTGTGCGGCAGGGGCGCCTTAGGGAAGCCGAGGAACTGCTTTCTCGAGCGCTTGCTGCGAGCGAAAA
>CAZGUX010000234.1:0-19889 GCA_964529305.1 uncultured Solibacteraceae bacterium | reverse complement strand
TCGAGTCCCTTTCTGCTGGTTGGGATCACGGCAAGCTGATGGAAGCCTGGCGGGCGGCGGGGTGGCGCGAGCCGCTCGACCGGCTCGATTTCCTCCTGCGGAAGCGGAGTCCCAGCCGTGGGCTGGAAGCGCTGCGGGCGGCGGATGGGCTGCCTCCGGTACTCGCCGCGCAACTCGAGCGCGCCGCCGAGTTCGAACAGTGGACCGAGGAACGCCTGCTCGCTCCGTCATGGGCTGGCCGCATTGCGGGCCTGGCGCGGTTGGCGCCGGAAGCGCCAGCGGCCGAGGTTGGGTCCCTGCAACAGGCGCTTGAGGAGGCGGCGTCCCTTCTGCCCGGCCGCGCGATGCGTCTCGACGAGTTTTGGCGCACGGCGAGGCCTTCGCTCGAACAGGCCCCGGTGCGGACGCTCGACCGGCGGCGAAACGTGGCTCACCTGTTGAGCGTGTACGAAGCCCGTCAATGGGAGTTGCCGGTGGTGCTGGTGTGCGGCCTCGCGGAGAAGGAATTTCCGCGGCGTCCGCGGCAGGATCCGTTCTTTCCCGAAGCGGCCCGCCGCGCCCTGCGCGCCTCGGGCATCCGCCTGCGTACGGCGGAGGAATGGGAGCGGGAGGAGGAGTTTCTGTTCGAAGTCGCGCGAAGCCGCGCCACGCACTCGTTGGTGCTGAGCTTCCCGGAGAGCGATGCCTCGGGAGCCGGGACGCTGCCGTCGCGATTTTTGGAGGGCATCAAGGTCTCACCGGATCGCCGCGCGGCAAGAATACGGCCGCGCCTGGAAGGGCCGCCGCCTTCGCCGCTGCTTCGTTCGGAGGAAGCGGTCAGCGCGTTCCGGGCCGCCACCACGTTGTTCAGCCCGAGCGGCCTCGAGCGGTATCTGGATTGTCCGTTCCTGTACTTCGCCGAGCGCGCCCTCCGGCTGGAATCGCGGCCGCCGAGGCCGGACGAACGCCTGGATCCCCTGCTGCGCGGGACGATCGTGCACGAGGTTCTCGCGCGCCTGGTGCGCGGCAAGGGGGATTTGGATCCGGTCTTTGAACAGGTGCACCGCGAGGTGTGCGAGAAGAATTTCGTGCCGGGCGGATACCGGCTCGAGTTCTACCGGCGGCAGATGCTCGACGATCTGCGCGCGTTTCTCGCGCGTCCTCAACTGCCGCACGCCGTCCGGACCCTGACCGAATTGCCCTTCGAATTCCTGCTGGCCGAAGGCTTGCGGGTGCGAGGCCGGATCGACCGCCTGGATGTGGGCGAATCGGGCGCCGTCGTGGTGGACTACAAGTACAGCCGGCGGGCGAACGTGTTGAAGCGGGTGAACGGCGCACAGTCGCTGCAAGGGCCGCTCTATGTTCTGGCCGCGCACACGGTCACCGATCGGCCGGTGACCGCGATGCTGTTCGCGGGGCTGCGGCTGGAGAAGAAGCACGACGAACCGGTGCTGGAGGGCTGGACGGCGCCGGGCTTCGAGCCGGCGAGGGAACCCCTGACCCAAGAGTGGTTGGAATCTGGCCGCGCCTTGGCCGTAGACACGGCGAACCGCATCTGGAGCGGCCGGTTCGCGCCCGACCCGGCCGACCGGAAGCGTTGCAGGTGGTGCGACTATCGCGACGTGTGCCGCTACGAAGGCGTCGCCGCCGTGGCAGCGGAGGCGGACTAGCATCGTGTCCAGCCTAAGACAAGGCTTGTCGCCTGACACGGAGTTGGGCCGAGGAGGATGCGTCGAGACGAGTCTCGACGCCGCAAACACGAGTGTTTGCGCCACGATTTCTGACAGGAGAGCCGCTTGCCGCTGACCGCCGCTCAAGAGAACGCGTCCCGCTTGACCACGCCCCTGCTCGACACGTGCGTGGTGGCCGGGCCGGGCTCGGGAAAAACCACCGTCCTCATCGACCGCTATGTGCGGTTGGTGGAGGCGGGCATCCGGCCGTCGCGCATTCTGGCCATCACGTTCACCGAGCGAGCCACACTCAACATGCGTCAGAAGCTGACGGAGGCCTTCGCCTCGCGCGGCGACCTGCTGCGCGAAGTGGAGCAGGCGTGGGTCTCGACGATGCACGGCTTCTGCCTGCGCCTGCTGCGGGAGCACGCGATTGCCGCCGGCGTGGATCCCGAGTTCCGCCTGCTGAACGAAGCGCAATCGATGCGGATCCAGGACCAGGCGAGCGAAGACGCGCTCGACGCGCTGTACGCGGAGCGGCCGGCGGACTTCCGCGATCTGATGACGGCCCTCGACCGGCCGAATCTGGCGCGCGATCTGCGCGAGGTGTACGACGCCATTCGCGCGGCGGGCATCCCGGTCGGCGACGCGGTCGCCGCCGCCGCGCCGGAGGCCGTCGATTTCTCGAAGGTGTACGAGGCGGCAGCACGCGTAGAAGCCGGGCGTGAGTGGAAATGGAAGCTCTCCCAGCGCGAGGCGGTGGACCGCATGCTCGAATGGGTGCGCGGGTGTGCACGGCTCGAGAGTACGGCTCCGGGCTCCCGTTGGTTCGAGCATCTCGGCCACTTCAAGGTCAACAAGCTCAGCCTGACGTCCATCCCGGTGGCGGTGCGGGAGGACGTCAAGCGAATCCGGGACGATCTCGCGCCCGCCCTGGTGGTGTCCGCGGCGTCGGCATACTTCGCGCCCGTGCGCCTGACCCTGGCCGAGGCCCTGCGGCGCTTCGACTCGCTGTACCGGCGCCGCAAGCGCGAGGCCGGCGTTCTGGATTTTTCGGACCTGGAAGAATCCGCCCTGCGCCTGCTGCGGAACCGCGCGGACATTCGCCAGGACGTGTCGTCGCAGTTCGACCAGATCCTGATGGACGAGTTTCAGGACACCAATGGCTTGCAGGCCGCGCTGCTGGAACTCATCCGGCCGGACGGCCGCTTCTACGCGGTGGGGGACATCAACCAGTCGATTTACGGATTCCGCCATGCCGATCCCGAAGTGTTTCGCGCCTACCGGCAGCACGTGGAATCCCGCGACGGACGGCTGTGCGAGTTGCGTGAGAACTGGCGAAGCCGCCCGGAGATCCTGGAGGCCGTCTCGTTCGTGGCCGATGGAATGCCGGGCATCGAGCCGCACGACTTTGCGCCAGCGCGCGACTTTGCGCCTGCCTCGGAGCCGGCGGTGGAGGTTCTTGTGTCGATCGGGTCGGCAGACCTGGAGGCGGCGGACCTGGAAGCCCGCCACGTCGCCCGCCGCATTCGCGAGTTGGCCGGAACGCTCCTACCGGCCAAGGGTCCGGCGCGGTTC
Organism: uncultured Solibacteraceae bacterium; assembly: GCA_964529305.1. GTDB lineage: Bacteria > Acidobacteriota > Terriglobia > Bryobacterales > Bryobacteraceae > CAZGUX01. The sequence goes on along the minus strand of CAZGUX010000234.1, from coordinate 16,662 downwards.
CGCGACTTTGCCTTGTTGTTTCGGACCAGCACTCCCATGATGGCGTTTGCCGAGGCGCTCGAGCGCGAAGGGATCCCGTTCTCGGTGCGGGGCGGCCGCGGTTTCTACGATTGCCCCGAGGTCACCGACCTGATCTGCCTGCTGCGCATTCTCGCCAACCCGCGCGACGAGGTCTCGCTTGCAGGCGTGCTGCGCTCTCCCTTCGTGGGGGTTTCGGACGAGACGTTGTGGCGGATGCGCTCGGCCGGAAATCTCGGCGAGGCGCTCTTCGCGGCGTTGCCTGCCGGAGATCCGGAGGAAACACAGCGCCTTGACCTGTTCCGCTGCTACTTCCTCCAATGGAGGCACGGCCGTTTACCGGTGGACCAAAACCTGGCCAGCGCGCTGGACTTGAGCGGCTACGAGATCCGATTGACCACGGCGGAACGCGCCAATGTCGCGAGGTTCCTGGCCGAGACTCGCGATGCCCTGCAACGGATGTCGCTCGACCAGTATCTGGAAGAGTTGGACCGGCTGCGCGAGTCCGATCCGCGCGATGCCGACCCGCAGTCCGAAGAAACGGCCGATCGCGTGATTCTCCAGACCATGCATTCGGCCAAGGGGCTCGAGTTCCCCGTGGTGATCCTGCCGGCGCTCGGCATCGGCGCGTCGAACGAGAACAGCTCGATCTCGTTCCTGCCCGGGCTCGGCCTGGGGGTGAAGTGGCGGAATCCGGCCACCGGCGAATCCGTGCGCGACCGGATCTCCGATTCGATCGACCGGCGGCGCGACGTTGAGCAGGAGGAGGAGACCAATCGCCTGCTCTATGTCGCCATGACTCGCGCCGAGGAACGTCTGATCCTCTCGTGGTCCACTCCCGCTCGAGCCAAATGGCCGGGCTGGCTGGCGAGCCGGTTCGGCATCGATGTAAAGACTCCAGCCCCGGCCGTGATCCTCCGGCTCGATACCTTCGACGTTGCGATCTCCGTCACGGACCGCGCGCCCGACCCGCTGCCGCCGCTCGCGATTCTGGAGATGCGGGAAGCGCCCGCCCTGGTGGATCCGCCCGGACTCTCGGGGCAGCACGACTCCGCAGTCTCGGTCACGGACCTGGCCCTGTTCACCCACTGCCCGCGCCGGTACCTGCTGACGCGGGCCGGGGCGGTGGAGTCGGCTCCGGTGTTTGATCCAGAGGAGGCTCGGCCTCGGCGGCGGGCCGATCCGTTGGATGCGAGCGAGTTCGGGACGGAGGTTCACGCCTTGCTGGCAGGCATCCCGGTTCCGAACCCATCGGCGGAAGCCGTGGAACTGGCCGACCGCTTTCACGCGAGCGGCCTCGGACGCCGCGCCGCGTCGACGTTGCTGGTCGAGCGCGAGTTCGACTTCCTGTTCGCGGTCGAGGATCTCATTGTCAGCGGGCAGATCGACCTGTGGTTCGAGGATCGCGGCAAGCTCGTCCTGGTGGATTACAAGACGGACGACATCGATGCCGCGCAGGCGGCCGAGCGGGCGGGCTCGTACGCGCTGCAAGTGCAGTTGTATGCCATGGCGCTGGGCCGTCTTTCCGGCCGCCCTGCGGATGAAGCGTATCTTTATTTGCTGCGCCCCGACCTTGCGATTCCCGTGCCGGTGACCCCGCGCGCGCTGGAAGAAGCTGCGTCGCGCGTGGCGGCGTTTCGCGAAGCGCAGGAGCGGAACGAGTTTCCGCTCCACGAATCGAAGGCCTGCGAGCGATGCCCGTTCTATCAGGGGGCGTGCCCTTCGGAGTGGAATGGGCGGGTCTCCGGCCCAGAGGGCAAACCTGGTTGACGTCGTCCAGGCCATTGGAATCGTGGCTGCTGGCAAGATTGCTCCGAACCGCGGGTGTACATCCGCGGTTCGGAGCGGGTTGTGTCTCGGTCGCGGCTCTGAAGAGGGGTCGCGCAGCTAGACCAGTTCGACCTCGATTTGCTTCTTGGCCTTGTCCAGCCGCACGATGCGGAATGATCGGACCTCGCCTTCCCGTACGCCCTCCGCGCGGGAGGGCGACGCCGAAGAGCCGCCTGTCTTCCACTTTGCCGCCAGCATCGAGGTCAGCGACGTCAGGTCCGCGGCCGTCCGTCCACCGGAATCCGCAGCGGCCGCCGGACCGGATTCCTTGACCGCGCACTGGCCCCGCACCCCATCGGCCAGTTCGACCATGAGGCTCCGGACGCCTCGAACTTCGGCCACGCGGCCGGTCACGACATCACCCTCGTTATGCTCGGCGATGTACTCGTCGGTGGTCGTCGGCTGCAGTTGCTTGACGCCCAGCCGCAGCCGCCGGCGCTCGCGGTCGACGCCCAACACAATCGCGCGGACGGAATCGCCCGCCTTGATGACTTCGTTGGGATGGTTGATTCGCCGTTCGGCGCTCAGGTCGCCGATGTGGATCATTCCCTCGATGCCGTCACCGACGTCCACGAAGGCGCCGAACTTGGCGAGGTTGGTCACTTTGCCCTCGACGATCGAATCGACCGGGAACCGCGTATCGACCTCGGCCCACGGGTCGCCCAGCGCCTGCTTCAACCCCAGGGAGATGCGTTTGTCCGCCGGGTTCACGCCCAGCACCATCACCTCCACCGTGTCGCCGGCCTTCACAACGTCCGCGGGCTTGCGGATCTTCTTCGTCCACGACATCTCGGAAAGGTGGATCAGCCCTTCCACGCCTTTCTCCAGTTCCACAAAGGCGCCGAACTCGGTGACGCGAGTCACCACGCCCCGGATGCGCTCGCCGGTCTTGTACTTGTCCTGCGCCACCGTCCAGGGGTCCGCCGACAGTTGCTTGAGTCCGAGCGAGATGCGCTTCTTCCCGGGATCGACCTTCAGGACGCGGACCTCGACCTCCTGTCCCACAGCCAGGAGATCGGAAGGCTTGCCGAGCCGGGCCCAGGACATGTCGGCGACGTGGAGAAGACCATCCACGCCGCCGATATCGACGAACGCGCCGTACTCCATCAGGGTCCGGACCTTGCCGCGCACGACATCGCCTTCCCGGATCTCGGTGTAACGCCGCTCCTTCGCGCTGCGCTCTTCTTCCTCGAGCACGGCGCGCCGGTCCACCACTACGTCTTCCTCGCCGGTGTCGAGCTTGATGATCCGGCAGGTGATCTCTTTGTCCACCAACGCTTCCATCTCGGCGGCATCCCGCGCACCGCTACGCGACGCGGGCATGAACGCGCGGACGCCAACATCGACGGACAGGCCGCCCTTCACCACTCCCGTGACTCTTCCGGCGATCGCGGCCTTTTCGTTGAAGGCCTTTTCGAACGAGGTCCAGTCTTTCGGCCGGGCCACCTGGATGCGAGAGAGCGTGTAGTAGCCTTCGGAATCGCGCCCGGTGATGGTGACCTGGATCGAGTCGCCGCTCTTCGGCGGAACCCCCTGAAACGACACCACCGGGATGACGCCTTCCATCTTGAAGCCGATGTCGACCACGACGTTTTCCGCGGTGACGGCGATGACGGCGCCCGTGCGGGCGCCCTCCTGGTTCGGCTTGGTCTCACGATGAGACTGTTCGTATTCGGACAGGATGTCTGCGAACGATTCCGCGCCATCCGCGGACGCAGAACCTTCCTGCTCGGGGTCAGGGAGAACGTTGGCCATGAGTTTTGTCCCATTGTGACATAGAGGCAGAGGTCCCGGCCCGCACGGCGCCTGATACGATGGGTGCGTGCCCCTCGCGCGATGGCGCACGTGGATCACCCGCGAAGACTTTGTCTGGGTTCTGCTGTTCGTCGTCATCGAGTGGATCAGCGTCGCCGACGACCCGCTCGAAGCGCCGCTGCTGACGGCGCTGGCGCTGCTCCAGATCGTGGAGCCGCGGCTCCGTTTTCTGCAAACGCAGGCCGGCCGCGTCCTGTCGGTGGGTTCGAAAATCGCCTTGTGCTATCTGTTGATCGGGTTCACGGGAGGGCCCAACAGCAGTTACTTTCTGATCCTGCTGGTCCCGATCATCACGGGATCGACGGCCTTCGGGCCATTCGGCGCGACGTTGGTGACCCTGGCGACAGCCGCGTCGTATTTGTCGTTTCTGGCGGGTCTTGACTGGAACAAATACGTCATCGAGGCGCAGGGACTTCGGGAGTTCGGGCTGCGGCTGGTGGTGTTGTGCCTGGCCGGCTACCTGGCCAACCGGCAGGCGGCCGCGACCCGGGAGCAGGCCAGGAGGCACCAGGCGGTGGCGGAGCAACTGGCGGCCGCCAACCGCCACCTGCAGGAAGCCGAAGCCGCCGTGCGCCGTTCCGAACGCCTCGCGGCCCTGGGACAGCTTTCCGCGGGTCTGGCTCACGAACTCCGCAATCCGCTGGGGACGATGAAGGCCTCCGCCGAAATGCTGGCCAAGCAACTGAACGGAGAGAAAGCCGTAGCGGCGGAGTTGGCCGAGTTCATTTCGACGGAAGTGGACCGGACCAACCTGTTGGTCACGCGTTTTCTGGATTTCGCGCGACCCCTTCGACTGCGGTTGGCGCCGGCCGATCCCGCCGACGTCATCGATCGAGCCGTGGGCCAGATCGAACGAGCCGGATTGCGCCACGACGTAGCGATCTTCAAGAACTATTCGCCGGAGATCGGTCCCTTTCTTATGGACGCCGATCTAATCGAAAGGGTCGCCTACAACCTACTGCTGAACGCGGTTCAGGCCACGGGCCAGGGCGGCGCGGTCACGGTGAAAACCCTGCCCTCGGGCGAGATGGCGGAGATTTCCGTCATCGACCGGGGCGCCGGCATCGACCCGAAACACCGAGAGAATATCTTCAACCCGTTCTTCACCACCAAAGCGGAAGGCGTCGGGCTGGGACTGGCAATTGTGGCGAAGATCGTCGATGAACACGGGGGGCGCACCGATGTCGATAGCGAACTCGGCAAGGGCAGCGTGTTTCGAGTGTACCTGCCCATGGGCCGCGCCGAGACCGAGACCCCGCCGGCCTCCCCCACGCCGTCTGAGAAGAGAGAGGCATGATCAAGAAGAGGATTCTCGTCGTAGACGACGAAGAGAAGTTGCGGCGGGTCATCGAACTGCACCTGCTATCGGCCGGTTACGAGGTCGATAAGGCCGCCAACGCGGAGGACGCGTTGAAACTGGCGGAGCGGGCCGATCTGGTCCTGACAGACCTGCGGCTGCCCGCGATGGACGGCATCGAACTGCTGTCGCGGATTCGCGCCCAGAACGCTCAGGCGGCCGTGATCGTCATGACCGCTTACGGGACCGTGGAGGCGGCGGTGGAGGCCATGAAACTCGGCGCGACCGATTTTCTGCTCAAGCCATTTTCGCTCGATCACCTCACGGCCGTCACGCAGAAGGCGCTCGAAGTGAATTCGCTCAGGGCCGAGAACCTTCGTCTGCGCGAGGAATTGGGCCACCGCTACGAGTTCGACAACGTCGTGGGCCGAAGCGATGTCATGCAGGAGGTTTTTGCCACCATTACTCGCGCAGCGCCCACTCGCGCGACCGTTCTGATTTGCGGCGAAAGCGGCGTCGGCAAGGACCTGATCGCGCGGGCGATCCACTACCACTCGCCCCGCCGCGACCGGCCGTTCGTCAAAATCAACTGCGCGGCACTGCCGGAGAACCTGATGGAAAGCGAGTTATTTGGCTTCGATAAAGGCGCATTTACGGGCGCCGTGCAACCGAAGCCCGGCAAGTTCGAGCAGGCCGACACGGGCACCGCGTTTCTCGACGAGATCGGAGACGTGCCGCCGGCAGTTCAGGTGAAACTGCTGCGCGTGCTGCAGGAGCGCGAATTCGAGCGGTTGGGCAGCAATCGGACGCGCCAGATCGACGTGCGCGTGATCGCCGCCACCAATCAGGATCTCCGGGCCGCCCTCGAGCAAGGCGCCTTCCGCGAGGACCTGTATTACCGTCTCAATGTCGTCCCCATCAATATGCCTCCGCTGCGGGCGCGCAAGGAAGATATTCCCTTCCTGGTGGGAAACTTCCTCAAGAGGCTGGGACCGGAAACGGGCAGCCGGGTGGACTCCGTTACCGAAGCGGCGATGAACAAACTGATGGAGTATCACTGGCCCGGCAACGTGCGGGAGTTGCAGAATGTCATCGAGCGCAGCCTGGTGCTGTGCTCCGGCACAAGACTCGATGCGGTGGACATTCGCATCGAAGCCATGCCCCGTCCCCAGCGATCGAACGATACAGGTTTCCTCCCGGAGGGTCTGACGCTGGACGAATACGAGCAGCAGCTTATCCGCGAAGCCTTACGGCGCGCCGAAGGCAATAAGAGCCATGCCGCGCGTCTGCTGGGATTGACCCGCAACGCGTTCCGCTACCGGCTGGCACAAATGGGCATCGAATAGGATCAGACGCAGCCGGGATGCTCGCGTCCCCGCAGCAGCAGGTACGAGGGCTTCTTCTCGGGTTCGCCGGTCCAACGCGACTGGGCCGTCATGTAATGAAAGGCGTATCCGCGCCGGAACCGCTGGCTGTGGTTCGGCCCCGAGGAGTGCATCAACAGGCTGTGATGAAAGCTTACGCTTCCGGCTTTCATCTGGATGAGGCGTTCCTTGCCGCGATCGATGAGGCGGTCAGGGATCTTCATATCGCGCCGCGTCCCCACCATCCACTCATCGCTGTGGGGTTGCGGCCCCAGGGTGTGGCTGCCGGCAATCACGCGCATGCATCCGTTCTCCTCGGTGACATCGTCGACCGCCACCCAGCCGGAGACCAGGGCCATCGGTTCGATCTTGAAGTAGGGCGAATCCTGATGGTAGGTCTTCTCGATGCCGCCGGGCGGCTTGATGAACAACTGGTCGCCGAACAACTTGATATCCGGGCCGATCAGCGATTCCGCCACATCGAGAATCTTCGGATGACAGGCCATGCTCCGGAAGACCTCATCGTGGAAGACGCCGTTGTGCAATTTGCGGACATGTTTCATGTCCCGTACATGGGGGGCGTCCGGCTCCCACTCCATCTCCCGCTCCGGGAAGTCCACTTTCCCGCTACACGCGTCTTCGATTCGCTGCCCCAGCGCCTTGACTTCCTCCGCCGACACCAAGTCGTCGACAATGAGAAAACCGTCCTCGTGATACCGGCGAACCTGTTCCGGATTCAGTGCCATCTACGCTCGACTTCTCCTTTGTCTCCGCATGATATCGAATTCGAGCGATCCGGCGACAGGGTTCGATGGTGGGACCGGCAGGCGGGTACACTAGACCCATGAAAAAGCTCGTTCCGGCCACTGCCGTGATGTCGTCGCTGGTGACCTGGCTGGCGCTCTCCGCCGCCGGGTGGGGACCCCTGCCATCCAAGGTCAAACTGGAGAATCCGCGGGTCAAAGTCACCGAGGTCACCTACCTGCCCGGTGTCGCACGGCCCCGGTCAATTCGCGCCACCGATCAGGTGATCGTGTTCGTCGACGACTGCCGGTACGAGCGGATCGATTCGAAGACCGGCGAGAAGACCGTGCGGCAGCGCAAGGCAGGCGATGTCATCTGGCACGACAAGGGAGAGGACGCGCCGCAGTTGACGAACCTGGGACAGCGGCCGTATCGGACCTTGGTGGTCGAGATTCGGTAGTACCGCAGCATTACCGGTTTTGTCCACGCGTAACCGAGTATTCATCGTATTGAAACACGACAGGTGTCATGTCGCGCCGGATCCAGTCTGGCAAACGGGCAGTGGTGTTTGGTGCCCCAGCCCAGCGGCAGCGTGTATCACGATCACGGATCTCATCTGAGGAATTCCCGGAAATGAAAGCGCGGGCCCGAAATAAATAAGCCCCGGAAACGGGTGTTCCGGGGCTTGTATCCAGACTTCGTTGACGTTCGCTAGGGTGCTACGTCCGCTTCCAGGATCGACATGGTCCATTCTTCAGTCCAGTCTACCGACCCGAACGCGCCGATCCAGCTTGCCCACTGATCGAAGAACCCGTCGTCGGGAGGAGCCACCCATCCAGGACCAAGAGCAGGTGATCCAGACTGTGGACGGAAATCCGGATTGCTCAGTTCGAGCGGCCGAGCAAGCTTTGGGTCGGCAATGATGAAGTTGCGACCCTGTCCCTGTGAACCTTCCGCGAAAGCGACCTCGCCTGCTGATCCCGCCAACTGGCCGGTGATCGTGTTAGCGCCGCTGGCCAGTTTGTTTCCCTGCCACATCAGGAAACCGTTCATCGAAAATTGCGGGTCGGTTCGAGTGACGTTGATATCCTGCATGCGGAGTTGCGCGTTGCCCCAGTTCTGGCAGATGACGTTATTCGTCGAACCGGCCGTGTTGCGGCGCATGTGAACGCAAAACGCGCTGTTCGCCTCGTCTGCCGCGGCAAGGCCGGTTCCGATCATGGTCAGGTTATACAGGGTAGGATTGCTGATCGGTGTCGCGCCAAGATTACCGTCCCAATTGTCCGCTTCGATCCCCTTATTGCTGAGAATCGACGGGTCCTGAAGCACAGCAGCGTGCTGCACGCGACCTCGCCAGCCGTTCTGCCAGTCGATTCCGTCGTCACGGAAGAAGGTGGCCAGCAGATACTTCCCGTCGTTGGTTCCACCGAACCACTCAAACGCGTCGTCCTGGCCGTAGTGCGACTGCAGAAACTCGGAGACCGTCGCCTTTCCGCATCCGCCCCACGTAAATGAGTTCAACTCGTTGTTGGCTGCGAGCACGACGCCGGCAAATTCAACGCGGACGTAGCGCAGCACGCCGCAGTTATGGTTGTCGTCGTTGCCGCCGTAGCGGAAGTCGGGATCGTCCGGCAATCCCTCGATCGGAGCCTCGCCACCCGTCTGATTGATCGATGCCCGCCCCAGGAGAACCAGGCCGCCCCAGTCACTGGGAGCGCGCTGCCCGAATGGACGCGAACTGGTCATGATGATTGGCCGCGAGCGCGTGCCGTTGGCGACAATCGTGGATGTGCGGGCGATGAGGATCGCGGACGGCGGCTGAGAACCGGGTTCTCCCTGGATAATCGTCCCGCATTCGACCGTCAATGTCGTTCCTTTGACGCGGTAGACGCCACTCACGCGGTAGCCCTTTGTCCGCACCAGCGTCTTCGGCGTGGTGAGCTCGCCCGAAAGGGTTTCCACCCCATCCACGACTCCGAACTTGAAGTAGGAGGCCTTGACCACACGCGTGCCTGTGTAGTCTCGAACCTCGACAACCGCGGTGTGCATCCCTAGCTCGTTGGGAACCGTCAGGGCGCTCGTAACCACCGATCCACCGGGTCCGACGAGCACACCTTTCGTCACCGCGGCAAGGCGTGTGATGCGATAGCCTTGAGTAGCGTTGTTTCCGAAGATGTCCGTTGGCGTTGAGCTGTTGCCGGGGAAGAACGTCTTGGCGCCGGTTTGATTGTTCTGACGATAGGCGAAAATCGTGTACGGATAGAGGTCGTTGTTGGGCTTGACCGTCCAACGAAGAACCAGCGTTTCGTTAGGCTGGTAGACGTACCGGTCGGTCCAGATCCACATTGCCGCGGAGGTACCCGTCTGCTCCAGTGCGGCCAGTTCGCCCTGAGCTTCGGCAATTGAAACCGTGGCAAAACTGGAAGTCCCAGCGCCGGCGGCGTTCAAGGCCAGCAACAGGCACCCGGCGGTCATGGTAAGGATTGATCTTACTTTCATGCTGTCCAAGTTCCTTTCTGAATTAGAAAAACGAAAAGCTCGTTCCCACCGAGAAGGTCCGGCCGATGCGGAAATTCCGTTGCGGTAAACCGCCCTGGGTCCATCGATACTCGTTGTCGCCCAGATTCTCCGCCGCGAGCCGAAAGTTCCATCTGCCGCCTTCCTTGATGTCGAACTGATACACAAAATCGAGGAAGGTATTGCGTTCCTGATAGAGATCCGGCAGACCAGCCGCGCCTACGTCGGTGATCCGCCGGGAGACAGAGTTGACATAGAAGCGCGCGTTGCTCCGCAGTCTGGGCTCGGTCCACTCGGTGATGATGTTGTAGATGAACCGGGACTGGCCGACCAGAGGACGCTCCTTCGAGGTCAGCACGATCGCCCCTTGCCCCTCGGGCAACTTCACATTGGAGTCAACAATCGTGAAATTCGCGCCGATCGAAAACGGCGTCATCCGCCGGTTGACAAAACGGAGGCTCCGTCGGAATTCCAGCTCCACACCCTGGTTGATCGCGTTGTCGGCGTTGAGGAAGCTCTGGCGGAAATCCTGCGTCGGTTGCACCGACACTTCAATCGGGTCGTCGAAGCGCTTGTAGAAGTAGCTGGCTGCCATGACCTGGTCGCCGCCAAGAAACCACTCCCATCGGGCATCGAAGTTGTCAATGGTGGCGCGCTTCAGGTTGGGGTTGCCAACTGTGTTGAAGCCCCCCAGGACGTTCGTAAATTCGAAAGGCGACAGTTCGCGGAAGTCAGGCCGGGAGATCGTGCGCCCATAGGCAAAACGCACGTTCTGCCGCGGAGAGAGGGCATAGATCAGATTCACAGCGGGGAGCGGATCGCGGTTGACGAGCGTTGCCACGCTGGGCACCGATCCGGGCACCAGCGGATCGACGGTGGTCACAACGATGGAGGCGTCCTCGATTCGGACGCCGCCGATCAGCCGCCAACGCGGGCCAATCGCCATGTCCACCATCGCATAGCCGGCGTAAACGTCCATCTCTGCTTCATAACGGTCGGTTCCGCGCGTCTCTTCACGAATCTGGAACCCGCTTGGATTGATGTTCTGGGCCGACAGGAGTTGATTCGCCGGAGCGAATAGGTTCAGACCCGTGACGCTGATCGGAATGTACCGGAAGCGCCGGGCTTGAAAATCACGGCGCCGGAACGTCCCGCGGAACCCAACTTTGAACAGGCCAGTCAGAGATCCGCGATAGAACGGTTTGGTAAACTCACCCTGCGGCTCGTAAATCCGGTCATCCAGGCCGCTGTAGAACCGCACTGCCGATTGCGGGGAAATCAGGAAATTCTGCCGCCCGTCAGGCTGGACGCCATACACGGTTTCTCGCAGATCCGGCTCGTCACGATTCGAAGACGAATAGGTCAATTGCCACCGGAACAGGCTGTTACCCAGCTTCGTCACCGCGTGTTCGCCCTCGGCGGACGTGGAAAGAAGGCCTCGCTCGACCCACCGCAACCGCTGCGCGCTGAGCAGGCTATCCGCCGGGCCGTTGTAGCCAGTGAATTGGCGACCCTCTTTGTCGGTATCGCGCGTCAGTGTGTTCCGAAAGACAAGCTTGTTCGCCGAATTCAGACGTACGGCTAAGTTGAGAACGCCGCCAAGCCGCACAGACTCGTTGTCCGCCTGGAAGTCGTCGTAGTTGGTGAATCGCTGTGGTTGTCCCGTTGCGCCGACCACGTAGTAGTTCTGACGTTGCGAGAGGAGTTGCGGCTTGTTGCTGAAGGTCAGCGCGCTGACCAGGCCAAAGCGGCCAAACGTGTTGCCTCCCACCATCGAAAAGCTCTGAGTGGGGCGCATACTGTCGATGAAGGACCGCTCCCAATTGACCGGGAAGGCACGCCCGAATTCCTGAAGCTGTTGTGGGGTGAAGCGTCCGGCAAAGATGCGCCCGTCCTCGGGAATGATCGAGGGAATGCTGCGCGTGCCATCATCGAACCCGAATGCGTCGCGGCCTCCCCCGGGATAGCTGCCGAAGCGGCTTCCTGTCGTGACGGAGTTGAAGCCGAAGTTCGAGGAGACCCGGAACACCGGCGCGGTTGGAAAGTCGATTGTCTGCATCTGCACCAGACCACCGGAGAATTCGCCCGGAAGGTCTGGCGAATAGGTCTTCAGCACTTTGATGCTGTCAATCAGGCTTGCGGGAAACAAGTCGAGCGGTACGACGCGCTTCTCCGGTTCCGTTGTTGGAATCAGCGCATTGTTGAGCATCGTGGCGCTGTAGCGCTCACCCAGGCCGCGAACGTAGACATAGCCGTTATCCACGATGGACACGCCTGTCACCTTGGTGATGGCCCCGGCCGCGTCCGATGCGACTGACTTCTTGATTTCGTCGGCGCTAATCGCGTCGCTGACCACGGCTGCGAGTTTGCGCTCGGTAAGCGCGGCTTCCGCTGAAGCTGCGACAGCCCCGACCTTTTCATTCACCTCCACTGTCGTTGATGCGCCTTTGGCAACCATGACCGTGCTCGCCTGGGTCGCCGCGCCCACCTTCACCTCGACGCCCTCAACGGTAGTGTCGACAAAGTTTTCCGCCTTGACGATCAGGACATAGGTGCCGGGAGGAAGGTCGAGCTTAAAACTCCCATCTACATCGCTGAGTACTGAAATTTTCGGGTCTTCCTTGACAGACACAGCCGCTTGGCGGAGTGGTTGTCCGTTCGCGGCGTCGAAAATCGTGCCGACGATCGACCCTGTCTGGCCAAAGCACGTCACCGAAAAGGCAACTAGTGCCAACGCGAAGCATTTAGAAAGCATTCAAAATTCCTAGGAGCGGACTACGGCGCGACCCAGAAGCTCACCTGATTCGTCGGAACACCGTCGATCGTCACGACTACTGGAACCTGACCGGAGATATAAGGCTTGTCCGGAACGACGGCATTGATCTGCCACAATCCAGGGAACTGGGGGGATAGCCCGCTGAAACTGACGGTCGCGTCGTCGACCGAGATGTACACCTTGGTCGTGCCGGTGGCGAGAGCGAGCGTGCCCGTGGGGGGAACGCCGCCATCCGGCACGTCCACGTTCACCGGTCCTTGCCCAGTGGCGAAGATCTGGATGGTGCTCCCTCGTTGGGCGGGCGCTCCCTGTATAGCGTATTGGCTGGCTTGATTGAGGATACCCCCTTGAGCCAGCGGATCGCCGAGCACAAAGAAGATGCCAGGCGAAACGGGCACTACATTTGCCGTTCCCGTTGCCAGATCGCTTCCGCCGCGAGTGACTCTGATGTTCGCGCGTCCGGGCTGGGTCCCCTTCGGAACCACGAAGCTCATCACGGTCGGACCCACCGCATAGAGAGGAGCGGCGGTGTCATTCACGAGCACTTGGACGCCGTCGAGCGTGAGCGGAAGCGGCACACCGGGAGCATTGGTCGCGGTGACGCCCGCGTACGTCGCGTATGCCTGAGCATACGTTCCCGGCGAGACTGGATAGCTGACCTCGAATCGAGCGCCATTGATCACGCTCAGTGTCTGCGCGGGGAGGGTCGCCGCGGCAAGGCAGACAAACAGGCAAGTCTTCAGAGCTTCTTTCATGAGGCTGTCCTTAGCTGTCGAGAAGTAAGCGAAGTTATTGAAATACAAGACCATTAGCGTCTTTGGATTCACGACGTAGATTGTCGAACGTGACGTAAGTTATGACCTTAGCATTCGATCGTTACAATACGACCACAGAGTCGTTTCGGTTAAATTAAGGAAACAGATCTGGATCCGAGACTCTCTAACGGGAACTCGCGGGTGCCATCGAGAGAATGAGTTACGCGCTGCCGATCGGAGTTCGGTCGCGGCTGTCGTCGGAACGGCCGAGCGTTATTTCACCGCGACGTTGACACTACGACGCACCGTCCTGGCTCCTCGATGGGCGGTGAGCGTGTATTCGGTGGTCTGCTTGGGGGCGACCGAGTAACAGCCGACTCGGGCCCCGCCGAGTTTGACGTCGCCGGGTTGGAGTTCCAGCGCATCGCTGTCGACCTGGAAGCAGAGCATCACCGATTGTCCGGCCACGGCCTCAGTGGGAGAGGCGGTGAAGGAAAGCACCGCCGGACCGCCTTGGTTGGCCGGCGCCTGGGCCGTGTTGGGGCCCGGGGAAGGCCGTGGGGAAGCCCTGACTACCACGTCCACCGTCCGGCTGACCGTGACGCCGCCGCGCTCGGCGGTCAACGTGTACGTGGTGTCCTTCGCCGGGGAGACTGGAAAACAGCGGCTGAACGACGGCCGGAGTTCTTCCACCGGGGGATCGAGCTTTACCGCCGTCGCGTTCTCGACGCCGTAGCAGAGTGAGGCCGGTTGACCCGGAGTGGCCACGTTGGGAGCGGCATAGAACTGCAGGATGCGCGGGGCGGGTGGAAGTTCGGAGGGCCGGACCTCGGAGGATGGCTGCGGTTTCGGCGGCGTGCCGCAAGCGGCGGCCAGGAGCAGGCAGGCGAAGGGAAGGTATGCCCTCATTCATTCCAGGCTAGCAGAGGCTTCGGCGGTGAAAAATCGCAGGAGCCACCGCTCCCTGGGAGGTTGTGAAAAAAAGGGGACGGCCACCCCGTTTCCCGATCAACGTTTCGTGAAGAACCAACGATTTGTGGTCGGGAAACGGGATGACCGCCCCCAATTTTTCACGGCTTCTGGCGGTCGCGGCTCAGAAGGATCGCGGGGGTCAGAATAGTCGAGGGCAGAAAGCCGGGGCCGCATGGTTCACATGCGGCCCATCTGAGTTGGAGAGCGGGGCCTACTTGCCGGACTTCAGCTTTTCGCGCTGCTCGCGAAGCACGGCTTTGCGGCTGAGCTTGATCTTGTTGCCTTCCATGGCGAGCACCTTCACCAGAATCTGATCGCCTTCCTTCAACTCGTCGCGAACTTCCTTGATGCGGGTTTCCGCGATTTCGCTGATGTGCAGAAGGCCATCGGTGCCGGGGAAGATCTCCACGAAGGCGCCAAAATCCACCAACCGGACCACCTTGCCGAGATACGTCTTGCCGACCTCGGCAACGGCCGTGATCTCGGAGATGATCTGCATGGCCTTGCGCGCGGAGGGTTCGTCGCTCGAGGCGATCTTGATCGTACCGTCGTCTTCGACATCGATCTTGACACCGGTCTGCTCGATGATGCTCCGGATGACTTTGCCGCCTGGTCCAATCACGTCGCGGATCTTGTCCGTCGGAATGTTCAGGGTGTAGATCCGAGGAGCGTATTGCGACATGGCCTGTCGCGGTTCCGGCAGGGCCTCGGCCATCTTGTCGAGGATGAAGAGGCGGCCGCGGCGGGCCTGCTCGAGGGCTTCCCGCATGATCGCGATGGTCACGTTCAGGACCTTGATGTCCATCTGGAGGCCGGTGATGCCGTTCCGGGTACCGGCGACCTTGAAGTCCATATCGCCGTAATGGTCTTCAGCGCCCGCGATGTCGGTCAGAATGGCATAGTCATCGCCCTCGATGACCAAACCCATCGCGACGCCGCCCACCGGAGCGATGATCGGGACGCCGGCGTCCATCAGGGCGAGGGCCGCGCCGCAAACCGTAGCCATGGAACTGGAGCCATTCGACTCCAGAGTGTCGCTCACCACGCGTAGCGTGTAGGGGAACTTGACCTCATCGGGAATGACCGGAAGGATGGACCGTTCGGCGAGCGCGCCGTGGCCGATCTCCCGCCGGCCGGGGCCGCGCATGAAGCCGACTTCGCCGACGCTGAACGGCGGGAAGTTGTAATGCAGCATGAATCGCTTGAACGACTCGCCGGGTTCCAGCAGTTCGATGCGCTGCTCGTCGTCCTTGGTGCCGAGAGTCACCGTGACCAGCGATTGTGTCTCGCCGCGGGTAAACAGCGCAGAGCCGTGAGTGCGGGGCAGGAGACTGGATTCGATCGAGATCGGCCGGATCTGATCGAACGCGCGGCCGTCGGGGCGGCGGCGCGCCTTGAGCATCTCATCGCGGAAAATGCGCTCCTTCAGCCGGTCGAACAGGTCGCCCGCCTCGGACCGCACTTCCTCGGCGGTCGCCTCGATGCACGCGCGGCGAAGCGCGTCGATGCGCGAGTAGCTCTCGATCTTGGGATACTTCTCCGTGTTCATCGCGTCCTTGAGGAAATCGCGATACTCGGAGTCGATCTTGTCGTAGAGTTCCTGATTGACCTTCGGCGGCTCAACCACCATCTTCGGCTTGCCGCACGCAGCGACCATCTGGCTGATGGCGGCGGTAATCTTCTGACAGCACTTGTGGCCGTACTCGATGGCATCGAGCACGGTCTCTTCGCTGGCCTGCTGGGCGCCCGCTTCCACCCTGACGATGCCGGCTTCCGTGCCGGCGACCATGATGCTCAGGGTCGATTCGCGCAACTCGGAATTGGTGGGATTGGCGATCAGCTTGCCGCCCACGCAACCGATGCGAACCGCGCCCATGATGTGATGGAACGGGATATCGGAAATGGCCAGAGCGGCGGCCGCGCCGACGAGGGCGAGCTTGTCGGGATCCACTTCCGGATCGGCCGACAGGACCAAGCCGATCACTTGGGTTTCGTGCAGAAAGCCCTCGGGGAACAGAGGGCGAATTGGCCGGTCGATCTGCCGGCAGGTGAGAATCTCGCGCTCGGACGGACGTCCTTCGCGCTTGATGAATCCGCCGGGAATCTTGCCGGCGGCGTACGTGTATTCGCGATAGTCGACCGTCAGAGGGAAGAAGGACGCATTCGTTTTGGGCTGACTCGCCATACAGGCGGAAACCAGCACCACCGAATCGCCCGAGCGAACAACGACCGCGCCGTTCGCCTGTTTGGCGAGCTTTCCTGTCTCGAGGGTGATTGTGCGCCCATCGAGGTCGACTTCAAAAGTGTGAACCATAGTAACCTCCTCGCCGCCCGCGGAAACCGGTTCCACGGGTCGGGATCATATGAGATCGGAGCTGACGGCGGAGGCGCCGGACTTCGGTGACAGTGGTTTGCCGCCGGAGATGGACTCGTGGTAGGAGAGCGGAACAGCCCGCCCCAGAAACGCCAGAGTCATCCCCGCCCATGCCCGGCGGCGGACGACTTTAGCGGCGGATTCCCAGCTTCTGAATCACGGCTCGATACCGTTCTGGGCTGGTGTTCCGGAGGTATGTC
>CAZGUX010000233.1:0-18400 GCA_964529305.1 uncultured Solibacteraceae bacterium | reverse complement strand
GTGAAACCCGCTGACCTTGCGCACGAACTGTAGCGCGGCGGAGCGGATTTCGGTTTCCGTCGAGATCCGCTCCGGATTTCGGAGGCGTTTGATGCTGCGGCACATGCCTCCATCGTACAGCGGTGGAGCGATTACGCTTCGTTCCGGCCTGGCCGGATGGACAGCACGAACCATACCAGCACGAACTCCCCGATGGCGAAGATCGTGTCGCCCGGAGCCCGCAGCCAGCGCAGGGTCTGCATCAACGGCGTGCCCAGGAATTCCGTGCCGCGCGCGTACCAATAGCCCTGATCCACGGACGCCCACGTCTGCATCAAGCCGACCGGTAAGAGGCTGCCCACGCACATCGTGAACAGGCCGATGTTCATTGCCCAGAAGCCGAACTTCAGCCGCCTTTCGTTCCACTCGAGATCCGGCACCAGCGCCCGCAGGCACACCAGCATCAGGCCGATTCCCAGCATTCCGTAAACGCCGAAGAGCGCGGCATGGCCGTGCAGAGGAGTTGTGTTGAGCCCCTGCATGAAATACAGCGCGATGGGCGGATTGATCATGAAGCCGAACAGGCCCGCGCCCACCATGTTCCAGAAGGCCACGGCGACAAAGAAGTAGATTGGCCACCGGTATCGCTGCGCCCAGGGAGTCAACTTGCCGCGACGGAGGTCGTCGATGGCCGCGTACGCCACAAGCGTGAGCGGCACCACTTCCAGGGCGCTGAACACGGAGCCCCACGCCAGGGCGACGGTCGGCGTTCCGGAGAAGTAGAGGTGATGGCAGGTCCCGATGATCCCGCCGGCCAGGTAGATGGTCGCCGAGAGCAGCGCGCCCTTGGCGGCGAGCTCCGGCCGGATCAGGTTGAGACGTGTGAAGAAGAACGCGATCACGGTGGTGGCGAATACTTCAAAGAAGCCTTCCACCCACAGGTGAACGACCCACCAGCGCCAGTACTCGACCATCGACAGATGAGTGTGCTGTCCCCAGGTTAGCCCCGCGCCGTAGAACAACCCGATCGCCGCAGACGACATGAGGAACAGCCACAGCAGGGGCTTTTGCTCACTCGGCTGGCGTAGCGCGGGACGAATCGAACGGACTACCAGGAACAGCCAGATGAACAACCCGGCGAACAGCAGGACCTGCCACCCTCGGCCCAGATCGACGTACTCGTAGCCCTGATGACCCCAGAGGAAGGCCGAAGCATCGGAGAGCTTGTTCTGGATGCTCATCCACTCGCCGGTCAGCGATCCAGCGACCACGACCAGCAGCGCCAGGAACAGGACGTTGACGCCGAGCTTTTGACCTTTGGGCTCCTGCCCGCTGACAAGGGGTCCGATGAACAGGCCCGCCGCGAGCCACGCCGTTGCGATCCAGAAGATGCCGAGTTGCACGTGCCAGGTGCGCGAGACGCTGTAGGGTAGCCACTTGGAGAGGGGGAAGCCATAGAAGCCGTCGCCTTCCACGCCGTAGTGCGCGGTGATCACGCCCATCAGCATCTGCACCAGGATCAGGATGGCGACGATCCAGAAGTATTTGAGCGTCGCCCGTTGCGATTCGGTGGACCGCCAACTGCCCAGCGGATCGAGCGCCGGCAAGGGCCCATGGTCCACTTCGTGTTTCTGCGAGGCGTACCACCACACGAGCGCGCAGATGCCGGCCAACAGCATGAGGATGCTGACGCCGGTCCACATCACGGTTTCACCGCTCGGGCGGTTTCCGATCAGAGGCTCGTGCGGCCAGTTGTGCGTGTAGGTGAGAGTGTCGCCGGGACGATTGGTAGATGCCGACCAGGCGGTCCAGAAGATGAACGCCGCCATCTGCCGCATGCGTTCGGGGTCGCGGATGGCGCCCTTGGGAATCGAGTAGGCCGTGTTGCCGCCGAGAAATACCGCGGAATAATGCTGCACGTTGGAAGCGAAGGCGCGGCCCCGGATCGGGTCGACGCGGATGGTATTCGTGGCCGCGTCGTAGGTGTTGGTCCGATAGAGTTCCCGCGCGCGCCCCTGCAATCTGGCCTGATCTTCGGTGGAGAGTTGGCCGTAGGGTTTCGAGAAATCCCGTTGCGCCCACTCGTCCAGGACAAAGATGATCTCGCGGTGCAGCCAGTCGGCGGTCCAGTCGGGCGCGACATAGCTGCCGTGGCCCCAGATCGATCCCACCTGCATCCCGCCCATCGACTGCCAGACGTTCTGCCCTCGCCCGATGTCGCCGGAGGCAATCACCACGTCCCCGTCGCTCGTCACCACCCTGTCCGGTATCGGCGGCATCTCCTGGTAAATGCGGGTTCCGATCCAGCCGAGGACCGAAAACGAGACCACCAGAACCACCGCAAAGCTGATCCACAGTTTCTTCATTCTTTCGTCTCCACGGGGCATCGTAGATGCCCCGACGCTCCAGAATCGCGCCAGGGACAGATCCGGTCCATGACTGCAGTCACAAACCCGTCGCTTTTTTCGCGTTGCTATAATCGCGGCTCAATGAAGGTCACTGACATCAAGATCACGCCCGTCACGGTCCCCATGGAAGCGCCCCTGCGCTGGAGCATGGGGGTGGAAACGGGCACCACCCGCGGGATCATCGAGGTATTCACAGACGAAGGTATCACCGGAATCGGGGAAACGTACGGCGGAAATGCCGTCGAGCACGCGATCGAGACCGCCAAGCCCTACCTGCTCGGCCTGAATCCGCTCGAAACCGGCGTGCTGCATCACCGGCTGGGCGTGTTTCGCATTGGCTATGAAACGGCGGTTCCGGCGGTGGTGCGCGCCGGCATCGAGATGGCGTTTCTGGACGCGGCGGGAAAGGCGCTGAACCTGCCCGTTTATACGTTGCTTGGGGGGAAACTGCGCGACCGCATCGAAACGGCCGCCTACCTGTTCTACCGCTATAAGAGCGAGGACGGACGGCTTGGCGGCGAAGAGTCGCCCGAATCGATGCTCGACCGGACCCGCGAGTTGATCGAGCGGCACGGGTTCCGGGCCATCAAGTTCAAAGGCGGCGTGCTGCCGCCGGAAGACGAGCTACGCTGCCTGCGCCTGCTGCGGCGGGAGTTTCCGAACGCCCCGCTGCGCTGGGATCCCAACGCGGCCTGGTCGGTGGAGACCTCCATCCGGATCGGCCGCAAGCTGCTCGCCGAGGGGATCGATCTCGAGTACCTCGAAGACCCCACCTGGAACCTGGAGGGCATGAGCCAGGTTCGCCAGGCCGTCCCGATTCCGCTGGCGACGAACATGTGTCTGGTGAACTTCGAGCAACTCGCGCCGGGCATTCGCATGCGCAGCGTCGACGTGATTCTGTCGGACGTCCATTTCTGGGGAGGATTCCGGGAGAATCAACGGATGATCGCGGTGTGCGAGGCGTTCCAACTAGGCGTCGGCATGCACAGCGACCGGGAGTTGGGCATCTCGACGGCGGCCATGCTGCACCTGGCCGCGGCGACGCCGCCGCTGGTCTACGCGATCGACAGCCACTATCACGACCAGGTGGACGACATCGTCTCCAAGCCGTTCCGGTATGAGGGCGGATTCTTCGAAGTGCCGTCAGGGCCGGGGCTTGGGGTAGAGGTGGATTGGGACAAGGTGACGCGTTACAACCGGCTGTACCGGGAACAAGGGCAGGTCAACGAGTTCTACGATTCGCGGCGGCCGGGATGGGTGCCGGCGCTACCGATCTTTTGACGTCTTGCCCGGGCACGGCGGCGCGGGCATCCGGGTCGCCATTCGATCCATCCCGCGGTTCGGCGTGATCTGGCGCGAGGCGAGTTCGGTCATCTTGGGCACGTGGGTGATCAGCGGGATCGAGCAGTCTCCTCCCTCAAATCGGAGGGAGAGAGGCGGTGATGTCAGAAATTTTGGCCCTGGATTCGGACGAGCATCCGGACGGCCTTCGACCGCCCGAAACAGGGCGGCGTAGGCGTCGAGCGCGGAAACGTAGGAGTCGCGGATGGAATCCGGCAGCCGTTGGCCGGCCGGCAGATCCGCGGCGATCAGCGGACAGACGATCAAAAGGCACAGTATGAAGCGGCCCATAGCTCTCGTTCCGATCTCATGCTAGCAGGTCTGACATGCCGTCAAGACGCGCTGTTTGCGGTGGACTCCGGCAAGCCGGCCGGAGCGATACAATTGGTATCGGCTCCAATGGGGACGCCATGAAGCTGGAGATCGAACTCGATGTCCCGGAGGGGCTGGTCGGCGAGGCCTTCGAAAGAGGGATGAAGGAGGAGGCTGTCCTTCGCCTCTTTTGCGATCGCAAAATTCCTTCGGCCCTCGCAACTCGCCTGCTTGGATTGACCCGGGCCGGGTTTCTCCAACTGATCGAACGTCGTGGCGTTCCGTTGGACGACTATAGCGCCGAGGACTTCCGTCAGGACCGGGAAGACATGGACGCCATCTTGAACGACGCGGCCAGGCGTTGACGTGTCCCTGCTAGTCACTCAGTCCAGCATCGCCAGCACGCCTTCCAGTTCGCTTCGCGTGTGCCCGTCGCCGGTGCGCGCCGTGACCTCGATCCCGCGCTGGTACATGCCGCGCGCCTCGTCTTTACGGCCGAGCTTTTCATAGGCCTGCCCGCCATGAAAGTACGCCGCGGCATAGTCCGGATTGCGGATGACCAACTCCTCGAACTCGCGGACGGCTTGCAGCAGATTGCCCGTGTTCACAAGCTCCATCGCCAGTCCGTAGCGGGCGAAGGTGTTGTTCGGGTCCTGTAACAGCATTGCTTCGAGGGCTTCCTGACGATTGATAGGCATGCTCAGGTCCCATGCTACTATACCGGCCATGGCCTGTCCGTACTTCGAGCCGCGCCAGCGCCTCGAAGACCCGGCGAGCCCGATTCCTCCCCCACTGGGCGATCTCTACTCGGGCCGATGCGTGGCGCGCGAGCCCTTCGAGCCGGACTCGGAAACCCTTCGCGACCTCTGCAACTACGGCCACGTCCGGGGCCGGTGCGCTCGATTCCAGGGCGGCGATGCCGCCGACGCGGTGCGGTTCGCCATCGGCTCGGACGACCAGACCATCGTGGTGATTCGCTATGCGATCGAGCGCGATCACTACCCGCTCGACCAGGGCGAGGTGTCCCTTCGACGCACCGCGCGAAAGGCCGACTCCGTTCTGCTCCGCCAGGCCCAAGCCTACCTCAAGAGCTATCTGCGCCGCCTATGACGCCGAAATTCGTCCGTGAATCCATCTCCGAATACGCCGAACTCGCTTTGCCCGACGACGCCAACATCCTGGGCAATGTGCAGGGCGGGAAAGTCATGCACCTGGTGGACTTGTGCGGAGCCCTGGCCGCGCTGCGCCACGCCCGCCGCCCCGTGGTGACCGCTTCCATCGATCACATGAGCTTCCTGCACCCGGTGCGCATCGGGCAGCTCATCACGCTCAAATCGTCGGTGAATCGAGTGTTTCGCACCTCGATGGAGGTGGGGGTGAAGGTGTTTGTGGAAGACCTGATGACCGGCGGAATCCTTCACACGTCGTCGGCGTATCTGACGTTCGTCGCGATCGACAAGGACGGGCGCCGAGCGGAGATCCCGCAGGTCGTTCCGGAATCGGATGACGAGAAGCGGCGTTACGAAGAGGCCGCTGCCCGGCGCGAGTACCGGCTGCAACTCAAGCGGCGAATGCCGTACAAGTAAGTCTCGCGGCTAAAAGCCCAGTTCCCTCAGCAGCTCCTGCGTGCCGTAGACTTTCCGCAGCGCCTCGATAATCCCCTGGCCGGCAACGTGTACCGCCCTGGCCTCGCTGTCGGTGAACACAAAGCGGTTCGGAAGGCTTTCGAGGTTGCCGTCAAAGACGATGCCAATGATCTCGCCCCGCGCATTCACGGTTGGGCTGCCGGAGTTTCCGCCGTGAATGTCGCACGTGGTCACGAAGTTGAAAGGAACCTTCGGGTTCACCTTGCTCTTGGCCTTCAGCCAGGATTCCGGCAGGCGAAACGGGTCGACGCCGGTCGAGTGCGGGTAGAGCCCCTCCATTCGCGTCGCGTAGGGAACGTCCTTGCCGTTGTCCTTGTAGCCCTTCACGGCTCCAAAGGCGATCCGGAACGTGAACGTCGCGTCGGGGTAGAGACTGTCGCCGTAACGGTCGAACCTGGCTTGGGCGAGCAGGGCGGCGGCCGGGGTAACCACAGCTTCCACTTCGTCTTCACTGCGTTTGCGCAGGCGCCGGTTGCGCTCCTCGAACAGGCGGGCCAGTTTCAGCATTCCATCATTGGAAGCCCGGACGGCGTCCACGCTGGCCGTCAAACGCTTGCGCTCCGCCACGTCCTTGAGCTTGCTGGTCCCCACGAACCGGGCGGCTGCCTGCTCCGGCGTACCGCCCTCGAGCACGGCCTTGACCAACTCGTCACCCGCGCCCAATTCCGCCTGCATGAATCGAAAGTGCTGGGCCAGGACCGCGATCTCGAGCGAGTCGGTGATCGGAGCCGGAGAGAAGATCTCCTGCTTCAGCGACTCGAGCGCCGAGTCCCGGAATTCGCGCAGCCTGTCGCCGTTGGGCTTGCGCGTCTCCTCCGCGTATCGAAGGACCAATCGTGCGATCTCGAAGAAGTCCGACAATTGCGGTGTGCTGAGCGTGAACGGAACGTAGTAGCTTTTGGAGGACGCGTACGCCTGGGCTACCTGGTCCCAGACAGCGCCGTATTTCTGTTTGCGGCCTGGATCGCCGTCGACCCACGCGCGAAGCGTCTGCTCCTCGTCGCGCTTGCGTCCCATCAACTGCGGATCGTTCAGTCCCTGCTGGAATCCCGTGTAGGCTTTGTAGCTGTTCTCCGCGGACAGCAACGCCTCGCCGGCAACGCGCTTCTGCTCGGCGCCGGTGCCGCCGTACCGCTTTAGGGCGCTCACCATGCCTTCCAGCCGCCGCAGGTTCAGGGGATAGGCGACGTCGCGGGAAAATTCGAGCTGGGCCAGCGTGTTCAACCTGCCGGTTGTCCCCGGATTTCCCGGCACAAAGGCCAGTTCCCCGTCCTTGACCCCGGTTTTGCTCCACGGGAAGTATTGCGCCGGCCGGACGGGCTTGCCGCCCTCGTACACGCGGAACAGGGCGAAGTCGAGACAGTAGCGGGGGAAGGTGAAGTTGTCGGGATCGCCCCCGAATGCGGCGATCGCGTCCTCCGGAGCGAATACCAGCCGGACGTCTGTGTATTTCTTGTACTGGTAGAGATGGTAGCGCCCGCCGGCGTACAGCGTGACCACATCGCAGCGGTTTCCCGTTGCGGCCGCGCACTCCTTTTCCAGCCGCGCCATCTCCGCCTGCCGCTTCCTGCGCTTCTCGACCGGGTTGGTCACCGGATCTTCCACGGCTCGGATCTTGCCCGTGACATCCTCGATCTTCTCGAGGACATTCAGCTCGAGATCGGGACAAGGCTTCTCCTCGCCGGTCTCTTTCGCGTAGAAGCCGTTGGCGATATAGTCATTCTGAGCCGACGAGACCTTCTGGATGCAGTCCCGCCCGACATGATGGTTGGTAAACACCAGCCCGTTCCCCGAGACGAACGACCCGGAGCCGCCATTGTTGAACCGGACGGCGGCCAGTTGAAGTCTGTGAAGGAACGAATCCGTCACCACCACGCCATAGTTCTTCTTCACCACCTCGCGGGGAAACTGGTTGACCAGCCACATCCCCTCGTCCGCCGGAGCGCTTCCCACACCAGCGATCAGAATCAGCCAAAGTAAGCGATTTGTCATTGAATCGGCGTCCGTAGTACCGGCTGGCGGCAAAATTTCGCACGCGCGCAAGTAATTGTAAAAAAAAGACTTATCGAAGTGTCCACCACAGCGGTAGTTTTGGGTTGGCGACGCCCTGTGTCATACTGTAGACAAAGACGTTCTAAGCACCGGCATGGCCCAGATTAACGAGGCGGTCGCTCGTTACCATAAGATTCTGCAGAGCGACCCATATAAGGACCTTTCCTGGCTGCCTCCGATCCGCGAGCGGATGGAAGCAGAGGCCCTATCTTTGGGCGGAAGGCTGCTGTGTCCCTTCCTTCGCCCTCATTTCATCACCCGCCGCCAATACGACACCCTCGTGAAGGCCGGGGAAGTCCTGATTTCCGCTGTGAACCGGATGCAGCAAATGGTGCTGGCGAATCCGGCTCTCTTGAATCGGCTCGAACTTCTTCCCGCGGAGAAGATGCTGGCCTCCATCGATCCGGGCTACAAGGCGCTCGACGTCACGTGCCGGCTGGACCTGAACGTGTCCAACGGTTCCTTGCACCTCACTCAGTATAACTCCGATTCTCCGACGGGCGTGACGTGGGCGGACGGCCTGGCCGAGGTGTTCTACGGCTCGCCGCCAGTGAAGGAATTCCGCAAGAAACACTCGTTGTCGAAGATCACCGGAAAGAAGTATCTGCTGTCGGCGCTGATGAACGTGTGGCGGCAGTTTCAGCACTCGCGGAACTCGCGTCCCCGGATTGCGATCCTGGAGTTCCGGCCGGGCGCGACGCCCGTGCCGAGCGAGTACACGAAGGTCCGCGATTTCTTCATCGAAGAAGGCTACGAAGCCGAGGTGGTGACCCCGGATCAACTGGAGTTCAAGCAGGGTATCCTGCGCCGAGGCCCCTTCGTGGTCGATCTGGTGTACCGGCAGATTACCGTGCAGGAATTCCTGCAGCGGTTCGATCTTTCGCATCCGCTGGTGCAGGCGTACCGGAGCCGCGCCGTATGCCTGGTGAACAGCTTCCGTTCGGAGTTGGGCCACAAGAAAGCGTTCCTCGGGCTCCTGACCGACGAAACGCTGACTTCGAAGTTCCCGGCCACCGAACGAAAAGCGATTCGCGAACATGTGCCGTGGACTCGCCTGGTGAACACAGGAAAAACCACCTATCAGGATGAGGTGATCGATCTTCATCAGTTCATGCTCGACAACCGCGAGAGGCTGGTGCTGAAGCCGAATGACGACCACACCGAGGGGTCGTTGTTCTATGGCGCCGATATGGATGACACGGCCTGGGAACGGGCGATCAAGCAGGCCACGCGCATGCCGTATGTGGTGCAGGAGCGCGTGGGTCCGGCCAAGGCGGTCTTCCCGTTGGAGCGATTCGGCCCGCTGGAGTTCCAGGAGTTGCGGGTCGATCTTCACCTGCAAGCCTATCTCGGCCGCGTGCACAGTTGCGTAAGCTGGCTGTCGTCGGGATCCCCAGGCGGCTTTTCAGCCACTTCGGGGATGACGCCGACGTTTATCCTCGAAGGCGCGAAGTAGACCGGGGGTGCGCGACGTCAAAGTGAGAGAGTGGCAGGAATTCTTTTTTTGTGGCATGATTCTGAACGTAGTATATACGTTCAGAGAAAAGGGGAAAGCCACCATGCCCGAATCGCTCACCGAACTGGAACAGCGTCGAGCCGAATTAGTCCGGGGGTTGTCCAATCTGCGGGACTTGCGTCCTGGATCCATTAGCGGAATCGTGCGTCGCTGCGGAAAACCCACTTGCCACTGTGCCCGGCCCGATGATCCCGGGCATGGGCCCACTTTGCGCATGACCTATAAGCTGGATGGAAAGACCATCAGTGAGGCGCTGCCCACGCCGGCCGCCGTCCGTAAGGCCGAGCGCGAGATTAACGAGTTCCGAAAATACGAGCAGTTGAGCCGCTCGTTTGTGGAGACCAATGCAAAGATCTGTCAATGTCGGCCCGTTGAGGAAGCCGAACCGTCCGCCAGGAAAAAAAACGGCAGAAGCGATCCACGCTGAGATCGCGCGCGAAGTAACCAACCTGCTGAGCCTTATCTTCGCCGAGCGCAAGCAGACCGGCAGTATGGATCTGGAGGCAGTGGAGATGGCCCTGCGCGCCGCCATGCATCGCGCCGGGGCGGCGGCTCTTAATCAGTTGTTGCAGTTCCCCGAGCCTGCCGCCGACCAGCGCGCCATCCCGTGTCCGTGCGGCCACCAGGCACGCTACCGCGAACTGCGGTCACGCCGGTTTCTTACAGTGCTGGGCGAGGTGGAACTGTCGCGCCCGTGGTATCTGTGCCCGCACTGTCACAACGGCCAGTTCCCCGTCGATCGCCAACTCGATATCGAAAACCGCGACGGTTCGCCCGGCGTGCGCCGCATGCAGGCCATGGTAGGACAGGCCGCTCCCTTCGATCACGGCCGTGAGCAGATGAAATTACTCGCCGCCCTGGAGGTGACGGCCAAATCGGTGGAGCGCACGGCGGAGGCGATTGGCGCCGATATCGCCGCGGGCGAGAAGCGCGAAATCGGTAAAGCCGTCCAACTGGATCTGCCCGTCGTCGTAGGGCAGCCGATTCCGATTCTGTATGTGCAAATGGACGGAACCGGCGTGCCGGTTGTGAAGAAAGAGACGGAGGATCGTAAAGGCAAAACCGACGGCCAGCCGGCACACACGCGCGAAGTCAAACTCGGTTGCGTGTTTACCCAAACCACCTGGGATAAGGAGGGATACGCCATTCGCGATCCGGATTCCACTACCTATACGGGGGCCATCGAGACGGCCGAGGAGTTTGGCAAGCGCATCTATCTGGAAGCCTGGAACCGCGGCTGGAGCCGTGCGGCAAAGAAAGTCGTCATGGGCGACGGAGCCGAGTGGATCTGGAATCAGGCCGATCTGCACTTTCCCAACGCCGTCCAGATAGTCGATCTCTACCACGCTCGCGAGCATCTGTGGGACTTGGCACGCAGGCTGTTTCCCAACGATGCGGTAAGCCAGAAAGCCTGGATGAAAATCCACCAGAAGCGCCTGCTCGATAAAGGCAAAATCGAAAAGCTGGTTCTCTCGCTGCGCTCTATCAAATCCGACAATGCCGAGGTTCTGAAGAAGATTCGTACCGAGGCTGATTACTTTGAACGAAACGCCGAGCGCATGCGCTATCCGAAGTTCCGTCGTCAGCATCTGTTTGTCGGCTCGGGTGTGATCGAAGCCGGCTGCAAAACCGTCATCGGTTCCCGCCTGAAACAATCCGGCATGTTCTGGACCGTCCGCGGTGCGAATTCGATCATCGCCCTCCGCTGTTGTCACCTCAACGGCCGATTCGAGGACTATTGGGAGGCCCGCCGGGCGGCCTGACTTCCACTTTCATGTCGTGCACCCGTAGACCGGGCGTTTCGCGAACTCACCCCTGAAATTGTGATGAAATAGCCGAAATGCTCTATTGGCTTCTCTGTTTGTTGGTCACGGTCGCTTTGTCGCCCGCAACGGGGCAGCGCCGGTCAGGGGAGGCGGCCGGCACCAACCCCCTCGGCTTGAGCGAGGCGGTGATCGAAGCGGGGCGGCTGATGTACAACCGCTCGTGCACCGCCTGTCACGGCCTTGACGGCGAGGTGGGCGATCGCGCTCCCGCCCTGAAGGGCACCCGGCGGTTTTCGCGATCCACCGACGACGAACTCTTCGAAGCCATCCGGCACGGTATCAAAGGCACGATGATGCCTTCGTCTCCCCTTCCCGACAACGACGTCTGGCGGATCGTTGCGTACATCCGCAGCATGCGGGCGAGCGCCTACGACGCACCCGTCGACGGCAATGTCGAAAAGGGCCGCGAGATCTTCTGGAACACAGCGAAATGCGGAGGGTGCCACATGATTCAAGGACGGGGCGGCCTGGCCGGTCCGGACCTCTCCAATGTAGGTGGCGAACGGTCGGTGCCGAAGTTGACCGAATTGCTCACGATGCCCCGTCCTCACGTGCCGGCCAAGTACCGGCCCGCGAAGGTGGTCACCAAAAACGGAGAAACCGTGGAAGGCATCATCAAGAACGAGAACAACTTTTCGATCCAGATGATCGACCGGCAGCAGCGTATTCGCCTCTTCACCTCGGACGAGATCCAAGGCGTCGAGTATGGCGCCACGACCTTGATGCCGACCGACTGGGACAAGCGGCTGAAGCCCGCTGAATTCAAAGATCTGATCGCCTTTCTCAGCCGCCAGGCCGCGGCCCGATTGAAGGAGTTACCCGAAACCCAGGAGGACAACCGCCGGTGATCGCCCGCGCCGCATTCATCCTTGGCCTGTGCTCGTTGGTCGCGCCGGCTCAGGTCACTTATCAGGACCTGGTCAAAGCCGACCCCAATAACTGGCTGACCTACCACGGCCCCTACCATGGGAGGCGGCACAGCCCTCTCCGCGAGATCAATAAGGACACGGTTCATCGTCTCGTTCCCAAGTGGATTTACCCCATCCGCGAAGCCAACCGGCTGGAGAGTGTCCCCATTGTCGTCGATGGCGTGATGTACGTCTCGCAACCGAACGAGGTCTATGCGCTGGATTCCAGGACCGGCCGCCTGATCTGGGACTACCATCGGACCCCCGCGTTGAACAAGGGTCCGAACCGCGGCGTAGCGGTGTACGGCAACAAGGTCTACATGGGTACGCCCGACGCTCACCTGGTCGCGCTGGATGCCCGTACGGGCAACGTGGTGTGGGAAGCCAAGATCGCGGAAGCGAAAGATGGATACTGGTCGCCGGCCGCGCCCCTGGCGATCAACGGCAAGATCATCGCCGGAATCGCTCCCGGAGACCATGGCCTGAACGGGTTTCTGGACGCCTACGACCCGGAGACCGGCAAGCGGTTATGGCGCTGGAACGCGATTCCCGGGCCGGGAGAGCCCGGCAACGAAACGTGGGCTGGGGATTCGTGGAAGACCGGTGGCGGCGACACGTGGCTGACGGGAACCTACGATCCCGAGTTGAACACGATCTACTGGGGAATCGGCAACCCCGCGCCCGATTTCGACGGCGACGTGCGCAAGGGCGACAACCTCTACACGGAGTGCATGGTGGCGCTCGACGCGGATACGGGCAAGCTCAAGGGGTATTTCCAGTTCACGGCGCACGACCTGCACGACTGGGATTCGGTGGAGATTCCGGTCCTGGTTGACCTGCCGTATCAGGGCAAGACTCGGAAGCTGCTCCTGCACGCGGACCGCAACGGATTCTACTACGTGCTCGACCGCGTCACCGGCGAGTTCATCAACGGAGTGCCGTTCGTCAAGCTGCTCAACTGGGCCACGGGCCTGACCCCGAAGGGCCGGCCGATTCGCGTCCCGGGAGTCGCGCCGTCACTAACCGGCAATAAGGTTTGCCCGGCCACCGCGGGAGCGACCAACTGGATGTCGCCCGCATACAATCCGGATGCAAACCTGTTCTACGTGGTCGCGCAGGAAGGCTGCGGCATCAGCTTCAAGGCGCGCGACACGTGGCGTCCGGGCGGATATTCGTATGCGGCTACAGGCTACATCGAGGACCCGCAAGAGCCCTGGAGGATGCATGTCCGGGCGCTCGATCCGATCACCGGGGCGCTGAAGTGGAGCTACGAGCAGAAAGGGTCGAGAAGCTACGGGGCCGGACTGTTGTCCACAGCGGGCGGATTGATCTTCGCCGGCGATGATCAGGGCTTTCTCACCGCGCTCGATGCGGCGACGGGCAAGGCGCTGTGGCATTTCAACATGGGGATGCGGATCTCGGCGTCGCCCATGACGTTCGCGTACAAGGGCAAACAGTACCTCTCGATCACGGCCGGATCGAACGTAGTGACGTTCGGTCTGTTTGACGGACAGCCGTAGCAGTCCGCCACCGAGCCATCGAGCCCACGGCATCAGCCGTGGCGTTGCCAACACCCTTCACCACTCTCGGCGGTCCACACCATCAGAGGCCCGACCATAAGGGAAGGCTAGCGCTCGCACTCAGTGTCCGTGGCCTCCACTGCCCATCTCGCGGACGATGTCGCCCACAAACGACTTGGCGTCGCCGAACAGCATCAGGGTCTTGTCGAGATAGTACAGAGGGTTGTCGATGCCGGCAAAGCCCGGGTTCATGCTGCGCTTGACCACCATGACGGTGTGGCACTTGTCGACGTCGAGGATCGGCATGCCGTAGATCGGGCTCCCGGTATCGGTCCGGGCGGCGGGATTGGTCACGTCGTTTGCGCCGATGATTAGCGCCACGTCGGTTTGCGGTAGCTCCGGGTTGATGTCCTCCATGTCCATCAGCCGGTCGTACGGGATGTCGGCCTCGGCGAGCAGGACATTCATGTGGCCGGGCATCCGGCCGGCCACCGGATGGATCGCGAACCGCACGTCGATGCCGCGCCGGGTGAGGCCGTCGTAGAGTTCGCGCACTTTGTGCTGGGCCTGAGCGACGGCCATTCCGTATCCGGGAACTACGACCACCCTGCTGGCCGCGGTGAGAATCGCCGCCGCCTCCTCGGCCGTGGCGCTGCGGACGGTTCTGGCTTCTCCGGCAACCGCGGCCGAGCTTTGCACCTGCCCGAACGCGCCGAAGAGCACGTTGGTGAAGGAGCGGTTCATGGCCTTCGACATGATCACCGAGAGAATGAATCCGGACGAGCCGTCGAGCGCACCGGCGATGATCAGCAGTTTGCTATCGAGAACAAATCCCATGGCCGAGGCGGAGAGACCGGCGTAGGAATTGAGCAGCGAAATCACGGTTGGCATATCGGCGCCGCCGATCGGGATGATCATCGCGACGCCAAAGGCCAGCGACAGGGCGAGGATAACGGGAAAGAGAAAGGTCTGGTCGGGATGCGTGACCAGCCATGCCGCCAACCCGGCCGCGACCGCGAGCAGCGAGAGGTTCACGAAGTTCTGACCCCGGTAGGTGATGGGCCGTTGGGGCAGGACCTCCTGGAGTTTTCCCGCCGCCATCAGGCTGCCGGTAAACGTCAGCGAGCCGAGGATCACCTCCAACGCCAACACGGACATCATGAAGGCCGGCACGTTCGGAGCGCGCAGGTAAAATTCGGCTGTCCCGACCAGCGTGACGCACAGGGCGCCGAACGCGTGACTGAGGGCTGTCCGCTGCGGCACCGCCGTCATCTGCACGCGGCCCAACGGCACCCCGATGATCGTGCCCAGCACAAGCCCGATTGCGATCCACCGGTAGTCCACAATGCCGTGGTGCAGCAGCGTCCCGCAGATGGCCAGGAGCATGCCGATCTCACCCGCCCGCACGCCGTGCGGGGCGGTGGAGGGCGAACTCAGCCATTTCAGCGCCAGGATGAACAGGGCCGTGGAGGCGAGGTAAATAATTTCGATGAGAGAATCTGTCGCCAGGGGCATGGTCACGGCTTCTTGGTGCGGCTGGTTTTGAACATGTCGAGCATCCGTCCGGTGATCATGAAGCCGCCCACGACGTTACTGGTGGCGGCGACCACGGCCACGGTGCCGAGCACCGTCGACAGGGTGCTCTTCTGTTCGCCCGCTAGTACGATGGCGCCGACGACGGCGATCGCGCTGAGGGCGTTGGTGAGAGACATCAACGGCGTGTGAAGCAACGGGGAAACGCGGCGGATTACTTCAAAGCCAATGAAGCCCGCCAACAGGAAAACGTACAGGCTGCTGATCAGATCGGACACGATCGTTAGGTCTCCTTCAAATTTCCAGGGCCGGCAGGGAGAAGAACTCCCGTACCCGGCGGTTCACTACCTCTCCGCCCCTCGTCAGGAGGGTCTCGCGGAGGATCTCGTCGCCCGGTTCGAGACGGAGCTTTCCGTCCTTCACCAGATGCAGAAGAAACGCGGTGAGGTTGCGGGCGTACATCTGGCTGGCGTGGTAGGGCACGGTGCTCGCCCAGTTGATCCAGCCAATGATGGTGACGCCGTGCTCCACCACTTCCTCTTCCGCGCGGGTGAGTTCGCAATTGCCGCCCCGTTCGGAGGCCAGGTCCACAATCACCGAACCGGGGGCCATGCCGCGAACCATTTCGGCGGTGACCAGGACAGGAGGTTTCTTTCCGGGCACGACTGCCGCCGTAATCACCACGTCGCTTTCGGCGACCACCCGGCCGAGGAGTTCGCGCTGCCGCAAGTAAAACGCGTCATCCTGAGCCCGGGCGTATCCGCGGGCGTCCTCGGCGTCCTTGGCCTCGATGGGCAACTCGACAAAGCGTCCGCCGAGACTCTGGACCTGTTCTTTCGCGGCCGGGCGGAGATCGTAGGCCGAGACGACCGCCCCCAACCTCCGCGCGGTGGCAATGGCCTGGAGGCCGGCCACCCCTGCCCCGATGACCAGAACGCGCGCCGGCGTGATCGTTCCCGAGGCGGTGGTCATCATGGGAAACAGCCTCGGCAGGCGATCGGCCGCGACCAGGACGGACTTATAGCCGCACACGGTCGCCATGGAGGAAAGGGCGTCCATGCTTTGCGCCCGGGTAATGCGGGGCATCAACTCGACGGAGTACGACGTCACGCCCGTGGCCGCGACTTCGCGGACGACGTCGAGCGAGCCGAGCGGCCGCATGAATCCGATCAGAGTCTGGTCCTTGCGAAGCAGGGGCAGGTCGGCCTTGCCGGTGCGGTCATTCGAGCCGTAGCACAGCACCTGGGCCACGATCTCCGCGGCATTGAAGACGGCGGCCCGCGAAGAGGCGATCTTCGCCCCCTTGGCTTCGTAGGCGGCGTCGGTGTAGCCCGCTTGGATTCCGGCGCCCGCCTCCAGATGAACTTCCAGACCCGCCTTGGCCAGGTTCGGAATCACCATGGGGACCAGCGCCACCCGCCGCTCGCCGGGGAAACTCTCTTTCGGCACGCCGACAATCACGAAGTTCTCCTCGTTTGGATCTCGGTAAGCATCTTATCCTATCGTTCCGCGGAAAACGATTCAAAGGAGGCGCGGAGGACACGTGCGGCCAGAAGGAAGATTGGACGGGCCGGGCACAGGCACCGCTCCCTCACTGTAGCGGCTCCGAAGAAAGATAACACCTTCGCTGAACGGTCAGGACTGCGGTACGTTACGACTTCTGTATCATGATCAGAATCGAAAGGATCACCTGGATGCACTGGTTCTCCGTCGTCGCGATGCTAGGCGCCGCCTTCCTCTCCTCCGTAGCGCCCGCGCAAACAACCCCTCGGGTAGAACGGGATATTGCCTACGCCGAGCCCCGGAACGAGCGTCAACTGCTCGACGTCTATTCTCCAACCTCGGGGTCGAACCTGCCCGTGGTCGTGTGGGTTCACGGCGGAGGCTGGATGGTGGGCAGCAAGAATGAGATGCACCACAAGCCGGCGGCGTTCACGGAAAAGGGCTTTGTCTTCGTTCCGATGAACTATCATTTCGTGCCACACGTGATCATGGATACGATCGTTCGCGATGTGGCGAAGTCGGTGGGGTGGGTGCACAAGAACATCTCGCGCTACGGCGGCGACCCGAACAGGATCTTCCTGATGGGGCATTCGGCCGGGGCGCAGTTGGCGGCGCTGCTGTGCACGGACAACCGGTACATCGAGGCGGAGGGCGTGCCGCGCTCGACCTTG
This sequence comes from uncultured Solibacteraceae bacterium, assembly GCA_964529305.1. GTDB lineage: Bacteria > Acidobacteriota > Terriglobia > Bryobacterales > Bryobacteraceae > CAZGUX01. The sequence continues at coordinate 1,185 of CAZGUX010000233.1, read as the reverse complement.
AAGGGGTGCGTGCCCGTCGACGGCGATACCTATGACGTGCCCTTGCAGGTAGCCACGGCAACCGCGCGCCGCAGGAGCCTGAAACAGCCGCCGCCCAGGATGGGCCACCCGGAGAAGTTCGGCAACCTGGAACGGCAGCGGGAGCTATCGGCGGTGAACCACGTAGCGCCGAACCGGGGCATCCCGCCGTTTCTGCTGTTGCACGTCGCCGATCATACCGACACCACCGCGCAGGCCTACCGGCTGTGGGCGGCCCTGGATCAGGCTGGGATTCCCGCGACGCTCTTCGGCGCTGAAGGGACCGATCACGTCAAGCTGGACCGAGACCTGGGCGTCGCGGGAGATCTGGCCACCAAGGCTCTGTTCGAGTTCACCGATCAGGTACTCCGGCCGGTTCAACGGTAGTGGCAAGGCGTCGGGAGCGGGAGTTGGGCGCAATACCGTTCACTTAGCTTAGCCGTCACGGCCCGCCATTCTGCCCGATTGTCCGGCGCCTACCAGTCGCGGCGCACAATCTCTCCTAGCCGCGGGTGTAAACCCGCGTGTTGCGTGGGGCTCTCGTACAAATCCACCTTCACGGCACCCGCGGGTTTACACCCGCGGTTCGGAGCCATCGTCCGCCGCAGTTTCCTAACCGAACAGTATTGGGGCAAGGCGGCTCTTCCTAGCAAATACGGAATGGCATGCCGTATTTGCAGGGTTGATGGGGCGGCAGACCGAGTGGCGACGCTGCGAGCAGGCGAAGAAATTCCAGGAACCGCGCGAGTTCAGGAGCGTGATCGCTCCGCGTTGCGATCTCCCTTGAAGCGCATGAACAGGCCGATGAACCACAACTCGAGCTTGCTCGGCATCACGTATCCGTCATTGGCCATCGTGGCGCCCATCCGTTCGTAGACCTTGTCATCTTCGGGCGTGAAGGCGGCCAGGCCGTCAACGTAACGGTTCGCCATGCAGAACATCGCCGCGATCAGCACGGTGTCGTGAATTTCCAGGTCGGTCGCGCCTTCTCCGCGGGCCCTGGCGATGTCTTCTTCGGTGACACTCTTCCCGCTGATCTGCACCTTCCCCGCAATCGCCAGCAGCGCCTTCAGCTTCGGGCTGACGGGCGCGCTCTCCGGATCGCAGCGCACGGCGTCGACCACCGAGTAGTCCTTGCCGAAGTGATGCGCGGCCGCCGCGCGATGG
>CAZGUX010000232.1:0-19485 GCA_964529305.1 uncultured Solibacteraceae bacterium | reverse complement strand
GTGCGGGCCACCGCCGGGATCGCTCGATCCGGGACTTCCCTCACTCCACTTCGCCTGGAGCTTTCGGAGGTTTCTTCCAAACGCAATCACCTTGGACGATCTTCTTCCAGCGACGCGCACAGAATTTCCTCGTCGTTCCGTGCGAAGATATGCCGGTTGGCGTACGCCGGGTGCGACCAGTTCACTGCCCCCGCGGAACGGCGGCCGATTCCGCCTGTCGAGGTGGGCCGGATCAATCGTGTGCGACTGATTTCCTCGTAACCCTTCGGCGTCAGCCGGCAGAGGATCAGATCTCCCCGGTCGTTGTTCAGGAAATAGCGGTCGCCGTGACGAACCAGAAAGCCAGTCGCCCAGCGAGCACGCTCGCCGGTCGCCTCCAGGCTCTCCCAGACCCGCTCTCCGGTGGAGCGCCGCAGGCAACGTAGTTGGCCATAGCTGCAAATCCCGTAGATGTACTCCCCGTCGAGGACGGGCGTGTTGATCAGGGGATGCAAACCATCGGTCTGGATTTCGCTCTCGCTCCTGCCTTTCCAAACCACGCGAGCCTGCGGGCGATTCGCATCGAGTTCCATCAGCATCGAGCCCGTGTAAAACGACGAAATCAACAGCCAGGGGCCGCTGCGAACCGGAGTGGCCACGGCCAATCCCATTCGGGCGTTGAACGGGACCTGCCAGAGGAGTTCCCCATTCTCGGGATTCAACGCAGCCACCGCCGACGCGTGCCAGACGATGACCTGCTTCCTGCCCCGTTCCTCCAGGAGCACCGGTGGGGCGTACCCGGGTTCCGAACTCGCGTCGAGGGCTCGCCAGATTTCTTTCCCGGTGTACTTGTCAAATCCAACCACCTTCGCGCCCGCCGGGCCGCCCACCACGGCGACTAGCCGGTTGCCGGCAATCACCGGAGCCCCGGCCATACCCCACACCGGCACTTGAGTTCCAAACTCTTTGACAAAGTCCCGGCTCCACACCAGGTCGCCCGTCGCGCTGCGGAGGCACGCCAGCCGCCCTTTCGCACCCAACACGTACACGCGATCGCCATCCACGGTCGGCGTCGCGCGCGGCCCGGTCGCATAACTCTGGGCCAGCCCGGTGTAGTCGCTCTCCCATTCCCGGGTCCATATCACTTTCCCTGTCTTTGCCTCCAAGGCGAGGGCGCGCTCGAGACCGCGGTTCGGACCGGTCGTTTGATAGTCGGCGACAAACACCCGCCCGCCGGCGACGGCCGGTCCGGAAAAACCGCCGCGGATCGGGGTCCGCCACTTCACTCTCAGCCCGCCCTCCGGGAATTTCGCGACGATTCCTGTCTCGGTCCAGATGCCAAGCCGTCCAGATCCACGCCATTCCGGCCAATCGGCCGCACTCGCGCAGACGGCCAACAGGCACCCAGCGAGAACTCGGCACATTCTCATGATGGACATCATCACGCTGGGCGGCGATTGGCCCTGCGCTGGACTTCCCGCAGCATCTCCACCGCGGGCATGGCTGGGTCCAGATCTCGCGGCTTCTTGCCGGTCCCCTCGAAAATATCGGTGCTGTTCCATTTCGAATACAGGAGCGGCGGCAGTGAGGGGAGGCGCTTTTCATACAGCCGGGCCGGAATCCGCGTCCACTCAGAGGTCCGCGGCTTTCCAGCCCGTGAGTAATACAAATGGAGCGTCCGCCGCTGCCGGGACTCCGGCTTCAGCTTCCCGGAGTGAATCGAACGCGCGTGAAACAGAAAGGCAGTTCCGGCCGCCCCGGTCAGATCCACTTCCATCCCTGGCTGCACGTCGTCCGGACGCAGATCCACGAGCGGACCGTGCGTTCCGGGAATGATGCTGAAACAGTGATCGCTCTCGGTCACGTCCGTCAGATAATAGACCACTGAAATCGCATCGATCTCCATCCGCCGGTCGTAGTCTCGCGTGATGTCGCGATGCCAGCTTTTGTGGTCACTGCCTTCGCGGGTTGGGTTCCGTAGGATGATTGAGAATTCCTCAAAGGTCAGATCATCGCCAATCAGTTCGCGCAGCACGCCCAGAATCACCGGATTCTCGAGGGTCCCGTCGAAGTCGGCCACGTTGGGCAGAACATCCACCGTCTGTAAGAGCGACTCGCTGAAGTGCACCCACTCGTCCGGATAGCCGGTCAGGTAGCGGTCAATCGCGGTATTCAGCTCCCGCACCTGCCCGGCCGGCAGAACCTCAGGCAAAAGAAGGTATCCGTTCCGGTCAAACTCTTGGGTGACGTCCACGTGTCGATTGTACTCCCGGCGCGATACAATAGCGCCGTTTCCCAACCGGGGCGAAGGAGACTACATGAATCGTCGCAATTTCCTCTTTGGCGGTACGGCGCTGCCCGCATTCGCGCAACAAATCGGAGACCTGGTGAAGCCCGACGCGGCATTGACCTCGGGCGCCATTCATCGTGCGGTGATGGGCCGCAACGGGGTCGTGGCCGCCGCGGATCTGCACGGGTCTCTGGCCGGGATCCGGATGCTCATGAAGGGTGGCAACGCCGTCGACGCCATCGTCGCCGCGGCTGCTGCGTTGAACGTGACCGAACCCTACATGTCCGGGATGGGCGGATTCGGCGGCTACATGCTCATCTACATGGCGCGCGACCGGAGGGTCGTCGCGTTGGATCTGATGGGAACCAGTCCGGCGGCGGCCGCCATCGGCAAGTTCACGGAGAAGGATTGCGACGAAGGGTATCTCGCCCCCATCGTGCCCGGGGCGCTCGCCGGTTGGGCCGCGGCTCTCGACCGGTATGGCACTCTGTCGCTTGGCGATGTTTTCGAACCGGCCATCGAACTCGCCGACGGCGGCTTCGTCATGACCGAGTATGACGCCACCGCGACCGCCGCCACGGCGGAAAAGCTAGCCAAGTTCCCAACCACTGCCCGCGTGTGGCTGCCAAACGGCAAAACGCCGCGCATTGGCCAAATTGTCAAGCAGAAGGACCTCGCACGCACCTTCCGCCGCGTCGCCTTGCACGGGCCGGACATCTTCTACAAGGGCGAGCTTGCCCGGGAGATCGTGACCTTCCTGCGCGAGCACGGTGGTCTCCTCACCATGGAGGATATGGCCCGCTTTCAGGTCGCCTGGCGCGAGCCGATCCGCACCGAGTTCCAGGGTCACACGATCTACGCCATGCCCCCCGGTTCCTGCGGGATGACCATGCTGCAAATCCTCAACATCATGGACGGCTACGATCTGAAGGGCATGGATCCGTACTCGCCGGCGTTCGCGCACCGGTGGCTGGAGGCGGTGAAACTCGCCTTCATCGATGACGACCACTACAACACCGGAAAGAACGTCGACATCCCTCTCGACCGGCTCATTTCGAAATCCTACGCCGGCGAGCAGCGGGCCAGGATTCAGCCTCAGCGGGTCGCGGGGTTCCCCCTGCCGCGACTGACCCACGAGGGCACCACCAGCCTCGCCGCGATGGACCGCTGGGGAAATGCCGTGTGCTTCACCCAGTCGTTGGTCTCCGGTTTCGGCTCGGGAGTTGTCGCCGGCAACACCGGTGTCCTGCTCAACAACGGCCATCGATACGGGTTCGTGCTGGACCCGAAGCACGTCAATTCGCTTGTCGGCGGTCAGCGTGCCAAAGGCGTCATGAGCCCCACCCTGGTGTTTCAGGGCGATCGCCTGCGCCTTGCGGTGGGCGCGGCCGGCGGATACACGATTCCGCAAACGGTGGGACAAGTGATTGCCAAGTGCGTCGTCTATGGCATGGATATCCAGAAGTCCATTGCCTCACCGCGCATGCTGGTCAATCGAGCGATGGGGCAGGTCCCGGTCGGAAACGAAGCCGTGAGCTATCTGGAATCGGAGTTCCCCGAGAAGACCCGCACGGCTCTGGCCGCCCTCGGCCACCGCTTGGGGACGCCCGGCAACGCCGGAGGGGTGCAAGGTGTTTCGGTAGATCCTGAGTCCGGAGCCTTCGCCGGAGGCTCCGATCCGCGGCGCGACGGGCATCCCATCGCCTGGTAGGCCGCGTGGAGCCGCGGCGCGCCGGGGTCGTTGCCTGGGATCGTTCAACGTTCTGCGGTTGTGCGTTCGCATCCTGTGAGGACGCAACGTGGCCGGGTACCCGTGGGTGGCGGTCCTGGTAGCGAAAACGGGCTCTGCTATACTCGCCAGACTCGATGACCGAAAGAGTCCCCTTCACCTCGACGCAGCGATGGGTCGTGGCGTTGATCTGCTCCATGATCTTCCTCAATTACCTGGATCGGCAGATCCTCTCCGTACTGGCCCCCATCCTGCGTACCGAAATCCATCTCAGCCAAACACAGTATGCGTGGGCCGTGAACTCGTTCCTCGCTTCCTATGGCGTGATGTACTTCGGCTCGGGAATGATTCTCGATCGCATCGGGGCCCGCGTGGGGTTGCCGCTGTTCGTCGCGCTCTGGTCGTTTGTCAGCGCGGCGCACGCCGCTGTGCGGGGATTCCTCGACCTGGCCGTGCTTCGCTGCCTGTTGGGGATCGTCGAGCCCGGCGGATGGACCGGCGCCATCAAAACCATCTCCGAGTGGTTCCATCCGATGCAGCGGGCCATCGCCACCGGGATCTTCGCCACCGGCTCCGTGGTGGCCGTGATGATCACGCCGCCGCTGGTGGTGTATCTCAGCCTCCACTACGGGTGGCGGATGGCGTTTCTCATTCCCAGCCTGGCCGGCTTTCTATGGCTGCCTCTGTGGTGGAGAATCATGCGCCGGCAGGCGCCGTACCGGCAGCTCGCCGCGGCGCCCAGTTTCCGTCTGCGCGAAGCGTTGCCCCTGGTCCGGGACAAGAGGGTGCTGGCGTTCATGCTGGTCCGGTTCTTCGGCGATTTCGGCGGCTATTTCCCCATGTTCTGGATGCCCGACTACCTCACCACCCAGAAGGGCTTTAGTATCGCGATGCTGGGCGCGTTGGGCTGGATTCCGTTTCTGTCGAACGATCTCGGCCCCCTGTTTTCAGGCTACGCCTCGAATCGGCTGATTCGCGCGGGTTGGCCGGTGCTGTTCTCGCGCAAGGTGATGATGTCGGTCGCGGCCGTGCTGCTGGCGTCGGGGGCCCTGTTCAGTTCCTCCACCAGCATCGTGGTCGTGCTGCTCTCCCTCAGTCTGTCGACCTTCGGCTCGGGCTGCTGGTCGGGAATGATGAACACGCTGCCGAACGACGCGTTTCCCAAAGAGAAGGTCGCGACCATCTACGGGCTGGCCGGCTCGATGGGCTCCATCGGGGGCATTCTCTGCAACACGCTCGTCGGCTACCTGAGCTCGCACGGCCAATATTGGGCGGTGTTCGTGATGTGGTCGCTGCTGGAACCCTGCGGCCTGGTGGGCGCCTGGCTGTGGCTGCGAGACTCTCCGGAGGGTTCCCCCCGCTAGCCGGAAGAGCTACAGTACGGGCGGAGTTTTCACGATGAAGACGCTCGTCCTGTTCCTCCTCTTTCTGGTCCCCCTGCTGGCACGAGACCCGCAACCCGGCGGCGTCGCCCGGCAGGTGCTCTCGTTTTACTACGGCTGGTATGGCGCTCCGCACCATTGGGAGAACGTGGATGCCGCGGCCAAGACCATCGGCAGTTCCACCAACTGGCCGCGGCTCGGGCCGTATGACAGCCACGACCCGAAGGTGATCGACCAGCACTGCCGCTGGGCCAAGGACGCCGGCCTCACGGGATTCATTGCTACCTGGTGGGTGCAGAACGACTATCACGATCAGGGACTGCCGTTGCTGCTCGACAGCGCGGCCAAACATGGCCTGAAAGTGACCATTTACTACGAACTGGCGCCGCCGGCCAAGACTCCCACCGTGGCCGGGGCGGTTGGGGACCTGCTGTACCTGCTCGAGAAATACGGCAAGCACCCGGCGTGGCTGCAGGTGGACGGAAAGCCCGTCCTGTTTATCTACGGCCGGGCGATCGGCCAGCTCAAGCTGCCGGCATGGCGGCAGGTGATCGAGCAGGTGAAGCAGCGTACGCCCGCGGTGTTCATCGGCGACCGGTTGAGCGACGAGGCGGCCCGGACGTTCGACGGCATCCATACGTACAACCCGACGGCGAAGACCGCGGGGCTGGCGCCAGGGCAGATCCGCGCGTGGGCTGATCAAAGCTATGCGGACGTGGTACGGATGGCCGCCGGCAAGATCTCGGCCGTGACGATCATTCCGGGCTACGACGATCACAAACTCGGCCGTCCCGATCCGCGCCCGATCACGGCACGGCACGGAGGGCAGACCTACACGCAACTCTGGGAAGCCGCGCTGTCGGCCCGGCCCGACTGGGTGTTGATCACGAGTTTCAACGAGTGGCATGAAGGCAGCGAGATCGAGCCCTCGCTGCAGGACGGCGACCGGTATCTGAAGCTGACAAAGAAGTACGCGCCGAAGTTCATGAGGCTGCGGTAGCCGCCGGCCGGTGAAGCCGCTTGCTTGAAACAGTCACCTCGCCACGGCTGGACCGCCCGCGAGGGGTTCATGGCTTACGGACCCCTGGGCGTGGAGTTGCACCTACACCCGTGAGCGCTAAGGTCGGACTCGTGATCTGCAAACCCAGGTTGAACAGGCCGCGATCGGGTCCAATGTCGGCTCCTCTACGGTCGCGGCTATGGGGGCCCACCGGTGTATTGCCGATACTACATTAGGAGGTGTAGACCACGCATTGCCTTTAGACTGGGTGACGTTCTCCGCCATCCCACTCGACAGAGCGATCACGTCGAACGACTAGGCATAAATCGGCCCGTGATGCTCCTGCCCGGGCTGTTATTGGGCGTTGGGGACTTCAGCGTCACCACCCTCCGTTCATTGTCGCGGCAACCGGCTTGAAAAACCCGCAAAGCCGCCCCGGATTCCCCCCAGGTTTTTCAAGTGGGGATCGCCTTCTTCTGTAAGGGCCGATTGGCGGCCACCGGCGTCACGCGCGGGCCATCTTGTCCGCGCCTCCCGGGCGAATCAGGGAACTTTCGGCGAGTAGCCGGTGTCAAAGAACGATTGTCATGTACGACACGCCTCTCATCGTCAGCGACGTCTGGAAGTCGTTCGGTCCCATCCCGGCCGTGCGGGGTCTCAGCTTGTCGGTGCCTGTTGGCAGCGTCTATGGGTTCCTGGGACCTAATGGCGCCGGGAAGTCCACTACGATTCGCATGATCCTGGGACTTCAAATGCCGGATCGGGGAACGGTTCGCGTGTTCGGCCAAGCCACGGATCGCCAGGGCGTCGGGTTTCTGCGGAGAATCGGGTCGCTCGTCGAGGCTCCATCCCTGTACCCGCATCTGACCGGCCGCGAAAACCTGGAGGTCCATCGGCTTCTGCTCGACTTGCCCAAACGCGCGATTGATGCGGCGCTCGATACTGTGGGGCTGCACTCGTCGGCCGATCAGCTTGTCCGCGGCTATTCCTCCGGCATGAAGCAGCGCCTGGGACTGGCGCAGGCCCTGCTCGGAGAGCCGGAACTGCTCCTGCTGGACGAGCCGACCAACGCGCTCGACCCTGCCGGCATCCACGAAATGCGCCATCTGATCCGCGATCTTCCCCATCGCCTGCGCACTACCGTGTTCCTTTCGAGCCACCTTCTGGCAGAGGTCGAGCAGGCGGCGACGCACGTCGCCATTCTCGCCCGCGGGCAGTTGCAGTTCGAAGGGACGGGGGCCGAGTTGCGGGCACGCAGCCAACCCTTCGTCGAACTGGAAGCGGATCCTTCGCTTCGGGCTGTTGACGTGCTTGCCGCCAGGGGTATCGAGGCGGCGGTTCACGGCCGTCGCCTGCGCGTGGCCGCGACACCAGGTACTGGGGCCGCGGAGGTCAACCGTCTGCTGGTAAGTGCCGGGGTCGGCGTTAACCGGCTCACCATCGAGTATCCGACGCTGGAGGAGATGTTCCTAAAGCTCACCGCGGAACCCGCGGCGATCTCCGCGCGGGAGGTGCGGCCGTGAGTTTCGGGTGCGTCCTTCGCGCGGAGGTTCTGAAACTCAAGCGGACGGCCGCTCTGCGCATGACCGTGGCCGCCCCGGCGACGATCGTGCTGCTGATGCTGTTCGTCACGTCCCAGTCTCCCTTCACGATGTTGCGGCGGGTCGGCCCGTCGAACGACTGGATCGCGCTCGCTCATGTCAACTTCCTGCTGTGGGGCCTGCTCACGCTGCCGCTCTTCCTCACGGTGCAGTGCAGCCTGGTAGCGGGCGTCGACCACGCCGACAACCAATGGAAGCTGCTGCTGGCTCGGCCTGTGCCGAGGTACGTGTTCTACCTGGCGAAACTGGCGGTCGTGTCCTCGCTGACGGCTTTGAGCGCGGGCATTCTCCTGGCCGGGATCTTCCTCACCGGCCTGGTCCTGCCGTACTTGCAGAAAGAAGCGGTGTTCGGAGGGCCGATTCCTGTGGGAGTCATCGTCCGCGAAGGGTACGCCATGACGGCCCTCGCCCTTCTGCCGATGGCCCTCCAGCACTGGATCAGCCTGCGGTTGCGGTCCTTTGCCGCCTCAACGGCATCGGGCGTGGTGGCTATGATCATGGGATACGGAATGGTCATCGCGAGCCAGCCGAACGGAGCATGGACACAATACTTCCCATGGTCGCTGCCGATGTTGGTTCTGACGCGCGTGCCGGTGGACATCGCCACGGTGCTGCTGGTGAGCACGGCGGCGGCCGGCGTGGTGACGCTGGCAGGCTGCGTGGACTTCTCAAGGCGAGAAGTGACGTGACCCGACGCGCGGAGCCAGGGACAGATGCGCAGCCGGCTAAGGCGTCTGCCTGACGCGGCGCGCCTACGGGTACAAGAGAAATGAGCGCGTTACCATAGGTCAAGTTGATCTGCCTGGCGCGATGGTTCGTATTCGCATGGGTACTCCTGGCTGGTTCGGGATGCGTGACCCGCAGGCCGGCATCGTTACGATATCGCCTGGTCAATGAGAATAAGGCGAACTTGTTGATCCCGCCGGGTGTAGCCACCCCACACATCGCGACACGGACCTTTACGGCCGATGTCGTCAAAGGTGTGGGTGCCTGCCCACCGTCCACGAAGCCCGTCGAGATCAGGGTTCGGCGGAAGCGCGCGAAGGTGACAGTCGATCGGGAGATGCTCATCAAACAACAGCCGGGGTGGCTTGGCCGCTGGGCCGTTGAACTGGAGTCGCGAGGCTGTGTCGTGCCCCACGAAGGATGGAAGCTGGCGGAACGGATTGTGGAGTCGCTTCCGATTGAGCAGAATACAGCGTTTCGTCTGCTGTACACAAGCCAGATGGATGTGGCGCCGCGGGTCCGGCTTCAGGTGGTCAGCCCGGTCTTGCGCGAAGGGGTGCCGGCAGGTGCAATTCCTCTAGAGACGGTCAGGACCTCTGAGAACAGTTCCAGTCTGATGGTGACAGTAAAGGCAGATCCGAATCTGATTGGATACGAAAGGGCATGGTACGGGGTCCAACCCAAACTGCGTTCCATTGGAACCACCATAGCTGCGCTTTATGCGGAACGGCACGTAAACGGCGTACGGGAACATCGCGCGCAACCGGCAGTCAACCTCCTTCGGTTCCCGCCCCGGGCGGGGTTCTATCGCCTGTATCAGAAGGCAGGGGAGACAGAGTTTACGCAATTCATTCTCGCCGGGCGCACTCCCGCCGAGTTGGAGCAACAAGTTGCCGCCTTTGAAAAAGGCACTGTCTCTTGCGGAAAGATGAGTGACGAGTTCTGTCTCGCAATCCCGAAAGCCGCCGCCGTGAACTTGTACATGCCTGTTGTCGTGAATCAAGTCCAGATCATGGTCCGTTGGGGGGCTACCGTAAGAGAGGCGGTTCAGGAATCTGGAGAGCGGCGGCCCTCAGGGGTCCAGCCGCGACTCACCGTTCTGAAACCTTACCGCGGACGACCAGTACCGGTGGAGTTCGATCGAGCCAGCCCTGCCATTTTCAATCTGATCCTGACGGGCGGCGAGCTGATTTCCTGGAAATAGCTTCGACGACTGTGGCAGCGTCGAAGGCGTTGCGGTCATCCGGGGCACAGGGGAACGAATGTACAGCGTGGACTCCCAACAGCCCTTGGCGCTTTACTTTGGGTGGGCCGCGGGCCATGGCAACCTTCGTTGAAAAGCCGGATGGTATACTTTGAGAAAGCTGGCGTCGCTCCGTTTCGAAGCGCCGCCGCGGTGGGCGAAAGGGCGCCCGGCACGTGACGGGAAGGCGACACGAGGATCAGGATGACCGAGCCGGCACAGCACGCGCCCGTGGAAGAAACCACTGTCGGCAGTTACTTTGTCTCGAATTACCCGCCCTATTCGTTCTGGAATCCGGACCAGGTGAAGCAGGCCTTCGCGGCCTTGGAACGGCCTCCCGCGCCTGACTCGGCGCTGGGCATCTACCTCCACATTCCGTTCTGCCGCAAGCGCTGCCACTTCTGCTACTTCAAGGTTTACACCGATAAGAACTCCTCCGAGATCGACCGCTACCTGGACGCGGTGATCCAGGAACTCACGATCTACTCGGAGAAGCCCTTCATCGGCGGCCGGAAGCCGAAGTTCATCTATTTTGGAGGCGGTACGCCGTCGTACATCTCCACCCGCCAGTTGAGCGGCGTGGTGGACGCAATGAGGCAGCGCCTGTCGTGGGATCAAGCCGAGGAGATCGCCTTCGAGTGCGAGCCCGGCACGATCACGGAAGGCAAGCTCGAGATTCTCCGGGGCATGGGCGTAACCCGCTTGAGCCTGGGAATCGAGAACTTCAATGAGACCATTCTCGAAGCCAACGGACGCGCCCACGGGGCAAGGGAGATCGACCGCTCCTATCAGTTCGCCCGCTCGATTGGCTTCCCCCAGATCAACATCGACCTGATCGCCGGCATGATGGGCGAGACCGATGCCAACTGGCGCGACTGCGTACGGAAGACGATCGCGCTCGAGCCCGATTGCGTCACCATTTACCAGATGGAGGTACCGTACAACACCACCATCTTCAAAGAAATGCGCGTTCTCGGCCAATCGGTGGCGCCGGTAGCCGCCTGGGCGGTCAAGCGCGGTTGGGTCGACTATGCGTTCGGCGAACTGGAGAAGGCCGGCTACACGGTCACCAGCGCCTACACCGCCGTGAAGGATCCGGAGCGCACGCGGTTTCTCTACCGCGATCTCCTGTGGACCGGCGCCGACATGGTCGGGCTCGGCGTCGCCTCGTTTTCGCACGTGGGCGGGACTCACTTTCAGAACGATCACGAAATCGATTCCTACATCGCCAAGGTCAGCCAGGGCACTCTGCCGATTTACCGTGGGCTCACGCCCACCCGGGAGGAGTGCATGATTCGGGAGTTCATCCTCCAGATGAAACTCGGAACGGTGCATCGGAAGTACTTCGAAACCAAGTTCGGAGTCGATGTCCAGCAGCGCTTCAGCGGTACTCTGCGGGAACTCGAAGGTCAGGGTTTCCTGAAACTCGAACCCTCGGGATTGCGGCTGAGCCGCGACGGCCTGCTCCAGGTGGATCGCCTGCTGCACCAGTTCTTTCTGCCCCAGCATCGCAATGCACGCTATTCATGAATCGGGCGGGGTCACGGCGCGAGCGGACCTCGAGTTGCTTTATCCCCTGAACGAGTTCTACATGGAGTCCGGGCTCGCGCTGCCTTCAGCATCACTGGTCGAGGCACACGAGATCCCTCCGCGGTATCGGAGGATTCTGGCCCACGACCAGGACATGACGCCGACGCTCGAGGCCGCCTACGGGCAGAGCCTGCATCTTCGGGTGCTTCAATACTCGCTTCGCGAGTCGGTGTTTTCCCGGCTGGTCCTGCTGGTTCTGGACGGTACCGAGACCGCGGTTGCAATGGGGGCCATCAAGATCTACCTGGAACGATTTCCGGAGGAAGCCAGGCGGCTGGTGCTGGAGCGTCAAAAACCGCTGGGCACGATTCTCCGCCTGCAGGGCATCGAGCACCGGAGTCACCCCGTTGCGTACTTCCAGGTAACGCCGGACGAGTTGATCCGCCGGACGCTGCGTACCAACGGGGCCGAGACCTTGTACGGACGGCGAAACGTCTTGTGGGACGCTTCCGGACGGGCCCTGGCGCGGGTCCTCGAGATCCTGCCGTTCGCGGACGGGGAGACGGCAAGCGAATGACTTTCCCCGCCGCCCACACCCACTGAGCTGCGCGTGGCCTACGAATTCACAGTGACGAGGAAGGTGGAGTGGTCCGAGACCGACATGGCCGGCATCGTTCACTTTGCCAACTTCTTCAAATACATGGAGGCCGCCGAGCACGCCTTCTTCCGGTCTCTGGGCTTCTCGATTCACACGACGTTTCCCGAGACCGTGGGCTGGCCGCGCGTGCACGTGGATTGCGACTTCAGCTATCCCCTCCGGTTCGAAGACACAGTGGAAATCCGGCTTCTGGTGCGCGAGCGGCGGCGGAAGAGCATCGTCTATTCCTTCGTGTTTCGCAAGCTGAACGAAGATCCGCCTCGCGAAGTGGCGCGCGGAACGCTGGCGGTTGCCTGCGTCAAACGCGACGAAGCGACCGGGGCTCTCAAGGCCGTATCGATACCCGCGGCGATCGCTGAAGCGATTGACGCCGCGCCGCCGGAGTTGTTGAACGCATGATGCCCGATTCCTGGGATCGCGCGTCGATCGAGGCGCATCAACTTCAGCACCTCAGGCGTGTCCTTGCGGCTGTGCTTTCGTCCAACCCTTTCTATTCGGCCAAACTCGCTGGCGTGTCCGCGAAAATTGCGAGCCTGGAAGAGTATTCGCACTCGGTTCCGTTCACCTTCAAGCAGGAACTGGTCGACGACCAGAACGCGCATCCCCCCTACGGATCGAACCTGACCTTTCCCGTCGAGAGGTACAGCCGCTTCAATCAGACCAGCGGGACCACGGGCCATCCCCTGCGCTGGCTCGATACCAGCGAAAGCTGGAGTTGGATGCTCGATTGTTGGACGCGCGTCTACCAGTCGGCCGGAGTCGGGCCGAACGATCGCGTGTTCTTTCCATTCTCATTTGGGCCCTTTCTGGGATTCTGGGTGGCGTTTGAAGCGGCCACCCGCCTGGGCTGCCTGTCGATTCCCGGAGGCGGGATGCGCAGTTCGGCCCGCGTCCAGACGATTCTGGACAACCACGCGACCGTCTTGTGCAGCACGCCCACGTACGCCATTCGCCTGGCGGAGGTGGCGGCCGAAGAGGGATTCGATCTCTCCGCGAGCCAGGTCCGGCGGATCATCGTTGCGGGAGAACCCGGGGGAGGCATCCCCGCCACGCGCGCGCTGATTGAGAGGTTGTGGCCCGGGGCGAAGGTCACCGACCATCACGGAATGACCGAAGTCGGTCCTGTGAGCTATGAGTGCCCGGCGCGTCCGGGTGTGCTGCACGTGATCGAAACGGCTTACTTCGCCGAGGTGGTCGATCCGGGCAGTCTCGAACCCGTGGGCCCAGGAGGGACGGGCGAACTGGTGCTGACCAATCTGGGCCGGGTCGGCTCGCCTCTGTTGCGGTATCGCACGCGCGATGTGGTGCGGCGTGCCTCCCAAGTCCGCTGTGAGTGCGGCAGTTCGGAACTGGCGCTGGAAGGCGGCATCCTCGGACGCAGCGACGATATGGTGGTGGTACGCGGAGTCAATCTCTACCCCAGCGCGGTCGAGGAGGTCATTCGCTCGTGTCACGGCGTGGGCGAGTTCCGCGTGGAAGTGGATTCGCATCGCACGCTGAGCGAACTGAGCTTCGAGATCGAGCCGGAATCCGCCCAGGTGAACGCGCACGACCTCGCGCACCAGGTGGAGTCGGCGTTGCGCAAGGCATTCTCGCTGCGAGTGGCCGTGTCCGCGGTGCCCTGCGGGACGCTTCCGCGCTTCGAGGGCAAAGCCCGCCGCTGGATCCGGCGGTAGCGCTTGATATTCTTTTTTCAGTAGCGCCGGTCTCCGGCCGGCCTGCACAGCCCGATGACCATAGACCTTTTTATGAGATCAAACGACACGATCAAGCATTCCGGCGCCTCCCGGCACGCGCCCTCCCTCTGCCTCTTTCTCACCCTCCTCTGCCCGGCGATCGCCGCGGCGCAGAATGTCGTCGATGTCGGCTCGCGAAAGCAATTGTTCATCGACCACAAGTTCATCGAGTCGTCGGAAGGCATCCACCTGGTGATGAATCCGCCGCACCAGACGCGGGAAAAGATCGTCGTCACCGATCAGCCTTGGGAGCGCGACGGCTGGGTGGCCAGCTACTCCACCGTCATTCAGGAGAACGGCAAAATCCGCATGTGGTATCAGATGAGCGCGGGCAAGCCGGAACCCAGGAAGAATCCTCCCATGATGGCGGTTGGGTACGCGGAATCGACAGACGGTATCCACTTCACCAAGCCCGTGCTGGGGCTGATCGAGCGCGATGGCTCGCGCCAGAACAACCTGGTGCTGCCGCCCGACCTGAACCTGATGACCGTCGGCGGGTGCACCGTCTGGCGCGACGACAATCCCAAATGCCCGGCCGAGGCGCGCTACAAGAGCTGGATGAAGATCTATCCCAAGAAAGGAAGCGGGATTCGCGGGCCGCACCGCGTGTTCACCTCTCCCGACGGCTTGAAGTGGAAACTCGACGAACGGCCGGTGACCGGATTGCGGGCGGCGGATACGCAGCCCACGTGGTTCTGGGATCCCCGCGTGAGCCGCTATGTCGGTTACAGCCGGGAGTGGATACGGGGCGGCGCGGGATACGGGGCGCGCATGGCCAGCTACAACGAGTCCGACGACATGGTGAACTGGGACAGCGCCGAGATGTCGATTGAACTCGACGAGCGCGATATGGCCGCCGCCCCCGTTCCTCGGATCGACCTGCGGAGCGCCGCGGTCCAGGGTGAGAACGTGCTGCCGCCCAAGGCGCGGGCCACGCAAGGGGGAACGATCGCCGAAGATCAGGTGTTGACACCAACGGCGCCCCTCGATTTCTACGGACCGGGCGTGTTTCCGTACGAAGGGGTGTACATCGCGCTGAGCCCGGTGTTCTACCACTGGCGCATGGATGGATCGGAATCCTGGCCGAGCACCTCGGATCTGCAATTGTCGGTGAGCCGGGACGGCCGGCACTTTGCGCGTCCCGACGGACGGCGTCCCTTCCTCACTCCCGGCCCCGACGGCAGTTGGGATTCCAAGTGGATCTATCCCGTCCTGCGGCCGGTGCGAATGGGCGACCAGATGTGGATCTACTATTTCGGCATGAATCGGGACCATAGCCACCGGATGGATCCCGCCGCCTCGAAGGAGGAGAGCGCGATCTCGCGCGCGGTGATGCGCGTGGACGGGTTCATCTCGGCCGATGCGGACTACGAGGGCGGAACCTTTTTGACACCCCCGATTCGCTTCACGGGATCGCGCCTCGAGTTGAACATCAACACCGGGGCGGGCGGCTCGGCGCGCGTCGAGATCATCGAAGAATCCGGCAAGCGGATTGACGGGTTCTCGTTCCACGAATCGGACGAAATCAACGCCAACCGCGTCCGACAGGTAGTAACGTGGCGCGGCAAGCCGGATGTCTCGGCGCTGGCGGGCAAGGCGGTGCGGCTGAGAATCCGCATGAGAAGCGCCAAGCTGTACGCCTTTCAGTTCGCCGGCTGACCGGGTGCGCGCGACAGATCGGGGTCCAGCGATTCCTCGGGGGCCAATCCCTCAGGCGGATCCTGGGCGTTCACGTGTGCGAAGATCGCGTGCAACTGCCTGACCCCTTCGGTCAGGGCGGCCGGACCCGGCTGTAAAATGTAGGTCGACTTGATCTCGTAGAGATGGCCGTTGGCCACGGCGCTTACGCCTTCCCAGCCGGTCCGGCAGGCCATCTGTCTCTTGCTGACTTTGCGCCCGCACCACGAGGCGACAATGACCTCGGGGTCGCGGGCCGCCACGGCGGCAGGGTCGACGATCCGGCGTGCGGCATCGTGCTCGCAGCGCAGTTCCGGAAAGATCGGGCGGCCTCCGGCGATTTCCATCAACTCGTCGACCCAGCGAATCCCGCTGATCAGCGGGTCCATCCATTCTTCAAAGAACGCCCTCGGCCGTTGGGGAAAGCGGCCGGCGGAGGCGGCGATCCCGTCGAGATCGGCCTTCCATCCATCAATGAGGAACCTGCCCTTTGTCTCCGCGCCCACCAGGCGGGCGACCATCAGAATGGTCTCGAAGATCTCATCGACCGAGCGCTGGTTGGTGACCAGCACGGTCTTCCCTGCCCTCACCAGGTCGCGGGCGATGTCGGCCTGGAGATTCGAGAAGCCGATGATCAGGTCGGGATCAAGCGCCAGGATGCGGTCGATCTTCGCGGTGGTGAACGCCGAGACCTTCGGCTTCCGGCGCGCTTCCGGAGGGCGGCACGTGTACCCGGAGATTCCGGCAATCCGGTCCTGTTCTCCGAGCAGGTAGAGCGTCTCGGTGGTTTCTTCGGTCAAGCACACGATGCGCTTCGGCCCTGCGGGGAGCGAGATCACGGCTTCAGTATACGGTGGACCAGATGCGGAACGGCCTCCGTCTGGGGCAACCTGTAAGGATGCTGAAGACGATTGCAGTCGTGCTGGCCGCCTGCCCGCTGTGGGCGCAGGCATTGCGGGTGGAAACCGGACTCGAATCCTTTCGCGTCTGGCAGCAGGACGCTGGCGGAACCGCCACCCTCCCGTTGCGCGGAACGGCGGATCAGGCCGGCAGCCTGCGGGTGACCGTGTTCGCCGGGTCCAAGCCCCTGAAGGACTGGAAGCGCAAAGTGCTTGCCGAGCGCGTGTCGGGAGCGTGGGAGGCGTCCCTCGCTTTGCCGGTGGGTGGACCGTACCGCATCTCTCTGGAGTTGGCGGGCTCGACCGGTTCGGTGGAAGCCACCGATGTGTATGCCGGCGACCTGTGGATCCTGGCAGGGCAATCGAACATGGTCGGACGCGCGCTGCTTGCCGGTGCCGAAACCCCAGATCCTCACGTTCACGTCATGCGGCCCGACGACCGCTGGGCGGTGGCGGAAGATCCCCTGCACGAACGCCGCGAGACACCGCGCGGAGCAAACGGCGCCGGCTCCGGTCTGGCCTTCGCGAAAGAGATGTATCGCCGCACCGGCGTTCCGGTAGGCCTGATTCCGTGCGCGGTCGGCGGGACGTCGATGGATCAGTGGGACCCCGGCAAGCGGAGCGAGGGCCGCAAATCCCTCTACGGCAACATGCTGGCCCGCGTGACCCTGGCCGGGGGCAAGGTGCGCGGGATGCTGTGGTATCAGGGCGAATCGGACGCCACGGAAAAGGCCTCCGCCGTGTACCGCAAGAAGTTCGAATCGTGGATCGCCACGATGCGCCGCGATCTCGCCTCGCCCTCGCTGCCCGTCTACTACGCCCAGTTGGGCCGCTTCGCCGGCGAGCCGTACGGTTCGCGCGTGGATGCGGCCTGGGATGCGGTTCGCGACGCTCAGCTTCAGATCGAATCAACGGTGGCCGCTACGAAAATGGCCGCGACCTTGGACTTGGAACTGACGGATTCCATCCACGTGGACGCAGCGGGGCTGCGCCGCCTGGGACGCCGGTTTGCCAAGCTGGCGTGCCGCGATTTGTATCCCGGCAAGTGCTCCGGACTTGAACCGGGGCCGCGCCTGAAGGAGGTCCGTTGGGTCGACTCGCGCCAGGTGCGGCTGAGTTTCACGGGCGTCAACGGGCGCCTGACGGCCCCGGACCGCGTGACAGGATTCTCCTTCAGCGACGGCGAGGGCTCGGTCAAGCCGGTCTCTTACCGGGCATGGATACCGGAGGGCGCCGGCAACGAGATCGCCCTGGAGATGAGCCTGCCGCTCAAGCTGCCGGCTCCCCTATGGCTCTGGTACGGCCGCGGGTTCGACCCAATGGCGAACCTTCACGACGCTGAAGATTTTCCGTTGCCGGCTTTCGGGCCGGTCACCGTGCCTCCGCCTCAATAGAGGAACTACAGTCCTCCAAAGGAAATGGCCGGCGAGGTGATCAAGCCATAGTCGATCAGGTCGTATGCGGCGCCGGCGGGTTGCCGGTCCGGGAACAAGGCCCATGCCCCCGGCCACGCGCGCATTCGCGGTTTGTCCGGATGATGAAACGGGCCGTACAGGTTGCGCGGCGTCGAGACCACGCGCAGCGCCAGCGTGTGAGATCCCGCGGTAATCGGCACGTCGGCCCGATACGGCGGCCACCCGAGCCGAGCCGTTTCCTTGCCGTCGACCAACACGACGGCAAGCGATCCCTGCCATTCGCCGAGTTCGACCCGCAGGTGCGACTTCCCCGCCGGTGCAGTCACCCTGGTTTCATAGGTCACGGCATCGGCGTAAAACGGCATTCCCTGCTTGGCCCACGAGCCGAGCGAGAGAGGCTTAGGGGCAGTGAGACGGAACCCTCGCGCCGCGGGTTCGACTCCAAACGCGCCCCGCAGGTAGAGGTTCTCGAGTTCCATCTTCACGTCGAACGGACGGCCGGTGACGGAGACGACGTTCTCTCCCGCACGGGCCAACCCCTCGATCAGGGCCGCGCGGATGTGCGGATCCAGCCAGCGTTCGGCGGACTTGAAGTCCACCGCCTGCCCGTTGACAGTAACCCGGTAGAGTTCAGGCGCTTCCATGGCCAGGTGGAGCCCCTTCAGCGCCTCTGCCGAAGCTTCAAAGCGGTAGACCGCCTCAAAGCCGGAGTCGGGCGGAAAGTGGTTCTTGTCGAAGATCCGGGTCTTGTACTGCACCGCATTGTCCCAGGCCGGGCGCTCGAAGCCATGACGCTGCCACAGCGTCCAGTTGGCCTGCCAGGTGTTAGCGCTTTCCAACGTCTCACGGCCGACTTTCAGATCGCAATAGTCGAGCACCAGGACGTTCGGTGTGTCGGCGCCGGCACGCCACGTCCCAGCGGGAACGGGAGGGTCGAAGCGAGGTCTCGGCGGAGGGGCGGGACTGCCTTCGGCCACGCGCGCCACCATCACCAGGGAAGCCGCGGGCGCCAGGTCGAGGTCATAGCGGAGGGTCTTGCCGGCGCGGGTGAACGGCGCCGGTTGCACCTGGCCCGACACGGTGTCCCAGATTTCCAGCGATCCGGCTTCGATCGAGAGCCGCGTCCGGGCGGGCGTCAGGCCGCTATTGGCAAATAGCAGAAGCCGGTCGCCTCCGGCCAAACGCCGTTCGGAATAGCCGACGCTCGAGGGAGGCTGAGGTTCCAGGCGGATGCGCGGCGGCAGCATTGAGCGCACGGCCTCGAGCATTTCACGATTCGAGGAAACCTGCGTCCATTGGGCTGAAAATCGAAAGCGCAGTTCGGCCGCTTTCGTGCTCGGCCGCCCGTCCACATATTCGGGAGGTGGCGACAGGGCGATGATCTTCCCTCCCCCGGAGAGCCATTTCTCCAGGTGCGGCAGTGTCTGGCCGCGCAGGTTGGTCATGTCGGGCGGAATCACCAGCAGATCGTAGGCGGCCTTGGCGATCTTGAATTTGCCGCCCTCGGCCGAGCCGAACCACTCGATCATGTACTCGTCGCCAAGATCGAAGTCCACCTGGTGATCGGCCAGGAACTGATTCATCTCGGCATTGTTGGCGCGCATACGGTCGAGTTCGGGG
>CAZGUX010000231.1:0-20627 GCA_964529305.1 uncultured Solibacteraceae bacterium | reverse complement strand
TCATGATCGCCGCCCGGGCGGGGGGCGACCCTGACGCCAATCCCCGGCTCCGCACCGCCATCTTGGCCGCCAAGGCCGTCAGCATGCCGGCCGACAATATCAAACGGGCCATCATGCGCGGAACCGGCGAACTCGAGGGTGGCCAAATCGAAGAAATCATGTTTGAAGGTTACGGGCCCGGCGGCGCCGCGGTCCTGGTTCAATGTGTCACGGACAATCGCAATCGGACGGTCAGCGAAATTCGCCACGTGTTTTCGAAGAACGGCGGCAACCTGGGCGAGCAGGGCAGCGTGGCCTGGATGTTTGAGCGCAGGAGCCAGATCCTGATCGCCAAGGAGAATGCCACCGAAGACCAGTTGATGGGCATCGTACTCGATGCGGGCGCGGAAGACTTGCGGGACGACGGCGATAGCTGGGATGTGCTGTCGCCGCCGGAGGGGCACGAAGCAGTGGTGGACGCCCTCGGCAAGGCCAGTATCGCCACGGTCCAGGCCGAGATCACGATGGTGCCGAAGAACCTGGTCAAACTGGAAGGCAAAAGCGCCCAGGGTATGCTGAAGTTGAGTGACGCACTCGAGGAACACGACGACGTGCAGAACGTGTACTCGAACTTCGACGTCGACGAAAGCGAATTCGCGGCCGTAAGTTAGGTCCGCTGTACGAGGCAAAGAGCGCCCATGGTCGTCCTCGGTATTGATTGCGGTTCCGAGCGCACGGGCTATGGCGTGATCGAGACCGATGGACGCACGCATCGGCTGGTGAGCGCGGGCGTGGTTCGGACATCCCCCAAGACCGCTTTCCCGGAACGCCTGTGCCAGATCGCGGCCCCTCTGAGGGAACTCATTCGTGAGTACCGCCCCGAGACAGCCGCTATCGAGGGCGTGTTCCACGCCGCGAACGCGAGAACCGCTCTGAAACTGGCTCACGTACGGGGCGTGGCCCTGCTGGTTTTGGCGGAGGCGGGCTTGGCCGTCGGCGAGTATTCAGCGCTGGAGGTCAAGGCGAGTGTCGTGGGCTATGGGCGAGCCGACAAAGTCCAGGTGCGGACCATGGTGCATTCCCTGTTACGGATCGAGGATCGGGTGGATTCCGAAGATGCCTGCGATGCCATCGCCGTAGCGATCTGCCACGCGACCCGCGAATCTACCCGTCGCCGGTTCGAGGCCTGCGCCGTCTAATCTCGCATGGGACGCGCTGCCTTCATCCTTGTTCTCCTTGCAACGTCCGGCCTGGCCGAGCCACGGCTCTCGTATTCCAAGGATTTTCCGGGAAGCACCCCCGCCTATGTTGCCATTACGTTGAGTCGCGATGGGGCCTGCGAGTATCGGGAATCCAAGGATGACGACTTTCCGGTTAAAATGCAGTTGCTGAAAGCCGACGCCGATGCGATGTTCGCCCTGGCCGAGAAGTTGGACCGGTTCACGCGACCGCTCGAGTCCCCGTTAAAGGTCGCCAAAATGGGCATGAAAACCTTCCGTTTTGACGAAGGTGGGCGAAAGAGCGAAGCCAGCTTCAACTTCTCCGAGGATCTGGATGCGCGCTCCTTGGCCGATTGGTTCGAGAAGATCTCGGAGACGGGCCAATACTACATCCTGCTCGAACGAACCGTAAAATACGACAAGCTGGGGGTGAATCGATCGCTGCTCCAACTCGAAATCGGGTTGACCCGGGGTCGCGTCGTGGCTGGTCCGATGTTCCTGCCCCTGCTCGATCGCGTTGCCAAGAACGACACTTACCTGAATATGGCGCGAACCCGGGCGGCCAACCTGGCCGATGCGATCCGGCAGGTTTCCAAATGAGAGCGGCCGTCTGCGTTCTGCTGCTGGCCGCGCTGCTGCCGGCGCAGGAGGAATCGGAGGATGGGGCGCTGCGGGCGGCGTTGCAGGAAGCCGGTTCCAGTCCGGTTGACTTCATCCGTACCCTCGAGAGTCATCTCGACCGCTTTCCCAAGTCTGAGAAGCGATCGGAACTGGAACGCGCCCTGTCCAAGGCGGCGATTGAGAGCAAAGACCGCGAACGGATCATCAGGTATGGCGAGCGGGTCCTGGAACGCGATCAGGATGACCTTCAGGTCCTCGAACGGGTGGCGCGGGCACTGCTGGACACTGATGCCCGCCCCGCGTCGGAGCGCGCCCTCAAATACGCCCGGCGCTACTCCGAGATCGTCAATGGGATGAAGTTGCAGGACACTCCAGGACGGGTTTCCTCGGCGGAATGGCAGCAGGAACTAGATCGCGGCGTGTCGCGGGCCTTCGCCCTCCAGGCCCGGGCGACCGGCAACCTCGGCAAACCGGAAGAGGCTGTCAAACTGGCCCGGTCCGCGTTCGACGCCTACCCGTCGGCGGAGGCCTCGCGCGAGATCGCGCGGTGGCTGATCCGGCAAGGCAAAGACCTGGAAGCGGTGGCCCATCTTGCGGATGCGTTCTCCCTGACGGATCCGAAGACCGGCGAGGCTGACCGCCTGCGCGATCGCCAGCGAATGGGGGCTCTCTACAGCAAGGTCAAGGGCGGCGAACAGGGTTTGGGCGACTTGATCCTCCAGTCCTACGACCGGACAACCGCACTGCTCGAAACCCGGCGGCAACGCATCCTGCAGGCCGACCCCAACGCCAAGGCCACCGAAGTTTTGGATTTTACCCTGTCCGGGCTGGACAAGGACACACTGAAGTTGCGGACCCTCGCGGGCAAAGTCGTCGTCTTCGATTTTTGGGCGACCTGGTGCGGACCCTGCCGCGTTCAACACCCACTCTACGCGCAGGTGAAAGAGAAGTACAAACTTCGGGACGATGTGGTCTTCGTCTCCGTCAATACGGATGAGGACCGCTCCGTCGTGGCGCCCTTCCTTCGCGAAAACGAGTGGAACGTCCCGGTGTACTTCGAAGACGGCCTCAGCCGGACGTTGCAGATCTCCTCGATTCCCACGACCGTGATCCTCGACAAGCGCGGCAAAATCTTCAGCCGTATGAATGGGTTTCTGCCGGACCGGTTCGTCGAAATGCTCGCCGACCGGATCGAAGGCGCGATCAAGGGACGATAGCGAGAGTGCGATGACGCCCCCTGCTCCCGGCCGGTACACTGGACCCATGGCGTGGCTCCGGCTCATTACCGGGTTCGGGTTGGTGCTCCTGGGCATCCTCGGGCTGATCCTCCCGGTGATGCCCGGCTGGATCTTTCTCATCCCGGGTCTGATGATTCTCGCCGAGCGTTTTCCCGCCGTTCGGCGCCTTCTCGAGTGGGCCAAAGAGAAGGCCAAGATCAGCACTGTCAAATAAAGGAAGGAACGCACGAATGTCTACGGACCTCACCGGAACCAAGGGCGAAGAAACGATTCTCGTGACGCCCGACATTGCCATTGACTTCATGGGTGTGGAGAGCGCTCGCGTGCTATCGACTCCGCACCTGGTCTGGCACCTGGAAATCACGTGCCGGAACTCAGTGGCGCCCCTGTTGACCGAGGGCTATGACACGGTCGGGACGCACGTCGACATCAAGCACCTGGCGGCCACGCCGTTGGGGATGTCGGTGCGGTTCACCTCGGAGGTCATCTCCCACAACGAGAAGCGCTTGTTGTTCAAGGTGGAGGCGTTCGACGAGCGCGAGAAGGTGAGCGAGGGCACGCACGAGCGCTTCATCGTGAACATCGCCCGCTTCGCCGCGCGAGTACAAGCCAAGGGGCAGGGGTAGCACACTGCAAGACGACTTTGGGCGCTCTTTAGGCCTCTAGGTCTAGGCCAGCACGTCCCGGACGACTTTGCCCGCTACGTCCGTCAGGCGGAAATCGCGGCCGCTGTGGCGGAAGGTCAGCTTCGTGTGATCCAAACCAAGCTGATGCAATACCGTGGCGTGCAGGTCGTGGATGTGTACCGGATTCTCCACCGACTTCCAGCCCAGATCGTCCGTCGCGCCGTAGGCCAAGCCCTTCTTGAAGCCGCCGCCAGCCATCACCATCGTGAAACCGAGATGATTGTGGCCGCGGCCATAGCCGAGCATGCCATCGCCATCGCGCGAGGGAGTCCGGCCGAACTCGCCGCCGATCATTACGATCGTTTCTTCCAAAAGACCGCTCACCTTCAGGTCGGCGATCAGGGCGGCCATGGGCTGGTCGGAAAGATAGGAGAGCTTGCGGTGGTCGAAGATGTCCGCGTGGCTGTCCCAGGGATTGCGGTTGCCGAAGTACACCTGAACCATCCGGACGCCGCGTTCGAGCAGGCGGCGCGCGATCAGACAGCCGTTCGCCATGTAGCCTTCGCCGTAACGCGCGCGAGTGGCGGCCGTTTCCTTGCGGACGTCAAATGCATCCACCGCCTCGGTCTGCATACGGAAGGCAAGCTCCATGTTCTGGATGCCGGCATCGAGTTCGGCGTCGTAGCCGTCGCGCTCCATCTCGAGGCGATTCAGCTTGCCGAGCAGATCGAGTTGCCGCCGCTGCTCGTTGGCCGACTGCCGCTGGCTGCGGACATAGTGAATCAGGCGCGCCGGATCCTCTTCCTCCCGGTTGCGGACGTGCACTCCCTGGTGGACGCCGGGCAGGTAGGCCGCAGACCAAAGCTGGCTGCCCATTACGGGAAGCCCGGGACACAGGACGACGAAGCCCGGCAGATTCTGATTCTCGGTGCCGAGGCCGTAGGTGACCCACGAGCCCATGGAGGGGTGGCCGTTGATCAGACGCCCCGTGTTGGTCTGCATGAGGGCGACCTCGTGACCGGGGTTGTCGCAGTGCATCGAGCGTATGACGCAACACTCGTCGATCACTTTGGCGAGTTCCGGGAACAGTTCGCTGACGTCCAGGCCGCTCTGGCCGTGCTTGCGGAACTGGAAGGGCGAGCCGAGCAGAGTGCCGTTGGCGTGCTTCAGGTTCAGGCTGTCCGGAACGGATTTCCCGTCGAAGCGCGTGAGGGCCGGCTTGGGATCGAAGGTGTCTACCTGGGAGGGCCCGCCGTTCAGGTAGAGGTAGACGACCCTTTTGGCCTTGGCCGGAAAGTGCGGGGCCTTGGGGGCGAGCCGATTCGCGGCTTCGCGAGCGTGCCCGGCGATCTGGGCGAGGGCGAGCATGCCGAAGCCGTTGCCGGTTTGGGAGAGCAGTTGGCGGCGGGTCATCGATTCACCTCTGTGCTCTGCCGGGACTAAAGTCCCTTTGCACGCTGAAGCGTGCGCCACGGGAAAGGGCGCGCTGAAGCGCGCCGCCGGCTGAGGCTGGCACCATGCGTTGTACCTTGCCGGTCGGAGACCGGCGCCACAATGGTTCACTTGACATACAAGAACTCGTTCGACGCCAGGAGCGTCTGGGTGTAGCGCGGCCAGGCATTCCCGCTCGAACGGAGGAATTCCTGGCCCATCGAAATTTCCCCGCGCTCCGGATCGCGCGAGAACAAGACCTGATAGAGACGGCGGATTCGCGCGTCATCGGCCCGTTCCGCGCGAACCACCGAGTCCGCCAGCGACTGCGCCTGGCGGGCGACGAACTCGCTGTTGAGGAAAAACAGGCGCTGCAGCGGCGTCGAGGTCGTGAAGCGCCGGTCGGCGGTGGAGGCCGGGTTGGGGAAATCGAACAACTGCATGGTGTGGTCCGGCCGCCGCCGCGCCACATAGCCGTAAATCGTGCGGCGGCTGCGCAGTCCGGTGATCCACTCGGCGGCCTGGCTGTATTTGTCCGCCTCGCCGTCGGGGCCCGCCTTGGTGGCATAGTTTTCGGTCAACCATTCGGGCGGCCCGCCCACGCTCTGATCGAGGCGGCCGGCGACGTACAGCAGCGAATCGCGCAACGCTTCGGCGTCCAGCCGGCGCCGGTGCGCCCGCCACAGCAGGCGATTGTCTCCATCGACCGCGGCGTGCTTCTCCGAGGCCGCGCTCGACAACTGATACACGGCCGACAGCATGATCTCGCGGTGAAGCGCCTTCAGCGACCATCCGCTTTCAATCAATCGGGCGGCCAGGTAATCGAGCAGTTCCGGGTGGGTGGGCCGCTCGCCCAGTTGGCCGAAATTTCCCGGCGTCCGCACCAGGCCTTCGCCGAAGTGATATTGCCAGACGCGATTGGCGATCACGCGGGCGGTGAGAGGATTCTTCGGACTGGCAATCGCCTCGGCCAGTTCCAGGCGGCCGCTGCCCTTCGAGAACGGCTTCGGCTCGCTCTCGGAGAGGATGGACAGAAAACTACGGGGCGCCTCTTCGCCCAGCTTCTCGGGACTCCCGCCGATGTGGATCTTGAGGGTGACGGGTTTGGGACCTTCGCTGATTCCGTTCAGGAACGGATACTTCGGGGGGAGCGAACCTTTCAGGCGATCGATTTCCGCAATGAGGCCTTCCACATGCTTCCGACGGTCCCCATCGAGGAACCGGATGACCTCGCGTTCCATGGCGGGATACTGGGCGACCTCGCCGTAGTAGAGAAGACCGAGGGGCGGCCGATAGGGCAGGTCAGGACGCGGGCTGGCGAAGTAGAGATCCTTCCAGAGGATCATCTTCTTCGGTTCCACCGCGGCGTTCTTGTCCTTCTTCTCGTCGATCTCCTTCTTCTCGCGAACCACGGCCAGCGCGAACGCTTGAAACGCGCCGGCCTCCTGTTGAAGCTCCGCTTCGCCGGCCTTCCACTGGATTAGATCGTCCCAAAGCTTCAGGAACGGGTGCTCCTTGGAACCCTTCAGGTAGGTGACAAAGCGCTCGACGGTCTCGGCGTCGAGTTTGCCGGCGGGCGGCCGGCCCAGCATTACACGGCTGGCGGCCATCAAATATTGCGAGATCTGCCCGGCGAGGATCTCGCCCACCTGCGCCGTTTCGCGTTTGAGGAATTCCTTCAGCTCTTTTTCGAGCCGGTCGAGTTGGGTCTTCTTTTTGTCCCAGGCCTGGACGTCGTCGGCCGCGGCGAGAGGGTAGTCGTGGAGCCGGGTGCTGGCAAACACGCCCTGCAGCGCGTAGAAATCGCGCGTCGGAATCGGGTCGTACTTGTGATCGTGACACTGTGCGCAGGCCACGGTCAGGCCCAGAAACCCGCGGGTGGTGACGTCGACGCGATCGTCCTGGAATTCGGGACTGAGTCCGTAGAACCCAAGGCCAGGCAGGACTTGGCTGCGATCGACGCCTTCCAGCAGATCGCCGGCAAGCTGGGCCTTCACGAACAGGTCGTACGGCATGTCGCGGTTGAACGCGCCGACGACCCAGTCGCGATAGCGGTACGCGTTCGGGTAGGGGTCGTCGCGGGTGGAGGCCATCCGCTCGTCGCCGTACCGGGCGATGTCGAGCCAAAATCGCGCCCACCGTTCCCCGTACTGAGGGGAGTGGAGCAGATGGTCGACAACCTTGGCGAACGCGTCGCGGGAGGGATCGCGCACAAAGGCCTCCACCTCGCCGGGCGCCGGGGGGAGACCTGTGAGATCGAAGGTGGCGCGGCGGATCAGTGCGCGCTTGTCCGCGGGCGGCAACGGGTCAAGGCCATTCTCTTCCAGTCGGGCCAGGATGAAGCGGTCGACCGGGGTTCGTGCCCAGGCTGCGTTCTTCGGCACGGGAACCGGCGGCATGCGGACGGGCTGAAAGCTCCAGAAGGCGCGCTGCTCGGGCGTGATCCGGAACTGCTTCCCGGTTTTGACGAGGGCATCCGGCCACACGGCGCCCTGCGCGATCCACTCGCTGATGTCGCGGATCTCCTCGTCCTTCAAGCTTCCCGACGGCGGCATTTTCAGCCGCGCGTGGGTTCGCGTGACGGCCTGATACAGTAGGCTCTCCCGTGGCTTTCCGGGAACGATGGCGGGGCCGGAATTGCCGCCTTTGAGCAGAGCCTGGCGCGAGTTCATCTCGAGCCCACCCAGGCGGGTGGAGGTGTGGCAGGCGTAGCAGTTGGTGGCCAGGACAGGCCGGACCTTGGTCTCGAAAAAATCGGCGCTACCGGCCGCGGCCAATGCCTGCGTCGCGGCGAGTGCGGCCGTTAGAGAGACTGCGATCGCGTTCACGGCTATTGGGCCTATCCTATACCAAAACCGGCGGCCGAGCAGAATTTGGCCCATTTTACCCGGGCGCCTCAATTAGCAGTTGACATATCAGAATGCTGAGGGTTATATCCATAGAGACGTTTTTGTTCGCGCTCAGGAGGTCCATGATGATTCACCGCCTACTCCCGATCTTTGCGTGCCTGCTGTTCACCGCCGCGATCTCCGCTCAAACCACCGTGGGCGAACTCCGCGGCACGGTCTCCGACTCCACGGGAGCCGTGATTGCGGGCGCGGTTGTCGCAGTCCAGAACATGGCGACCAGCGATACGCGCAAGATGAGTTCCGACGCGGATGGAAGTTACCTGTTCGCTCAGCTTCCGGTGGGCCGGTACGTCCTGACGGTAGAAATGTCGGGCTTTCAGAAGTTCACCCTGCGGGACGTCAACATTCAGGTGGACGCGAGGCGGCGCGAAGATGTCGCGCTGAAAGTCGGCGACGTCACACAGGAAGTGACGGTGGCGGCGCTGGCGCTGGCAGTGAACAGCACCAACGCCACGTTGGGCGATGTCATCGATCAGAAACCCATCGTGGACCTGCCATTGAACGGGCGCAACTTTCTGCAACTGGCGCAACTAACGCCGGGCGCGGTGCCGCCGGTACTGCAAAACGGCGAGGACACGACATCGTCGTTCAACGGGCGGCGGACGAATCTTTCGGTCTCGGTCTCGGGCACGCGCCACGTTTCGGCGGCGTACCTGTTCGATGGCGTACTGGGCCGCGAGGAATACTACGGCGCGGTGGCGATTCAGCCCGTGATCGAAGGGATCGCCGAGTTCAAGATCATGCGCGGGTACTTCGCGCCGGAGTTCGCCGCGCCCGCGATTGTCAGTGTGGTCTCGAAATCGGGGACCAACGAGTTGCACGGCGGCGTGTGGGAGTTCCTCCGCAACGACAGGCTGGACTCGCGCAACCGGTTCGATTTTTCTGCGAAGAAGCCGCCGTTCCGGCAGAACCAATACGGCGCCTCGATCGGCGGGCCGGTAAAGAAAGACCGGCTGTTCTTCATGGCCAACTTCGAGATGCTGAAGCTTCGCCAGGCGTTCCCGGCGAATCTGCTGGTTCCCACGCCGGCGATGCTGGGCGGAAATCTCGCGGGATTCAACCCCATTTACGACCCGTCCACCGCCGATGCCCAGCGCATCAAGCAGCCCTTTGCCAACAACCTGATCCCGTCGAACCGCATCAGCCCGTTCGCGCAGAAATACAACGACTTCATCCTGACGTCTCCGTTATCGCCGCTCGACCCGGCCGCGCGGTCGCAGGGGTTCAACCTGTTCGGCCGCCAGCGCGTGGTGCAGGACACGTACAAGTGGGATACCCGTTGGGATTACAACCTGTCGCCCAACGACCGGATCTTCGGGCGCGTCAATTGGGACCAGACGGATCAGACAGACATCAACCCGCAGCGCGGCAACGGGCGCCTGTTCCCGCTGTACGGCAGAAACGCTGTCCTGTCGTGGTCCAGGGTTTTCTCGTCAACGTTTGTCAACGACGCCAGGATCGGGTTCTCACGCACGATTCTCCGCGCGGGCGGGCCGATTCAGGGCGAGAATTCGGACTGGCCGTCGTTCTTCGGAATCCGCAGCCTGTCGACCACGCCAGGGTGTGCGGGCGTTCCCATTGTCGGTCTTGTCGAGTATGGCTCCTGGGGATTCTCGAGCGGCAGTTGCCTGATTCCCAACAGCCAGGTGTTCTCCGCCTTCGACAACGCCTCGTGGGTGAAAGGCAAGCACCGCGTCTCATTCGGCGGGCAACTGGAGCGGGTGAATCTGCGGCACGAAGTCGCGTTTAACCCGCAAGGGAACTTCTCGTTCAGCGGACAGTTCACGGAAGCATTTAACGGTACGAATCGCGTAACCGGAACCGGGAGCCCGGTGGCCGACTACCTGCTTGGCTGGCCTTCTGCCGCGACGGGCCAGGCGCGCGTGACCCCCACCTACCGCCGGGGCTGGTGGTGGGCGATGTACATCAACGACGACATTCAGGTGTCGCGGCGCCTGACCGTCAACGTCGGTATGCGCTACCAAGTCCAGCAGCCATTGATCGAGAAATACAACAACATCGCCGAGCTCGATTTCGCCACGGGCAAACAGCGGTTTGCAGGCAAGGACGGCGTGCCGCGTGGACTCTATCCGACCGACTGGAACGACTTCGCTCCCAGGGTCGGCCTCGCGTGGCGGCCCACCGCCTCGGATAACATGGCCATCCGTGCGAGCTACGGAATCTTCTACGACCGGCTGCCGGGGAACGACCAGTCGTGGCAGGGCATTTCACCGCCGCTCAACGTCGGGCAGTCGTTTGCTCCTCCAGATCCGGTGGTCCCCAGTGTGAACATCACCCAGTTGTTCCCAACGCCCGATCTGAACAGTCCTCTGCCCCTCGGCCAGTTTCTGTTTAACCTGCTGGGGCGACGTTCGCCGTACATTCAACAATGGACCCTGAGCATTCAACGCACGTTGCCCGGCCAGATGTTCTTCGAGGTCGCCTACGTCGGCTCGAAGGGCGCCAAGCTCTCCAAGCGATACGACCGGAACGTGGTGCCGACGCTGTTGCAGCCGGGCGACACGCGCACGGTTCAGCAAAGGCGGCCGTATCCGAACCTGGGCTTCATCCTGAGCGACGAAGGCGCCGGCCTGTCGAAGTATCACGGGCTGCAGTCTTCGGTACGGAAGGCGTACTCGAATGGGCTGTCGTTCCTGGTCAGCCACTCGTGGGGCCGGTCGATGGATACCGACTCCTACGACGGCAAGGGGAGCCGCTTCTACAAGCCGGGCGACAACGATTACGGACGCAGCATCTTCGACATCCGTCAGCGCCTGGTGATGAGCGTGAACTATGCGCTGCCCTTCGGACAGAAGATGGCCGGGCCGGCCAAGTGGATAATCGGCGGATGGGAGTTAAATGGCATCATGGCTCTCCAGTCCGGCCTGCCGTTCCATGCGACCGCGACCGATCGTTCCAACACCGGCACCAACTTCGGCGGACGGCCGAATCGCAACTGCAACGGCAATCTGCCCACGGATCAACGCACCATCGCCCGCTGGTTCGACACCAGTTGCTTCTCCGAGCCGGTGCTGAACACGTACGGCAACGGGGGCGTCCACTATCTGGATACCGATGGATCGAAGACGACCGACATCGGGATCTTCAAGACGTTTCAGTTCAGCGAGACGCGGCGCCTGCAGTTCCGGTACGAGGCGTTCAATCTGCTGAACAACACCAATCTGAATCGCCCAGCCCAGAGCGTCAGCGCTCCCGCGACGTTCGGCCGCGTGACCGCGGCTCAACCGGCGCGCGTCATGCAGATGGGTTTGAAATTCTACTTCTAGCCGGCTCGCGCTTCGGCGCCGGGCCAAAAAAGGTACTCTGGAGCGAGATGAAAGTCTTTTACGAACAGGACGCCGACCTCAGCGTTCTCGCGGGAAAAACAGTTTCCATGGTGGGGTACGGAAACCAGGGCCGGGCGCAGGCGTTGAACCTGCGCGATAGCGGTGTCAAGGTATTGATTGGCAATATCGAGGACAGCTACGCGGAGACCGCGCGGCAGGACGGCTTCGCCCCGATGCCGATCTCCGGCGCGGTGCAGTCCGGCGACATCGTGATGGTGTTGATTCCGGATGAAGTGCAGCCGGGCGTCTATGCGCGGTCGATCCAACCCTTCTTGCGATCGGGCCAGACGATCTCCTTCGGCAGCGGCTACAACATCCGCTTCGGCCTGATTGTGCCGCCGAAAGACATTGACGTGATCATGATGGCGCCCCGCACCATCGGACGTCAGGTGCGCATCGCTTTTGAAAAGGGCGGCGGCGTCAACGCCGACGTCGATGTATGGCAGGATTCGACCGGCAACGCCTGGGCCACCACGCTCGCGCTGGCAAAAGGCACGGGGTGCACGCGCGCGGGCGCGTTTCACACCTCGTTCGCGGTCGAGGCGGAACTCGACCTGTTCGCCGAACAGGGCGTGTGGCCGGCTTTGTTCGATGTCCTGCTGACCGCCTACGAGACTCTGGTCGACAAGGGATTTCCGAAGGAGGCTGTGGCGCTCGAGTTGTATGCCTCCGCCGAGCCGGCCGATATCTTTCTCGCCATGGCGCGGCAAGGAATCTTCGAACAGATGCGATTCCACTCGCCGACCTCGCAGTATGGCGTCCTTTCGCGGCGCCGCGATGCGACCGGCGGCAGCGAAGCGTTGCGGGCCCGCATGGAGCAGTCCCTGGAGACGATCCGCAGCGGCAAATTCGCCGAGGAGTGGAAGAAGGAAGAACTCGAGGGCTACCCGAACTTCCACCGCCTTCGCAAGGAGGCGTACGCACACCCCATCAACGAAGCCGACCGCAACGTACGGGCGCTGCTCGACGCCTCCCGCACCCGCGCGCAGGCAACCGCCTAGTTGGCTCCGAGCCGCGGCCGGAAGGCCGCGGACTTGCCGTTCCCGCGCCACCGTTTTGCCTCAACGCCCAGTCCGCAGCCTTCACGACCGCGGTGCTGTCAGGGCGATGTCGACAATGGTCAAACTCGAGCCCGGTTCTGGGCCCGGCGGGTTACGTGCGGTATCCGGCGTTGGACACGGCTCACGCCGGGGCGCCCACGATGCCAAGCTCCGGGCTGGGAAATGAGCCGCGGGGAGCCGGCTTCCGGCTCCGCCGTGCATCCCGGAGAGCTTCCGCAACGGGGCCGACGACGCTCTGCCAGTCGCCCGGACTCGCTTGCCGGAACATCCGGACACTCGGGTACCAGCAGGATTCGCCCGCGCCCGCTCCCCACCGCCAACTGGCCGAATAGGGCAGCATCAGCAACGTCTGCTTGCCCATCGCGCCCGCCAAATGGGCGACCGAGGTGTCGATGGTCACCACGACATCGAGGCCGCTCACAAGGGCCGCCGTGTCGAGAAGATCCTGTACGCCATCCATGGGATCAACGAAATCCCGCGCCCAGCCGGCTGACTTCCATTCGTCGCGCGCGGGACCTGCCTGTAGACAAACCGGGAAGACACGATCGCCGCCGGCCGTCACCACGGGCCGAAGGGCCACGAGCGGCAGGGACCGGTTCCCCAATGGCCCGTGGCTGAACAGGCCGCTCGCCGACCACACCAACCCTACCCGCGGCAGTGCGGCGGAGGCCGCATCCGGAAGAAGCCAGCGGCGGCGGAGAGCCGCGTCGGGAAACAGGTACGGCACGGAAAGCCCGAACCGGCCCGGAGGGATGTCCAGCAAAAGAAACAACTCCCGCAGATCGCATTCGAAGTCGATCGCGGGGAGCGCGTCGAACTTCGAGACGACTTCGCCGGCGCCCGCCAGGGTTCCCATCAGCCGCGCCAGGGCGGCGGGGACCTCGAGCACCACTTCCGCTCCTTGCTCTTTCAGCCGCGGAATGAAGCGGGAATATTGAATCGAGTCGCCCAAGCCAACCGCGCCGTGGACGAGAATCGTCTTCCCGGCGATCGGTCGACGCCCGTCCCACTCGGGCGCGAGGCCGCGGTAATGCGGCCCGTGCCCCCAGCGAGAGCGGATCACGTCCCGCGCAACTCTGAACAGCCCCCGCGCCTCTTCGTAGCGCTCCGCCGCCAGGTAGTCGAACAGACAGTGGAGTCCGGCCGTCCCGTTCTCCCGGTCCGCGCGATAGACCGCCAGATGATGCCGGAGAGCTTCCTCGAGGTTTCTCGCGGCATAGGCAAGGTCGCCCAAACCCTGGAGCGCGGCCGGATCCCGAGGATCTTCCCGCAGCAGTTCCTCGAAGCATTCCCTGGCTTCCCGCAGGCGTCCGCCGGCCAGCAGGGCGCGGCCGGCTTGGGGCCGCATCCGCCGGCCGTCCGGCCATCCGATCCAGCGCGCGGCCTGTTCGCAAACCTGACGCCAGTCTTTTTCTCCAAGGCAGCACTCGCACAAGCCGGCCAACACGGAGTCCTCCGGGGCGCGCCGGGCGGTGAGAGCGAACAGGCCCGCCGCCTCCTCCAGTCCGCCGCGGCGCAGGCACACCTGCGCCAGGTCTCCGGCCAAGGGGGCCGACATCGGGTTGGCAGCCAGCGCCTTGCGCAGGACTTCTTCGGCGCGGGCAGTGTCGCCCATGGCGAACAGAACGCCGGCCCAACTGCGGTGCAGCGGGACGCTGGCGGGGTCGAGGCGCGCGGCCCGCGCGAACAGCGAAACCGCCTCTTCGGATTCGCCTCTTGCCTGGAGGGCGCCCGCAAGGGCGACGAGGGCGCCGGCGTCGTTCGGGCGTTGGTCGGCCGCCTCGCGCAGTTCGGTCAGCAAGGGCGACTGCTGCCGCCGGCCGGGTTCGAACGCTGTGGCCATGTACGCTCCTTTGGCTGTGAATACTCGAACGCGCGGCCTGGAGACTGGCGATTCCGGCGTGGCGCACGCTTCCAGCGTGCATGGGGACTTGAGTCCCCGCCCGGCCGAAGGCCGGCTACCAGGGGCTGGCCTTCGCCCCTTCGCCACCCGTCGCCAGCCAAGCTCTCGTTACCCGCCCCCGCCGGCGGCCAGCCCGTCACTCACCCGGAAATACGGCCGCAATGTCTCGAAAATCGCGTCCAATTCCCGATGGTCGCCGGCATCCATCACCGGCCGCCGGGTGTGCCGCATCAGGGCCGTCCGGAAAATCCCGCGCCTCCGCAGAATCTCCTTCTGCAATCCGTACCCGACCGCCTGTTCCAGCACCGCCATCATGAGCATTTTGGAAAACAGGTCGCGCGCCTCCGCCGTCTTGCCCTCCTGATATAAAGACCAGATCGCCACCTGAATATCCGCGAATCCGGCCCCAGGCATGGTGCCGCAGGAGCCGCGCGCCATCTCGTTCATCAGGTTCCGGGCGCCCGCGCCGGCGAACGCGGAAATGCGTCCTTCCGATTTTTCGCCGTAGGCGCTAATGCGCCAGGGGAGCGGGCCAAAGCCTACTTGCTCCTCCTTCACATACTGGAGCAGCGGAATCTCTTTAGACAGATGGAAGAGAAAATCCGGAGGCAACGCCCCGCCGTGGCCGGGGTACGACGTCTGAACGATGATCGGTAATCCTGCGGCTTCGGCGATGGCTGACAGGTACTCGGCGAAGATCAACGGGTCGGTTGCCTGATAGTCGGTCTGCGGCAGGGTCAGGACGGCGCTGGCGCCGATAGATTTGGCGTGGGCGGCGTACTCGGCGGCTTCGAACTTGTTGGCGGCAGTGACGGCTATCACGACGGGAATCCAGCCGGCCGCGTGCTGGACGATGCACTGGGCATACTTTGTCCTTTCTCGCGCCGAAAGGCTCATCACTTCGCTAGCGGCGACGGGCCAGACGACCCCGTGGACTCCGCAGCGGACCAGGAAGTCCACCTCGCCTCGCAACGACTCTTCGTCGATATCCAACGTCTTCGCAAACGGTGTTTGGACGACAACGAAGACACCGCGCAACCAGCGCCCATCGAGCTTCTGGGTGTCGTCTCCCGAGCGAGAGATTCCCGTCGCGTGTGCAGGGTGTGTTTGCATTCGCTGCCTCTATGCAGCCAGCACCGGCTCAAGTATCGCGAGGTCAACGCAGTTCCGTCAGTTCCAGAGTCTCGTTATGGGCTGCGCCCGCCATCAGTACGACCTTCTTCGCGTTCGGAAGAAGCCTCGCCAACAGGTTAGGCTCGTCAATCCGCCCTTTTTCGGCCTGGGAAATGGCCAGGACCCGGTACTCCCCGGGCGCCAAACCGGTGAAGCCGAACTTTCCGTCCTCATCGCCCGTTGTGCTCACCACGGGCCACAAAGCGGAGGGCGAGGCGAGCGGCCACGGGACAATGACCACAAACGGTCCGCCGAAGGGACGGTCCCGCCTGACGACCGATCCGTTGATCGTCGCCGACTTGTCGCCGACAACAATCTCCAGACGGTGGGTGAGGGCACCAGCATTGAGCGTCACAGTTTGGCGGGAACACTTTGCGCCGTTGTAGCGCAGTTCCTTAGTGTAGAATCCTTCGGGCAGTCCGGTGACCTGGACCTCCTTTTCTTCCACCAGCGTATTGATCACGCGGAACCTGCCCTCCGCATCGGGCCGGTAGAGGCGAAGGTCATGCGTGCGAACCATGGTTGCACTCGTCGGCATCCGCACCTCGACCCTGGAGAGGTCGGGGCGACTCGATCCGTCGGCAGGCAGAATCAAGCCCTCGACGTCGACTCCGCGGATCATCGGAACGGAGATCTCCAGATTCTTCTCGCCTAGCTCAAAGGCAAGCACGCCTCTCAGGCGGACATCGTCGGGACGCCCGTGCTCCTCAATTTGAATGCGATACGCCCCTGGGGCTAGTCCACGTACCAGAAAACCCCTATCGCAAGGCACCTCCGCGACTGTCTCATACAACCCCACCCTCATGTCCGCCAGGGCAACGCGGGCCGCGATTCCAGGACCGCATTCCAAGCCTGGCGCCGATACACGTACTCGATGAAGGCGAGTCCGCCGAACTCGCAGACTGCCGAGATCGATCGAATCTCCGGAGCCGAGGGCCAACGGATAGGCGGAGGCGAGGTCCGCACCTCCCGGCCAGAACGTTTCTTCGTAACCTTCATCGACTCTGGCAGCGTCGGCGTCGACAAAGTCCTTCATGATGCGCTCGGGTCCCCACGGCTTTAGGCGGATTCCGACCATAACGTCGCCGGGACGCATACCCTTGATGAGGAATCGGCCGTCGCTGCCCGTGACGGCGTGGCCCTGCGGCAATCGCCTCCGTTGTTCGCGGAGATAAAAGACCGAGAAAGCGAATATGTCCAATCCGCCAATTGGCTTCCGCGTCTCTTCGTCCTCGACAAGCCCGGCGACGTCCGACGGGCGCCCGATTATCAAGCGAATCTCTCGCGACGGATGGTCACGGCTGATGTTGAGATCGAGCGTAGAAGTGGGTCCGCGGAGTACCGGCCCGCCTTCCACGTAGCCCTCCTTTCTGGCTTGGACACGGAACGCGCCAAATTGGTCCAGAGCAAACCGAAACGCGCCGGTGGCGTCGGTTCTGGCGGTCTGAATCGCGCTGGCATCGGAGAACATGTCCGCCGAGAGACGGACTCCCGCCGCCGGCTGGGCGAACAGCAGCACTGCGGCGTCGCTTACCGGTCGAAGCGAACCGGGTTCCGCTACGGTTCCCCGAATCTCCGGTTTCGGCGGCGTGTCTGCCGGGGGCGCGGCGTTGACCGAAACCGCCACCTGAAGGAGACCAGCCCAGAGCGTAAGGGCGGTCCCAATCGCAGCATTGGGTGTCACTGGATCTCTCCTTGACGGGCTTACCTTCTCATCCCCTGCTTTCTCGTCACAGACCCGAACCGCGCACGTCGCAGTAGCCGGATGCCGTGGCAGAAACCAAGCCTACCGCGAACAGTCGGGTGAACTTGCGGCTGGCGAGCGTGAGCAGTGCCTGCTGGCACCACCAAGGCGGCACATCACCATGTGTGCAGTCTACATACAGTGCACGGTCGCGACTAAGTTCATAGTCGGCTCTGACACTTAACTCTTGAATCGGAATCGTCTTGTGCGCATACCTAACCCTCCGGCCCCCGGGATCGGCCACCAGACTCAATATTTGAACACCTTCCTCGCGCAACGTGAGCGCGCGGAAGTCCTCCCGGCGAACGATACGGTAACGGGGTTTGCCTTGCCCAGACACCAACTCAGCGATAACGCTCTCAACTTGTTCACCTGCTGGGCTCGCTCCGGTCCACATGCCCAGGATTGTGCCAGCCGAGTCCATCGCTAAAACAGTCGGGACCCTTATGATTCCAACCCGGCGAAGGTCGGCCCTCGCGACGGTTTTCCCAGCAGCCCTCAGTTCATCGGCCAGTTGGTTATTGTCCTCTCGGTCAGGAAGTAAGCACACAACGGGAATCCCCTTGATTTGACATCGCTGCCAGAGGATCTCGTGAAATGCCCTCGCTTGCCTGCAATACGGACATCCCTGATTCACCACGACTACCACCGTGCGTGGAGCGTTGGGGCCGACAGCAGAAGAGGGTATGCAGAGTCGGCCCTCCAATTCCAGGTCAGGCCGGTCTCCCGCGCGCTGATTCGACTGCTGTTGGCGTGCACCGAAGGGGATGAGCGCTCCAGCGAAAGCAATCGCAGCAAGCAGGCATAGCCCTACCCTTAGGTTTCCAGGCACAGATTCCTCCATGTCCTTATTTGTTTATTATTCTTTGGCACCCGCATCACGCAGGCCGGGTACAACCAACTTCAATTCACCTTTTATCCGGCGGACATAGAATAGCAGGCGCGCATACAAACAGAGCTTTCTGCCCTCGTACACCGTCGGTCGGAACGTCCATGTTTTTACGGCGGTTCGAACCAAGTGCTCAACGTCCCCAGACTTGGCGCCAACCACTACCACATCGCAAGGCTTGCCATCCATGCCTACCGTCACGTCAAGCCGCAAGGGTTCTTCGGGAGGGTTCTGCATCAGCTTGCCCTTTAGTTCCGGCAGCCTGTATTTCTCAACCCTTGACACGAAGGTCTCAGGGTCCACGCTGATCTTATTTCGAGGCGCTTCACAGGAACCACATTGCGCGAGCGCTCTGCACGCGACAAGCGCCATGAGAACGCCCGCGCGGATATTGTGCTCCCATTTCGGCATAGCCGTCAGCTTAGCAGATATTCACGCACATGCCATTGCCTTCGTAGGAGGGAGGCCAGCCCGACCCTATTGAATGTCCGCCCGTATCGGCGCACCATCCAGGGCCGGCAAGGCACCAATAGGAAAACCCACTCATGCAACCTGCCCAGCCCGGCAGGGGCTGTGGATTGAGGGCGAGGGCAAGCATTCCGATGCCAGCGGCGAGCGCCGCTTTCTCGATATTATTGGAAGTCGCTTTCTCCATACTTTTATCCTTTCTTGTTCGCTACACAGCGGGCGCAATCCAGAGCGGTCACAGTTCATTCATGTATTGCGTCCAAGCCATGCTGACCAGCTATAAGCCGCTCAATTGCCATGCGTCGAACAGATGCGAGTGTAGGGTATATTGAGTTGCGTGTCTATAGCCATGATTAGCGATCTGCATCCTTGCGCCCCAGTCGTACGCTGGCGACCATTCGCGCCCCCAAGGCGACAAGATGGGCTGCGGATTGTGCTCCAAGCTTATTGCCGATGTGCCTCCGGTGGTGGAAGACCGTGTGCACACTGATCTTCAAGCATTCTGCTACCTCTTTGCTTGTAAGTCCACGCGCCAAACAGAAAAGCACTTGCGTCTCGCGCTCCGTTAGGGGGCTGTGCACTACTGGAAGCTCTTCCCGAATCAACGCAGGCAGCACCAGCTTCATCTCCGAGACAAAAAGGTCTGTTTCCAATTCCGTCGCAGCATTAGGCAGAATTGCACGATACGTCTCTAAACGACGCCAACCATCGAGCACCTTCGAGGAGGTTTTGCTAACACTCGTGAGCCACGGGCGAACTTCATCGGTCATTTCTTCCAAGCTGAGTTCGAGAAACCGGTGGAACAGCGCGTCGTGTTCCGCCCTGAGCCGTTGGTCCTCGGCGGGCGTCGGGGGCGTCCGGCCTGGTGGGCTGAAGTAAGTATCCGTAAGTGGGTCCCGCAGACGGCTGACGGCCACCAGTTGCGCGAAGAGGGAATCACCGGCGGCGCGGTCCTGGTCTGGTCGCGAAGCCGCCACCCTGCCTGCCGCGGACCGCTCGTTCATCGCCGCTCTCCTTCAGGCGCGCCCCGGCCGACCCGTCGCTTCGGTAGCTGGTAACGGCTGAGCGCTTCGCGCCGGAGTGGCGCGCGAGACGTTCACCTTAACGATTCCACCGGAGCAGGAGGCCGCCTGGCGTCCGGCGGAGAAACAGAAAAGGACCTGATCCGCATACCTGAACGGATTGGTCCTCGCCTTCAGAATATCCCCCCCCCCCGCCGGATGTCAAGCGATTTGGCGCGCGAGCGCGATCCGATTCGGCTGCACTTTTGACCTGTTTGACATCGTCGGGTTTACACGGCGGGCATTGTCTTCGTATCCTGACGGTTCGGCAATGCCCACGAAGAAACCGCGCGAGCCCAAGAAGGTCCAGAAACGGTACCAGGTCCCGGCCGTCAAGCGTGCCTTCGCGATCCTCGATACCTGGAACCAAAGCACATTCGGCCTGACCGTACAGGACGTCAGACGGGTTCGCAGAGATCCTGTACTCGAAAGCGTTTACCTGCACGAGACCATGCTCGAAGCCGTCAACCTGTCGTCGATCGCGGGGATTGGTGAAACACATTCTACGGCGTGACCAAGTCGGCCGCGCTCCTGCTGACGCGCCGGTTCGCGATGGACCTGGGACCTTTCGGCATCACGGTGAACGCGATCGCTCCCGGCTTCATCGTCACCGACATTGGTGCGGCAGGGCCGAAGCCCGGAAGATGCGGAAGCGCTGATTGGCCGCATCGCCGAAAAAGCGATGACCCGGCGCCCTCGGGCGTCCCGGAGGACATCGCGCACGCCGTGTCGTTCCTGGTCTCGCCGCAATCGGGCTTTGTCACCGCCCAAACGCTGACGGTCGATGGAGGACGCATGGACTGCATGAATCCTAGACCGAAGTTCCTCCCTGTGATAGGCACGGAAACGGAGATAACTCAAAGCAAGTAAGTGGTTTGCGGCCAATCAGAGAGGAGGATGTACTGGGTACACCACGATTTGCCGGGCGGAGGGCGTTTCCTGCTGTGGCAACGCGGT
>CAZGUX010000230.1:0-92329 GCA_964529305.1 uncultured Solibacteraceae bacterium | reverse complement strand
CCTCCCAGGTCGAGCCGGTCCTGCGCGCAGAGGACGCCGGTCAGCAGGATCAAGGCCAGGGTCCTCATCGCTCGATCGCCTCCATCAGGCGGAAGAGCCAGTCGCGGTCGCCCGCGCCGATTTCCTCCGCTTCCTTCTGCGTGCGGGCAGTGTAGTTGGTACGAATCGCCGCGACGACGAGGTCGAGGTGCGGCACGACGGAAATCCGGGACACCGCCTTCCAGTCGATTTGCAGGCCTCGGGCTTCAAACACGTAGCCTTCGCGGGGGACCCACCAGTTCAGGCTGTAGGCGGTGCCGCCTTCCACGGAGTGCGATCGCGCCTGCCCCTTCATCAATTGCGAGATCCATGCCTCGCTGATGAGTTGCTTGCCCTTCCAGCGCCCCTTGTTCAGGAACAGATAGCCGAATCGCGCCGCGTCCTCGGCGGAGATCACCACCCATCCCGGGCCGGCGCGCACCACGTGGCCGTCGATCTCCCAGGGCGGATCGAGATAGCGGCCATAGCCGGGCCACGTGGGATAGAGCGTCGTCTCCTGCACGACGCGGCCGGGCACCCAGTCCCAACGATCGGCCGGAACGCCGAGGTGACTGAAGATCTTCTCGTCAACCACCTGCTTGATGTCCTTGCCCCAGAGTTTCGTCAGCGCCTGCGTGAACCGCCACATCGCGCCGTCCGCGTATTCGAAAACCTTGCCGGGCTGCCATTTCGCATAGTTCCAGTAAACGTCGCCCATTTCGCCCGCGTTCGAGGAGAACAGATCGATGTTCTGGAAGCCGGCCATCATGTTCGCCAGGTGACGCCACGTCATGTCGCGGTGAAAGCCGAAGTCCAGATACTTGTGCGGGTGCGACAGTTCCCCGTGGCCGGTCCAGGTGAGCCGGACGGGATCGTCGAGCTTGACCTTCCCGGCGTCGACCGCCAGACCCAGCACGGTACTGGTGAAGGATTTGCCCATTGATGCGGTCTGGACCGCGACCTCCGGACTGCCCCAACTCGCCACGAGATATCCGTGGCGAATGATCACCCCGCCGATGCCGAGCCGTGGCAGGAGTTTTTCCAGCGCGCGCTCATCGATGCCGACTTCGGACGGTTTGCGGCGCGGCCACTCGGCGTCAGGATACAGTTGGGCCGCCGCGATGCCGCCGGCCGCGAGGAACACCAGAACCAGCCTTGTCATGAGTAGGGCCTCAACAGCAGATTTCCGAAGGTGTCGACTTCGGCCTGATAGCCGGGGTGGATCAGAGACGTCGAGTCCATCTCTTCGATCACGGCCGGGCCGGTGATGAGATCTCCCGGCGCGAGGCGGTACCGGTCGAAAATCGCGGTAGCCGTGAAGCCGCCGGCCTCCTGGAAGAACACCGGGCGGTTGTCCAGTTGAGCCGTTTCCACCGAGCCGGCGCGCGACGGCCACCGGCGCGGACTGGGCTTGGCGATGACGCCGAGCGCCGTGACGCGGAAGCTCACGGCTTCGACCGGCTCGCTGGGATAGGCGTGGCCATAGGTTCGCTGGTGCTCGGCGTGGAACCCGCGAACGACCTCGCGAAGATCGTCCGCCGTGAGCGCGCCGCTGCCACAGGGGACCGCGAGTTCGTGCGACTGGCCGGTGTAGCGGACTTCAATCTCCCGCTGCAGGCGGAGATCGGCCCCGGCGACGCCCTCGCGGACCAGGGTCTCGGTTCCCTCACGTTCCAGTGGCTCAAAGATGGCACGAACCGCCGCCGGATCGAACTCGGCCTTCGTCACTCGCGTGCGTGTGAACTGGTGCTTCAGGTCCGTCACCAGCAGGCCGAGCGCCGAGGTGGTGCCGGGGCTGGGAGGGATGACCACTAGCGGCACTTGCAGTTCAGCCGCGAGGCGATTGGCGTGCAACGGCGCGGCCCCGCCAAATGCCACCATCGTAAACTCGCGCGGATCGAATCCCCGCCGCACGGAGATCAGACGGAGCGCATTCATCATGGCGGCGTTGGCGATTTCGATGATGCCGTGCGCCGCCGCGACCGGGTCCATGTGAAGGGGTTCGGCGCAATGGCGGCGGATGCCGTCGAGGGAGGCGGCAGCGTCGAGTTCCATCTCGCCGCCGAGGAGGAATCTCGGGTTCACCCGGCCGAGCAGCACGTTGGCATCGGTGATGGTAGGGCGCTCGCCGCCGCGGCGATAACAGATAGGGCCGGGCTCCGCGCCCGCGCTGCGCGGTCCCACGCGAAGGACGCCGCCCGAGTCCACCCACGCGATGCTGCCTCCGCCCGCGCCGATCTCGACCAGTTCAATCACCGGCGTCCGGATCGGGTAGCCGCTGCCTCGCGACTGGCCGGTTCCGGGCAAAGCTTCCGCGCCGACCTCGTATTCTTTGGTCACGCGGGGCTGGCCATCGAGGATGAGGCCCGCTTTGGTCGTCGTCCCTCCCATGTCGAGCGACAACAAGTCACGCCTGCCGATGGCCGCGCCGACGTAGACCGCCGCAATCACTCCCGCCGCCGGTCCAGACTCCACCATGTATACCGGTTTGGCGGAGGCGCCCTCGAAGGTCAGCACTCCCCCGTTCGACTGCATCACGAGCAATTCGGCGGCGATGTTCCGCTGGCGCAGGTCGCGCTCGATGCCGCACAGATAGCTCGAGACCAGAGGGCGCAGGCAGGCGTTCACCACGGTGGTGCTGGCCCGGAAATACTCACGGAACTCGGGCAGGATGTGCGAAGAGAGCGAGACGTTCAGTTCCGGATTGCTCTCGCGGAGAATGCGGGCCACGCGCTCTTCGTGACTGGGATTCAAGTAGGAATGCAGCAGGCACACCGCGACCGATCCGACTCCGAGTTGCTCCAACCGGACGCCGATGGCGCGGACCGCATCCTCGTCCAACTCCCGCACGACCGCGCCGGTCGCGTCGAGCCGTTCCGGCACTTCGAAACACAGGTCCCGCGGAATGAGAGGGCGCGGTTTACGGAAGTGGATGTCGTAGAGAGAAGGCCGGACCTGGCGCGCAATTTCCAGCATGTCGCCAAAGCCTTCGGTCGCCACGAAGGCGGTCCGCGCCGTCTTGCCCTCGATCAGGGCGTTGGTCGCCACCGTGGTGCCGTGCACCAGGACCGAGACTTCCTCGGCACTGACGCCCGCTTTTTCGAGCACGCGAATCAACGCGTGCACGAACCCTTGAGACGGGTCGGCCGGCGTCGACGGGACCTTCGCGATGTGCATGTGCCCGTCGGCTTCAGAGAGCAGGACGGCGTCGGTGAACGTTCCCCCGACATCGATGCCCAAACGAAAGCCGCCCCTCATTTCGGCAGCATCTCCTTTCGAAGGCGCGCCGTCTCCCGTTCGTCGATGGTCCAAGTCGCGGCATCGATCGCTACGCCGTAACACGAGCGGGCGCGATCGAAGCTCACCTTGCGCTCGCGAACATCGCGCAGCACCGATTCCGGGTCGCGTTCGGCAGGCGGGCCGAATCCGCCGCCGCCGCAGGTCTCCATCCGGATCCTGTCGCCCAGGCCTAACTGCACGGTTCCCTTGGAAGGCACGTCGCGGACGACGTCCCCCGAAATCAGTTGATAGCGGGAGCGCCGGCCGTCCAGGCCGCCGAACAGCCCCCAC
Organism: uncultured Solibacteraceae bacterium; assembly: GCA_964529305.1. Classification (GTDB taxonomy): domain Bacteria; phylum Acidobacteriota; class Terriglobia; order Bryobacterales; family Bryobacteraceae; genus CAZGUX01. The sequence continues at coordinate 88,741 of CAZGUX010000230.1, read as the reverse complement.
GGAGGAAATTTGGCGCGGTCGGCCAGGATCGTGAACATGGGTTCGTGCCCGATGAAGGAGTATTCCCGGCAAAGGCCGAGGCCGCCGCGAAACCGGCCGGGGCCTTCGGAATCCGGGATCAGACTGTAACGCTCGATGCGCACCGGGTAGTTGAGTTCCGTCTCCTCTACGGGCGCATTCTGCGTGTTTTGCGCGTGAGTCTGGACGGCGTCTGGACCATCGGAGGCGATTCGGCCGCCATAGCCGCCGGCGAGTGTTTCGAGGAAACAATAGTAGTCGCCCGTGCGAGGGTCCTCGCCGCCGAAGCCCGCGTGGCAGATCATTCCTTTCGTGCCGGCGGGAACGCGGTCGGGCATTGCCTCCGAGAGCGCTTTGAATAGCACCTCGACAAGGCGTGTGCACACCTCCCAGCCGCCGACGATGGCCGTAGGCGGTTTCGGATTCACGGCCAGTCCACGGGGCGCTATGACGCGAATCGGCCGGTAGAACCCCTCGTTGATCGGAATGTCCGGGTCGACCAGACACTTCAGGACGTAGACGCACGCCGTGAACGTCTGGGTGAGATTGCAGTTCATTGGACCCGGGCGCTGCGCATCCGTTCCGGTGAAGTCGAACGTCGCGCCATCGCCGCCGAAGGCCACACTGGCCTTCAGCCGGATGGGCGCGTCCGAGATGCCGTCGTCGTCCAGGAAGCCCTCGGCTTGAAAGACGCCGCGCGGCAGCGTGGCGATCTCCGCACGGACCCGCAATTCCGCGTACTCGATCAGTTTCTCGATGTATCCGCGAAAGGCCGGGGCTCCGTAACGCTCGACCAGGGTCCCCAACCTCCGGATGCCGATGCCGTTGGCGACGATCTGCGCACGGAGATCGCCCGCCACTTCCTTCTTGGCCCGGACGTTGGCCAGGATCATTTTGAGCAGATCCGGAACCACCGTCCCGCCCGCCACCAGTTTCACCACCGGCAGGATAATGCCTTCCTGATAGATCTCGCGAAATGCCCCGATGCTGGCCGGCGCGCCGCCGCCGACGTCCACGTGATGGCACGTGTTGGCCACAAAGCCCAGGAGTTCGCCGCCGAAGTAAAAGGGCGAGATCAGGAAGATATCGTTGAGGTGGCTGGCCTGTCGGTGCGGGTCGTTCACCAGGAGGGCATCGCCGGGTGCGAGATTTTCCTTGCCGTACTCCTCGATCGCCCGGGGTACGATGCGGCCGATGGTCACCAGGTGCGCCGGCTGGCAGAAGGCCTGGGCCACCATCCGTCCGGCCGCGTCGACGAAGGCGCAAGAGTAGTCGAGCCGGGTCTTGATGTTGGTGGAATAGGCGGTCCGCTGCAGCGAGACAGACATCTCTTCGGTCGCCTCCACCAAGGCATTGCGGACAACTTCAAATAGGATGGGATCGTCGTGGATCGCTTCGCCCATGGGGTTGTTCATACCGTGAAGAAAATATCTAAGCATAATTCCGGCGGGTAAATCCGGCTACCCCGTTTTCTGCCCAAACTACCTTGAATCTGACATCTTTTCGGGCATGTGTCGCATTTCAGCCGATTGAAAATTTTTTCTTGAAATGCTGAATCGAGTATGTTAGGCTGCGACCCAAGCTGTGGCTGCCAATCACGTCTCGAAAGCCTGAATTTGCCGCTTCAAGGAGGGCACTGTGCACGCGTTTCGCCTGCTTTGTATTTTTGCCGCCGCCGTTTCCGCCGCCATGGCGCAGATCACGACGGGAACGATTACCGGCATTCTGACCGACCCTTCGGGCGCAGCGATCCCGGGGGCCACCGTTGAACTGACCAACGCCGGCACGCTCGCCGTGCGCACGACCCTTTCGAGCGACGCCGGAGAATATCTGTTCAGCTTTCTGGCTCCGGGCACGTACAGCGTCAAGACGGAGATGAAGGGATTCCGGACGGTGCTTCGCAAGGATGTCGTCGTCCAGGTGAGCGTGGTCACTCGCGTCGATACGCAGATGGAGCCGAGCGCCGTCGAGCAGGTGATTGAAGTCGCCGGAACACCGCCGCCGCTGCAGACAGAGACGGGAGAAGTCGGCGGCGTGGTGGAGCGCACGACTGTTTTGAACCTTCCGCTGAATGGGAGAAACTTCATTCAACTGGTGGCCCTTCAGCCGGGCGGAGTCGCCACCGGCAAATTGCCGGGAGGCGGGCTCAACTTCTTTACGCTGATCTTCGGCGGAAGCTTCAGCGTGCACGGCGCGCCGGTGGAAGCCACCAACTATCTGCTGGACGGGATCGACATGAAGGACGCGGTCGACACCCGTGTCGGGTTTCAGTTGACCGTGGACGCGATCCAGGAGTTCAAGTTCCAGGCGGCCAACTACTCGGCCGCATTCGGGCGCGGCTCGGGGGGCCATATCAATGTGGCTTCCCGTTCCGGCACCAACGAACTCCACGGAGCGCTGTGGGAGTTTCTGCGCAACGACAAGCTGGATGCGCGAACGTTCTTCGATCCCTTTCGCCCGGCGTTCCGGCAGAACCAGTACGGCGTCGCTCTCGGAGGGCCGATCCGGAAGGACAGCACGTTCTTCTACACCACCTACGAGGGCTTTCGCCAGCGCAAGGGCGTGACGCGCGTCGTGAGCGTTCCCTCCCTGCTGCAGCGCGCCGGGAACTTCACGGAAGGGCCCGCGATCTACGACCCCCTGACGACCAACGCCGACGGCACGCGCGTTCCTTTTTCCGGCAGTCTGGTGCCGGCCAATCTGCAGAGCGCGATTGCGATCAAGGCTTATGGATTGCTGTTCCCGGCGCCGACCGCACCGGGCCTGCGCAACAACCTCACCGGCGTCGCGACGCAGAAGATCGACTCCGATCAGTTCAACGCCCGCATCGACCATCGGTTGAGCGGCAGCGACTCGCTGTTCGGCCGGTTCACCTACGCCCGCGTGAATCGGGACTTCCCGTTTGTCTTTTCGGCCTTGCCGAACTTTTCATCGGTGTGGAACTCTCCGGCCCGCAACGCCGTGATCAGTGAGACCCATATCTTCGGGCCCCGTACCGTGAATGAATTCAAGGTCGGCTACAACCGTCACACGCAGATTCTGGAAGACCGCGACCAGAAGGTGCCCGTCAACCAGACTCTCGGGATTCCCGGCCTGACGACCGACCCGCGCTTTCAAGGCAACCCGACCCTGGGCATCACCGGGTTCGGCAGCACGGGAGCCATCAGCAACGCCCCGAACAACCGTTCGGACAACGCTTATGTGCTGCTGGACAACGTCTCGCACCTCACGGGTTCCCACAGTATCTCGACCGGTTTCCAGATTCAACGCAACGAGCAGAACGGCGGCGCGAATCCGAATTCCCACGGCGTCTTCTCTTTCAATGGGACGTTCACCTCGCAGTTGAATGCCGCCGGCGCGGTGGTTTCCGGCACGGGAAACCCAGCCGCGGATTTCCTGCTTGGGTATCCATCCTCCACCAATCGCTGCTGCACTCGCGGTGACGGTTTCCGGAACTTCAAGAAAACCGATTTCGGCATGTACATCCAGGACGACTGGAAGGTCCGGCCGAACCTGACGCTGAATCTCGGCGTGCGGTGGGAGTACTTCCAACCCGCCACCGAGTCTCGCGACCGCTTCGCGCAGCCGGACCTGACTGCCGCGCCCACCACCAAGATCCTGCTGGCGGGACAGAACGGAGTGTCCCGCTCCCTGCGGGAAGGGGACTTCAATAACTTTGCGCCCCGCTTCGGTTTTGCCTACAATCTGGGCAAAGACAAACGGACAGTGGTGCGCGGCGCGTACGGCGTCTTCTTCAATCCGCCGAACCTGGTGTACACCTTCAGCATGAGCGCGAATCCGCCGTTCGTCGACCTGGACAGTTTCCTGTCGACGGTGCGGACCCCGCAGCTCAGCCTTTCCAACCCCTTCCCGAGCAACCTGGGGATTCCCAGCCTCTCCTTCACGGGAGTCGATTCCAGGCTGCGCGATTCGTATGGACAGCACTGGAACCTGAGCATTCAGCGCGACCTCGGCTGGTCGACGGTCTTCTCGGTCGGGTATATCGGGGACAAGGGCACCAAGCTGTACCTGGTAGCGAACGAGAACGCGCCCGAACCCGGCCCCGGCGCGGTGAATCCAAGGCGCCCGGTTCCCGGCCTGGCGGCGGTGAGCATTCGCAGCAATCGGGCGCGCTCGAACTATCACGGTCTCGAACTCAAGGCGGAGCGCCGATTCACGGCAGGACTGGGTTTCCTCACCTCGTATGTCTGGGCCAGGTGCATCGACGTCGCCGGCGTCCAGGTGATCGGCGACGGTTCTCCGGCCGCGTTCCGCGATCCTCGAAGTATCGAGATGAACCGTGGGCTCTGCCAGGCGAACATCAGTCACCGTTCGGTAACCAGCTTTGTGTGGGACCTTCCCTTCGCCAAAGGCGCCAAAGGGGCAACGGGGCTGCTGGCGTCCAACTGGCGCAGCACCTCGATCCTCACCTTTGAGGGGGGACAGCCCTTCACCGTGGCGCTGCCGTTCGACAACAGCAACACGGGCCGCGGCGGCGACACGCCGGATGTGGTCGCCGGGCAGAACGTGAATGATGGCCCCAAAACCCCGAATCAGTGGTTCAACACGGCCGCGTTCCGTGCGCCGGCGCCGCTCACTTACGGCAACGCCGGCCGCAGCATCGTCACCGGGCCCGGCGTCACGCGGGTCGACTTCTCGGTGCATAAGGACTTCCGCTTCCGGGAGCGTCACTCGTTCGAGTTCCGCACGGAGATCTTCAACGTGTTCAACCACCCGGCGTTCTTCCAGCCGGGGAACACGTTCGGCACGCCCAACTTCGGGGTGATCGGCGGCGCCTTCGACGGGCGCGACGTGCAGTTCTCCCTGAAGTACAAGTTTTGAGCGCCAGTGCCGCTACCATGAGACGACCAACAGGTACCTGCTTCCGGTCATTCTGCCCGCGGTTTGGAGCGAGTGGCAGAAAATCATGAAAATGCTTCGACCCTTCCTGCTGATATTGTGGCTGGCAAGCACGACCATGCTGGAAGCTGTCTCCGAGCCCAAATACAAGATCCGGTTCGACAACAAGGTCCGGGTGCGGATGCGGGACGGCGTGGAGATCGCGGCGGTCATCGCGCGGCCGGATGCCGAAGGCAAGTTTCCCGCCATCATGACCTACACGCCCTACCGGCGCGTGGTCCAGCAGCGTTCGACGTATCCGGAGCGCGAATACAACCACCACATTCACGGCAACAGCTATTTCGCTGAACGCGGGTACGTCGTGGTCTACTACGACGTGCGCGGGACCGGGAACTCGGGAGGCTCGTCGCAGGACATCTATTCGGACGACGAGCGCCGCGATGCGCACGACATGGTGGAATGGATCGCGGCTCAGCCCTGGTGCACCGGCAAAGTGGGTATGTGGGGCATGTCGTACGGCGGCGTGGTGCAGTGGCAGGTCGGCGTGCAGCAGCCGCCGCATCTGGCCACGCTGGTGGTCGGCTCCTCCAACGACGACGTGTACCTCGACTGGACGTGGCCGGGCGGTTCGCTGCGTCCGTACATGTTCGACAGCTTTTCGCCGCTGATGACCGCGAGGAATTTCGCGCCGCCCGATCTCGAAATCGTGGGCGACAAGTGGAGCGATCTGTGGAACGAGCGCCTTCAGAAGAACTCGCCATGGGGCATGGGCTATATCAAGAACCCGGTGCACGGGCCGTATTGGACGGCGCGATCGCTGCAGCCGGACTATAGCCGTATCAAGGTGCCGGTCATGCTCTGGAGCGGATGGGCCGACTGCTACCCGACGCCCATTCTGCGCGCCTTTTCGCGCATCAACGTTCCGAAGAAGGTGTACATCGGACCCTGGGGCCACTGGTGGCCGGAGATGGCGCTGCCGGGACCGCAGATCGACTTCCGGTACGAATTGCTCCGCTGGTACGATCACTGGCTCAAGGGCATTCGCAACGACGTGATGGACGAGCCTCCCATCACCTTGTGGGTGCGCAAGTGGAAGGCGCCCGCGGAACGGATGTATCTCGAGGACGCTGGCTTCTGGCGCCACGAGAAGGAATGGCCGCTCCGGCGGACCGACTACACCACCATGCATCTCGGCGCCGACGGAAAGCTTAGCCGTGAAACCGCGAAGGCCGGCCAGAACGCCTACGCCTACGACGCCACGGTCGGCGTGACCTCTGGAATCTACTGGGGCGGAGGCGTCCTGCCGTTCGCGACACCGATCGACCAGCGGGTGGACGAGGCGCACTCGCTGACCTACACCTCCGAACCTCTGCCCCAGGACGTAGAGGTGACCGGCAACCCGACCGCGATCCTGCACGTCTCCTCCACCGCCGACACGGCGTACTTCCACGTGAAGATCAACGACCTGGCTCCCGACGGGACGTCCAAATGGATCGCCGATGGAGGCGTACTCGCCACGCACCGCAACTCGCACTCGCAACCGGAGCCACTCGAGCCTGGCCGCGTCTACGAACTGAAGATCGAGATGAAGTACATGGCGTATGTGTTCCCGGCCGGCCACCGGATTCGGTTTGTCGTGGCCAGCGCCGACTTCCAGAACGCATGGCCGGCCGCGAAGGCCGCAACCAACACCATAAACACCGGAGGCAGTTACGATTCACGGGTGATTCTTCCGTTCGCGCCGGCCCAGAATCCGAAGCTCGCGGCGCCGCGGCTGAAGCCCTCGCCGCGCCCGCTACAGAAAGACGAGGAGATCCCGAAGCCGGTGCACTCGATCTCCCAGGACCTGGTCAACCAGACCGTCACCGTGACGCTCGAAAGCGTGCGCGATGAGAAGACCGAAGACGGCAAGACGCGAGGAGGGGAGACGACTCACTCCACCTACACGGTGTCCCGCACGAATCCCGCCGACGCGGTCTTGAAGGCGTCGCACAAGTACACCATCGTGCGCGCCGACGGCACGTACTACATCGAGGCCAACGAGATCGTGGCCAGCGATCTGAGTTCATTCCGGTATCTGACGGAAGTGGAAGTCACGATCGACGGAAAGCGCCATTTCAACAAGAGCTGGAAGGTCTCGGTGCCGCGGCGGCTGAATTGAGACTCCGTTGAAGACCGCGAACCAATCGGTGAAAGATAGCCACCGCTCCTTCACGGTCGCGGCTCCGAGAGGCGTTTCTTATATTCCCCGGGGGTTTCGCCAAAGTGCTTACGGAACAGAGCAATGAACGCGCTCACCTTGGTGAACCCGGATTCGAGCGCGGACTGGGTCACCGACGCCGTGGTCAACCGCTCGCGCGCCTGGCTCAGTTTGCGGATCCGAATGAACTCGCTCGGCGTGCGTCCCGCGGCCGACTTCACAGCCCGGCACAGGTGCGAGGGGCTGACGCGAAGCCGCCTGGCGACTGCTTCCACGTTCAGTTGCTCGGTGCGGACTCTCTCGATGTCCTGAAAAAATCGCTGCACCAACCCGGTAGGGCTTTGCGAGGTCCGCGGCGTCATCTCCACCGCGTCGCGGCAGAACTCGACCAGCACCTGGCGCATCTCCTCGCGGTCGGTGACGCGAAGGTTGGCGATGCGCTCCAGGTAGACCATGCTGATGTCGAACAGGGGCCCTGGCTGTGCGCCCGCCCGGTACACGGTGCGCGTGATCAGTGCCTCCAACTGGGCCACTCGCAGCTTCTTCATGGTGCCGGACTGCGAATGCGTGTTCATGATGACGTCGAAGTTGCGTGTGACCAGGTTTACGAACGCCGTCCGATCGCGCGCCGCCAGCGCGGCGGTCAGGTTCTCGGCAAGGTAGAAGGGATAACTCATTCGTCTCGCGCCCGGTGGCGTGAATTCCAAACAGCGTTGACAGGATAACAAAATGGACTCGACCCACAACTCTCGTCGCGGATTTGTCGCGAACCTGGCCGCGGCCGCGTTCGCTCCCGGCCCCCGGCCGGCTCAGCAGGTGCGGATGGGCATCGTCGGCGGTGGATTCGGCCTGAGCTTTCATTGGCACGAGCATCCGGATTCGGTCGTGCGCGCGATTGCCGAACTGCGCGAGGACCGGCGAAGCACGCTACAGAAGCAGAATCCCAAGGCCGAAGCCTACGTCGATTTCAAGGACATGGTGAAGGACCGGAACGTCGACGCGGTCGCGATCTTCACCGGAGTGCCCGAGCACGCCCGCATGGCCGAGTACGCGATGAAGAACGGCAAGCACGTCATCTGCGCCGTGCCCGCCGCGATTACGCTGGAAGAGTGCCAGCGCCTGGTGGACACCGTGAAGGCTACCGGCATGACGTACATGAACGCCGAGACCAGCTACTTTTCGCCGGGCGTGATCACCTGCCGGCGCTGGAAGAAGGAAGGCAAATTCGGGACCATTTTCTACTCGGAGGGCGAGTATGCTCACGACGTCGAGGACTTGCGGGGACAGATGAGATGGTTTCTGCACGAAGGCAAGCCGACCTGGCGTGCCGGGTTGCCGCCGATGCTGTACATCACCCACTCGTCGGCGGGTGTGGTTTCGGTCACAGGCGAACGGCTGAGCGAGGTGGCATGCCTGGGGTGGGGACACGATCATCCCGCGCTCCGGCAGAATCAATACGGCAACAACCGGTTCTCGAACAACGTCGCGCTCTTCAAGACGTCGGGCGGGAACTCCGCGCGTATCGCCGAGTTCCGCTACTGCGCGCCGCCCGGCATGGTCCGCAACGAATTTTACGGAACCCAGATGAGCTACCTCGACCCGAACGGGGCCAGCAAGAAAGCAACCGTAACCCACGCCCCGCACGAGGTGGCGGAGTGGGAGCCGGAGACGCATTGGGACCTGCTGCCGCCGCAACTGCGCAAGCCGAGCGGCCACTCAGGGGCGCACACGCACCTGACCCACGAGTTCATCCGCAGTATTGTCGAGAAGCGCTGGCCAGCCATCAACGTCTACGAGGCGGTGGCGTTCTGTGCCCCGGGAATCGTCGCGCACCAGTCGGCTCTCGAAGGCGGCGCGTGGAAGAAGATACCGGACTTCGGCCGTGCGCCGGCAGCATGAGGAGACCCGATCATGACGCGACGTGACTTTCTTGCAGCGGCGACTGCCGCTACCCTCCAGGCGCAAAACCGGAAGATCCGGATCGGGGTAATCGGCGTAGGGGGCAGGGGCATGGGGGTGTTGCGCGCTTCCATCGCCATGGGCGCGGTGGAGGTGGCCGCGCTCTGCGACATTCGGCCGGAGGCCGCCAACCAGGGCGTCGACTATGTACAGACGCACCTTGGACCAAGACCGGCCACGTACACGAACGGTCCTACCGACTACAAGCGGATGCTGCAACGCGACGACGTCGACGCCGTGTTTGTGACGACGCCGACGGTGTGGCACGGCCCGATGGGCATCGACAGCCTGCGGGCGCGTAAATGGGTGTTCACCGAGGTGCCGGCCTGCAACACGATCGAGGAAGGGTGGGAACTGATCCGCGCGGCCGAAGAATCGGGGACAGGTTACTTCATGGCCGAAAACTATTGCTTCATGCGCCACAACATGCTGGTGCTGAACATGGTGGAGAAGGGCCTGTTCGGCACCCTGACGTTTTCCGAGTGCGGCTACCTGCACGAAGCGCGGACACTCCAGTTCAATGCCGACGGGACCCTGACGTGGCGGGGCGAGTTGAACAGCAATCCTGAACTGATCGGCAACACCTATCCGACCCATTCGCTGGGGCCGGTCTCGATGTGGCTCGGCCTGACGCGCGGCGATCGCATGGTCCGGTGCAACACCATGATGAGCCGCTCGGCTACGTTCCGCGAGTACGCGCGGAAGCGATTCGGGCCCGACAGTCCGGCGGGACGAGTGACCACCTGGAACGGCGACACCACCAACACGCTTATCCAGACCGAGAACGGCGTGGTGATCCACCTGCGGTTCGACATCCAGTCGCCCCGCCCGCACCACATGGCCTTCTACACGCTGCAGGGGACGGGCGCGTCGTACGACGACGAGGCCGGCCTGTTCGTCGACGGCCGGTCGAAGGGGTGGGAGCCAATCGCCGGCTACTATGCGGCCCACGATCATCCGTTCTGGCTGCGGCACAGTGAAGCCGCGAAGACGGCAGGCCACGGCGGGGGCGACTACTTCACGCTCCAGCATTTTTACCGGTCGATTCGTGAGAAGACGATGCCGGGAATCGACGTCTACGACGCGGTGACGTGGAGTTCGCTGATTCCGCTCTCGGCGAAGTCGATCCGCGAGAAGGCGGCTCCCCAGGAGATTCCCGACTACACGCGCGGCCGGTGGCGGGAGCGGAAGAGATTCGATTGGACGAAGGCGTGACGGCGCTGGGACGGCGCCCCGGTCGAGGGAGCTTTGGCGGCAGACACACGATTCTGCAAAACGAAGCCAATTTGGTCTGGAAGTCATTGATTTTCCTAGGACTCGCTGGGTCGCCATTGGGTTCGAACGGGTTTGTTTTGGCTTGGTCCCGGCTGTCGAGGCGAGGCGGTCCACGGCCGGGCCGGCGTCAGTCGCGGTTCGCAAAAGGGCTTCCATGTCCAGCCAGAGGATACCGCGGTGTCAAGAGGGAACGATTCTCAAAACCGGCAAGCCGCAGATTCGGCGGAGTTTGAATTCTGGAGACCCTTGTGAACGGCACCGTGGCTGATGTTTCCCGAGCACACTCGGAGCGCACCGCAGAGCGCCCACATCCCAGCCGGGGTTACGGCTGATCTGACGTGTGGCGACCAGGATCCCACCGGTGCTGGTATCCTTTTACTCGATATGAGACTCGTCGTCTGCCTCCTCGTTCTGCCTTTCATGCCTCTGGCGGCGGAAAACTGGCCGCAGTGGCGCGGCCCGGATAACAACAACCTCAGCCGCGAACGGAATCTGCCGGTCAAGTGGAGTCCGACCGAGAACATCACGTGGAAATTGCCGATGCCTACACGCAGCGGCTCGACGCCGATTATCTGGGGAGACCTGATCTTCCTCAATGTCGCCGAGAACGGCAACCTGTATCTCTGGTGTGTGGACCGCAACCGGCCGGCCGTGCTGTGGAAGAAGATGGTCTCCGGCGGCGACGTGATGAAACGCAAGCAGAACATGTCCTCGCCTTCTCCGGTAACCGACGGCAAGACCGTGTGGGTTCTGACGGGCACGGGCGCGCTGAAGGCGTTCAACTTTGACGGGCAGGAGTTGTGGGCGCGCGATCTCCAGAAGGACTACGGGCAATTCGGCCTGAATCACGGCTACGCGTCGTCGCCGCTGCTGCACAAAGGCGCGCTGTACGTTCAGGTGCTGCACGGGATGCTGACCGACGACCCGTCGTACGTGCTGCGGATCGACCCAAAGACGGGCAAGACGCTGTGGCGCGTCGAGCGTCCCACGGACGCGATTCGGGAATCGCCCGACAGCTATGCCACCCCAGCCATCCTGAAGTACAAGAACCAGGAGGAACTGGTGATCAACGGAGGCGACTGCGTCACGGGCCACGACCTGGCTACGGGGAAGGAACTGTGGCGCGGAAAAGGGTTCAACCCCGACAACAACCCGTTCAACCGGATCATCGCGTCGCCGCTCGTGTTCGAAGACATCGTGTACGCGCCCACGCGCATCCGGCCGCTGCAGGCGTTTCGGGCGGGCGGCCGGGGCGACATCACGCGGTCGCACCTGGTGTTCTCTTTCCAGAACGGGCCCGATGTGCCGACACCGGTGACCGACGGGAAGTACTTCTACTCGGTCAACGACAAAGGCATTATCTGGTGCCTGGATGCCAAGACCGGAGCGGAGGTGTACTCCGGGGCGCGCATCTCGACAGGGACCTACAGCGCATCGCCGATCCTGGCGGACGGGAAGATCTACATCACGAGTGAAGAAGGGGTGACCAGCGTGTTCAAGGCAGGTCCCAAGTTCGAGCTTCTGGCGGAAAACAATTTCAATGACTATTGTTTGAGCACGGTAGCCATTTCCGACGGGCAGTTGTTCATCCGGACGACCGGGCACCTGTGGTGCATCGGCAAGCGCGTGAAGTGAAGGACCATCTTCGCTGACGGCGGGCTCCGCCCGGCCGCGGCCCGGACAGAACAATTAACGGATCGGCTGCAATGAAGCCGAATCAAAAGGCGAGAGGGCTGCGTCGATCGCAGCCCCTCGTTGGTGGGCTGTTGAGGTAGGCTGTTCGAGGTGGGCTAGTGGGGGGCCCGGCCTTTCCTTTGGGGCGATTGGGTCGCCGGCCGTTCTGACCCATTTATCGCGACCCACCCTGAAAAGTTGCGTCAAAGTTCGATAGAATTCTCTGCGCTATGAAAAAATCCGGCAAGACCCAATCAACGTCGCGCCGCACGGCCATGGAAGCCGCTGCCCTGGCGCTGTTTGGAGGCGCCCAGGCCGCTTCCGCCCAGTCCAGTGGATGGACCCCGAAGAAGCAGGCCGGGAACGGGCCCATTCGCTCGGGCCATCTCTTGTTCAGGGGGGGGATCGGCGGTTGGTATCCCGACCGCCGGCCCACGGCCGGCGACGCCGCCGAGCAAACCACCGACGCTCTCACCATCATGAAGGCTGGCCTGGAGAAAGCCGGGTCCTCGATGGACAACGTGTTGAAGGTCACGGTGTCCCTGGTCGATCCGGAGAACAACTGGGAGCCGATGAACGATGCCTACAACAAGTTCTTCACCAAGAACAAGCCGGCCCGCTCGTACTGGGGCGCGACCGGGTTCCGCCGGAAGGGCCAGTTGCTGCAGATCGACTGCATTGCCTACGTCGATTGACGAGACTACGATGGAGAGCTATGCGTAACCGCGTTGTTCGATCCCTCCTGTTGATGTGCGCCCTGGCGCCGTTTTCCTTCGGAGCCGAATACTACACGTACGTCGGCACGTACACGGCGAACGGGAAAAGCAAGGGCATCTACGTTCATAAGTTCGATACGGCCACGGGAAAGCTGTCGCCGCTCGGAGTGGCCGCGGAGACGGACAACCCGTCGTTTCTGACCATTCACCAGAACGGGAAGTATCTGTATGCGGTGAACGAGATCGGCAAGTACCAAGGGAAGGACACAGGCACGGTCACGGCGTTCTCCATCGACCGGTCCACGGGCCGGCTGACCCAGATCAACAAGGTCACGACGCACGGCACCATCCCCTGTCACCTGAAGGTCGACAAGACGGGCAAGTTCCTGGTTCTGGTGAACTACGGGAGCGGCAGCACGGCGTCGTTTCCGATCCAAGGCAACGGGGGTTTGGGGGAAGCCGTCTCGGTGCAGCAGCACAAGGGATCCAGCGTCGATCCCCGGCGCCAGAAGGGGCCGCACGCGCATTCGTTCAACTTTTCGCCGGACTACCGGTTCGCGGTGGTGGCGGATCTCGGCCTCGACAAAGTGCTGGTGTACCGATTCGATTCGACCAACGGGAAGTTGACGCCCAACGATCCGCCCTCGATCAGCGTGAAGCCGGGCGCCGGGCCACGGCACTTTTCGTTCCACCCGAACGGCCGGTTCGGATACGTGATCAACGAGATGCAGTCGACCGTGACCGCGATGTCGTACGATGCGGCGCGGGGTTCGTTTCAGCAGTTGCAGACTCTCTCGACCCTGCCCAAGGGATACGATGGCACCAACAACTCGACGGCGGAAGTTCTGGTCCATCCAAATGGCCGGTTCGTGTACGGTTCCAACCGGGGACACAACAGCCTTGCGGTGTTCGCCGTCGACCCGGCGAAGGGGACGCTCACCTACGTTGAGAACTCCCCGGTTCTGGGCAAGACGGTCCGCAATTTCGCCATCGATCCCAGCGGACAGTTCGTGCTGGTGGAGTACCAGGACAGCGACACGATCGCCATCTTCCGCATCGACCCGAAGACCGGCCGCCTGAAGGAGACCGGAGACAAGATCGACAATCCGATGCCGGTGTGCATCCGGTTCCTGGCGGTGAAGTGAAGCCGGGGCCGGCCGCACGTCACGCGGCGTAGAACTGTCGACAGATCTGCTCTTCATCCGTCATAATGTCCACTGACGGATAAGGAGGCATTCATCCAAGTGAATCGCAGAGATTTTCTGGCTTCGGCGTCCCTGGCGCCGCTAGGGGCGGCCCAGACCGCGCAAGCGCAGCCGGCGGCGCCGGCGTACCGGTCGATCAGCCCTTTTGAGGTTGGCGACCGCGCGCAATTGCTGATCGACGACGTGCTGATCTTCGAGAGCAAAGGGGTTTCCAGGACACAGCACCCGGCGGAAAAGCATCCCGCCAATCCCCTGGTGAAGGCGGACAAACCGTGGGAAGGCTGGCGGCTGGAGATCTACGGCAACGTCATCTGGGACGAAGACGAGCAGTTGTTCAAGATGTGGTATCTGGGCGAGGCGCCGAACTATTTCGCGCCTTCACCCGACGGCCCCTCGGCGGACAACTCGACGCTGTATGCCACCAGCCGCGACGGAATCCGCTGGGAGAAGCCGCCGGTGGGCACACTGCGATCGCCCAGCGGCGAGAAACACAACGCCGTCCTGTTTGCCACGCACCTGGCGAGCACGATCAAAGACAAGAGCGATCCGGACCCCAACCGGCGGTACAAAATGTCGTGCTACGTGGACGCGCCGAAGGAAGCGCGCGGCTACCATACGATGATTTCACCGGACGGGATTCGCTGGACGCGGAACAGCCAGAAGCCGATCTGCCGGGGCGCGGACGTCATCAACATGTGCTGGGATGCGTACCGCAAGCATTGGATCGCGCTGGCGAAGATCGGAGAAGTGGTGCGCGGCACTCGGCGGCGAGTCTTCTGGCTGATCACCAGCAACGACTTCGAGCACTGGACCGAGCCGGAACTGGTGTGGACGCCGGATGCGCGCGACGATGCGAGTTCGTTCCGTCGCATCGAAGCGTCGCGCCGTCTTCTCGACGTGCCGGACGACATGAGCCGCATGCGGACGGAGTTTTACGGCTTCGGATTGTACCCTCAGGAGAGTTGCCTGCTGGCGTTCCCGTGGATGTTCACGATCAACAACAACGCACGCTATGGGAACCACGAAGGGCCGTTCGAGTTGCAGATGGGAGTCTCGCGCGACCTGAAGGAATGGGCGCGTCCGTTCCGAACGCCGTGCCTGTTGAATGGCAATCCTGGCGAGTGGGACGAAGGTCTGATCGTCACGGCGTCGCAACTGTTCCGGAAGGGCGACGAGATCTGGCTCTACTACGGCGGCGCGAACTACACCCACGGCACGCCGGCCATCTACCGGGCACAGGGGACACGGCGCGGGACGCATTACACAGGCTCGATCGGGCTGGCGAAATGGAAGCTCGACCGGTTCGCGTCGATCGACGGCCCGGCCCAGGGCGGCACGGTGACGACGGTGCCGCTGATCTTTACCGGCAATCGTCTGGAGATCAACGCCCGGACGGCCAAAGGCGGCCGGATCACGGCCTCGCTGCTGGATGGCGCGGGGAACGCTATCGCCGGCTACGAGAACTCGAACGCGTTTTCGGGCGACCAGTTGCGAGCGACGCTTGCCTGGAAGGGCGGGCGGACTCCGGCGGAACTCAAGGGGAAACCGGTCTCCGTCCGGTTCCACCTGCAGAACGCGGAGTTGTTCTCGTTCGCGTTCCGATCGTAGGCGGGGGCCGGCGGTCAGGCTCGCGGCTTGGGAGGCCAGTCGTCCGGCACTCGCCAGCGCACCACCTCGCCGGTGTCCTCGCGATTGTGGCGCGGCGTCGGGGCATTGCGCGCGGTGTCGACGGGGCCGTCCCCTTCCGTGTCGATGCGGTGGGTATAGTAGCCCGTCAGGATGGTCCCGTCCCGCAGTTGGACCGACCGCGGATGGCCGCAGTAGCCGGACCAACTGTGCCACGACAGGATGATGGGATGATCGAGGTCCCAGGTGACGCCTCCATCGCGGCTGCCCACGGCCTGCGTCCCGTAGGGGAAAATGCGATTGCCGTAAAGCAGGAGCAGGCGCCCATCCTGCAACGGCAGAGGGTACGCTCCCGCCGCCTGGAGCACGCCCAGCCCCGTCGGCTTCGGATGCGACCAGGTGCGTCCGCCGTCGTCGGAGAAGAAACTGTAAGCGGCATCGCCGGCCTCGGAGCCGAAGGGCGCGGTCCGGCCGCCGGGCACCACGTCTTCCAAATGGTCTCGCTTGATCATCGCCGCGCTTGAGCGAGTGATGCCGAGGATGCGCCCGGACGGCAGCAGGGCATAGCTAATCTCGTCGGAATCGGTTTCGGTGGGAACGCGCGTCGGATCTCCCCAAGTCTTGCCGCCGTCCTTCGACCGGATCACGTAGGCGGCCCATTCATACTTCCCGACCGTGCGGGCGAGGTGGACCAACAGGGTTCCGTCGGCCAACTCGATCGGGCCGTGACACTCGCCCATCGTCACGCGCTGATCGCCGGGAACGATGCTGTCGGGAATCTCGAACGTGGTCCAGGTCTTGCCTCCGTCGGTGGAACGGCTGATGCCTTCGCGAGCGCCGCCGTGGCCGAGGATCAGGGTGCCGTCCTTGAGGCAGCGGAAGCCGTTGGAGCGCCCGCCGAATTCGAGGACCCGGGGCTCGCTGAAGGTCTGGCCGTTGTCCCGGGAGAAGTGGAGCGTGCAGCGCGATTCCTTGTGCACGGGCGGCTCGATGAAGCCGGCCACGACGACGGTTCCGTCAGGCAATTGCGCGGCCTGGGGCTTGCCGGCCATTTCCATCTTGACGCGGATGGCGGGAGAGCGCTCGACCACCATCACCTGGTTCATGCTGATCCCATCGAATCCGTTGCGAAGCCCGCGCGGCTTGCGATACGGGGAAGCCCAGCGCACCTCGCGCCGCCATTGTTCGAGGGTCATGGCGGCCGCCGGTTTGGTCTGGCCCGCCCAGAGAGCCGCACTGAGTTTGTAGAGATCTCGCCGCCGCATTTGAGAAAGGATGATATCATTCCTGGTCTTGACAGGAATGCCGCTCCGCAATAGCCTCAGGATCCTGATATTCACCGGTCTGCTGTGCCAGGCACAGACGCCGGTTCGGGTGGGTATCGACGAGTTCGCCAAGAGAGTGGTGTACCACTCGCCGCAGACTCCCGGGTACACGAGTTGGGTGGGTTGTTGGCTGATGCCCGCGGGGAAGATGATGATCTCCTTCCATCAGGCGACAGGCCCACTGGAAGGAAGGTATCGAACCCGCCAGGACATCCTGAAACAGCTCTCGTGGCCGCCGGAGGGAAAGCCGGAATACGTCAAGTACGACATGGCGGGAACGGACCTTCAGGCGATCCATCTCGCTTCGGGGGACAACGGCGCCACCTGGAAGCCGGTGAGTACGGAGCACGCGACGACACCGATGAACGGATGGACCTGCGAGCCCGAGGTGGCGACCGCGGACGGCGTGATTTACCGGGCGGTGTGGGGCCAGTATCTGCCGTTCTACGACGTTCCGCAAACCGGCTACTGGCAGCGCTCGACTGATGGCAGCACGAGTTGGAGCGCGCCGGCCGTGTTCTTCGACGAAGGCAAGTGGAACTCATTGCCCAAGCGGTTCCGGGTCCTGCGGGACGGGCGGTTGGCGGTGGCCGGCGGAGTGATGCGGCAGCGGGCGGGGCTGACGACTCGCAACGATTGGGCCCCGGCCCTCGAACCGGCCTTGTGGGTTTCCGACGATCAGGGGAAGCACTGGTCCGAACCGCTGCTTCTGTGGAACGACCAGAGCGTGCGGCCGTCCGAAGAACTGGATTTCGCCGAATTGGCGAACGGCGATCTGCTGGCCGTCATTCGCGTGGACGCAGCCAAAGGCCGCTACCAGACGATTCTTCGGAAGACCGGAAAGTCGTGGCGTCCGGAGCCGGTCCGCAAGCTCTGGATCCCGCACAGCGGGCATCCGGATCTGCTGGCGACGCGCGAAGGGATTATCTTGCACGTGGCGACGGACGGCATCGCGTGGACGGCCGACGAGGGCAAGACGTGGACCTACCTAGACGGGAGGCCTCGCAGCGGATACTATCCCCGCAGCGTGCAACTGCCGGACGGGCGAATCTTCTGCGTGTACCACGTGGGCGGCGACAATTACTACGGCCAGGTGGACCAGCGGATCGAAGCGATCAGCTTCCGGTTGAAGCCGTCGGCGCGATGAGGGCTGCCTGGCGACGGCCTCGAGGGCCCGCTCCGTTTCACGGTATCGTATTGTGATCGACTTCACATGCAGCCACAGAAAGGAAAATCGATGAACTGGGTAATGTACGCCGTTGGAGCCGCGTTGTTCTGGGGAGTCTACGGTCCCTCACTACACAAAGGACAGGTCGCGCTCGGCAGCCCGGTGCGCGCGCTGCTCTGCGTCGGCGTGGCGTACTTTCTGGTGGGCGTCCTGGTGCCGGTGTTCATGCTGCACTCGCAGGGAGCGCTCAACGGGTTTGGCGCGATGGGAACCACCTGGGCGACGGCGGCCGGAGCGCTGGGGGCTTTGGGAGCAGTGTGCATCATCATGGCGTTCAAGTCCGGGGGCGTCCCGGCGTACGTGATGCCGTTGGTATTTGCCGGCGCGCCGCTGGTGAACGTGCTGGTGTCGATGGGGACTCATCCGCCGAAACAGGCTCCCAATCCGCTGTTGTGGGTCGGCTACGTGCTGGCGGCGTCCGGCGCGTGGATGGTGCTTCGGTTCAAGCCGTAGGCCGGCACGCCGTCTCATTTCGACATGGATCGAGAAAGCCAGAAAAGAACTGCCACCGGCCAGGCCTCAACTCGGGGCCCGAGCGATTGGAAACACCTTCGGGTAAATCCGGGCTAGATTCACGGGAGTGCGAATCCATGCCAACGGTCGAAGGAGCCGTTGGCCGCACGTACTTCTTGAGTCCGGCTCGCCCCCTCACGAACCGGCCAACCGGTTGTACTCACTATGTGAGCCGATCCAAACCCAGGTGATGGTGTCCCCGGTTCGCCTTCCAATAGCACGATGGTGCTCTCCGACTCGGAGGCCACTCGCGCAGAACGCCGCGCACCGACTCGCTGTCCGCTTCCTCGAACAGGAAATCGAGTTTGCAGGCAGAGGAATCGAGATCGAGCTGTTCATCCCAGCGCGTTTGCTCCAGGGCACGAAACCACTGGGCAATGCGCCGAAAGTCTTCCGGCGGCAAGTCGGTGATCGCGGCCTCGATCTCCTCCACCCGGTCCATACTGCGGAGTGTAGCACCATGGTCCGGCACGGTTCTGCCATCCTCCCTTGGCACCACCAGAGACAAATTCCCTTTGTGCCATTCGTCGCGTAAATACATAATGTAAGTATGAACCGATGAACTACGTTTGGGACCGCCGAAAGAGCCACGGGAATCTCGCTCGCCATGGAGTCGCGTTCGAAGACGCGATCCGCATTTTCGAGGGCCCCACGTTGGAGAAGGTGGATGACCGGTTCGACTACGGAGAAATTCGCGTTTACGCAATCGGCCTCGTCAACGGCCTCGAGATCACGGTGATCTACACGGATGTCAGCGAGACCGAACGCCGCATCAATTTGGCATGGAGAGCAGAAAGTCATGAAAGAGCAGCCTACTGGCAAAGCCTCGGTTAGGGCCGGCGCCACCGATTGGAAACGTCTTCGGGCGCTGAGCGGCAAAGACATCAGGAAAGCCATCAAGGCCGATCCCGAGGCTCGTCCAACTGACCTGGACTTTTGGAAGAAGGCCAAAATCGTCGTCCCGCGAGCGAAACAGACAGTCACCATCCGGCTGGATGCAGACCTGCTCGACTGGCTGCGTCAACAGAAGGGCTATCAGACCCGGATCAACGCCGTGCTGCGGACCTACATGAAAGCGCAGAAGTCATGAGCGACGACCCGGCCTAACCTGCCACACTGAACGGGCTCGGCACCCGTTTCGCGTCTGCCTTCACGGCACCCGCGGGTTTACACCCGCGGTTCGGAGCCATTCGTCCGCCGCGATTTCCGATTGTGATTGCGGCTAGGCCGAGAGAATCTCACGCAGCCTGCGGCCGACGATCCGGTGCTCGTCTCCCCGCATCATCCACACCGAGATAAGCAGCCGTCCCGCTCCCGGACGTTGGACGTGAATCGGAGGATCGCCCGAGAGCAGTTTCTCCGTGACCTGCTGCGACGAAAGGCCGCGCGCGGACTCGTCCCACTGGACAATCACGTGCGGCACCTCGTTGGCAATGACCGGGATATGCCGCTCGGTCTCGATCCCGGAGATTCCTTTCAGCGCCTGGCGGATATGCGCGACCCGGTCTTCGAGGACGCGAAATTCCGCCTGGTGATCGACTTTGAGATACCGCTCGACGGCGGCCAGGACGCCGCAGAGTTCCTCCTTGCCGACCTTCATGCCGCGGCCGATCCCCCCGAAGGGCGACATGGCCGGCAGCGCCGCCTCGATCAGATCTTTCCGGCCCAGGAGCAAGCCGGTCGCTTGCGGACCCCTCAGAGCCTTGCCGCCCGAGAAGATCACGAGGTCAAAGCCCTGCTCGGTGTACTTGAACAGGTTTTCTTTGGGCGTGGCATCGGAAGCGGCATCGTTCATCGTCGGGACGCCGCGCTCCTTGCCGATCCGGATGAAGTCCTCGCGGGCGATCTGCCCGTTCGGTTCCGCCTTGTTCAGGAAGAACATCATGCCCGTCTTTTTGGTGATGGCGGCTTCCAGCTCCTTTCGTGTTTCCACCCAGACGATTTTGGCGCCGCAGAGTTCCATCTGGTGCTCGTAGCCGGAACGGTGTGATTTCTGCTGGACAACCTCGTAGCGGATGCCGTCGCGTCCGGGAAGTTGGCGGAGTTTGTTCGGATCCCCTTGGGAGAGGCACGCGGCGGTTCCCACGCTGATGGCCGAAGCCGCTCCGCACGTCACCATGGCGGCGGGGGCTCCGAGGAGTGCGGCGATGCGCGCGCCGACTTTCTTTTCGAGTTCCGGAAGCGGGATGAAGAAGCGGGAGGCTTCCTCCATGGCACGGACGACTTCCGGCGGCATGAGGGAGCCGCCCAGGACGGTCACGACCCCGACGCCGTTGATGACCGGTTTGACTCCGAGGCTGGCGTACAGAGGCGAGGGTGAGGTGGCGGTCAGGCTGCTGGTGGGCGCGGCAGCGGCCGCGGCGGGCGCGAGGGCGCCGATTTCGAGCAGGCGGCGGCGAGAGGGTTTCATGTCGACTCAGTATAGTGCACCGAGGCTGGTGTCTGGGTGGCCGAAAACGACGCGAAATAATACGTGCGGTACGAGCGCGAAGAGCGTGAACTCCGGGCCACCTGATGGCCAACTTCACGCCCAGGGTGAATCCGGCTGTATCCTTTCCGGCTCATTTCCGTTTTCTGCAATCGAGCCTATAGGAAATTTTGATTGGACTCCACCGGAAAGCCGCTCGTACCCTATTTATGTGGAAGTGTTGGAATCCCCGGTCTCTTTATTGCATCGCATTAGCAGCCTCGTCAGTTCTGACGCTGGCTTGAACGATATCCTGTCCGAACTCGTCGGCCTGACCCTGAGAGCCACCGACTGTGATGCCTGCCTGGTGTATCTGCTGGATGCACCCACGGGCGAGATGGTGCTAAGCGCATCGCAGTTGCCGCACACCGCCGAAATCGGAGCCATCCGTTTGAAGATGGGCGAAGGAATCACAGGCTGGGTCGCCCAGCACAACTCCGTGGTTGCCCTGTCTTCGAAAGCTTTCTCCGACGCGCGGTTCAAAGCGTTCCAGGCGCTTCCCGAGGATACCTACGAAGCGTTCCTTTCGGTTCCGCTGGTGAGCCGCAACGAACTCGTGGGGGTCATCAACGTGCACCATCGCAAGACGCACCGGCATTCGCCGGACGAGATCGCTCTGGTCTCGTTCATCGGCGAGCAGATGGGCAGCGCCATCGCCCGGGTCCAACTGGAGGTCCAGACGCAACGGGCCACCAAGCGCATCGAGACCCTGGCCGCGGTGGCCGATGCGATCGCCGGCGAGGATTACCTGGACCGGATCCTGCAGCCGATTTCCGAGATGGTGGCGCAGACGTTCGATTCGCCCGTTTGCTCGATCATGCTCGTGGACGAGGAGAGACGCGAGTTGGTAATTCGGGCCGCGCGCTGCTCGTCGCCCGAGTACCTGCACAAGATGCCGTTGCGCATTGAAGATTCGCTCATCGGGCGGGTTGTGCGCGAAGGGCGCCCGCTGATCGTCAGCGACGTTCTGGGCGAGAAGAGCTACCGCTATCCGGAACTGGCCCGCAAGACGGGCCTGATCTCGTTGTTGTCGGTCCCGCTGGTGACCCGCGAGAAGGTGATCGGCACGATCAACATCTATACCAAGCAGAAGCGCACCTTCAGCGACGAGGAGATCAGCTTCGTGAAGGTCATCGCAGGGCAGGCCGCGATCGCCATCGAGAATGCGCGTCTGATGTCCGAGACCGTGGAGATGAAGCGCGCGCTCGAGACCCGCAAGGTCGTGGAGCGGGCCAAAGGCATCCTGCAGGTGAAGTACAGCCTGACGGAGCAGGAGGCCTATTTGCGGCTCCGGAACGAGAGCCGCCGCCTGCGCCGCCCGATGAAGGACCTGGCCGAAGCCATTATTCTGGCCGACGACATGAGCCACAAGGGCAGACCCTCCCCGCTGGGCGACGAAGAATAGTCCTTCGCGGCAGGGCTGAAATTGGCAAAAAGGGCTTCGGGGACTCGGCAACGGCGGGGTTGCGGAACGAGGCGGTGGGGCAGGCCCACAAGAGCGGCTAGAAATCGTCTTCGACTTTGGTCTTGGCTTTTGCTTTCCGGCGCATGATGATGATGACGACCAGCACCACCGCCAGGACGCCGGACACCAATTGAACCATTTCCTGGGACATGTGTCTCCTTCCGTGACTGTGCAGTATAACAGGAAACCCGGCTAGAGAGCGGCCGTTGCGGTGAAAAGATCCTTGAGCGCTGGGTAGAACGCCTGATACAGGCGGTGGCCTTTTGCGTAGAAGGCCGCGGATTGAGGATCGGGGTCAAGCGAGTCGACCTCGCGGATGACCGAGGAGCAAACTTCCGGCACCGACGAATAGGCTCCCGTACCGACCATGGCCAGCAGGGCCGCTCCGTACGCGGAGCCTTCCTGGGTCTGGAGACGGACCACCCTCTTATCGAGGACGCCGGCCAGCAATTCCCGCCAGAAGCCGCTCTGCGCGCCGCCGCCGGACAACCGCACCGAATCCACTCGCACGCCGAGGCCCTCGACCAGTTCAAGGCAGTCTTTCTGGCTGTAGGAGACGCCTTCCAGAACCGCCCGGATCAGGTCGGCGCGACGGTGCTTGCCGGTGAGGCCAATCCAGCCGCCGCGAGCCGTCGCGTCGAGGTGAGGCGTGCGCTCGCCCATGAGGTAGGGCAGCCAGAACAGACCCTGCGACCCCGCCGGGGCCTGGGCGGCCTCGGCGGTCATGTCGTCATAGGCGATGCCCGGCATCAGTTGATTCCGGAGCCACTGGAGGCTGAGGCCCGCACCCTGGGTGACGCCCATGACATGCCACTTGTCGCGGACCGCATGGCAGAAGGTGTGGACGCGGCCGGCCGGATCGTAGGCGACCTCATCCATGTGGGCGAAGACCACCCCGGAGGTGCCCAGGGTGCACGAGACAATTCCGGACCGCACGATGCCGTTGCCGACGGCGCTTGCTGCCTGGTCGCCGCCCCCGCCGACGACGGGTGTGCCCGCGCGGAGACCCATAAGCGACGCCGCTTCGGCAGAGACGGCGCCGCTCACTTCGCTCGATTCGTAGACTTTCGGCAGCATCGCCCGGTCGAGCGAAAGCGCATCGACGAGTTCCCACGACCAGCGGCGCCGGACGACGTCGAACAGCGCGGTTCCGGAGGCATCGGACACTTCGCTCGCGAATTCTCCGGTCAGGCGGTAGCGCACGTAATCCTTGGGCAACAGCATGGTGCGCACGCGTTCGAAATTGGCGGGTTCGTGGTCGCGGACCCACAGGAGTTTGGGCAGCGTGAACCCTGTCAACACGGGGTTGGCGATGCACTCCAGAACGCGCGCCTTGCCGACCGCCGCGTTGATGGAGTCCACCTGTGGCTGGCTACGCTGATCGCACCAGATCAGAGAGGGGCGGATCACCTGGTTGGCGGCGTCGAGGATCACCAGGCCGTGCATCTGCCCGGAGAGGCCGATGCCGGCGACCTGATCGCCCGTCGCGCCCGCCTTGGCCAGCACGCCGCGAACCGCGTCGACCGCGGCGTCCCACCAGTTGCCGGGACGCTGCTCGGCCCACAGCGGCTTCGGCATCATCATGTCTTCGTGCGGGGCGGTGTGTCCCGCGCAGACGCGGCCCGCTTCGTCCACCAGCAGGGCGCGGCTTCCGCCGGTTCCAATGTCGATCCCAAGCCAGTACATGGTTATTCCAGAAACGGCAGGCAGGCCGCGCCGTAGAGTCCGGCCAGATTGCCGAGCGCGGCTTTCTCGATGCGGGTGCCGGTCGCGCGGTAAACCGGCGAGCGGCGGCGGCACTCTTCGATCATGGCGGGCGCGAACAGGTCCCAGGCCCCCAGCAACCCGCCGCTGAGCAGGTAGAGAGGGAAGTTGAACAGATTGGCCAGAATCGACAGGGCCATGCCGAGAGATTCGCCCATGACGGCAAAAATTTCGCGGGCCTTTGGGTCTCCTCCGGCCGCGAGATGGTAGACGTCTTCGGAGGCCATGTTCTCGCCCAATCCCATCAGGCGGGCCATGGCGCTGACCGCGGTGGCCGAGGCGTGTTTCTCGAGGCAGCCCCGATTGCCGCAGCCGCAGGGATTTCCGGTGGGGTTGATGGTGATGTGTCCGACCTCACCGGCCATGCCGACAAAGCCGTGGAGCACGCGGCCGCCGGAGATGATTCCCCCGCCGATCCCGGTGCCCAGCGTGAGCAGGACCAGGTCGTCCACGTCCTGGCCCGCGCCCATCCATTTTTCCCCGAGGGCCGCGGCATTGGCATCGTTCTCCAGAATCACACGGGTCCCGATGCGCGTCTCGAGTTCGTCCCGGATCGGGAAGTTGTGAAAGAAAGGGAGGTTGGGCGAATCCGTGATGACGCCTGACTTCATGATGATGAAGCCGGGGACGCCGACGCCGACCCCGGACAGGTCGCCAGCGCCGAACTCCTCCCGGAGGGTCCGGATCGCCGTGGCCATATCGGTCAGGACGGCCTCCCTGCCCTCGGCCAGGTTGGTGCTGCCGGCCACTTTGCCCAGGATGGTCCCGGATTGATCGACGGCCGCGGCGCGGAGGTTGGTGCCGCCAAGGTCCAGGCCGATTGAGTACTTTCCCATGCCGTGCGCATCATAACACGGTCACCTGACTGGATTTAAGCCGATTCGGCAGGCTAAGAGCCGTCGATCGGACCCATTCATTTTTCTTTCGCCACCAGCCATGCGAGCCGTGATAAAAATCTTTGGAATCAACTTTTCGATATTATCCGTCGATATATAGGAGCGAGGTTGGACGCCATGAGGGGCCGAACGTACCTTGAAATTCCCGGCGGTGGCAGCCACGAACTTCCACCGTTGCTGATTCGACAGGCCGAAGGGGAAGAGATTGTCTCCCTCGACACGATTGTCGAGATGGTGGACGCGGAGGACATGATCCCGTCCGCCACGATCGAGCACAAGGCGCCTCGCGAGCTGGAACAGCTCAAGTTCGACCTGGCGGCCCACATGGCCGCGCAGTACCACTTGCTGTTGGCCCACTGGTATTGGGGCGACTCGATCATCGAATGGATCCGGCAGTGCGAGATCACGTTCGAGACGCACGAGGTGCTGAGACGCTTCCTGCACCCGGATGTCTGGCCGCATGCCAGCCGGTCCAGCTTTGTCGAGCTGCTGGTGGACAAGCACGTTGGAGCCGCGGGGGTGGGGGTGGAACGGGCGGTAGGGATGCGACTGACGTTCCGGCAGCCGCCGCCGATCGACTGTTGCTCCAATCATTTTCTGTTCTTTCTGAATTCGCCCATCGCCGATTCGGCATATCAGGCGTGGGCGCACCTGATCGCGGAGACTCCGGCTTGCCTGCCGCCGGACCGGTTTCACTTTCAGGTACACGAGTTGACTCTACCTGTGTAGAGTTGAGCGGGCAGTTCGGCAATCCCGCGGCCTTCGTCGCCGGTTTGCCGACCCGCCCGCACGAAAGCGTTCCCGTCGGCGCGGCAGCTATAGCAAGTGGGCGGCGATTGGACGTTTACCGCCCGCCGGCGAAACGGAATCCCCATAACTCCGACTGGACGACGTGAAACCGGACCCACACCGGTTTACCGGCCAGACCCGACAGGTCCGGGTTGCCTTTCCACGTCACGACACCCGCGAGGCCGTCGCCCACCAGCGGATCGGACTCCTGGAAGGTGAATCCGGGGATCGGTTCCAGGTGGCCTTCGACCGGTGATTTCCGCAGAAGCTCGACACGGATGTTACCAATCGGCCGGCCGTCGATCGGTTTCATGTAGGGCGCAATGATCCCCTGATAGTTGATCTCGAGGCGGTTCCCCGAGACGGTGAGTTCGCGCGAGAGCACGTACCCTCCATCCACTCCCGACTTGAGACCGATCCACCGCCCCCGGCGCATGCGGGCAGCGCCAATCGTCGCGTAGTATCCCTGCTGGACGCGCTGGCCGACGTTGATGCCTGCGTAGAACAGGTAGGTGAACTCGCCGCGATGAACGACGGCGGGCGGATTCGTCTGGCCGGCGTCGAACGATCCCTCGGGGCCACGCGGCAGGAAGGCCGGCAGGTACGGATAGCGAGTCCAGCGGATGCCATCGGGGCTGACGGCCAGGTGCACCTGCTGGAGGCCCTTCTGGCTGTCGTCCATCAGACCCATCAGGGCGATGAAATGCGTGCCCTCGCGGATCACCCGCACCATGTCGATGTCGCGCCACTCCACCTCCTCGTCAGGGGTGAGGACCACGCGCGGATAGCTCCAACCCGGCCCCAATTTGTCGTTCACCGACACGGCGTACCGTCCGTTCGCACGGACAGCGGCATACGGACCTTGACGCTTCAGGGCGGCCGAGGCATAGTCGGGCCGGCGAAACAGAAGCCAGCGATTGCGGGCTTCGTCGCGCGCCAGATCGAAGGAACCGTCGGGGACGCGGGTCAGCAGGGGAGATGCGGTGTGATCCACGCGCCAGCGGATTCCGTCGGCCGACCACGCCAGCATGAGCGACTGTCCCTTCTGCGGGTCCTTCAAACGGTCGCTATAGATCATGAACAGCCGCTTCGATGGGTCGGAGGTGTCCGGATTCGCATAGACGCGCTGCGCTTCCGCCTCGTCCTCGCCGATGTGCACGATGTTGGTCTTTTTGAAGTCGAGGTATTGATGGAGATCGAGAGCCGGTTTCTCCCAGCGGGCGCCGTCGGCACTGGAGGCGTAGCCGATGAAGTAGGAGTGCCAGTTCTTCAGGCGCTCGGGCGGAACGGTCTTCGCCGTCCACTTCGAGTGGCGCGCATGCCAGGCCGGGCCGTTCCATACCTGGTACCACATCTGATACCGTCCGGTGCTTTCATCAAACCGCGCGTCGGGGTGGGCGATGACGTCTTCCCACGGCTGATCGGGAACGATGACCGGATTGTTGGGCATCTTGTTGACGGCGCCCAGGACGCGCACCATGCCGATTTTGTCTTCGACGTAGGAGTCGTCGGCGACCAGGACCCACTCCTGGCCGGGATTGTACGGCTTTCCTTTGACGTAGGCCTCACGGTCTTGCGCGAGGACGGGAGACGCGGCGAGCAGAAGAGCGGGGAAGTATCGGATGAGGAATCGCACTGAGACCTGTCTATCACAACAGGGCTCCCGTTGTTCGACAGCGCTCCGTTGAAAAACCGCTCTAAGCGCCGTGCGCTTTTTACGGGAAGGGACCCCCTCGCTGACGCTCGGGGCCGCAGCGCGTTTTTCATCACCTTTGGTGGGCCGCAGGCCCATGGAGACTCCCTTGAGTGGGGAGGGAAGAAATCGGGGACGGACGCAGCCACCGTTGAAAGTGCCGCCCGGCGCCACTGGAGATTTACCGCGCGCTGAGGGAGGGGCGATGAATCGCGAGATTGAACCGGCTAAGGCGGTCCCGTGCTTCGAGAGAGACGGACTTCAGGCCCAAGTCGCCCGCATCCCGCTGGTGCCAGGAAAGCCGGTCCGCCATCCCCTGGTACGCCGGGCCTACCGCGATGCCGGGATTCTGCTCTTTCTCGCATTCGTATTCGTCGCAGCGGCTTTGCTGGCCGATCAATGACAGCAGAGCGTCTCCGCAGCGTTGCGCGATGGAACTCTGCCGCCGGTGCTGCAGGGCCAGATCAAACAAACTCGTGAGCACCCCGAACCGCGCGGGCGGCGCCGCCTTCTCGAGTTCGAACAGAGCTTCGTCGGCGATGGACTTCCAACCGTCCCCGCGGATCTGGAAGTTGGTGCGCAGCAGGCGCGTCAGGGCTATTGCACGGGCAATCGGTTCGGTTTCGACGCGCGCCGCAGCCAGAGCCACGTCGGGAGGCCGTTCATCCAGTTCTTCCACCCGGAGCGGCTGGAGTCCCGGGGACGCGTATGAGCGAATCACGGGCTCTCTCGACAGCGAAGGCGTCGCGAAGCGCTTGGGAACGGTCACGCGCCGCAGATTGTCCGCGGTCACGTCCTTCAGCAGTTCGTCCCAGGATGCGAAGTACCGGCGGTGTTGTTCATACAACGGAGGAGACCAGACGCGGAGAAAAGCCGCAATCTGAAAGAGGGCTGTCTCCCGCGCACTCGTCGTACCGACCACTCGGGAGCCGATCCGGAAGTCGGCGTTCATCTCCTGTTCGGCCTTGAACGAATCCTGCGTGACGACTCCCAGGAGCCGGACCAGAAAGTCCGTGGCGGCAGTCGGCTCGATCGAGCCGATCTCACCGACGAGCATGATCAGCGAGGAGAGATGGCGGTCCACGGGCCGCCGTAAGGCGATTTCAGCGGTCTTGGCGAAGAGCAGACGAGCCTCTCCGGGATCGTCCCGGACGGACTGCCGCAGAACCATATGAACGGCCAGCGGATCGAAGTAACCGGCGTCGAGGCTGCGCGACAGGAACTCGGCGGCGGGCCTCCTGCCTTGCTCGAGCCAGTAGGCCGTCACCTGATGCAAGGCGTGGGAGAACTCGAGCGAGTCCTGCTGAAAGAGGGGAAGGGCCAGTTCGGCGCCCTCCAGGTCGCCGGAGATGGCAAGCAGTTCCACCGCGCGAAGGCCGTAACTCGATCGGATGCTGCCGGCGCGCACCTGCGGGAGCGTCTGGAGGGCGGAACGGGTGATGCGGGCGCATTCGGCCGGGTAGTTGCGCTTCAGGGCGTCGGCCAGGCGCAGGCGGGTGTCGATGGAGGCGGAAACGGGTTCGGCCTCGGCCAGCCGTTCGATGGCGTCCATCTCTTCGGCGATCCAGCGGGGCGGCTTGCGGGCATCGGCGGCCCGAATCAGGAAGACCGCTACCAAGACCACGCCCAGGGTAAGACCGGCGCGCCGCATGACCTGATTATAGGACCGGAGACGACGATGTTGAGACAGCAGGAACTTCATACCGCGCCGCGACCTCCTCACCGGTCAACATGCATCGCCACCCCTCGCTCACGCCCGCGGCTCAGAAGGCTCAAGGAATTCCGGGTCGCGGCGACGCGGCAGCGGCGGCTAAGCGATCACCTCTATCCGGTCGAAGCCTTCTTCCTCAGACGGCGGGATGAGGCGCGCCTGCATGGCCGCGATCGCTTCCACGGGCACCACACGGTCGCGCGCGGCGTTTCGCTGCTGACATACTTCCACCGGCGTATCGAAGAACAGGGCCTCGATGCCGCAGCCATAGCCGCTGGCGATCTCGACATAGGGGGCGCGCTCGGCGGGAGTCAGATGGGTGGCGTCGACGTAACTGATCTCTCGCCCGATGGCGAGACGCTGGCGCAGCAGATATCGCAGGGTCGCGAAGACACGAGCGTGGATCGTCTGATCCGTCTCATCGTCGGCGAGCCAGAGGCGCAACGTGTCGGAAGAAAGGGCCGTGATGCCGCGAGCGGCAAGCCAGGTCGACTTGCCGGAACCCGGCAAGCCGACCAACACCACGATGCGCTGCCGGCTCACGACACGCGCTGCGCGAAGGCGGCGAACGACTCGGGCGCGCGCGCCGTCGCGTATTCTTCGAACCGCTTCGCCACGATTTCCAGATTCGTGTAGAGGAACGGATCCTTGTTGGTCTCCCGCAACTCGGCGAGGATCGGGCGCAACCGCAGATAACAGAGCACGAGTTCGCGTCCGCTCTGGAAGAACAACTCCTCATGCAGAACGCCGCCGGTGATGAACGAGGCGACCATCTCCCAGTAGCTGGCCACCATGCGGACCGACGTGTTCTCTTCCGAGCCCAGAGGGCAGGCATCGAAGAACTCCTTGACGGTCTTGTACCGGAAGCTCTTGACGAACCATTCGCGGGCCTGACGCAGGCGAGGCTCGCGCCGTTCTTCGAACAGGCGCAGGATCAGGTTGGCATCTTCGTAATTGGCTGGACGGCTCATAGTCTTCTCTCAGAATGGATAGCGTCCCGCTTCGACGCAGCGGGCGGCGATCCGCCGCCGGGCGGCGATCGCGTCCACGGGATCGTACTTCACAAAGCGGCGAAGGAGGGCGAGTTGGGTGCGGAGCGTATCGCCTTCGGCGCAGGCGGCCAGGACAGTTCTTGCCGTGAATTCCGCGCGGGCCATGCCATCGCGGGTGAACACCGCGGCGGCATCGCGCGCCAAGGCTGCCCGGTTGCTCTGCTGCAGAAGGCGGCACCGCAGCGCCAGGGATTCCATGGCGAATGCCTCGGTCACGACATCCGTAATGCCGGCGAGCACCTCCTGCTGATGCTCCAGACCGTTGCCGAACTTCTGGTACGCGGCACCCATCAGCAGCAGGGCAATCTTCTTGGCGTTCCGAGCCAGCAGTACCTCGGCGGCCAGAGGCGAGTTGTCCGGGATGGCCGGTGAGGGTCCTGACAAGGCTTCCGACAGTACAGCCTGCGCTGCCGGAACCAGGGCCAATTGGCCTCGAGCCGCGCGCTTCAGCAACATACCCGTGGTCAGTAGACGGTTGATCTCGTTGGTGCCTTCAAAAATCCGGTTGATGCGCGAATCGCGGTAGGCGCGCTCGACACGGTAGTCGGCGTGGAATCCGTAGCCGCCGTGAATCTGGACGCCCTCGTCGACGACGTAGTCGAGCATCTCCGAGGCGGCGACCTTGATGATGGAGCATTCGGCCGCGAACTCCTCGACGGCTTTCAGCTTGCGCTGGGCGGCGTCGGCAGCCTCCCAGGAGATCCCGTCGAGGTGCGACTCAATCCAGCCCACCACGCGCCAGACCATCGATTCGGCGGCGCAGATGCGGATCGTCATCTCGGCCAGTTTGTGCTGGATCATTCCGAAGGAGGCGATCGCCGAGCCGAAGGCGTTGCGCTCCTTCGCGTAACGGATGGACAGCGCCAGCACTTCCTTGGCGCCGCCGACGGCGAACGGGCCCAGTTTTAGCCGGCCGAGGTTGAGGATGTTGAAGGCGATGATGTGGCCGCGGCCAGGTTCGCCCAGCAGGTTCTCCTTCGGCACCCGCACGTTGTCAAGGAAGACGGCGCAGGTGGAACTACCCTTGATGCCCATCTTCTTTTCTTCGGCGCCTACCGAGACGCCGGGCGTCGCGCGTTCGACCAGGAAGGCCGAGAACTGCTCGCCGCCGATCTTGGCGAACACCGTGAACAGGTCGGCCTTGCCGCCGTTGGTGATCCACATCTTCTGCCCGCTCAGCACGTAGTGCGTACCGTCAGGAGATAAATCGGCGCGGGTTTTTGCGGCTAGCGCATCGGAGCCGGCGTGGGGTTCGCTCAGGCAATAGGCTCCCACCCATTCGGCGGAGGACAACCTGGGCAGGTAGCGCTGCTTCTGCTCCTCGGTTCCGAACAACAGCAAGGGCAATGTGCCGATTCCGGCGTGCGCGCCGTGCCAGGCGGCGTACGATCCGTCGCGCGCCAGGTGCTCGGCGACCACCATCGACGACGTCAGATCGAGTTCCATGCCGCCGAACCGCTCCGGGGTGAGGATGGAAACCAAACCCAGTTCCGCGGATCTCCGGAGGAGCGAGACAGCGAGATCGAAGTCACCGTGAAGGATCGCCTCGAGGTTCGGCTCCACTTCCTGTTGCCAGAATTCGTCGACGGTGCGGGCGACGGCGCGGTGGTCTTCGGACAGGTCTTCGGCGGTGAACAGGGTCTCGGTGTTTTCGATGAGGAAGGCTCCGCCGGAAGTCTTGGGGAGGGCGAGTGTGGTGGCCATGGGCTTCTCCGCTGAGAGTTTTTTCCTAATCGTTCAGACGGGGCGAGGCAGTTCCCCGCGGTCCGCGGCCGAGTAAGCCGGCCAGGGGGCGGGCCGCGGGCGAGGGCGCCCGCCCCACGATCTGGGATTCAGATGGATTCCCATCACATCAACTCGAAGATACCGGCGGCGCCTTGTCCTCCGCCGACACACATCGTCACCATGCCGTAACGGGTATTCCGCCGGCGCATCTCACCGAGCAGGGTGGCGGTGAGTTTGGTCCCCGTGCAGCCCAACGGGTGGCCCAAGGCGATCGCCCCGCCGTTGACGTTGACGCGATCGAGGTCGAGGCCGGCTTCGCGAATCACGGCCAGCGCCTGCACGGCGAAGGCCTCGTTTAACTCGATCAACCCGATCTCGTCGAGCGGTATGCCCGCGCGCTCGACGGCTTTTGGAATTGCCGCCACCGGTCCGATGCCCATGATCTCCGGAGGAACGCCGCCGACGGCAAACGAGACAAAGCGCGCCGCCGGCTTCAAGCCCAGCTCCCGAGCCTTGCGGCCGGACATGACCAGCGCCGCGGCGGCGCCGTCGCTGGTCTGCGAGGCATTGCCCGCGGTCACCGTGCCCTTCGAATGAAAGACCGGCTTCAGCTTTGCCAGGGCTTCCAGCGAGGTGTCGGCGCGCGGCCCTTCGTCTTTCGAAAACATGCTGGTCGATCGGCTTGGTCTGCCGTTCGAGGGGCTCACGGTCTCCACTTCGACCGGCACGAGCTCGTCATCAAAGCGGCCTTGCTGCTGGGCGTCGAGGGCATTCCGGTGGCTGCGATACGCGAAGGCGTCGGAATCCTCGCGCGTGACCCCGTACTTGCGCTGCAGGCGTTCCGCGGTGAGGCCCATGCTCATGTAGACCTCGGGCCGATGGTCGATGAACCACGGGTTGGGCGCGAACTTGTACCCGGCCGTCGGGATCAGGCTCATCGACTCCGCGCCGCCGGCGATCAGGATATCGGCGGAACCCGAGCGGATCTGGTCGGCCGCGAGGGCGATCGACTGCAGTCCGGAGCTACAGAAGCGATTGATCGTCATGCCCGGGACCGAATCGGGTAATCCGGCGCGCAGGGCGACCAGGCGCGCCAGGTTGCCGCCGGCCTCGCCCTCCGGCATCGCGCAACCGAAGATGACGTCTTCAATGTCTGCCGGCGCGACCTGCGGATACTTCTCCAGCAGGCGGCGAAGGACGACGGCGCCCAACTCATCGGGCCGCGTGTGACGCAACGTGCCGCGCGGGGCCTTGCCGACGGGCGTGCGCAGGCAATCGATCAATAGAGCTTCAGGCATTGACTAATTCCTTAGGGGCTTTCCGGTTTTGAGCATGTGCTGCATCCGTTCCTGCGTTTTGAGATTGCCGCACAAGCTGAGGAAGGCTTCGCGCTCGAGATCGAGCAGGTACTGTTCGGCGACGTCCTGGGGACCGCTGAGGCGGCCGCCGCTCAGAATATAGGACAGCTTTTCGCCGATCACAGCGTCGTATTCGGTGATGAACTGGCCTTCGTGAGCGAGAAAGACACCCATCTTGAGGGTCGCGTATCCGCTTTCTCCCTCGACGCGAATGGGGAGGGACGATGGGGGCTGGTAATTCGCGGCAAGCGAAAGGGCTAATGCCTTAGCGTCACCCAGAAGCCTCTCCGGATTCATCGAGACCGGATCTTCCTCACGCAGATAGTGCAAGGCCTTCGCGTCCTCCGCGCTGGTGGATGTCTTGGCGAAACCAATCGTCTCGAAGGCCTGTTTGGGGGACTCGCAACGGCGGAGCATCTCCTTGCACCCGCCGCCGGCGGGAATGAGGCCGACGCCGGCCTCGACCAGGCCCATATAGAGTTCGGCGGAGGACTGGGCGCGGGCAGCGTGCATCGCGATCTCCGCGCCGCCGCCCAGGGTCAGGGCAAACGGCGCGGCGACCACGGGTTTAGGCGAGCGCTGGATGGCGAGATTGACCTGCTGGAATCGCCGGACCGCGAGATCGATCTCGTCCCAGTCGCCTTCCTGAGCGGCCAGCAGCAGCCACATCAGGTTCGCGCCGGCGGAGAAGTTCTCGCCCTGGTTGGCGATCACCATCGCCTGAAAGTTCCTGGCCGTTTCGTCGAGTCCGGCCTGCAGCATGGCCAGGAAGTCCTCGCCGATCGAGTTCATCTTGCTGTGGAACTCGACGCACAGGACGCCTTCACCCAGATCGACCAGGGAGGCGCCCGCGTTGGACTGAACGACTCCCCGCGCCCGTTTGATCTCGGGCATGGAGAGAATGCCGGGGCGTTCCTCGGCCAAACGGTAGTCGCCAGCGCCCAGGTCGAAGTACTCGGTGCGGGGCGTGCCGGCGGCGTCGGCGGCACGGTAGAACGAGGTTGCTCCGGACGACCGCATCCGCTCGACCGATGGAGGGAAAGCACAGCCATCGCGCTCCATGCGTTGCGCGGTTTCCGCAAAGCCGAGCGCATCCCACGTCTCGAACGGGCCGAGTTTGTGCGCGTAGCCCCAGCGCATGGCCTGATCGATCTCGATGATGCGATCGGAGATTTCGGGCACCATCGAGGCGGCGTAGAGCAGATGGTCGCGCAGCAGTTGCCAGACGAAAGAACCCGCGCGGTCGGTGGCGGTGACGAGCGTCCGCAAGCGTTCGCCGAGGTCTTCGAGATTCCGAACCGCTTCGACCGAAGGAAACTTCACCTTCTGCTGCGGGCCGTACTCGAGGGTCTTGCGGTTGATCACCAGGATCTGCTTGTCGTCCCCTTTCCCGACGACCTTGTAGAATCCCTGGCCGCGCTTCTCTCCCAGCCAGCCGCGCTCGATCATTTCATTCATGAACGCGGGTAGGACAAACCGATTGCGCCACGGGTCATGGGGAACGGCTTCGTGGAGGTTTCGCGTGACGTGCGCCCAGACATCGATCCCCACGATGTCCATGAGGCGATACGTGGCGCTACGCGGCAAGCCCAGCAGGGGACCCGTCAGCAGGTCAACTTCCTCGATGGAGTAGTCTCCGTCGAGGGTCAGTTGGTGGACGGCGGCGCCGTAGAAACTCCCGATCCGGTTGGCGATGAAGTTTGGCGTGTCCTTGCAGCCGACGACCCCTTTGCCCAACCGGCGGTCGCAGAAGTCGCGAACGAACGCGATCACGTCAGAGCCGGTCTCGGCCCCCGGAATGAGTTCCAGCAAGTGCAGGTGGCGGGGGGGATTGAAGAAGTGCGTCCCCAGAAAGTGCCGGCGCGTTTCCGCGGCGAAGTCACGGGAGATCAGGCGCAGCGGGATGCCGCTGGTGTTGGTGGAGAGAATCGTGCCAGGGCGGCGGTGGCGTTCGACCCGGGCGAGCAGTTCCTGCTTGACGTCCAGTCGCTCGACCACCGCCTCCAGGATCCAGTCGCAGCCGGCGATCGCAGGCAAGTCGTCCTCAAAGTTGCCGCAGGCGATCCGAGAGGCCACTTGCGGAACAAACAGAGCCCCGGGGCGGCGTTTGGCCGCGGCTTGCAGGCCCGTCTCGGCGGCGGCACTGCGCTTGGGACTGCCCGGTGTCAGGACGTCCAGCAACAAGACCGGTACACCGGCGTTGGCGAAATGCGCGGCGATTCCCGCGCCCATGGTACCCGCACCCAAAACGGCGACACGCTCTAGTGGTTTCATTCGAGAAGGAACGCTCACAAGTTTACCGCGGAAGGTCTCGCGTAAGCCTGCGGGGCCGGGGCGGGAGTAGGCCCCGCGTTATGATATGGATATTCATTAACTGCAGGAACCCGCCTTTCATGGAGCAGACCCCGGTCATCGTCCAGAAAACCAAGGCCCCGTCCTGGCTGCTGCCGGTGCTCGGCTATTCAATTTCGATCGCCAGCCTGATCTGGGTATTTCACGGCTTCGACTGGCGCCAGACGCTGAAAGACTTTGGCGAGTTGGACTGGCGTTTTGTCACGATTGCGGTCATCTTCGATCTAAGCGTCTATGTGTGCCACGGCTGGCGGTGGCAGATCCTGTTGCGGCCCGTGGTCAAGACCAGGTTGTGGCGCACGGTGCAGGCGGTGTACATCGGCCTCTACGCCAACGAGATTCTGCCGCTCCGCACCGGGGAAATCATCCGATGCTACTTGCTCGCGCATTGGAACCACATTCCCGTAGGTCTGGCGATTTCCTCGGTGGCGATTGAACGGGTGCTGGACGGCGTGTGGCTGTTCGTCTGCCTGCTTCTGCTCACGCTATTTCAGGAGTTGCCGGGATACGTAGTGGACGCGGGGCGACTGATGGGCATCGTGGTGATTGCCCTTCTTGGCGTCCTGGTGTTCGTCGGGCTGCGGAGGCAGCACGCACACGCGATGGTCAAGGAGAACCGCTGGCTCCACTATCTGCACCATCTGGTGGACGGCATTCACGCGATGGGGAATCCGCGGACGGTCATCGCCACCGCGGGCGCGAGCCTGGTGTATGCCGCGTTGCAACTGGTTCCTATTTGGGCGCTGATCCAGGGATACGGACTCGATCTGCCAATGTGGGCGCCCTTCACGGTGTACGTCATCCTGCGCGTCGGAACCGTCATCCCCAATGCGCCGGGCAACGCCGGCCTGTACCAGTTCCTGGTCGTTCTGGGGCTGGGGCTGTTCGGCGTGCCGAAGTCCACCGCGGCGGGCTTCTCCCTGATGATGTTCGGAGTTCTGACCCTGCCCCTGTTGATCGGAGGGTTCGTTGCGGTCGCGCTTACCGGTTTGAAGCTGGATGAGATCCGGCAGCGGGCCCGCGTCAGCGTGGAGTCGCGCCTCGGCGCGACGTCGGACTGAGAGAGAAGGCGGATCCGCCAGGTCGAGGCCGGGGCTCGGATCGAGCCGTTAGTAGGCGGGGCGGATGAGCACAAACTCGAACTGGGACGGATCGAGCCCACGTCCGGTGAGTTGGCGAACGCACTCCTGGGCGGATTCGCCGATTGCTTCGATCCGGCGCAAGGGCAGAGTCTGGGGCGTGTAGATCTCCAACGCCGCAAACTGTCCAGCCGCCTGCCTGCGCTCGGTGATCGACAGCGATTCGATAGGTCGTCCCATCAAGCGGGTAACATCCTTCCCGGCGATAGCCATTCAGGCGCAGTGTACCATCGAGCCAGGGAGGAACATGCAGAGCCGCCGCAGTTGGATGATGTCGGCCGCCGGGGCCGCGGCCGCAAAGGGACGGAAGCCCAACCTCCTGTTTCTGATTTCCGACGATCACGCGGGGTACGTATTGGGCGCGGACGGAAACCACCTGGCGCGAACTCCCGGCCTCGACCGCCTGGCCGCTGAAGGCACACGTTTTGCCGCCCACTACTGCAATGCGCCGGTCTGTACGCCCTCGCGGCAATCCTTCTTCACCGGCCTGATGCCGTCCGCCGCGGGCGTCACCGTGTTGCGCACGCCTTTGTCCGAAGCCAGGCCGACACTGGCGAAACAGCTTGGTCAGGCCGGCTACGACACCGGGGTCATCGGCAAGATGCACTTCAACCAGAAGGCCAGGGCCGGCCTGCACGGATTCCGCCTGGTGATGACCGAGGACGAGGTGCAGCGCAGATGGGCCGGGGAGGTCCCGCTGAAAGCTCTTCCCGCCGGGACGAAGTCCAAGCCGGAGTGGAGGCCGTTCAAGGACCCGGCGCGCATCTGGCTGAACGCGGAGAAACTGCCGTACCCGCGGTACGAAGCCGATATGAAGGGCACGTACATCGCCGAGCAGGCATGCCGGTTTCTTCGCGAACATCGGGATGATCCGTTCGCCTTGTGGGTCAGTTTCATGGAACCGCATTCGCCGTACGACTTTCCCTATGAAGATCGGGACCGGTTCGATGCGGCGCGGTTTCCTGTGCCGCGGGTGGGCCCTGAAGATCCGCCGCAGATTCCGATCATCTTTCGCGACCTGACGCCCACGGAAAAACAGGGTATCGCTGCGGCGTACTACACATCGGTGGCCTTCCTCGACAGGAACCTCGGCCGCGTGCTCGACCAATTGCGGAAGCTCGATCTGGAGAACGACACGCTGGTGGTCTACCTCGCCGACCACGGATATTGCCTGGGCCAGCACGGCCGCTTCGAGAAGCATTGCGGCTACGATCCGGCGCTGCGAGTACCGTTGATCGTCCGGTGGCCGGGCCGCGTGCGCCGTGGAGTGGTTCGCGACTTTACCGAATCGGTCGACGTGGCGCCGACGATTCTCGACCTGTTGGGAGTGGAACCGCTGCCCGTGATGCACGGCGCCAGCCTTCGCCCGTATACGGAAGGCCGCCGACCGGTGAGGCCGCGCGACCATATCTTCAGCCAGTACCTGGAGAACGAAGAAGCCTTCGTTCGCACGGCGCGTTGGAAGCTGATCCATTGCTCGGGCAAGCGGAAGCGTACCGAAGGCTACCTGACCGACAACCCGACTCCGGGCCGGTATGTCCGTCTGTACGATCTCGACCAGGATCCCGGCGAGTTTCACGATGTGTCGTCGCGGCATCCGGAGGTGGTCGGTGAGCTATCGAAAAAACTCTTGGCCCGCTACACCGCGACGCACCCAGAGGCCGGCCAGTTGCCGGGCGGGCTGGACTCGTTCGAGGCGACCGAGTGGTTCCTACGGCCGAGGGATGCCTGACCTAGCCCTAAGTCGCGGCGCATCATCTCTCCGAACCGCGGGTGTAAACCCGCGGGTTGCGTTGGGCTTTCATTCACATCCGCCTTCAGAGCACCCGCGGGTTTAATGGTCGCGGCTCCAAAAAAACCCGCGGGTTTACACCCGCGGTTCGGAACCATCGCCTAGGCTTCCCCGCACAAGACCGCCTTCACCTCGCCTGAACGCAATTCCACGGTGAAGCGCCCGGCATGAACCGCGATCGCCCGATCGTCCACCAGATCGCGAGCACTCGAAAATTTCCACGAAGGCGCCAGC
Source organism: uncultured Solibacteraceae bacterium (assembly GCA_964529305.1). Taxonomy (GTDB): domain Bacteria; phylum Acidobacteriota; class Terriglobia; order Bryobacterales; family Bryobacteraceae; genus CAZGUX01. The sequence continues at coordinate 49,705 of CAZGUX010000230.1, read as the reverse complement.
TCTACTTTGGCGGCCCTGGACTCGAGGTTGAACAGGAACAGCAGCCATCCTCCGGACTTGGAACGCGCTTGCTGCAGGATGATGGGATCGCCGCCGGTCCGCACCGGAGGCCGAATGCCGAACGACTCGAGGAGCGGGGCGATGAACCGCTCGCGTGTGGCTTCACTGAATGCGGTCGCCAACGAGAGCGTCAGCCAGATGAAACGGCGTCCCGGTGTCTCGACGCCGACCACCTGGTCGCGATACCAGGCCACGGGCCGCGCCGGAGCCGAGACGTCCAGCCCGACGTAGTTGCTTTCGCCGCTCAACTCGAGCAGGCCATTCTCAGTGCGCAGACGTCCGCCGTCGCCGGCCAGGTCGGCGGCAGTCAGCCGAGTGTAGTCGAGGGTTTTGACGCCCAACAGGTCCGTCAGGCCCTCCGGGGGGTTATAGCTGAAGCGCCCGTTCGGCGCGTGCAGGCCGAGCAGACCGTCGGCCACGATCCGGGGACCCCGGCCGGATTGGAGGATCGCGCGGACCTTGGCGATCAGGGGCTCATCCAGCAGCAAGGCGCCCGGCAGACAGACCATCTTGTACGCGTTCCAATCCATCGCTGGGGTGATCAAATCCACCGGAATGTTCTGCCGCCAGATGGTGCGGTAGGCGGAGCGTACGACCGCCAGGTACTCTTCGGGGGCGGAGGCGAACTCGTGCAGCATTCCGCTTTTGTCGTGATACACGACCGCGACCTCGGCCTTTGGGATCGAGAGGGGCAGATGCGGCTTGACTCGCTCGAGGTCGCGGGCGGCCTGCTCGACGGCCTTCAATCGGGGCAGCGCAGCGCCGGAAGCGCTGACCAGGTTGAGCCCGGGCGCCTCGAAGGCCAGGTACTCCGGCCGGTATTGCCAGAACAACGCCCCGCTCGCGCCGGCCGCCACGGCCAGCCAGACGTGCAGCGAGATCTCCTCCGGCGTCGTCTGTTTCTTGTATTTCAGCGACCCCGGATTCATGCCGGCGTAGATTTCTTCGTACCACCAGCGGCCACCTTTGCCGACGCTGCGCGACCAACTGGAAGCGAGAAACATGTTGCTGAAGCGATACGGGTCGTCGCCCGTCAGGGTTCCGCTGGTAGGCGCTGAATATCCCCAGGAATCCAATTCGGCGGCGGATTTCTCGTCCCAGTAGCGTGGAAAGTGCGCTCCGTGGCCGCGCAGTTCGTGCCGGCTGTCGATGCCGCGGACGAGATCCACCTGCCACTTCACCTTGTCGCGGAGATCTTCGTACTGGAAGGTGCGCCAGAGAAGCGCTTCGGCGGGATTGGCGTTGGTGCGCGGCGGTTCCACCAGCGCCCAGTCGCGATAGCGGCGGTCGAGGCGGCGATTCAACTGGTCCAGCGTGTATTGCCGCTGGAGCCACTTGCGGTAGGCCGCGAGGCTGTGTTCGCAATAGCAGCCATTGGCGAAGCGGGCGCCGGCGTGAAGATGCCCGGGCGCGACGCCGTCCCACACATTCCACATCAGCAGATTGGGCGCGTCCTTGTAGCGGCCCACCACCGCGCGAATCAGTCCCTCGCCATATTCGGCCCACTTCGGATGGTCGTAGCAGTGGTAGAGCCGGCCTTGCGGCATGGCGTTGCCAGGCGCGGGCAGAGCCACCTCGCCCAGATCGGACACCACGCGCATGTCCGGGTGCTTCTTCATCATCCACTCCGGCGCGGCTCCGTGGGTGGCCAGGGTCAGGTCGAACCAGAGCAGCAGGTCGTGTTTGCGCGCGGTCTCGAAGAGGCGGTCGAAGTCGTCCAGTTCGTAGCGTCCGGGCGCGGGCTCGATCCAATTCCAGTAGGAGAAGGTCCGGACGATCCGCATGCCGGTGCGCCGGATGGCGGCGAAGTCGGCGTCCCAGAATTCCTGAGGCGGCATGGGTGCGCGGTAGTACTCGGTCCCCAGCAGGAACTCGCGTTCGGTGAAGTGCGGCGCGGCGGCTTTGGATTCCGGGGCCGCGGCCAGGGTAGAACCGGACAAGGCGAGGAAGGTTCTGCGACTCAGGTTCAACGTTGGTGTTCCTTTCGCGATGTGGAGCGACACGTCCAGCATAGTCGCTCTCACCCCGTGGGCAGGAGGCCGCTAGATCACCACCCGAGCGTCGCCATCGCGGCGGGTCAGGCGCTCGCGGTCGAGGAACTCCAGTAGCGGGATCGCATACTTGCGCGAGATTCCCGTCCAGTCCTTGAACTGGGGAACACTGAAGCGTTGCCCCTTTCGAAGCGCCAGGAGGTCGCGCAACGAGCCAATCGCGCTCTCGTGAAAGACCAGATCGTCGCTGATCTTGTACAGCCGCTTCTCGCGGATCAGGATCTGGAGCAGCGAACGCGCCCGTCCAGGCTCGACGCCCGACTTGGCCAGGACCTCCTGAACGGGGGGCGTCGTGAGCCCCGCTTGTGCAAAGGCGCGCTCGATGGCCTCGCGCGCTTTTTGCTCGTCTTCCTTCAGCACGAGCCGGTGCGTCTTGAGGTGAACGATGTCTCCGGCCGCGGCCACCTGTTCCGCCGCGTCCAGGATGGCATCCAAGACAAACGGTGGCGCGCCCGCGAGTTCTTTGCTCCGAAGGTCCTGCCTGGGCATACCCGGCACGAGCGGGTTGGCTTTGTGAAACGCCGCGACCCTCCCGGTCAGGCGGGCCGCCTGGGCACGGAGCCACGCGGCGTCCATCAGCCAGAATTCGGGCTGGCGCAGGCGGGCAAACGCCCTTGCCGACGAAGCTTGATCCAGTTCCGCCGCCGTCAGTCCCGTGCGCGAGATCAGTTCGGCTTGCGAGCAGCCGAACCGGGACTCGCTGACCAACAGGGCCAACCTCTGTTCGATGAAGCCGTCGCGCAAGAGGGTCAGCCGCTGAGCGATGTCTTCGACGGCACGGTAACGCCGCTGCGCCGTGTCAATGACCACGCCGCCGCCGATGGTGATGACGGGTGAGAAACGCCGGAGAATGAAGCGGTCGCCCGGCAGCAGTTGCGCCGGATCGCGGAGCACCACGCGTGCCCAGGCTCCCGATCCGGGCTGGATTTCAGCCTGTCCGCGAAACAGACGGATCTCCGCTTCGATCTCGGCGGCGCCGGCATGCAGGTGCACCGGCGCCCGGTGCTTCAACGGTTTCGAGGACGCGAGCAGATCAATCCACGCATCGAACGAGCGGATATCGGAGAAGGGGCCCGGACGAGTGAGGGTCATCCCACGAGCAACTTCGCCGGCCTCGATGTCGGTAAGATTGAGAGCGGTTCGTTGACCCGCCACGGCGCGAGCCGACGTCTTACCGTGGACCTGTACGCCGCGGACGCGTAAGCGGCGGCCCAAGGGGTGCAATTCCACCTCGTCGTCCTTGGCGACAGAACCGGAAATCAGGGTGCCCGTGACCACGGTGCCGAATCCGTGCATGGTGAAGGCGCGGTCGATCGGCAGACGGAACCAGCGAGTCGCGTCCTTTTCGGTTTCGGCAGCCGCGGCCCGTGCCAGTTCCTGCTTCAGACGATCCATCCCCTCCCCGGTCTTGGCACTGACCGGCACGATGGGCGCGCCCTCGAGGAAAGATCCGGCCACGAATTCCTCCACCTCGAGACGAACCAGGCCCAGGATGTCAGGGTCCACCAGGTCTGCCTTGGTGAGAACGACGATTCCGCGGCGAATGCCCAGCAGGCGGCAGATGTGGAAATGCTCGCGCGTTTGGGGCTTGATGGACTCGTCGGCGGCAATGACGAACAACAACAGGTCGATGCCACCCACGCCGGCCAGCATGTTCTTGACGAATCGCTCGTGGCCGGGAACATCGACGAAACCGATGCGGATCTCCGGCGTCAGTTGCAGGTGAGCGAAACCGATGTCGATCGTGATGCCGCGGCGCTTCTCTTCGTCCAGACGGTCGGGATCGATGCCGGTCAGCGCGAGAACCAACGCGCTCTTGCCATGGTCGATGTGCCCGGCGGTCCCGGCGATAATGTGTTTCATGCTTCCCGTCCTCATGCTACTACTCGCGGGCGCGGCGACCGGTCAGCAGACCCAGTCGACGCCGTCGGCGCAGGAGGGGGAAACGCCGGTCTTCCGTTCCGATGTCGCCCTGGTGAGGGTGGACGTGCAGGTGGTGGGCAAGAACGGCAGCGTGCTCGCCGGCTTCACTAAGGACGATTTTCGGGTGCTGGACGAAGGCGCGGCCCAGCCGGTCGCGTATTTCGGCAGGGAGTCCGACCCGTTGGATGTCCTGCTGCTCCTCGATGTCAGCGGGAGCATGCGGAGGTCGCTCGAAGAGATGGCTGCGTCCGCGGCGAGTGCGTTGAAGGCGCTGCAACCGAAGGACCAGGTGGGCGTGATGCTGTTCGCGCGCCGGGCGGACTTGCGGCAGGAACTGACCTCGCAGTTCGGCACGATCCAGACCGGAATTCGGCAGGCGATGGACGAGCAGAGGCTGGGCGCCGGATCCCTGATCAACCCGGCGCTGCTTGCCGCGGCCGAGTTCATGGAGAAGCAGCCCGTGCGGGCGCGGAGGGCGGTGCTGATCCTGACCGATAACGAGGGACTGCAATACCAAAGCCCGGACGACGCCGTGATCGCGAAGTTCTTCGCCGCCGATACGGTGCTGAATGCCCTGGTGGTGCGCAACCGGAAACCGGCCGAGCCCCGGCGGATCGTCAACCCGGATTTCACCGCGCCCAACGTCTTCGGCATCGCGGAGTCGACGGGCGGAGAAGCGGTGGCGGCGAAGGCGGGCGAGACCTTCGGGCCGATGCTGGAACGGATGCGGACGCGGTACAGCCTGCAGTACGCGGCTCCGCAAGGGACTCCCGGCTCGTTTCGCAGGATTCAGGTGGAGTTGACGCAGGAAGCGCTGAAGCGGAATCCGGACGCGCGGGTTCGGGCGCGCAAGGGCTACTTCGTCAAGCCGTGACCGCGGGCCGCCCGGCGAGCCGTGGATCGATGCTGTATTTGGAAGGCTTGCCGATACTCAATCGGGCAAAGCCCTCGTGCCTGGGATTGAGCAGGTAGTTGAATTCCTCCGGGACGATCACACTCGGCACTCGCAACGCGACCGTTCGGCCACTTCGGCACCAGTTATCGCCGATTTGTTGTGTCTCTTCGGATGCCGGAAAGGCTCGCCAATTCCGAGGCAGGTGTGCACGGTCGAGATCTTCAACGTCGGCAGCCGGAATCTCGACCGGGACCACAACAAACGCCGTCAACAAGTCAGACGACTCCAGGTGGACCAGTGTCTCGAGGACGGCGAGCGAAATAGAACCAGCTGTGTAAACGACCGGGGTGCCTGGAAGATTCCACCGGCCACCAAGCTTCTTCGCACCGTCACCAGAGAAGGCCGTCGCTGCGTGCCTGCGCTTGACAAGGCGCCAGGCTCTGGCATTCAAACGAAGACCCCGTACTCCAACTGGCCGATCAGCCGCTCGACTTCCCGGCCTCCGATCTCGGTCCGGGTGTAGGAGAACGGCGTGTTTCCTGCGAGCGCCTTCTTGGGAGTGTTCAGCCAATTCACCGCAGCGGCCGCATCTCCTTCGAACAGAGCGACGGCGAGGTCCATCACGCGGCCTAAGCGGATGATTCGCTCCGACTCATCGCTGGAGAAACGTCCGGTCACCTTGCGGCGTGCTAGCGTGCGCGGGGGAATTCCCAGCAGACCCGCCAGTTCGGCGTCAGACAGACCGCTGCCGGAGGCGATGGAAGCAAGCGCCTGGTAACGGACACCCCGTTCGATGGTCCGGATGGTTTCCGCCGCCGTTGATCGGCCGAGCGCGCGACCGTGCCTGGGTGCAGCCCTCACGTCTTCAAGAATAACACTGCCACAATGGCACGATCAATGTGCCACCTGGCACTCAATCCTCGTTGCCCTTGTACATCGAGGCAACCCACTTCTCGTACCCGTTGTAGGGCATCGTCGCCACCCTCTCCATGCGCGGAATCACCTTCTCGCTTGCCTGCGACCACCTCGGGTGCGGCTTCTTCGGATTGACGTTTGAAAAGAAGCCGTACTCGGCGGGCTGCAATTTGTTCCAGAAGGTCGGCGGCTGTTTCGCCGTGAACTCGATCGTCACGATGGATTTGATGCTCTTGTAGCCGTACTTCCAAGGGGTGATGACCCGAAACGGCGCGCCATTCTGTTTCGGCAGGGGCTTTCCATAGAGTCCGGTAACGAACAGGGCCAGAGGGTTGTTTGCCTCGTCCATGCGCAGTCCTTCGAAGTACGGCCATGGATACCAGCTAGCCTGCTTGATGCCCGGCATCTGATCGGGCCGTTTCGCGGTGACGAAACGGATGTACTTGGCTTCGGGCTTCGGCTCGACCTTTTTCAGCAGTTCGCTGATCGGAAACCCCGTCCACGGAACCGTCATCGCCCATGCTTCCACACACCGGAACCGATAGACCCGCTCTTCGAGCGGCATCGTCCGTTCGAGTTGATCGACGTCCAGAGTTTGTGGCTTGTTCACCAACCCGGAGACTTCAATGGTCCATGGTCTGGTGACGAAAGCGCCGATCTTGTCCTTCACCGCCTCCTTGTTCTGCGCGTCGAACTCGTAGAAGTTGTTGTATCCGGTGGCGGCCCACTCTTCGGTAATCGGCCGTTCGACCTTCTCGAACTCCGGATTCCGCTTGGCGGGGTAAGGCGACTTCAACTCCGCCGCGGCTTCGAGCAGCCCCTCCATTCCGAGGAATCCGGCGGCCTTCAACAGGCTGCGGCGATTGAGGTAAACGGACTCCGGGGTGACTTCCCGCTCGGGGATTTCCCAGCCCTTGGGCACTCGGATCAGCATGGTTGCCTCCTTCCGGTTAGATGCAGATATGCGCGAAGTTCTTTCATCCTAGCATGTGGATTTTTCGGGACCGGCCGATGGGATCGTCCGCAGACTGGGAGTAGTATTGATCTTAGCGTCCTGGCGTGGTGGAAAACAGTCAGGGCGTTGGCGGTTCTGCTCCCGAAAGACAAGAGTCCGAAATGGGCAGGTTCCTTCGAGCATTGGTTGTCACGGTTGCCGCGGCGGCCCAGACGCCGCCAGCGGCCAAACCGGAGGCGGTGATCCGCGGCGTGGTTCGCGATGCGGTCACGGGAATTCCCCTCGTCGGCGCCGAGTTCCGGGATGTGTGGAGCATGACACCGAGGGCCACGACGGACGCGCAGGGCCGCTACACTCTGCGGGGACTCGCCGCCGGCCTTCAGCGGATCAGTGTTTATGTCCCGTCAACCCAGGTGGAGACAATTCCCATCTATCGTGGGGCGACCAGAATCGTCAACCTTCGCGCCGGCCAGGAACTGAATTCCGTGGATTTCGCGCTGGTGCGCCTGCCGGAGATCTCCGGCCGCGTCCTCGACCACAACAAGGAACCCGCGCCGGGCATACAGGTGTTCCTGGTCGCGCGCGAGTACTCGCTCGGGGAACTCCGGTACGTGTACTCGATCACAACCCAAACCAACGACCAGGGCGAATACGTTCTCAGGGCACCCCACCCTGGCCGCTCCTATCTCGTGTTGGCCTCGCGGCGGAAGTGGAACGTGCCGGCCCTGTCTGACGCGCCCGCGGATCCCAAGCTGCGAAAACCCGCCACGGTGCCTACCTACTATCCCGGCACTCCGTCGATCGAAGGAGCGCAGCCGATGCTTCTGCGGGCCTGCGATCGCCGCGAGGGCGTCGACATCACCCTGCTACGCGGCCCGGCGTTCTGTGTCGAAGGGGTGCTCAAAGGTCCGCGCGGGCCGCAGGCATTCCGCTTCGAATTTGCCGAGCGGCAGCCCGCGAATGGCGCGTCCGGAGGCTCCTCCTTTTTCATCTCGACTCCTCGGGGAGTGACCGGCTCCGACGGCCGGTTCCGGATGTGCGACCTTCCCCCCGCCGAGTATCAACTGACGGTTTTGCCGAAGACGGTCTCCGCTGAAATGCCCGAGACCTACGGCACGCTTCCGGTAGCGATCACCGATTCCGACGTCAGGAACGCGTCGGCGGTACCTCAGGCGCAGATTCCCGTTCCCATCGATGTGGCCTGGGAGGGCGAGGCTCCGGAGCCGCCCCTGCCCGGAAAGATGAGCCTCCGGTTGATTCCCCTGTCACGTCCCCCATGGTCCGAAGAGATGAAGGGCGCGACGATCCCGTTCCCCGGCACCGCCTTGTTTTCGGGCGTACTTGCCGGCGAATATGCTCCGCGAATCTCCGATGTTCCGTCGATTGCCTATATCAAAGATATCCTTTACGCCGGGCGAAGCATTCTCTACGAACCCCTGCGAGTGGGCAGCGCGATCGGCAATGCGACCCTGCGGATCGTCTTGGCACGCGACGGCGGGACCCTTGGCGTGAAGGTCTCGGACAAGGACGGAAACGCCGTCCCCGATACGCCTGTCGCGGTTCTGCCTGCCGCCGCGCCGACCGAAATGGCGCTTGCCGATTCGTTGATCACCGGCCAAACCGACCAGGATGGCATCTGGACCTCGGCGCCGCTCGCGCCGGGCAAATACTATGTGTTGGCCCTTACCACCGCGGCCGACAAGAGCCCGGAGTGTATCGGCAAGCTGCTTCTGGGGCGGAATCACGCCAAGGAAGTGGAACTGGCGCCGAATGCTTCGGTGCAGGTGACGCTGTCGCCTCGCGCGATCGACTGAGGCGGTACGCGCCTATCGCTTCAGGCGGTTCTCGTACCACACCACGTTCTTGCTTTCCTGTCCGGCGATGAGCACGTCCAGGTCGCCGTCGCCGTCCATGTCGACCAGGCGGATGTCGTAGGCGGCCTGCTTTTCGGCGATGCGGTGGGTGCGGAAGTTGCCCTTGCCGTCGTTCTCGAACCACGCGGCGACGAAGTCGTCTTTTGCGCAGGTGACCGCGTCGATGTCGCCATCGCGGTCGATGTCCCCGATTGCCAGCGAATGCGGGCCCTTGAGCGCGGGATGGATCTCATGCGGCTTCCAGTCGGGCGCTTCGTACCAGACGACTCCCTGCCCATGGCCGCGGGTGGCGAGGAAGTCCGCCTTGCCGTCGCGATTGACGTCGGCGATCAGGATGTTCGTCGCGCCTTCCTGTTTGTCCGCGATCAGGTGCTTCTTCCAACCGGTGGTCTTCGGGTCCTTGGGCGCTTCCCACCACGCGAACCAGTTGCCGCCCTCGGGAACCTTCGCCGCGCTGGCCAGGTCCGGACGCCCGTCGCCGTTGACGTCGCCGTAGCCGAGGTAGTGGCTGAGGCCGGGAGCATCTTCGTTCGCGAAGATGTAGCGCTCCCACCGTTTGGCCGTGCGCGGATTGTAGGGGATCTTGAACCAGGCCAGCGAATTTGGAAACTTGCCGTCGGGCTGCGCGCTGTTGCCGATCAAATCGGGGACACCGTCCTTGTCGACGTCGCCCTGCATCAGGCCGTGAATGCCGTTGACGCCTCCTATGGCGACGTCGTCGATGACGTGAAACGTCCACTTCCCGCGGATCGGGTCGTTGGGCCGCTCGAGCCAGAAGATCAGGCCCGGCGTGTACCGCGCGCCGATGTAGTCGATGTCCCCGTCGCGATCCACGTCCATGGTCTCGCTGTGAATCGCCCAGACATTTTCCAGCAGCAGGACCGGCTTCCAGTCAGGGGCGACGTAGAGCCAGGTCTGCTTCTTGTCGGCGTCGTTGGCGATGACGTCGGGCCGGCCGTCGCCGGTAAAGTCGGCGGCGATCGCGGTCTGGTTGGCGTAGCCGGTCGCCACGACATGTTTCGGCCAGTCGACGGCGGCGGCAGGGGTTACTGCGGCCACCAGCAATAGTACAATCGTGCGCATGATGCGGAATTGTATCGTAGTGCTTGTGCTCGCGGCGGCCGCGGCGTGGACGCTCGGCCGGCCCGACGAGGTTCCTTTCCGCAAGCACACCGTCGACCTGGGGGCAAACGAAACCTGCGCCTTCGCCGATGTGAACCGCGACGGCAAGCTCGATATCGTCTCCGGCGAAAACTGGTACGCCGGCCCCGCCTGGACCAAACACAAATTCCGAACCCTGAATTTTCAGAACAACTACATCGACAATTTCAGTGACTTACCCGTGGACGTCAATGGCGACGGCAGCGTCGACATCGTGAGTTGCTCGTACTTCAGCAAACGGCTGGCCTGGTTTCAGAACCCCGGACGGGGCACGGGCGAGTGGAAAGAGCATCCGATCGAGACGGGCTTCTCGGTCGAGTTTACGTTCCTGGTCGATCTGGACAATGACGGCAGGAAGCAGGAACTGCTGCCGCAGTTCGGGCAGACGGCGGCGCCGCTCTCCTGGTACGAGTTGCAGAAAGGCGCATGGATCCGCCATGTCGTCAGTCCCAAGAGTTACGGACACGGCATCGGCGCGGGCGATGTCAACGGTGACGGCCGCACGGACATTCTGACGCCGAAAGGCTGGTTCGAGGCTCCTCCGGTTCCGCGGACCGGCGATTGGAAATATCACGCCGAGTGGGACGCGCCGCAGGCGCTCGGGTTCCTCTACACCCTCGATGTCAACCGCGACGGCAAGGCCGATGTGCTCACTTCGGCCGCGCACGACTACGGCGTCTTCTGGATGGAGCAGGGCGGCGGCGGAACGTGGACCAAGCGCATGATTGACGACAGTTGGTCGCAGCCGCACGCCACGACGCTCGTGGATCTGAACGGGGACAAGCAATTGGATCTGATCACGGGTAAACGATTCATGGCGCACAATGGCCGCGACCCGGGCGAACGTGAAGCGCTGGGCATCTACTGGTATGAGATGCTGCGAGCGCCGGATCGGCCGGTGGAGTGGGTGAAGCACGTGGTGGACTACGCTACGCGAACCGGGACGGGGATGCAGATTCCGGCGGCCGACCTGGATGGCGACGGCGACCTGGACTTTGCGGTTGCCGGCAAAAGCGGGCTGTTCGTGTTCGAGAATCAGACCAGGAAGAGATAGTGATGCGGCTCGAGTCGATCGATGAAGCCCTGGCCCTGCCGGATGCGTGTGACCAGGTGCTCGGAATGACCGTGCGCCATTTCGGCGCGGACAGCGGAACCCTTCATTTGCTGGGCGAAGACGGATGGTTGCATCTGAGAGCGGCTACCCCGGGAATCCCGCCGCCGGTGCTGCAAGTGATTCAACGGATCCCGGTCGGCAAAGGGATGGCCGGTCTTGCCGTCGAGCGGGCCGAACCCGTAACCGCGTGTAATCTCCAAACCGACACCAGCGGCGACGTGCGCCCGGGCGCTCGGGCTACCGGGATGGAGGGGGCGATCGTCGTGCCAGTACTGGCAGGGGACCGTGCCGTGGGCGCGCTCGGGATCGCGAACCGCCGGGAGCGAACCTTCAGCTTGGAGGAAACCCGGTTACTGACCGAAATCGGACGGCGGATCGCCGCCGCCCTCGTGGGATAATAGGCGAACGGAGAACACACGAACTCCGTGCTTCCTCACAATCAGGTGGCCGAGTATCGCGGACGCTGAGCGTGTGTGTGCCAGAGAGGTAGCTCGAGTGGACACCATTAAGGGCAAAAGCGTTCTCATCACCGGAGGAGGGCGCGGCGTGGGCAAGCGGCTGGCCATGGGCTTCGCCCGCGCCGGAGCGCGCGTAGGATTGCTGGCCCGAAGCAAGGCCGAAATCGATCTGACCAAACTCGAGATCGAGCATTCCGGCGGATCGGCGATGACCATCAAGGCCGACGTCCGCGACTTCGAGCACCTGTGCGCCGGCGTGGACCGGATGAGGGTCCGCTTCGGCGGAGTCCACATTCTGGTGGCGGCGGCGGCGATGCAAGGACCGATCGGTCCGCTGGTGGAGACCAAGCCGAAGGTTTGGGCGGAGACGCTGGAGGTGAACCTGGCCGGCGTGATGCATGCGTGCCTGGCGGTGCTCCCGGAGATGATCGAGCGCCGGGCGGGCAAAATCATCGCCGTCACCGGCGGAGGGGCGGCGTTCCCCCGGCCGAACTTTTCCGCCTACGCGGCATCGAAGGCCGGACTGGCCCGATTCATCGAAACGGTGGCGGCCGAGGTTCGTGAACACAACGTGCAAGCCAATTGCATGTCGCCCGGCGGCGCGTACACTCACATGACTGATGAGATTCTTCACGCCGGACGACGTGCCGGCCAGCAGGAATTGGACGAAGCCGAAAAGGTGCGCCTCACCGGAGGCGTGGATGTGGAGGAGCAGATCGGCCTGGCCTTGTTTCTGGCGTCGGACCGGTCGAACCACATCAGCGGCAAGTTTGTCCACGTCAATGACGACTGGCGCAAGCTGGAGCGGTCCGACATGAGCGAGGACACGCTCACGCTCCGGCGCGTGACGGGCTCGCAACCCCGCTTCAGGAAGTAGGAGGCTCTCCATGTTTCGATTTGCCGTTTTGCTCACTGCGCTCGCCGCGACGGCCACGGCCCAGGCACCCCGCAAGAAGTTGCTGGCGATTGGCCTCTCCAATGGCTATCAGCACGATTCGGTGTCGCACGCCATGGCCACGCTGTGGAAACTCGGCCAGGAGTCCGGGCAGTGGGACACGTTCATCCGCACCGACACGCAACTGATCACGGCTAAGAAGCTCGAGGGCAATGCGAAGAATCTCTCGTACTTCGACGCCATCTTCTTCTACACGACCGGCGATCTGAAACTGGACGAGGAGCAGAAGGCCGCGTTCGTGTCGTTCATCCGCGATCAGGGAAAAGGCTTTCTCGGCGCCCACAGCGCCACGGACACCTACTATGACTGGCCGGAGTATGGCGAGATGATCGGGGGCTACTTCGATCATCACCCGTGGCATCAACCGGTGGGGATCGTCGTGGAAGGCTCGGACTTTCCGGCAATGCGGCACTTTCCGGCGCGGATCGAGGTCACCGACGAGATCTATCAGTTCAAAAACTACTCGCGCGACCGGGTACGCGTGTTGATGAGCCTGGACGTGTCGTCCGTGGACCTGACGAAAAAGAATGTGAACCGCAAGGATGGAGACTTTGCGGTGACGTGGGCGCGGCAATACGGCAAGGGCCGCGCTTTCTATTCTTCGCTCGGGCATCGCGAGTCCGTTTGGGACCGGCCGGACATTCAGAAGATGTGGACGGAAGGTGTGCGTTGGGCGATGGGTCTGAGCGAGGGCGACGCCCGGCCTCGGCCAAAGAAATCCAACTGAACTGTTCTTCCGGACGGCGGCTCCTGTATAATCCGTCTCAATATGACATCCTGGCTGCTGTCCACCAACCGGCGCCGTCTTCTGCTCGGCGGAGGTCTCGCGGCGCTGCTGCCCCGCAACTACGTTGCCGCGCAACTTGCCGCGGCCCACGGCGAAATCTACCGCCAGCTTGGCGTCCGGCCCCTGATCAACGCGGCCGGAACGTATACCACCCTGACCGGATCTGTCATCCCTCCTGAGGTTCGGCAAGCCATGGACGAGGCTTCCCGCTCCTTTGTCCCACTGCTCGAGTTGCAGCAAAAGGCCGGCGCGCGCATCGCGAAGATCACGGGCGTCGAGGCAGCCATGGTGACGTCAGGCGCCGCGGGATCCATCATGCTGGCGACCGCAGCCTGCGTCACCGGGAAGGACCGGGACAAAGTCAGGCGCATCCCGGACATCGCGGGGATGAAGAACGAGGTGATCATTCCCAAGGCTCATCGGAACGGCTTCGACCATGCCGCGCGCAACGTCGGGGTTCGCCTGGTGGAGGTGGAAACCGCATCCGAGGCGAGATCCGCGATCAACAGCAACACGGCGATGTTGTATTTCACGCACCTTTACGAGTCCAAAGGGAAGATCGGCCGCGCGGAGTTTCTCGAGATCGGCAAGAAAGCGGGCGTTCCGGTATTCAATGACGCCGCCGCGGAGGTGCCGCCCGTTGAAAACCTGTGGGCGATTGTCAAGGAAGGCTTCGACCTGGTTGCGTTCAGCGGCGGCAAAGCGCTTCGGGGCCCGCAGGCCTCGGGGATCCTGATGGGCCGCAAGGACCTGATCGAGGCGGCGCACATGAACAACAATCCGCACGGAGACACCATCGCGCGGCCCTGCAAGGTGGGTAAGGAAGAGATCATGGGCCTGTTGGCGGCGGTGGAGTTGTACGTCAAGCGCGATCACGAGGCCGATCAGAAACTGTGGCGGGGGTTCATGGAGAGCATCAGCCGCGACCTGCGCGGAATCCCGACCGTACGGACGGAGGTGTATGTTCCCGGCCCCGGTGGCCACCCGATTCCGTACCTCCGGGTGCAGTGGGAAACCAGCAAACTGCGCTATGCCGAGTGCGCGAAGCGGCTTCGCGAAGGCGAGCCTTCGATCGAAGTGAATGCCAGCGAGCAGGAAGGCCTGTCACTGGCCTCCTACAATTTGTTCCCCGGCGAAGAGCGCATCGTCGGCTGGCGGCTAGGCCATATTCTGCGGGAAGTCCACGCCGCCTGAACCGGGCGACCGCGAAGAGGCACGGGGTTCCCGGGTTCCCTGCCCTGTGCACTGATACACTCGACTAGAGATCCGTGTCCCGATCGCCATTCCTCCTGTGCTGGGCGGTGCTGTTGTGCGCCGTAGCGGCTGTCTATTCGAACCACTTCCAAAACGACTTCCATTTCGACGACTGGCACACGATCACCAACAACCCGCATCTCCGCCAATTGGGCAACGTACCGCGCTTCTTTGCCGACGCGCGGACGATGAGCGTATTCCCGGGCAATCAGGCATACCGCCCGCTGCTCACCACGTCCCTGGCGTTGGATTATTGGCTGGGCGGCGGGTTGAATCCCATCTATTTCCACGCCTCCACATTTTTTTGGCTTCTGATTCATCTGTCTCTGATTGTTTTGCTGTTCGATCGCGTTTTGCGAATCGCGGCCCCCGAACCCCGAGCCCGGTATGCCGCGCTCGCCGCGGCCGCCTGGTACGGGTTGAACCCGGTGTGCGCGGAAACCATCAACTACATCGTGCAGCGGGCCGACCTTTACGTCGCCCTCTCGATGGTGGCGGGCATCACTACCTACGCCGCTCTCCCGCGGGCGCGCCGCTGGCGCCTGTACCTGTTGCCTCCGGCGCTGGGGGTGTTGTGCAAACCGACGGCGCTCATCTTCCCCGCCCTGTTGGCCTTGTATCTGGTGTTCTGCGAGCCCGAGCGATGGACGGGAATCGTCCGACGATCGGCGCCTGCCGTTGCGGCGGCCGCAGCCATGGGCGCACTGCAATCGTACATGACGCCGCGTTCGTTCTCGGGGGGCGGCGCCGCGCTTTACAACTACGTGATCACTCAGCCGCGAGTCAGCCTGCACTACTTCCTGTCGTTCTTCCTGCCGGCCGGCCTGTCGGCCGATACGGATCGCAAAGCCTACGAGACGATGTGGAATGACTCGGTGTTTCTCGGCTTTTTGTTCCTGGCGGCGTTGCTGGCGGCCGCCGCGGCCGCGGCACGGGTTCCGCGGACACGCCCCATTGCGTTCGGGCTGTTGTGGTTCCTGATTGCGCAAATCCCGACGGCCGTGTTCCCGCTGGCGGAGGTCGAGAGCGACCACCGGATGTTCCTGCCGGCCATCGGCCTGGCGCTGGCCGTAACCTGGGGCGGCGTCCTCCTGTGGGATCGATGGGCGCCGCGCGGGGCGACGCCCAGGATCGCGATTGCCGCCACCGTGTGCCTCTTGCTCGTCTACGCGGCGGCGGCCTATCAGCGAAACGAGGTTTGGCGCACGGAGGAGTCGCTGTGGCTCGATGTTACCCGTAAAAGTCCCAACAACGGGCGGGGCCTGATGAACTACGGACTCACCCAGATGAAGAAAGGCGAGTATCAGACGGCGCTCGCCTACTTTGACAGGGCGGCGGCGTTCACGCCCAACTACTCGATCCTGGAGATCAACCTCGGCATTGTCAACGGGTCCCTCAACCGCGATCAGAAGGCCGAAGCGCACTTTCGGCGGGCGTTGAGCCTGACTCCGAACGACTCACTGGCGCATCACTATTATGCCCGCTGGTTGAAGACGAAAGGCCGCACAACCGAGGCGGTCGCACACCTGCGGGAGGCGATTCGCGCCAACCCCGCCGATCCGGAACCGCGCTACCTCCTGCTGGAAATTCACGCCGATGCAAAAAACTGGAGTGAATTGCAGGTTCTCGCTGACGATACGTTTCGACACCTGCCAGGCGACGCGAAGGTCATGGGCTTCCTGACCCTGAGGGAACAAACCCGAGGCGAAGTCGCCCAGGCGGAGGAGCGGGCGAAACAATCACCGACTCCGGAGAATCTTCTGCAGCTTTCCCTGCTCTACCACCAGGCCGGACAGTTTGCCGACTGCATCCGCGCGGCGCGCGAGGCGATTCGCCTGCGACCCGATTATGCGGAGGCGTACAACAACATTGCCGCCGGGCATGAAGCCCTGGGGCAGTGGGACGAAGCGATCGCCGCCGCGACTCAGGCGCTTCGAATCAAGCCGGACTACGCATTGGCGCGCAACAATCTGGTTTACGCGGAACAGCAGAAGAAGTCCGCCGCGGCGCCGCGGTCCAGGTAAACAAACCGGCACAGCCGCGTTTTGAGCGTTTTTCTTGTTGATTGGCCGTAGGACGCCTGATACGATTTGCGAGGGGTCGATGGCATTGGTGCGCTCGTTTGGAGATTTCTTAGGGCCGTGCGATGGAATCGCGGGGATCTCGAGCGGATCCCGAATCAAGCCGGTAGTAAAAGAGCAATAATGTCCATTTCGGAGAGTGATTTGATGAACAGTTTTGTGCGTCGTGCGCCACTAGGTTTGTTGTTCGCGCTGCTTGTGCTTCCGCGGGCGGGTTTCGCGCAGCCGCCGGAACTCGCGAATTGGCCCTCGCCGCTGTACTGGGCGCCAGAGGCCCCCACCGGCAAGGACGGCCGGGCGGCGGCCATCACCGGCCAACTTCCCCTGGTGGCCGTGACTCCGTGCCGGCTGATGGACACGCGGCCGGAATATGCAGGAGGAGGATTCACGGGACTTTTTGGGCAACCGAGCCTGGGCGCTCCCAATCCGGCGACGCGTGACGTCCCGATTCCGCTCGGGCCATGCGGCATACCGGCAAACGCCAAGGCTTATTCGTTGAATATCACCGTCGTGCCGCTGGGTCCCATGCAGTACTTGACCGCGTGGCCGGCCGGTTCGACGCGGCCGAACGTGTCGACCTTGAACGCCTTCCAGGGCCAGATCGTGGCCAACGCCGCCGTATTTCCGGCGGGGACCAATGGCGCAATCTCGATCTTTGTGTCCGACCCGACGCACGTGATCGTCGACATCAACGGCTACTACAGCGAGTTGACAGGCGGGGGCGCGACAGGACCTCCGGGCGCGACGGGCCCAACGGGACCCACAGGGGCGACTGGTGCGACCGGGACTCCGAGCAACGTACCGGGTCCCGCGGGTTCCACCGGGCCGGCGGGGGCGACCGGGCCAACGGGTGCGACAGGGACGGCGTCGACTGTGGCCGGGCCCACCGGGCCGACTGGGCCTGCCGGCCCGACCGGCGTCACCGGTGTTGCCGGTCCAACTGGACCGACGGGCCCGACCGGCGCGACGGGATCGACCGGCGCAACGGGGTCAACGGGGGCGGCGTCGACCGTGGCCGGACCCACTGGGCCGACAGGACCTGCCGGCCCGACCGGTGTCACCGGCTTCACCGGTGTTGCCGGTCCAACTGGACCGACGGGCCCGGCCGGCGCGACGGGATCGACCGGCGCAACAGGGTCAACAGGGGCGGCGTCGACCGTGGCCGGACCTACTGGGCCGACAGGACCTGCCGGCCCGACCGGCAACGCCTCGACAATACCGGGCCCCACGGGCCCGACAGGCGCCACCGGGGCCACGGGCGCCACAGGTTCTACCGGCGCCGCCTCGACGATACCCGGCCCAACCGGCCCGACAGGCGCCACCGGGGCCACGGGCGCCACAGGGGCAACGGGCGCCGCTTCTAGCATCCCCGGTCCTCCGGGCCCAACGGGCCCTACCGGTCCCACTGGGGCAGCCGGCCCAGGATCGATTTTTGTTGCCGCGCATCCGCTTTCGTCTGCGCTGCCACGCTTCTATGCCGTCATCGGCGATACGAGCCGCGCCGCCGACAATAACTCTGAGGTGCCGATGGGAGTCGCCTGCACCTTCAACAACCTCCGGGTGCATCCGATCGCCGCAGGGAGTTTTACCGTTACCTTGCAGGTCAACGCAGTGAACTCGGCGCTCGGTTGCACCGTGAGCAGTGCCGCCGATTGTACCTCGACCACTCCTGTGGCGGTGTCGGCGGGCGACCGGATCCAGTTCGCCGTGACGGGGGCGACTCCAACGGCGTTCTCGACGTTTCTGATGTGCCAATGAACGGGGTTTCGAACGGGCAACATCGAGAACGGGGTGGGTCACCACCCCGTTCCCAATTGACGACGGTGCTCGCCACGAGGGTGAGACACCACGCTCAAGGGATCATGAGCTTCGAAACGTTGGTCCTCAGGCGTTTTGGCGAGAAGACCGCCAGCCATCCAGGATCGGCAACCGGCTGAGACCGAACGCTTCGGATTACTTGAAGCGGATTGCGTACAGATCCGCGTCCCGCAGAACGAACCGCAGGCGGACCGGGCGTCCCGCGAACTCGCTCAGCTTACTGCCCGCGCGCAGCGGGACCGGATAGTCAATGGCGTCCCCAAAAATCTCCGGGTTCTCGGCTAGCGTGAAGCCCGGAATCGGGCGGCCGTCAACGTCTTGCATCTCCCAACGGACACTCCCCACGGCCGACGTCGAGACGTTCATTTCCAATTGACTGCCTTCGAAGATGAGGGGCTTGGTGACGAACTCGCCGCCGGCCAGAGGCGCCTGCACCGAAACAAATCCGTCCACACGGATGGCGAAACGCCGCACGTTCATCGAATTCCCGCGCCAGTAGTTCTCAACCGCGTACATCGAGAGTTCATCGGGCGCTGTCGTCACGTGGGACTTCGTTTCAATCAGGCCCCAGGCCATTCCGTTGTCGCCATAGACCCAGTTGTTGCTGAGCGGGCCGGGCCGGATGAAGGCTTCCGCCCAGCGCCGGAAGTGTAGGCCGTCGCGGCTCGACATGAACACCGCGTCCGTGATGGCCGTGCCGTAGCGGGGCGAGACGGCCGACCGGGCTTCGCGTTGCTCCCGATTGGGGAGCAGGCGCATGGCCTCCGACCAGCCGCGATCCTGATACCGTTTGGGGAAGCCGACCAGAATGTGCGGCGCCCGATAGTACGGAGTGATCTGATTGGTGTACAACTCTTCGTCCGGCGAACCCGGGTATTGGAGCCATTGCGGTTCGCTCCAATGAATGAAGTCGGTCGACGTCGCCGTCATGATGTCCCGGAAGTACGGATGGCCGGGGTCCTGCTTAGCCTGCTGCGAACGCTGCGCGCCGGTGATGCCGTTGCGAAAATCTCGAAAATAGGCGCGGTAGATGTGGTTCACCGGGTCCCAGAAGGCCAGGTTCTTGGAGTCGAAGTAACTCTTGGTGATGATGGGCTGCTGGCTGATCGGCTTCCAGCGGAAACCGTCGCTCGAGCCGAGGGCCCAGAGAGCTTTCTTGGCAAGGACGATCATCTTGTACTCCTCGCCAGGACGCCGTGCCGGATTCGGATCTTTGAAGATCGCGAAGTGGTCGACGCCCATCTTCTCGACTCCCGGCAGCTTGACGGTGTCTTCGCCCAGCACGATGTTGTTGCGCGTCGATCCCTGATAGCTGACGAGATTCAACTCGGGCCTTTCAAAGTGAATGCCGTCGCGGCTTTCGGCGTAGCAGATGAAGGGAGGGTGAGCCTTCATGTTTTTGACGCTGAGGTCATACTGGTTGGAGTCGTAATACATCCGCACGCGGTCGCCGTCGCGAAACACGGTGCGATAGGCGCAAGCGTTTCCCTCCCAAGGCTTGTCGGTGACGAGAACGACTTCCCGGCGCTCGGGTTGGTGCAGGCGCAACTCGGCGGGCGCCGTGATGCGCTCGATCAGGTAGTCGTCCAGGAACAATTCGCGGCGGGATCCGATGCGGATGGCGTCTCCGGCCAAAACGGGCAGAGCTGTAAGGAGCAGCAGTACAAGTCGTCTCATAGCAGGTGGAAGAGAACAACCTATCACATGCAACGGGCATGCGACAGGCCGGCGTGGCTGTCTCAGGCGCGCGATAAGGACGAATAGCCCGCCTTCGCGGAGACTATCCCCTATTCGTTCGCCTGCCTTACCAGGACCGCCCGGCCAGCGGCGAGGCCGAGGTCGGATCCCATCTGCGTGGCGGCCCAGCTTATCTCAATCGAGGACCCGGAAAGAAGGCGAAGGCGGCCCTCTCCTTTCGCGCCACCGGAACCCGTCCAGACCAGGCGCGCCTCATCGCCGGTCACGACGCCGGAAAAGTGGAACGCCACGTTCGGGGAGATGGCACGATCCGGAATCACGTAACGGGCGCGGTATCTACCCTCGATCGTGGCTCCCGCCTCAACAATCGCCGTTTCAATGAATTCCGGTGCGTAGAGGGCGGCGGGGCGCGGGGCTTCCGTTCTGGAAGGCACAAGGTACGACCACGTCCCCTGGAAGCGGCGCGGGACAGCGAGCCACTCTGTCGATCCGAAGACCGGGTTGGCCGGGAGCGGGTCCGGGGCCATGACCGGCGGCGGAAGAAGTGCAAGTGGGGCCTGGAGGGGCTGGCTTGGCAGAACTGGCGACCCGGGCCGGGTTGCGACGGCCGGCCGGCTTGGTTCCCGCGCGATACTGGCCGAAGACGGCGAGCGGACGGCAATCCGGCCGCGGGCGGGGATCGCGCCGGCCGGTTCGGCGTCACGCGCCCCTTCGACGCGCCGGTCCGCAATGCGATGGCCCGAGAGCATCCAAGCCAACCCTCCAGCCACCAGCGCGGACAGCCCGTACCACAATACAGTGCCCTTCCACCGGCCGGACAGGTTCACCCAACGATCGACCTGGGGCAATCCGGCAGGGACTTCCTGCGGCGCCGCCTCGAGCGTCCGGTCGTATTCGCGACGCCGGTCCGGGTCGCGCAGGGTATGGTAGACCTGATTGACCCATCGCATCTGAGCCTCGGCGAGCGCCTGGAGATCGCCGCGGGTTTGGTGATCCGGATGAAGGAGCCGGCACAACGACCGGTAAGCTTTGTGGATCTCGTCCTGAGTCGCTTCCCGCGTCAGGCCGAAGTGCTCGTAGTAGGTCACCACGGACTCCATGTTGTTGATCGACGGAGTTTGGCGGCGACTGTAGCCCGGGGTCCGGCGCACTGTCCGGTATGGTCAAGTTTCAGGTGGTTGGGGCGCCGCCACAGTCGCTGATGCTCGGGGCTCTGAAGAGCCCGAACGTGAGAACCTGTGCGGAAAGCGGATTGCCCGCTCCCTGCCCGTCGCGGCTCAGAAAAGTGCAACCCCACGGGTGCGCCGTGGGCTCGAGACTCGAGCCGGCGGTGCCTTTTACAAAACTTTTACAACTCGCTAACGACTTCCCCGGACCCTTGCCCTAGCATCGACTTCGTAGGATGTGAACGGAAACAGCGGTAAGGAGACAAGGGCAATGCAGCTTTCCAACGAAGTGATCACGCGGATGCCGATGGTGTCGGCAGCCCCCAAGCCGGAGCTTTATCGCGACCTTCACCTCACAGTGGACTTTGACCGCTGCCAGGTTTCTCTCGATTCACGCCAGCTCGTGCTAACCCGAAAGGAATACGAACTGCTCGCCAAGCTGGTGGAGCACGCCGGGGAGATCGTCTCCCGCGACCGGCTCCTTCTGGATGTCTGGGGCTATAGCCGCGAAATCCGCACCCGCACCCTCGACGTCCACATTCGCCGCCTGCGCCGGAAGCTGGCGGCGCGAAGCGAACGGTACATCGAGACCATTTTTGGCATCGGGTACCGGTTCCAACCGATCCGTCCGGCGTCCCGGATGCAGCTCAGCGTAGCCTGACAGACGCGCGCGTTCACTCGATCGGCATAGGACCGAACACCGGCAAAGCCATGCCAGCCTGATCGCGCACATTGCAGTAGGGGTCCTTGCCATAGCCGTAGCGGAGCGTAGCTCCGGCCGGCAATTTGCCCAAATGATACAGGAGTAGCGTGCTGCCGTCGGCCGGATCGACCCGGACTTTATAGATCATGGGCACGGGTTGGCCGCTTTGGTCGTGAACGGTGAATCCTGTAAGGGGTCCGGCGCTGGTCAAGCGCCCATTGACATCGGAAAACGTCACGCGGACCAGACCGCCATCGACTTTCGCGCTCAGGGGCCGGGGACCTCGCTTCGCGCCGTTCGTGGCCAACAGGGCCATGCGGCGGCCGAGGGTCTTCAAGCCGCCGGTGCCCACATGAATCAGGTCGTCGAGTTCCAGGTCGATCGCGGCGACCACTCCCGTATGCGGCGTCGTCTGCTCGATCTTTCGCTCGGCCTCCTGAACCAGATTCCAATCCGCCGGGTTGGTGTTATTGACGTAACGCCCGATTTGCACGTAATAGAAGGGCAGGTTGGGCTTGCCGAAGTCGGAGCGGACGGCGGCGATGAACCTCTCGAACTTGCCCTGATACAGAGGGGCGGCCGCGGGCGAGGAATCCGACTCGCCCTGGTACCAGAGTACGCCGGTCACGTCGCCGCCGGCGGCCTTCACGCGCCGGTACATGGAGCCATACAGTGACTCGCCGCCCACGTCCCGCTTGGACGGATCCCACTGATCCATCGACGTGCCGCCGTGTGCGCAGGAAAGCAGCCCCACGGGAATGCCCGTCCGCTTGACGACCTCGACCGCGAACGCCATGCCGAGGCCGGCGCCCTTCCTACGATTGGCGATGAACTTCCGCAGCCGCTCGCCCTCCATTTTTTCCGGCTGTTTGTTCGCGTTGCGCCCCCAGTGGACCGGATCGGTGGCATTGGCCAAGGTGTGCAGGGGCTCTTCCGCAATCACCCACTGGTCGGACATGTCGAAGTTGTGAACCAACTCGTGAGGCGGAACGACGTCGATCAGATCTCCCACGCCCTGCATGTTGGATTGGCCGGCCAGCACCCAAAGGTCGCCCACCAGGATGTCCGCCAGAGCCGCCTGCGAAGTGCCGCTGCGAACCTGGATGCCATAAGGTCCCCCCGCCGGGACCGCGGTGATGACCCCATTCCACTTGCCTCCCTGAACACGGCCCAGCGGGGCCCAATCGAATCCCGGGACCGCGGCGTGCTTCTTGGTCAGCCGGACCTCAACCGGTTGCCCATTGTCGCCTTCACCGCTGACGCGAATGTCGGCGGAGTTGTTCGGGCCGCGTTGGAACACCTGGTTGTGGACGGCTCCGCCCGTGATTCGCAGTCCTGCCGCCTGAACCGTGATCGCGGCGCCGAGCAAAAGCGAAAAGATGATCCTCATGGGTTGCCTCGCCATTTGAAAGTTGGAGAATCCATCATCCAACCAATAGACCTGGAGAGCAAGGGCCCAACCGGGTCTCGGCCGCTCCCGAGGCGTTGTAAATTCATCCCCTTGCCGGAGGGCTCAGGTTGTTTTGGCAACCCAATGGCGCTAGAATCGCGCCCATCCGAGTGTGATCGGGTGGTAGAGTATGTGTTACGAAATTTCCATCGGGAGGCCGGTTATGTGGGTTTTTCGGTCGATGGCAACGGTAGTCGTAGCGGGCCTGATTGGCTCAGCCGGGGCGAGTGAGCGGCTGGATCGGGCTCGGCGGATGGCGGCTTCCGGGGACACCCGGAACGCCAAGACAATGCTGGCCGACGCGGCGCGGCAAGGCGATCGGGAGAGCTTACGGGAGTTCGCGGAGTTCCTGGACCGCTTTGGCGACCCGCAGGCTCGCGAAGCCTACGGCCGGCTGCTGGAAGCGACGCAAGACGCCGAGGCCAGGAGAGCCGTCCTACGAAGGTTGGCCACGCTCGACCTGATGGCGGGAGATCGAGCCGCGGCCGAGCCCCGCCTGAGATCGATGGGCGCATCGTTGGCGGCGGCAGGCTCACCGGGTCAGACCCCTTTGGCAACGGAAGACATCACGATTCCGGGTCCGATGCGCTCCTTTGCGCGGATGGCCGCAATCTCTCAGGAATTGCATGCCAACGAGGTGCTGGCGGCGGTCGCCCGTAACGTCGTTACCAACGGTTACCAGGCGTCGAACTCCAACGACGCGCTCGAGCAGACGGAGTATCTGAAGCTCGTTCACCGATATCTGGGCCAGGCTCGAGAACTCACCAAGTTCGCTGGCGAGAGCCAGGCGATCACCATCGAATCGTGCGAGTCGGAGCGTGTTGGCGAGCTGCTGAAGACGCTCGGCTACCGGATGCGCGGGGGCTGCGGGAGCGAGGTCGTCCTGGAGACGGTGAACGCCAGCCGGGCTTTCCTGACGACCGATTCGGGCTTCCCCCTGGCCGACCTGGAACAGGCTCTGCGAACCAACCGCCGGTTCTCCTACTCCTACAAACCTACCAAAGTGCCAGTGTTGTACCGCGCCCAATATTGGCAAGGCGGCTCCCGGGAGAAGAACGACCAGACCGAGTTCATCGACACCTTTCTCAGCGACCCGCAATTGTGCCGCTTGTACCTAGGTTTCGCCAAACTGGATCCGCATACGGCCGAGGAACTGCGCAAGGGCATCCAGGTGCAGCGCATCAAAGCGTTCTCCCACGTCCTCGATTTCTTTGGCGGCATGTTCGAGATCCGCGATGGGAAAGCCCTTTACCCCGGCAGCGCGGCGAGCGAGCGTATGTGGACCGAACTGGTGGGCGCGTCCCCGTCGAACGGAGTTCAGTTCTACGAGAAGCTGCTGGCCAAAGATGACGGTTGGCTGTGCAGCTTGTACGACGCACTGATGCGCATCGAGGGACCCGTGAAGGAGTACCTGACGGAACCGGCGCGGATGAAGAGGTTCTACACGGCGATCCGCGGGCGGGTCACCAGCCCGGGGCCGGCGCGCCCGGTGTTCCGATCGAACGCCGACATGATGCTGCTCACCACACGCCTTCTGGTTCGCGACGGAAAGCCGCATATTCCCGGCAGCATCGAGGTCTGGAAGAACCTGTTCGTCAAGCATCCGCATGGCAAATACGACGGCAAGCTGACAAAGCTGGCGACCTCATGGAAGGAGCCGGACGATGTGCTCGAGGCCCTGTTCGCCCTGAGCCGAAAAGCTGTGGAGAACGAGCCCCTCAAGACGTTCATGGCCATCACCGACCTGGACCGCCGGCGAGCCCAACCCCTGGCCGCGGCGACGGTGGAGCGCCTGACTCGCGAATACCGGCTTTTCGGCGCGCAGTTCGCAATCTTCAACGACGGGCCGACGGTTTCCGACAAGACCATTCTCGATTTCTTCGATACGGCGCAAGCCATCAACAAGATCAAGGACAACCGGCTGAAGAGTGACACGGCGGGAACCTTGCAGGCGTTGCTGGGATTCTGGCAGATCCTGAACCGGCACGGCGTGATTCCGCCGGCCAAGTCCGATCAGGCGTTGAGCGAATTGTTGGCGCGGTTCAGCCAAGTCAAGGATCATGACGGGGTCTTCGAGGCGGGACGTGGCGGGGTCAGGCTGTTGATGGCGGCAAGCGGCGTCGAGAATCCCAATGACGTCCACGCCAAGATGCTCGAACTACTGGCCGGGACGGTGAATCCGCCGGATTCCGAGTCCCACGCCCAGGTGGTTCAGGAGATGTCGCGCGTGCTCGAGTCACAGCGCGTCATCAACCTGAAGGCGTTGTTCGACGTCGTCGATCACATCGAAAACCTGCCCAAAGGCGAGAAGCTGAACACGGCGTTGATCAACCGTCTGACGACCCGCATGAACGAGATCCAGCTTCCGCGCGCGTCGCTGACGGGCCCCGAGAAGAACGCTCTCTCGTTCGGGTACTGGACGGAGAAACACATCGACGAGCAGCGCAAGCTGAACCTACGGGGCCAGATTGAACGGGCCGCCAACGATCCGGAAAAACTCAAGCGCCTGCGCGGGCTGCTGGCGCCGGTTCTGCGGGACACGCTCGTGGCGATGAATTACGCGCACTATGCGCCTCCCGGCGCGCAGATTCTCTACACGAATCCTTTGTTCGTCCGAAGCCACGATTTTCTGGGAGTGCAGGGATCGAGCCAGACGTGGCGTTCCACCGAGATCTTCGGCACGGGTTGGCCGGCCAATGCGGGCGGACGCCTGGTGGGATCGCTAGCGGGTCTCGGCTACGCATTAGCCGAGGCTGAGCAGAACTTCCTGATCCCCTCCCAGACGCAAGCCCTGATCTGGGGTGACCTGGTTCCGCAAATGATCATCAGCGCCAAAGTACCCCGCTGGTGGAACGTGACTCCGGAGCAGATGCACTGGGCAGGCCTGCACGTGCGCTTCGGACGCTCTCTGGTGGCCGAGGCGGTCTGGGATCCGGCCGTGCGCAAAGAGGTTCTCGAAAGCCTGCGCCGGCAGGCCCCGCCTCGCCGGACCCGCCTGGTCGAAGCTCACTGCGCCAACGGCAACGTCACCGCCGCGCTGGACGAAGTGACCCCGGCGGAGTACTACGCGCTCGCGGCCGATTTGTCGGCCAAGTTTCCCAATCACGTTTTCGCTTCGGAAATCCGGCGAATGAGCCAGGCCAACGCGTCAGCGATCAATCACGAAGCGATTTCGCGAGCTTTCGGCACACCCAAGCCGACCTTGGCCAATTCCTATCGCCCGGAGTTGCTGCGCCTTCGGACGTTTCCCACCTTAATGGGGTATTCCAGCCGGATCATGGCCGAGAGCTGGGAGTCCAACACGCTGTTTTGGGCTACTCTAGCCGACGAGGCGTATCTCCGGCCGTCGCAGCTCAACCTGCTGGTTCCGGAGTGGACACAGAAGGTTGTTGAGAGGATCTTCGCCTCGCACCTGGAGGACTGGCCCGCATTGCTGCGGAGCTTGCGGCAGGTCGGGGAGAGCGTGCGCGACAGTTCGCGAAAAGCAGGGGCTCCCGCTGGGGCCGGTCTGTAGTATCTTCAGTAATCGCGAGGGAAAATACGTGAAGGGTTCATCTCGAAAGCTCGCAATCGGTACTGCGATCACACTGGGAACAGCCGGCGCCTGGCTGCTGGCTCAGGAGGCCGTGTTCCGCGTCAAGGTGGACATGGTCGTCCTCAGCTTTACTGTGACCGACTCGAAGCAGAAATACATCAACAATCTAAAACCTTCGGATTTCCGCATCAAGGAGGATGGCATTGTTCAGAAGATAGCCACCTTCGCGGAAGGAAACCGTCCGGCGATGGAAGTGCTCGATGACGGCTCCATGCGGCCGTTGACGGCCGGGATGGGAGGCGCGGATCCCAGTAAGCCGGGTCTTGACCGGCCGGATGTGTTCGTCGGCACCAGCGTCTTCGTTCTGTTCGACACCTCCAATTTCATGTACCGGGGGTTCGTCTACGCCGAGGACGCGATCGCCGACTTTGTTCGAGGCCTGGACCGGGCCGATTCGGTGGCCATCTACACGTTCAGCCGGAACCTTTCCCGCGCGGCCTTGCTGAGCAAGGATCGCAACGATGCCATCACCGGGTTGCGAACCGCCGTGGCCGGCGACGATACAGCCCTCTACAACGCACTCCTGCTGGCGTTGCGGGATGCCGCCAAGGTTCCGGGCCGCAAAGTGGTGATTGTCTTCTCCAATGGACCCGACAACGCGAGCATGGTGGCGCCCGATGACGTCCGCGCGGTCGCCGAGGACGAAGGGATTCCGATCTACGTGATTTCCACGAACGAGGTCAACAAGGACCCGATCTCCTCCAATGTCTTCCGCCGCATTACCAATCGAACCGGCGGAAAGGCGTATTGGGCAAAGACCTGGCAGAAGCAGGTGGAAGCATTCGAGTCCATCCGCGAGGACCTGGGCAATTCCTACACCGTCACCTACTATCCCAAGGCCAATGCAAACGAGGGCTTCCGAAAGATCTCCGTGGAGATCGTGAGCGACACCGCCAAGAAGTTGCGCGTGAGGGCCCGGCCCGGTTATCGGCCGCGGTTCGGCACTTAGTCCGGCTCCTCAGCTTTCAGTGGCCTTGCCGTTCCTTGGCCGCTGACCCCAGTCGGCACGCGTGGTGCCAAGCGCTACTCGCGTGGTTTCCAGACGAACAGCGTCGGTTTCGACAAAGGCCAAACCGAGCGCCAGCCATGCGAAGATCTCCGCATGGGCGAGCCGATAGTAGACGTGGCGTCCTTCCCGCCTTACGGCTACGATGCGGTTGGACCGCAGGGTGGCCAGATGTTGGGAGACCAGCGACTGGCTGACGCCGAGCGCCCGCTGGAGCCAGGACACATCTTTCTCGCCGTCGCGCAGATCTTCAAGAATCTGAATCCGGTGCGGATGCGACAGTACGCTCATCAGCTTGGCCAGTTCGCCCTTAACCAGGGACTTATCCTCCATGTGTGTGTCTCCTGCTATCGAACAGCGGCCGCGATGGCGGCGGCGTAGTCGGCGTAAAAGCGGTGATAGTCGGCGATGGCATTTATCTCCTGAAAGGCTGCCTCGGCCGTGGCCAGTTCGCGGAGATTCACGACAAACAACGTCGAGTCGCCCAACTCAAAGCGAGTGCGCTCGGCATCTTCCAGCTTGAGCGCGACCTGCACTTCCTCTCGAACCAGGCGCAGGCGGCCGGCCGCTGCCTCCAGCGCCGAATAGGCGTCGCGTATCTCAGCCGCGACTCGATCCCGCGCCAGGCGCTCCTTCTGGTTGATCTGTTCGATCTTGGCCTGTTCGCTGCGCAGCTTTCCCCGCGCTTTGCGCCGCTGGAGGGGGATTTCAAGAATCACGCCGGTTTCCACTTCCGGGGGCCGCAGAATGGAGCGTCCGAGACCGCTGTCGCGCGAATAGCCGAGGAAGACATCCACGTTTGGCAGCATCTGGTTTCGCGAGAGCCGGACCTCCAATTGCGACTGTTCCCGCTCGACCTGTAGCGAGAGGATCTCCGGACGCTGGGTTTGCGCCCGGCGGATGTCCTCCGGCAGCCTGCCGGGATCAGGTGGCCGGGGCTCCGGGAATCCCGCCGGCAGTTGTTCGGCGGACGGGACCGACGGCTCACCACTGTCGTCGCGGAAATAGAGCGACAGTTCAATCGCCGCCTGCTGCAGCGCCCTCTCCGCGAGCACGATATTCCCGCGGCGGTTGAGGATCAGGCGTTCGTTCTCGGTCAGTTCGATGGCCGCGACCTGGCCGGCATCGACCGATTCCCGGATCTGTGATGCCCGCGCCTGTGCCAGGTCCAGCAGCGACTTCGCGATCTGGCGCCGGCGGCCCGTGGCCACCCAGTCCCAGTAGCGGCGCGTGGCGGCGCGCACCACGATGATCCGCTGCTGCTGCACCGTGAGGTCGGCGAGGCGCTGGCCGGTTCCCGCGAGCTTGATGTCCGTGCGGCGCCGGTCGGTGTACCCGTCGCGCAGGAGCGGAACGCGAAATCCTCCACGCCACTCACCCTGGGAAAGCGTCTCGAGCCTGGTGATGTCGGACGAAGAAAACGAACCCCGGCCCAGACGATAACCGGCGCCGATCGTGGCGCCCCACAAAGTAGTCGCCTGTTCCAGACCGGCGGCGTACTGACGGTGCACATACGTCCCTGCCGGATCAAAGAGGCCCTGCGACTTCAGCTTGAGATCGAATTCGCCTTGCGCCGAAAGCAGTTTTCCGTCGGCGATATCACGCTCTTTCAAAGCAGCCAGTAGAGACGGATAGTACCGGTCGACGGACTCGAGCAACCGTTCGAGCGTCAGGGGCGGCTGAGGTTTCTCCGGTCTTGGCCCGGACGGCGCGGGCGCCGGCTGCGCGGAAAGGCAGACCGAGGCGAACAGCGCCCATCCGGATCGAACCACGGCAGACAACTTAGGACCTCTCACCACTCACTTCCCCTTTTCCGCCCCCGCCTTGGCGGGATCCACGGCAGCGACCACCGGCGGGAACCCGTTGAAGGTCCGCCACAACTCGAACCACAACGGCACCTGATTCAACAAAACCCATCCGTTCGCGCGAACGCCCTGGCGCAGGAATCGCTTCGAAGGCCATGGCTCGTCGGCCCTGTCAGCCGCTACCAGGACTCGAAACTTCCCCTGGCCGTTGTCCGTCGGGTCGACCAGAATGACCTCGCCGCCAAACGTTCCGACGGCCACCGAGGGCCACCCGACAAACTGGATTGCGGGCCATCCTTCAAACTGAAGGCGCGCTTTGCGGCCTTCGGTAATCAGAGGCACATCGTTGCCATCGACGAACAACTCGACTACGTCCGTGGCCGACGCGGGAACCAGCGTGGCCAGCGACTCTCCGGCCTTCACGAATTCCCCGCCCCGCCGCGCGGTCACTCGAAAAACGGTGCCGTCGGTCGGCGCCGCCACGGACTGCGTGGCCTGGCGTGCGGTACGGCCTGCGAGCTTTATCAACTCCGCTTGCGCTTTTGCGACGTCGGAGACCGCGGATGCGTGCGCGGCCCAGCCTTCATCGAGCCGCGTCCTGGCTTCCGCGTCCACCCGCTGCACTTCGGCTTCGAGAGAGGCCTGCTCGCTTCGAGCGGCATCCAGGGAAGAGCGGGCGCGCTCCACGTCCGCCTCAGCCCGGCGCGCGTCGGCTTCCGCCAGTTCGATCATTCGGGTCGAGGTAAGACCCTTGATTCCGAGACGTCGCTGGCGTTCGATGTTGAGCCGCGCGACTTCAACCTTGGCCACTTCCGCGACCAGAGCCTGCCGCGCGGCGGCCAGACGGTCGATCGACATCTGCACCCGCATCTTCGCCGCGGCTACTGCCGTCGTCCGAGCCTCCTCCAGTCCCTTGATGCGGTCTTCGAGATTCTTCACGCGCTGCGTACCGGCTCGAAGCGTGCCGGCAACGGAGACTCGCTCGGCCTCCAATCGGTTCATGATCTCCGCGTCGTTGTCGGAGACCTCCACGATGGGGTCTCCCTTTCGCACCCGCTGGCCTTCAACCACGTACCACCGAACCACGCGGCCATCCACGGGGGCATCAATGTTCTGCTGCCGATCGTCCGGCGCGAATGCGGTCACGCGCCCCTCACCACTGACGCTCTGCTGCCAAGGTGTCCAGATCAGCCCCGCGGCCAGCACGATCATGAATCCAGCCAACATCCAGGACAGCACCCTGACGGTCCCGGGCGACCGCGCCAGGCGCATGGCTGGCAGCGGCGCATGGCGTGCCGGAACCTTCACTTCGGTTCGTTCGCTAACTTTGTCTAAAACAGCCATTGACATGAGCTTCCGTCCGGAATCTGCCGCTTCACGGCTTCAAAAAGTGCGCGGGCTCAGGGGCCGAGGCTTCACTAAGCTTGCCCTCCTGCAACAAGTACACGCGATCGCAGCGTCCGAGGACTTCGGGGCTTGACGAAGCCACCAGCAAAGTGCGGCGGCGCTCCGGTCCGAACATTGCGGTGAAGAGCAACTCCCGGTCGGGCGAGTTTTCGAATGGGTCCAGCAACTCGTCGATCAGCAGCACGCGCGCGTCGCTGGCCAGCGCGCGGGCCAGCATCAGGCGGGTGGTCTGGCCTGGCGAAAGGGGTCGGCCCCCCGATAACAAGACGGTGTGCACCCCGTCTGGCAGCGCTTGAATGTCGTCGATCAACCCCACCTGCTCGAGCACCGCCCGCACGCCATCCGAACTCAGGTCGTGCCGTCCGACACGGACGTTATCCTCTACGGAGCCTTCGAAAATTTCGGTTCCCCGCACCAACGCGATGTCGGTTCGGAGGCTGGCAAGGGCCGCTTGCCGATAGTCGCGGCCATCGATCTCCATGACGCCGGAGGACGGCTGGCGTAAGGCATACAACAAGTCAAGTAAGGTGCTCTTTCCGCATCCGATCGATCCGGCGATTCCGATTCGTTCGCCCGCCGCGATGTTGACGGACACCGAATCCACGACTTTCGCCCGCGGGCCGAACGAGAACGAGATGTTCTTGAGCTGAAGCTGAGCCGGCGCCGGAGAAGGTGGACGCGATTCTCCGCCCGTCCGCTCCAGCGGCAGGTCCACCAGATAGCCTAGTTTGTCAACCGCCGCCAACATGTCGTAAAGCGCTTCGAGGTGCTTGCCGAACTTCGCCAGTCCGCCCACCACCAGCGTCACGACCAGTTCCGCCGCCACGAGTTGGCCCAGGGTCAACTGGCGCTGAATCACCAGCCAGCCTCCCACCCCGAGCAGCATCGAACTGGCCAGCGCCTGCAATGCCAGGAAACCGCCGATCTGCCGGATCAGCACGCGGAAGTGCCGCTGCCGGGCCTCCAGATAACCGCGTACGAGCAGATCGGCATGCCCGATTGCGTGATCGCGGCCCGCGCGCGATTTGAACGTCACCATGTTCGCCGCGATGGTCTCGAGCCAGGCCGCGATCGAATACTTGGCCTTCGACTCCAGAATCGCCGTTTTCAGCGCGCCGCGCCCGAAGACGGTGAGGACCGTTGCAACAATGATCAGGATGATTATGTCGAACACCAGCAGCAGCGGATGGTAGGCTGCCAGCAGCAACATCCCTGTGACCGTCTGCGTCAGGATCGACAACCCATCGACCAGCAGGGTGGCTCCCGCCTTCTGCACGGTGACAACATCAAAAAACCTGTTCACCAGTTCCGGACCGTGCGCGCGGTCGAACGCGTCGGCCCTGGCGCCCAACAACCGGTGCACAACATCGGTTGAGACGCGCACCATCAGCCGCTGTTGAACGAGTTCCACCACCCAAACCCGCAGCCCTGTCAACATGGCCGAAAAGCCCAGAGCCACCAGGACAAACCCCGTCAGAATCACCAGCGGTTGCAGCATCGTGCCGAATGCTACGGTGTTGACGAGCCATTGAATGGCAATCGGAACCACCAGCGACAGCAGCCCGATGAACAGCGAGTACGTCACCACCACCCAGATGTCGGTCTTCTCAGCCCGCAGCAGCGAGCGCAACCTCGCAGCGGGCGACATGTGCCCACGAGTGTGGCCGTCGGCGTCGTGACCGGACTGCATCTGGGAAAGCGGCGCGGCCGGTTCCGCGACTATCCATTCGATCAGGTCCTGTTCCCCGGCGGCGCCGAGGGCTCTCAGTAACTCCGACCGCGAGATCCACTCCTCTTTGGTATCGCACGTGACATAGCACACCCGGACCCGTCCGGCGCGGCTTCCGCGAACCGAGACCCATCTCGCGCCGTTTGGTCCCGGGCTGGCCAACTCGGCTAGCCAGGGCGCGGCCCGGCTCGCCTGCTCCAGCACTTCTTTCACTCGACGCGTGAGCCGGAAGACATTGATTCCCGCTTCTCGCCCGGCTCGCTCAACGATATCCTTCCAGGTTTCATCGGGCAGAAGTTCACGCCCTCGGACAGCCTGTCGAATAGCCTGGACGACCGCATGGTGGCCCGTTTGCGTTTGGTCGCCTCCATATCCGGCGGTCAAGCTATCCAGGATCGCCACCAGATCGTCCTCAACCGGCCGTCTTGTCCGTCCAGGCATCTCGTGACTCATTGGATTACCTCGACTCGATTCAGTTTGTTCGAGGATGCTACAGCGGGCGCGCGGCTCATAATAGTATTCTATTGTCTATATCTTCTCATATTGTAATACATGCGTCAACAATTATTTGAACTTATTGGTTGTCTAGAGATTTGCTTTGTTGTACACTCGGCTACGTAATGCCCAGCCGCGTGTTTGTCGCCAAGGAACTCGCCGGGATCTTCGGAATCCTCTCCCATCCGGACCGGGTTCGAATCGTGGCCGAACTGAGGAACGGCGAGAAAGACGTCAACTCGCTCCAGTCCGCCCTAGGGGTTTCCCATTCCCGGGTGTCGCAGCACCTGTCCGGTTTGCGAGCCCATCGGCTGGTCGTTGAGCGGCGGGACGGCCGACACGTCTTCTACCATCTGGCTCAACCGGCCCTGGCGCACTGGCTCCTGGATGGACTAGCCTTCGTTGAGGGCGAGTTGCAGATGAACGAGCAGATTCGGCAGGCGGTGGAACAGGTCCGCACCATGTGGAGAGAGACACCCGGCGGCGGGACGGAGTCCTGAACCCCCGGCCGAGCCGTCGACGCTCTCCATGACGATCCGGCCCTGAGCGCCCCGATCGAACGGCCGCAAGCGCAACGCGCCCCCCAAGGAAAACTCAGGCCAGGATCGGATGCACGACCTCGCCGTGAATATCCGTCAGGCGGAAATCACGCCCTTGGAACTTGTAGGTGAGTCGGGTGTGATCCACGCCCAGGCACTGCAGGATCGTCGCCTGGAGGTCGTGCACGTGCACGGGGTCCTTGACCACGTTGTAGCAGTAGTCGTCGGTCTCGCCATACACCGTGCCCCCCTTGATGCCTCCGCCGGCCATCCAGATCGAAAAACATCTGGGATGGTGATCGCGGCCGTAGTTGGTGGACGTCAGCCGTCCCTGGCAGTAGACGGTGCGGCCGAACTCGCCGGACCACACAACGAGCGTATCGTCGAGCAGGCCGCGCTGCTTCAGATCCATCACCAGGGCCGCCGAAGGCTGATCCGTCGCCTTGCATTGCAGCGACAGATCTCGCGGCAGATCGTTGTGCTGGTCCCATCCCCGCTTGTAAAGCTGGATGAACCGCACGCCGCGCTCGGCCAGGCGCCGCGCCAGCAGGCAATGCTGGGCGTAACTGCCCGGAGTCCGTGCTTCCGGACCATACAGATCGAACGTGGATTGCGGTTCCTTGGAAAGGTCCATCAGGTCCGGCACCGAGGATTGCATCCGGTAGGCCATCTCGAACTGGGAGATGCGCGCATCGATCTCGGGATCGCCGACCTCCTGCCGATGCTGCTGGTTGAGCGAGTTGACCGTATCGAGCATACGGCGGCGGGTTTTGCGGTCGATGCCCGGGGGGTCGTCGAGATACAGCACCGGCTCGGCGCCGGAGCGGAAGCGAACCCCTTGAAAGCTCGATGGCAGAAAGCCGGGACCCCACAGGCGGGAAAACAAGGGCTGATCGACGTTCAGTCCGCTCGTCAGCGAGATCATCACGACGTAGGCGGGCAGGTCCTGATTCTCGCTGCCAAGACCGTAAGAGACCCACGCGCCCATGCTGGGCCGGCCGGGCTGCTGGCTTCCGCTCTGAATGAACGTGATGGCCGGATCGTGGTTAATCGCATCGGTGTGGGTTGTCCTGACGATGCAGAGGTCGTCGACCACTTTGGCGTGATGCGGCAGCAACTCGCTCAACCAAGTTCCACTTTTGCCGTGCTGGCGGAACTTGAAGAGGGAATGAACACAGGGGAACGACTCCTGTCCGGACGTCATTCCGGTAATCCGCTGGCCGCGGCGGACCGAATCGGGAAGCTCGGTGCCGTGGAGTTTCTCCAGTTGCGGCTTATAGTCGAACAGGTCGATCTGCGAGGGGCCTCCCGACTGATGGAGGAAGATGACTCGTTTGGCTTTCGGGGGAAAGTGCGGAAGGCCAGCGAGGCCGCCGGTCTTGGGGTCGCGATCGGAGCGGGCCCCGAACAGGCTCGGGTTCAACAGCGATGCCAGGGCGATGCCACCGATGCCGCTCGCCGATCGTGAAAGCAGGTGGCGGCGCGACCACTGGAGACGCAATTCCCGCTCATCCATATCGTCGATGATACTGCAACTGGTCCCCACGCGGGGGCTTGGGTCCCTGTTTCAGAGGAGCCGGCCAGGGGGCCCGCCCCACGAAAAGCGTAAAGCTGTCCTCGGGAGAAGTGCTACGTTCCAGAAGCCTGGAACCCGGCCTCGGCGGCCGACGGTCCGTCCGCTTGTGCCGCCTCGATCACCTGGCGGGCCGACTCGGCTTCCGCCCGAGCCACTTGCACTTCGAACGGCAGGGAGGGAATCGCCGGAGTGCCAACCATCACCGCTTCGATACCCGCGGACTCCAGAATGCCTTTTACGGCAAGAGCTTGCATCTCCGCCGAAGCGCCGTCGGCGGAAAAAACGCACACCATGTCCAGGTCCGAGGAAATGTCCCCCTCCAAATGAGTGGGCAGCGAGGCGATCAGTTCCTCGGCGCGAGCTTTGTCGGAGGCGGCCACGCGCACTTCGCACGTGCCCACCACCACTCCGGGATCGTCTTCTCCCGGCACCTCGGCGTCGATGCCCGCCGCGCGCAGCCGTTCAGCCAGCAGATCGGCCTGTGTGTTCCGGTCCGTGTCCGCACTTCGGAAAACCACGACAGCATCATTGGCTTCCAGCATGCCTTCAGCATATCGCGTTACAATCAGAACGAATAGCCTCGTGAGCGTAACGAGGAGGAATCCCATGAGAGATAACGGCGCCATCTGGTTCTTGGTCGGATTTGCCGCGGGCGGCGCAATCGCGCTGCTGTATGCTCCGCAAAGCGGCAGAAAAACTCGCGCGATCATCGGGCGGAAGACTGAGGCGGCGAGTGAGTTTATCGGCGACACCGGGCGGGAGTTCCTGGAGAAGAGCAAGGATCTCTACGAACGAGGGCGGGAGATCGCCGAAGAAGCCGCCGAACTCGTCGAGCGGGGCCGCAAGTTGGTGCACGGATAGCCGCGGGCGATGGATCAGCGCATCCTCGGCGACTTTCGCATCACCCTGATTCGCGCAGGCACCTATTACTGGGACGGCGGTGTCCTGTTCGGAGTGGTCCCCAGGACGCTGTGGAGCCGGTTCATCGAACCCGACGAACTGAACCGGATTCCCATCGGCTTCAACTGCTACGTCATCGAAACCGGCAGCCAGACGATTTTGTGGGAGACCGGAGGGGGCAACCGCATGGACAAACGGTCCCTGGAGCGGATGAAACTGCCGGATCCGCCTCCCTCCCTTCCGGAGATCCTCACCCAATCCGGCTTCGACCCGGAATCGTTCGACACCGTCATCAACAGCCACCTGCACTGGGATCACTGCGGGTGGAACACGGAAACCCGTGATGGAATCGTCGAGCCGTGCTTTCCGAACGCCATGTATTACGCGCAGCGGACGGAATGGGAATACGCCCACACGCGCCATCCCCGCGACGGCGTCAGCTACATCGACGACAACTACGATCCGCTGGTGGATTCCGGACAGATGCAACTGCTCGACGGCGATGGAGAGATTGTTCCCTTCGTTCGCGGCGATGTGGCCACGGGCCACAATCGCGACATGATGGTGCTGCGAGCGGACTGCGGCGGAGAGACGTTTTGCTTTCTGTCAGACCTGATGCCGACCGCGGCGCACGTCACGCCGACCTGGGTCACCGGTTTCGATCTCTACCCGCTCGACTCGATCAACAACAAGCTGACGTGGCTGGAGAGGGCCGCGCGCGAAGAGTGGCTGATGGGCTTCAGCCACGAGTGCAAACTGCCGTTCGGGCGCGTGGTGGCCAAAGACGGCAAATACTCCATCATCCCGGCCTGATTATCTGCCGTTGGCCAAATAGCCTCCGTCCACCACCAAGGTGGTGGCCGTAATCCACGAAGCAGCATCGGAAGCCAGGAACAAGGCCGCTTCGGCGATGTCTCGCGGAGTGCCGATGCGGCCGAGCGGATGAAACTGTTCCACCTCGCGTAGCGCGGCCGCCGGGTCCGATTCCGAGTTGAGCCACGTGTCGAGCAGCGGCGTCCGGATGTACCCCGGGCAGATGGCGTTGACGCGAATGCCCTCGCGCCCGTGATCGAGGGCCATGGTCTTGGTCAACCCGATCAGGCCGGTTTTGGAAATGTCATAGGCCAGGGCGCCGGCGAACGACACGAACGAGTGAACCGAGGCGATGTTGATGATGGCGCCTCCGCCGCGCGCCCGCAGGTGGGGCAGCGCGCACTTTGACATCAGAAACGCACCGCGCAGGTTGACGCCGAGTTGGTGATCGAACGCGGCGGCACTGAGCACTTCGGCCGTGCCGTAGACCACGATGCCGGCGTTGTTGACGAGGATGTCCAGGCCGCCCAGGTGCTCGACAGTGGCGGCAATCGCGACGCGGACATCGTCCTCGTTGGCGACGTCGCCCGCCAGCGCGAACAGCTTGCCTTTGGCCTTCAACCGTTCCGCGGTCTGGTGCAGGCGGTCGGCGTCCAGGTCCACCAGGGCCACGGCCGCGCCTGCTTCCAGGAACCGCTCCGCGATCCCTTCGCCGATGCCCTTTGCCGATCCCGTAACCAGGGCGACTTTGCGATCGAGCTGCATACATGGAGGATACGGCAGTTCGCAGCCGCGATCCAGCGGGTCCCGGAGACTCGCCAGCGCGGCAGCGCCGGTCAGATCCCCGGCGGATGAAGCAGCGGGATCATCTCGCGCCGGCCCCTTCGGTACACTCGGAAGTCCCGCACGTCGGTGGTGATCACCGGCAGCCGGGGGTGCAACTCGCTGAGGCGGATCAAACACAGATCGGCGAGATCGGGATCACGCTCCGAATAACGGCTTGCCAATTCAGCCAATCTTGGCAGGTGGTCGGCGACCACAAACCGGGGCTGCACCAAGCCGTCCCGGACCATGGCCAGAACCAGTGATGCATCTTTCAAGTGGAATGCGGTCTCCGCGAGCACGGCGTCGCACGTCAGAAGGGCAACATCAATCCGCGAGGCGACGTCCACTGCCCAATCGTGGTACCGGTCATTGCGGTTCGCGAACGCCACCATGAACCCGGTATCGGCAATCCCGGTCACTGCCGGGAAAACCCTTTGCGCGAGGAAAGGTCCTTGGCCCCTTTGATGGACCCGGCCAGGCGCAGAAACGGCCGGTGCTCCGACTTACGGGCCAATTCCAGTTGATCGCGGACGATCTTTCCTTTCGGAACACCGGCTTTGCGGGACGCGTTGTCCAGCCACTCGGCCAGGTCTCCCGGCAAACGAACGGAGATCGTATTACTCATCTGCACGAACTGTAACACACAGCAAAGGTGCGCGCGGATATCAAGCCTCGAAATGCCACCTGCCGGCCACTGGATTTCGGGGCGGGGCGTCAATGGCGGCCGGTCCCGCCCGCGGTGTGATTATCTGGATATATTACCGGTATAGGAGGATTTCGGGTATGAGCAATCCATCCCAAAAACGAGCGATCAGCAATTACCGGAAGCGGCTCCATAAGCGTGGGATGGCGCGATTCGAGGTTCTCGCGCTCGACGCCGATCGCGATCTCATCCGATCACTCGCGAAATGGCTCGCCGACGACAGCCCGGATTCGGCACGGATCCTGTTCCTGAATCCAAAGGGCGGCGCTTAATCTTGGCCTGACGGCATGGGCGTTTTTGCGTGCACCGTTCCCAAGTAGGGCGGATGAGGTCGCGGGTATGTTAACTTCCCGCAATCAGATCGCCTGGCTGGACGTGGCCCGAAGTATTGACATGGTGGCCGCTGAAGCAATCCAGGGTGGTCTCGCGCGCCCTGCTTTTGCCCACGGACACGATGGCCGAACCCAGGGGCTGGTCTCGCTCATCTAACTACCATGGCGAGTCCCCGATTCTCGATTCTCGACCTGGCGCCCGTGCGCGAGGGCGGCACCATCGCCGAAACGTACCGGAACACGCTCGATCTCGCCCGGCACGCCGAGACGTGGGGGTTCACGCGTTTTTGGCTGGCCGAACATCACAGCATGCCGGGAATCGCCAGCGCGGCGACGGCCGTTCTTATCGGTCATGTGGCGGCCGGCACTTCGACCATTCGCGTAGGCTCGGGAGGCGTGATGCTGCCGAATCATTCCTCGCTGGTGATCGCGGAGCAGTTTGGTACGTTGGAAACCCTGTTTCCTGGACGGATCGACCTCGGCGTCGGCCGCGCCCCAGGGTCCGACGGACTGACGGCGAGCGCTTTGGGTTACAAGACTCGTGAGGACGAGTTTCCCGAGCAGTTGCACGACCTGCTGGCCTATCTCGGGCCCACCGGCGCGGGACCGAGGCGTCCGATTGCCTACCCCGGCGCCGGAACAAGCGTGCCGGTCTGGCTGCTCGGTTCGAGCACGTACAGCGCGAAACTCGCCGCGCACCTCGGGTTGCCCTTCGCGTTCGCAAGCCACTTCGCTCCGCTTCTGCTGCTCGACGCGCTGGCGATCTATCGGGCCGAATTCCGGCCGTCACGGTACCTGGCCACTCCGTACACGATCGCCGGCGTTCCGGTGGTCGCCGCCGAATCGGACGCGGAGGCGGAGAAACTCGCGACCTCGGCGCTGCAACGGCACCTGCGCTTGATTCGTGGCCAACCCGTGTTGATTCCACCGCCGGTCGAGAGTATGGACGGACTCTGGAGCGCGGCAGAGCGGTTTGGCGTGGAATCCAGGCTGAGCGCCGCGGCCATTGGCGGTCCCGACACGTTGCGCCTGAGGCTTGCTGATTTCCTCGAACAAACCAAGGCGGATGAGTTGATCTTTACGTCGGACCTTTATGAACACCGGCTGAGGCTGCGCTCGTTCGGGATTACCGCGGAAGTGATGACGTCGTTCGCCCGTTAGCCGAATTGTACGACCCGCGTTTGAGTCCGAACAGGATTCATGTCGATTGACACGGCGCGGGTAAGACGATAGCTTACCTTCTTGAGGACCACTGTTTGCTCCAAGGGCCAGATCGTTCTGCCTGCCGATCTCCGGGAGATGGACCGTGTCAAACCCGGGCAGGAGTTCGACGTCGAGCGTCTCGACTGCGGAGACGATCGTTTCGTAAGGCGTGAGACCCGGCCGAACGAGGACGTCGACTGGCTGCTCGCCTGTCCACACAAGGACTTCTTCGTACCCATCGACTCCGAATCTACGGACGTGCTGTGAAATC
Organism: uncultured Solibacteraceae bacterium; assembly: GCA_964529305.1. Classification (GTDB taxonomy): domain Bacteria; phylum Acidobacteriota; class Terriglobia; order Bryobacterales; family Bryobacteraceae; genus CAZGUX01. The sequence goes on along the minus strand of CAZGUX010000230.1, from coordinate 9,188 downwards.
CTTGTCGATGCAAATGCTCCCAGCGAGCCGACGAAGCCGAGCCCGATCCGCGTGTCGTCGAGTGGCTTCGGGTATGGCCCCTTTCGTTCCCTAAGCGCATCGCCTGTCGCCTTCCTGCGAGCGAGCGCTTCGTGGGCTGGCTCACAAGTCCATTCACCGCCCCCGCAGCATCGCCTCGCGCTTCTCCCGGAACTCGGTACCCGGTTTCCACTCCGGCCAGCGCTCGTCCTGCGCCACCCGGTAGCCGACGCGAAACAACAACTGCGTGTCCTCGACAGCGCCCGAAAGGTCCCAGTCGGGTTTCACTTCGTCGGTCACCTTGTGATAATCGTTCGCCGTGTACGCGTCCCGCTGTTTCTGGCCGAAATCCTTCGCTTTGCCGATGAAGTCGATGCCAGAGTCCGTGTGCGATGCGGGCACGCCGGCCTTGGCGAACTCGAAGTGATCGGACCGGTAGAAGAAGCCCTTTTCGGGCTCCGCATCGGCCACCGTCGCGCGGCCCTGCGTCTTCGCCTCCTCGGCAAAGACTTCGTCGAGCGTGGTGTTGCCCAGCCCGATGATGACGTAATCGCCCGTCCGGCCCCACTGGTTGACCCCATCCATGTTGATGTCGGCCAACGTCTTGGAAAGGGGATAGAGCGGATTTGCGGCGTAGTAACGGGCGCCGAGCAGGCCCTGCTCTTCAGCCGTGACCGCGAGAAACAGGATGGTCCTCTTCGGGCGCGGCTCGACCCGCGTGAAAGCCCCGGCCAACTCCAACAGCGACGCCACCCCGGACGCATTGTCGATGGCGCCGTTGAAAACCTGATCGCCCTGGAGCGTCTCGTCTTTGCCCAGGTGGTCCCAGTGCGCCGTATAGATGACGACTTCGTCGCGCCGGGCGGGATCGGAGCCGGAGAGGCGGGCCACCACGTTGCGCGAGTCCACCGCGCGCATCCGGTTGTTGACCGTGAATGTGGCCTTGGCCGCCAGTTCCACCGGCCGGAAATCCTTACGCAACGCAGCCTGCTTGAGGGACGCCAGGTCCTTGCCGGCCATTCGAAAAAGCTCGTTCGCTTTCTCGTAGCTGATCCACCCCTCCACCGGCACGCGCCCGGCGTTGCCATCGCTACGGCGAACCTCGAAATTCTCACGGCCCCAACTGGCGGCTACCACGGCGAAGGGGTAGCCGGCCGGCCCGGTCTCGTGAATGATCAACACGGCCGCCGCCCCCAACTCACTCGCCTTCTCGAACTTGTACGTCCAGCGGCCGTAGTAGGTCATGGCCCGGCCTTTGAACATCTTCGGATCGAGTTGGGCGGGATTTGCCTCGTCGGGAATCGCCGGATCGTTGATCAGGGTCAGGATCGTCTTCCCCTTGACATCAACGCCTTTGAAGTCGTCCCATCCGTATTCGGGCGCCGTCACACCGTATCCGGCAAACACGATGGGCGTATTGACCACCTTCACCTCGGCCTCGAAACGGTTCGAGAGCGCGACGATATTCTCGCGGGGCGCCACGGGCAGCGGCTTTCCGGCGGCCCGGATGTCGATGGAAGTCTGCGACGTGATGCCCAGCAGAGGCACCGGTTGCACGTAGCTGCCGTCGGGATTGCCGGGCTCGAGCCCGAACTTGCGGAACTGCTCGGTCAGGTACTTCACCGTGAGTTCCTCGCCCCTGGTGCCGGGCAACCGGCCCTCGAACTCATCGGAGGCCAGGATCTTGATGTGGCCCAGCAACCCTCCGGCCGTGATGCCGTCGAGAGCCGGCCCGAGGTTCGGGCCTGTTGAGCGGGAGCAGGACAGCAGGAGCAGGGTGAGCGGCAGAATCCGTTTCATGGCGAGGACGGGTTACTTACGTACTTTATCCCGAATTGCCACGCACTGCCTGGAACGCTTCGGCAGGCCGGAGAGACACTCCGGTCATTTGGTCGCGATCAGTTTGCGCTGGGCGCGGGACGCCTGCGCGTTGAGGTTGCGCAGGTTCCGCAGGTCCTCTTCCGCCAGGGCGATCAACTGCTGGATCCTCGACAGGTCTACCGATGAGGAGATCACCCCTTCGCTGGTTCTGCGTCCGTCGATTCCAAACGCCACATTGCGGAACTGCTCGGTGACGTCGCGATAACGGCTGAGGATGCTGTTCGCCGCGGCCTCCCGGCGTTTCTCGATTTCCTCGATCTCGCCGAGAACCCGGGCAATCTGCGATCCCTTTTGCCCTTGAGCCGACACGTCGTTCCTCAGCTTGCGGTTGGCCGCCTCGAGTTCCGCCAGTTTGCCGTCCCGGGCGTGGATCTCCTTCCGCGCCGAGTTCAGGCTCTCGTTGGCCTTCGACAACTGGGCGGAGAGTTCCCCCTGCGCGGTGGCCAATCGCTGGTTCTCCTGGGTGGTGGCCTGAATTTGATCCTCGAGAGCCTTGAGCCTCGGCCGCAACTCTCCCAGCAGGCGGTTCGATTCCTCGAGCGACCGGCTCATGTTCTGGTACGCGGCGGTGTCTTCGACCCGCAGGAACGGGTCTTTTGCCCCCGACGGCTTCGAGGCCTGGGGCGGTTCCACCACCTGGCGCGATGCCGCGGCCAGTCTCTCGATCTCCTTGGTCTGCTGCTCGAGCCTGGCCTTCAGGTCGCGATTTTCCGCTTCGAGTTTCTCGATGCGGCGTGTCTGCTCCAAAAGCGTCTTGTTCTGGCAGCCTGCCAGCAGGATCAGGGAACCCAGGAAAACAACAACCATTCGGCACATCGTTTACTCCTGTTTCCACGCAATGCGTGTCCGGTAACTCAGGCTGGACTTGTCCTTGCCAGTCTCCGTCAGCTCGATTTCCAAGACCTTCTTCGGTTTCGCTGGCAATTCAATAGCCACCGCGTAGTGAGAGACGATTCTCCGGAAAGCCGTGTCCATTGTACCCGGAATGTCGGCCAACGAGCGGCAGAACTCGGCGGTGCCGGCGGTAGCCTGCGCGAGCTTCTTCAGTCCGATCTGATAGGCTTCGTTCAACCGGTCGCTGCGGTAATCGAGGTGGACGATGAACAGGGGGGCCTGGCGTGTGGCGACCTTGGCCGTCAGGCGTGTGATCTTGTCTTGAATCAAACCTTCGGGGAACCGGCGGCTCAGGTCGCTCGAGTCGCTGGAATTGATCACCGGGTTGGTGAAGTCTTCCCGGTAATTGCCGATGTCGCTGTCGGTGACGTAGAGCACCGAAGCCCTCACCCGATACTTGGTGAGCACGGCATCGGCGACCTTCTCGACATCTTCAACGGTCTCGAGCAATCCGGCCTTGCCGGCGGACGGGACGCCGCGGATCGCCTCGGCAATGGCTGCCCGGTCGGCCGAGGGATCCAGTACGACGCTCAGTCCGTCCTGTGCTCGCATCACGGCCACCCGGCAGTTCTCCGGCAGTTTGTTCACTTCGGCAACTAACGCCTCCCTCGCCGGATCAACGGTCGCCAGGTCGCCCGTCACATCGAGTACCAGAACCAGGAGCAGGTCTTCTCCGGGGGCTCGCACATCCACCACCCGGGCCTTTTCGCCGTTCAACGTGGCCGCCAGATTTTGCGCCTCCACCTTGGCATCTGCCGCCGGCCACACTGGCACGTAGACGCGAGTCTTCTTCTGCGGCGGCGGCGCCGCCATCAGGGCCGCCGACAACGCCACTATCACCCAACCCCGCATCAAAAGCTGATCTTCAGGCCAAGCTGAATCACCCGGCCCCCTCGAGAACCGATGATCTTTCCGGCATTCACGTTCGGCGAAGCCGCGGTCCCGATCGTGGCGTCCGGATCGGTCCAGTTTCCATGGTTCATCACGTTGAATCCCGCCGCGCTCACTTCCAGGGTCCGATCGGGCGCCAGATTCACCCTCTTGGCCAGCGTCAGATCGTAGTTCGAGCCGCCGGGATTGCGCAACTGCGGATGCGTTCGCGAGAGATTCCCGATCTCGAAATCGGCCGGATGGGAGAAGGCGGCCGGGTTGAACCACAGGTCCGGACCCGGATTGGACACTCGCGGGTCCACTCCAGGCACCACATCGGCGTTCAGGCCTTTCACCACGCCGCCCGTGTTGTTGAACTGAGGATGAATCGCGATCGGCTCGCCGCTTTGCAGGACCGTGACGCCCGTGACGCTCCAGCCGTCCACGACGTAACGCCACCAGTCGGTGGTCCGGAGCAGCGGCTTGTTCGTGCCGAAGGGAAGTTCGTAAGCGTAGGTCATCTGGAACCGGTGCGGCTCGTTGCCCGACGACAGCGCCCATTCGTTCTGGCGGTTGAAGAAGTCCTGCTTCCCGTAGGGGACCGAGTAATCATCGAGCTGTTTGGAGAACTCGTAGTATGCGCTCAGCGAGAGACCGGCGGAGGCCCGTTTCTCCACGCGCACGTAGCCCGAATCCCGGTGGTATCGGCCCCCCGGATAGGAGGAGTACACGTCAAACCCGCGGAATTGCGGATACGGCCGGCGGGACCGGTTGAAGGTCTCGTCGTTCAACCGGTCCCGGTACGAGAGATCTTCCAGACGGATGGCATTCGGGTCCGCGGCCGAATTGCTCACCATCAGGTCGCGGCCGCCGGAGTAGGAGGTCCCCACCGACAATACGACGGCGCCCCGAAGCTCGCGTTCCAGCGTGAGGGAGGCCGACTGATACAGAGGCTGGCGATGACTGGTGTCGATCAGGTCGGCGACGGTGTTGTTGGCGGCGTCCGGACGAAGGTCGGGAAACTTCGGCAGCGCCGGGAAGCCGTTTGCCAGCACGATGGACGGCTCGAGCTGGATATTCTGCGAGTAAAACGTCGGGTAGCCGATGAAGCCCTGCGTGCCCCACTGGCCGGTGTAAATCGGAACCGGCGAGTAGCCTCGCGAAAAGCCGGCCCGCACCACGGTCTTGGTGTTGCCACTGGGACTCCACGCCAGGCTGGCGCTGGGCGACAGACGCCACGGCGCGGGCTGAAAGGCCCTGCCCCAACCGCCGGTGTTCGCCGCCACCAATGCGCCATTTCTTCCATTGGCCGGATTGAGGGCGTCCAGGTCGATCGTCGATTGGCGGTCGAACTTCTCGTACCTGCCTCCCCATCGGCTGATCGACAGTGAAACATTGAGCGACAGGCCCTTTCGGATTTCGTACTGATCGCGAAGCCAGAAGTCCCACGAAGCGCGGCGGAAATATGCGGGTTGCGGAACCACGCTCACTTCCGCGTATTCGGCCAGGCCCAACAGAAAGCTGGCGAACGCATGCCCGGTATTGACGATGCCCGGAAGGCTGGTGAGTCCCGAGCCAAAGCGAAAGTAGCCGTTCGGGTATTGCGGCCAGAACGTATTCACCTCCTGGCGCGAGTATTGTCCGCCTCCTCGAAGCGCATGCTTGCCTCTCCGCACGGAGAGGCCGTCGGACCAGGCGTAGTGGTTGTTCGCATTCCTCGAGACCGGATAGGCCCGGCCCATCGACAGGTAGGGTTGGAACTGATACTGCGGAAAATTCTGTGCCACCGTGCTGTTGCGCGACGAACTGACGCTGAAGGAGACCGTGTTGACAATCTGCGGCGTTGGCGTAAATACGTGGTCGGCCGACCCGCGGCGCGTGGAGAACAACCGGTCCGGCGCGCCCGGATTGGCCTCGGTTTCAAACAATCGGGCTGCCTGCTGGGCTCCGTTCGAAATCGTGGTGTCCACCGTGATGCGGCTCTTCTCGCCGATCGAATGGTCCACCTTACCGATCACTCCGTTGGCGTTGTTCCGGTCCGGCGAGTTTACGAAAAACTTGTTTCGGAAGAAGGGGCCGACGTTGGTGTTGGGACTCGGATACAGGGCCAGGCCGGCGCGGGCGCGCGCATCCAGCCGGGTGGCCGGGATGAGGTTGCCCGCAAACGGCAATCGGTCGTATTCGAGATTCTCGCGCGTGACGGGCTGGGACGGGTCAAAGCGTGGGTTCCTTCGCGTGGTGGCCGGGTCGTAAATCTCCAGCGGCAACCCCGCCTGATCCACGGTCTGCGACCAGTCGCCCAGCCTCTCGAGGTCCGTCGGAATCGTGCGCAGGGACGTTTGCAACGTGCCTTCCCTAACGCCTTCATACGATAGCGAGAAGAACGTGTTCTTCCCGCCGTCGTAGATCTTGGGCAGAAAGACCGGACCGGCGACGTTGAACCCGAACTGGTTACGCCGGAGAAACCCCTGCGTGCCGCCTCGCTGGACGATTTCGTGCGGAATGGCATCCAGAAAGTTGTTGCGGAAGTACTCGAACACCCTGCCGTGCCACTGGCGCCGGGTTCCCCCGTTCGCCTGCTTCTTCGGGCTGTCGGCCCGAACCCCCAGGTCGGCGGTCTGTATTTTGAATTCTTCGGCGGCGCGGTCCAATTCCGAGGTCGCCGGTTGCTGCGCCGGCGCGACGGGAACCAGGGAGGCCATCGCCGCCAGGCACAACAGACTCCGCATACTCCCAGTGTAGCCGTCCTGGTCTTGGTCCTGCCTACGGCAAGACCGGGAGAAGGGTGGTGGAATTGACGGTAGTGCCGGCTCAGATCTCCAACACCCGGTGATCCGGACACCCGAGTTCCACCTGATCGTAAATCCGGTCGATCAGGTCGGATCCGTGCCTGGCGATAAACGGCAAAATCGAATAGATCCGCTCCTGCAAGTGCTTGTGCGGGAACAACAGGTTGTACAGCCACTCAGCGTCCGAGGCGGCGCGCCCGTCCCGCTTCAGCGCCTCCCGGCGTACTTTGCCTTCGATCTTCCCCATTTGGTACTGGATCTTCTGCCGGCTTTGTGTGAGCGCCGCGGCCAGCGACGGGTCGAAGCTGCCCAGCCGGGCAGCCAGTTGATCGATCGCGCTCATGGTCCCGTGGTGGGCTTGCTGGAGCGAATCCGACAATTCCGGCGGCACCAGTTTCCCGGCGATCCGCTCGCGCAGCGGGTCGATGCCGTGGAACAGGTCGGTCAACTCCAACTCGTATCGATTCAACAGCTTATTGGCCCGAAAATCGGTCAGGGAAAAGCTGGCGCGGGGCAGCACCACCGGCATACGGCCCAGGAGTTCGCGATAGAGGACCTCCGCTTGCGCCAGGTAGGCGAGCTCGGCCGGACCGCCGACATAGGCGGCCGTCGGCAGGATCGAATCCTGGACCACGGGTCGAAGCAACGCGTTGGGCGAGAGATCGAAGGCGAGCAGATCCTCCCGCGTTAGCTTGCGGGCCGCGGCAAAATAGTCGTCGTCCTTGCGCTTGAGCGCCACCCGCTTGCCGCCTTCCAGCAGGAAGACGAGCGAAGTATGGTCCTCGACATGAACCTGGGCGTGGTAACCGAGGGCGGCCAGTTGCCGGTTCCGCTCCAGCAGGTGCGCCGTCAACTCGGCCGCCTTGCCGAGCGCGGCTTCAATCAGGGGCCGCGCCAACTGCCGGACCGCCGGCCTCAACGGATCGATCACCAGAAGCCCGTAGCCGGCGAGCAACCGGGTCAGCAACTCCCGGAACGCGTCGCCCAGCGACGCTCCCGGCCGGTAACACTCCTCGACCAGGGCCGCCATCTCCCGGCCGTGAGGAAAATCCTCCAAGGTCTGCCGAAGGGTCTGGTTGGGATAGGCGGACGGAGCGATCCACCCCACCGGACCGCCGGTGGCCAGCGCGCTGTCGAGCGAAACGGTCGCCGTCTGGTGGCCGTTGTCGAAGGTCGACGCCACGCGCACTTCGTCGAAATCGTGATCTTCGGTGGCGAGCCAGAACACTGGAACGGCCACGACGCCCGATTTCGTGAGCCGCCGCGCCAGCTTCACCGCCGTCAAGGCCTTGTACACCGTGTAGGTCGGCCCCGAATACAAGCCCACCTGCTGTCCGGTCACGACGGCGACTGTCCCCGATTGTCCCAGCCGGTCCAACGCCTCTCCCTCGGCATTGATCTCGGCCAAAGCGGCCACGAGCGCCGCCCGCCGGTCATCCGGGTAGTCAATCTCCCGGGCCGCGGCCGTGAACGAGTCCGCTTCCAGCGGGGCGTGTCGATAAAATGGCCGTACCCGGTCGAAGTCATACAGGAAATCCGCGAACAACCGGGAGGTACTCGGCAGATCCGTATGGCGGACGCAGTTCACAGGCATGCGAAGTTTTCAGCGTAACACCCCCTCCTTGGGCGGCGGGCGGCGATTCGCGGACCGCGTCCGCCATAGGCGACACTAAAACCATGGCTCACACCTGGTGGACCTACTTCATCACGCACTGGGAAACGCTGATCACGCCCCTGATCGCGTTCGCGGTGACGCTGGCCGTGGGCCTTGTCCTTCGGGTTCTGATTCTGCGCGGGATTGACCGTCATGCCGCCCGGACGTCCAGCCGCGTCGGCCAACTGGTTCGCGAGACGTTCTCCAAGCCCGCGATTCTCTGGATTCTTCTCCTGGCGATCACCGTAGGCCATGAGTTTGTCCCGATCACTACGGCTGCGCAGAAGCGGCTGGACAGCTACCTGCTCACCCTGTGGACGATCTCGGCCACCTTTGCCGCCGCCCAATTTGCCAAACAGATGATCCGCCTTTGGGGCCCGCAGATCCGGGGCGACATTGCCGTCACCAGCCTCACGGAGAACGTCGCCCGCATCGTCGTCTTCAGCGTGGGGGCCATGATCCTGCTGAATCAGTTGGGGCTATCGATTACGCCGATGCTCACGGCGTTAGGCGTGGGAGGCTTGGCGGTGGCCTTGGCCCTGCAGCCAACCCTTTCGAATCTGTTCTCGGGCATCTCGATTAGTGTCTCCGGGCAGATTCGTCCCGGAGATTATGTGCGTCTTGCCACCTCGGAGGAGGGCTATATCCAGGACATCACCTGGCGCAGCACCACGATTCGCGCGCTGGCCAACAACCTGATCATCATTCCCAACACCAAACTGGCCGACGCCGTACTCACCAACTTCCACCTTCCGGAGAAGCGCATGGCGGTCCCCGTTGTGGTCAATGTCAGCTACGATGCCGACGTGCAAAAGGTGGAGGCCGTGTTGCTCGACATTGCGCGGCAGGCCATCGGCGAGGTTCCCGGCCTGCTGGCCGAACCCGCTCCCGCGGTTCGATTCATTCCCGGCTTCGGGGAGTATGCCTTGGGCTTCACGCTGGGCTGCCATGTGGGTGAGTTCGTCGAGCAATATCTGGTGATCAGTGAACTGCGAAAGCGCATCCTGGTGCGCTTTCGCGAGGAAGGGATCGAGATCCCCCACGCGCCCCGTCCCGGGAAGCTGGAATACCGGCCGGCGATC
>CAZGUX010000229.1:0-26860 GCA_964529305.1 uncultured Solibacteraceae bacterium | reverse complement strand
GGACGACGAAGACAAGCTCTACAAGATGTGGTACCAGGCCTACAGCGTCAGCCCTCCGCAGAAGGAGCGCTACGTGATGTGCTACGCCACCTCCAGGGACGGCGTGGCGTGGCAGAAGCCGAAGCTCGGGATTCACGACTTCCGCGGTTCGCGCGACAACAACATCGTGATCATGGGAAACTCCCAGTGGGCCTTGACCAATGTCATCAAGGACCCGCGCGACCCCGACCCCAAGCGGCGCTACAAATCCCTGAGCTGGGACGATCATGCCATCTCGGTCGCTTTCTCGCCAGACGGCATTCGCTGGGAGTTGTATTCCGGCAACCCCGTGATGAGAGGCACGGGCGACAGCCACAACATCCTGCCGTACGACGAATCCATCGGCAAGTATGTCGGCTACCTGCGCCCCGGGCGCGAACTCGGCCAGGGCAAGCGCGTGATCGGCTACTCGGTATCCGACGATTTCGTCCGCTGGTCGCCGATTGAAGTCATCCTCCGCCCGGACACCCTCGACCCGCTCGGCGACGAGTTCTACCAGATGCCGGTGATGAAGTACGAAGGCAAGTACCTCGGGTTCCTGTGGGTGTATCACAATGCGCCCAAGTGGCCCTGGCCGCGCGGCATCTTCGATCGCCGGAATCTGCGGGGCGCCGAGCAGACGCTCGACACACAGCTCACCTTCAGCCACAACGGCAAGGACTTCATTCGCGCGGGCGACCGCGCCACGTTTCTCGGCGTCGGGGCGCCCGGCGCCTGGGACGAAGGCATGGTGGATGTATCGACCGTGGTCCCGCGAGGAGACGATCTTTGGGTGTACTACTCGGGCTCGACGGCGAAACATTTCTTTGAGGATCTGTTGAACCTCAACAAGGTCGTCGACGGGCGGCGATGGATGATCGCGATTGGCTTGGCCAAGCTTCGGCGGGACCGGTTCGTCTCGCTGCATGCGGAATCCCACGAGGGATTCGCCATGACGCGCCTGCTCTCGATCGGGGCCGCCAATCAGTTGATCGTGAACGCGAACGCGGCTGCCGGCCAGCTCGAGGTCGAGTTAGTGGACGAGTATGTCCGTCCGGTCCCGGGCTTCACGCGGGCAGAGTTCACGCCGATTCGGGCAGACGCCGTCTCGCAGGTCTGCCGGTGGAAGAAGAACCCGAATCTGGCCTCGCTTGCCGGCAAGGCGGTGCGGGTCCGCTTCTATCTTCGAAGCGCCGATCTGTTCGCGTTTGAGTTGAGCGCGGCGCGGTGAGAGCCGTTGGAATCAGATTGTCAGGTACTGCGCAAATTGCGTATAGTGGAGGGGACGGCGAACGCTCCGATGACCGTGGTCGAGACCGTGGAGTTCCTGCGCAAAGTGAGCAAGCCCGAGCAGAACGCGATGAAACGGTTGGTGCCGGCCATCGTTGCCGGCTATCCGAAGAAGGCATAGGAGGTTCGCAATGGCTGCGAAGAAGACAACCAAAGCCACGAAGAAGGTCGTCGCTCAAAAACGCCAGACGGTTGGGGAGAGCGTTATTCAGGGGTTGAATGAGGCGATCGCGTGGACGCGTGGAGAGAGCACCAACGTCCGCGTGACGTCGGTTCACGTCCCAGAGGTCGACGTGCGCAAAGTCAGGACCAAGATGGGTCTGAGCCAATCGGAGTTCGCGACGAAGTTCGGCCTCCCGCCCGCCACTTTGCGCAACTGGGAGCAGGGAAGATCGCGGCCGGATGCGCCCACGCGTGTTCTTCTGGCGGTCATCGCCAAGCATCCGGAGGCCGTGGAGGATGTGCTCGAGAGAGCGAGTTGACGTTTAGGTTGACGATCGAATGTTGATGGCGGAGAGGGAGGGATTCGAACCCTCGGTAGAGCTTTATGGCCCTACGACGGTTTAGCAAACCGCTGCTTTCGACCACTCAGCCACCTCTCCGTTCCGGCGGGGTTGGGTCGACTCCAGTATCGTAGCACAAGCCGACCCGCCCCGCTTCCGGTTCCACATGTCGCCCGGCGCACCCCGCCCTTCGATCCGCATACCCAACAACTTCCTTGAAATATGAACATGCTATACTCAATTTTCAAGGATGATTGACCGTCCTCAGATCGAGCGCGAGGTTCGCCGCGCGATCCGGAACAATCCGGTTACCGCGATATTTGGCCCGCGCCAATGCGGAAAGACGACTCTCGCCCACCGCATCGCCGATTCGCCGAAGGCCGAATATTTCGACCTCGAAGATCCAATCAGCGTCCGGCGCCTCGCTGAGCCTTTCTCCTCGTTGAGCCGCCTCCGCGGCCTCGTGGTCATCGATGAGATCCAGCGGCGGCGGGAACTGTTCCCGGTGCTGCGCGTACTCGCTGACAGGAGACCGCTGCCCGCCAGGTTTCTGGTGCTCGGAAGCGCTTCCCCCGAGTTGCTGCGGCAGGGTTCGGAGACCCTCGCCGGCCGGATTGCCTTCGTTGAGATGGGCGGTTTCGAGCTTGCGGATGTGGGCGCCGAGTCCCTACGAAAGCTCTGGCTTCGCGGCGGATTCCCCCGGGCGTATCTGTCTCGAAGCGACCGGGACAGCTTCACCTGGCACGAAAACTTCGTTCGCTCTTTCTTGGAGCGTGACATCGGCGAACTTGGCTTGAGGACTCCGCCCTCCGCGCTCCGCCGGCTCTTGAGCATGATTGCCCACTATCACGGCCAGATCTGGAACGCTTCTGAAATCTCACGGTCACTGGGCGAATCTCATACTACCGTCAAGAGACACCTCGATTTCCTCACATCGGCGCTGATGGTGCGTCAACTGCAGCCATGGTACGAGAATCTGGGCAAGAGGCAGGTAAAATCGCCGAAAGTATACTTTAGGGATACGGGAGTTCTGCATTCCCTACTCGGCATTTCTGCCTTTCGGGAATTGGAAGGGCACCCCAAGCTGGGCGCGTCTTGGGAGGGTCTCGTCGTGGAATCCGTTGCGCGCCAAGTGGGCGAACGCAATGTTTCCTTCTGGGCGACCCACTCGGGCGGCGAGTTGGATCTGCTTGTTCAGCGGCAAGGCAAACGCGTTGGCCTCGAGGTGAAATATGCCGATGCCCCGGGTACGACAAAATCCATGCGAATCGCGATCGAGGACCTCCGCCTGGACCGTCTGATCGTCGTCTACCCGGGCTCGGAGCCCTATGACCTGGACCGGAACGTCACGGTGGTGCCATTTTCACAACTCGGCAGCCAGATTTGGTTCAAATAGCCGCGGCGTTCGCTTCCTTCTGCCTCTCCAACCCCGCCGCCGCGTAACTCAACAGATCTCCTTTGGTACGCGCCAGGCTCATGAGCCGGTTGTAGTCTCCGGCCATCTGGCAGATCTGCAGCGGCGACGGGCAGGACAGGTCCGCGCGGGAAGCTTCCTGCAGGTGCTCGAGCGCCGCTTCCAACGCCTCGGCGTGGCGGCCCATCCGCACCAGCAACTTCACCAGCACCTGCGCCGGGAGCGTCTCCGATTCGGCCTCCTCCGCCTTCTTCCGGAAATGACCGATCGCCTCGTCCGTCCCGATCCCCAACAGCGCTTCGAGATACTTGCCGTAGTCGGTGAATGTGTTCTCGAACGGCGGGTATCCCTGATGCTGGAACTGGCTGGACAACCGGCGCCCGTATTCGCATAATTCGTGGGTCAGCCGCAGCGTCGCGTCGTCGGTCATTTCCGGAGCGTATTGGACCAGCGACGTGAGGTGCGAGGTGTCGACGTAGTAGTCGTACTCGCCAAACAGCCATTCCCGCCCTGCCATCAGGGACGGCAAGTCGTTCTGATCGGGCGCGGCCCCTTCGACGTGCGCGATGGCGCGCTTCATGCGCTCGACGATTTCCGCGTGCAGGCTGCGCACCAGCAACCCGATGCACTCCTGCCGCCCCTTCTCCACCGCGTACATGCCGAAGCTCGTGATCGCCCGGCACATGCCGTGCTGCGCCAGGATCAGTTCCAATCCCTTCACCGGGTGGACGCCTTCCTGGAATGCGATGCCGATGATCCCTTCGATCCCTTCGGCCGGCTGCACGCCGTCGATCGCCGCGGCGATGGGAGCGATCTCGCCGATGGCGCGATAGTACGGCCAGGCTCGCTCGATGTCCCCCTCGCCCAGATAGGCGTCGCCCACTTCCCGGGCGGCCTCGACCACCGTATGTTCGTACCGCCGGCGCGATTCGGCGGGCATCGCGGACGAGTCCTCGGTCTGAATCACGGGCAATCCCAGAACCAGGCGGCACTTCATCAGCCTGGCTTCGAACAGCGCGGGATAGTTCCGGTCCTGCCGGAACATTTCAATGAGGAAGTCGAGGCTCTCCGCCGATTCTCCTTGTGCGAGCATCCGGTCCAGCGTTTGGAATCGGTCGTCAGACATGATTGCCCCATCATACCTGGGAGAGGACAGGTGGCGGCCCGGACGACGTCCACGCCGGCCGTGCGCCGGCAAAATCGCTCCGCGCGTAAGCCGATCTTTGCCGGGTAGATGCGTCCGTTCTTGACGCTTTTTGCATGATCTTGTCAACGCTCGTTCATCGTACGATCACACACGATCGTTACTGTGGCATCGTGCGACAGCGCAGCAAGTGCCATCTCGAGCGCGGGGTGCTCGCGTTCGCGTGAGTCCCCAGCCCACCGTCGGCGAAGCCATCTGGCAGATCGTGCTCCATCCCCGTCAGTGTCTGATCGAGCGTTGGAACTGGAAATCTGCCTTATTCAGTTCCCTCCTGCGCGCACTCATCTTCTTCACAACGAATCTCGCTTATGGGTGGGAAGCCGCGGCCGGAGCCATGCGTGCGGAGTTTCTCTATCGTTCCGCGACCGCCGGGTTTTACGGAGCCGCCACTCAAAAAATGGCCTCCGCCCGTCCGCACTGGCTCGCCAGCCTGGTCACGCTGGTGGGCGTCCCTCTGATCTCTCATTTGGTCGAGGCGGCGATCCATTACTTCCGCCACACTCCGAATCTCTCCGCCAGCATTCGAGTTTCCGTCGCCTTCACCTGCCTGTCGACGTTGTTCAACCTGCACGCGATGCGCCGCGGGACGCTGGTGGTGGGCGAGCACGGACGGACGATCTGGGCCGATCTGGCTGCCATTCCCCGCCTGATCGTGTCCTTCGTGCTGGCGGGACCGGAGGCGATTGCGCGTTGCGCCAGGAAGTTTCAGGTTCCCCCCGCATGACAATGCCTGTGAAACCAGTCACGTCGATTCACTTCACGAACTCGTGGCATCGCAGTTCCGGTGGCATCAGCACGTTCTACCGGGCCCTGTTGGATGCCGCCCAGGTTCATGGCCGGCGAGTGTCCCTGGTGGTGCCGGGCGACCAGGATCGGACGGAGGAGTGGAATCCGCACGCCACGATTCACGTGGTCGCGGCGCCGCGTTCGCCGTTCGACTCGAACTACCGGTGCATTCTGCCTCCGGCCTACTTGCCTAGCGCATCCCGGATTGCGGCGATTTTGAGTGGCGACCAACCGGACGTGGTCGAGGTTTGCGACAAATATACGCTGCCGTATGTGGGAGGACTGCTCCGGCTGGGACGTCTTCCCGGCGTGAACCGCCGGCCGACGGTGATCGGACTCAGTTGCGAGCGCATGGACGAGAACCTCTTCTTGTACACGGCCGCAAACCCCTTCACGCGCGTGTTTGCGCGCCTCTACATGAAGTGGATCTACTTTCCCTTGTGCGACCACCACATTGCGGTCACCATGCACACCGGAGGCGAACTCGAGACCGCGTCGCACGGGCACAAGGTCCGGCGCGGCGTCTGGGTGGAGCCCATGGGCGTGGATGCCGAAACCTTCCACCCCTCCCGCCGGAGCGCGGAAAAGCGGCGTGAATTGCTCCGCCGCTGCCGTGCGAAGGACTCCGCGGTGCTGCTCCTCTACGCCGGACGCCTCGCTCGTGAGAAGAATCTCGATTTGCTCCTGGCCGCGATGCGCGATCTGTACGTGAACGGCAGGCGCGAATTCCACCTCCTGATCGCCGGATCCGGTCCCCTGTTGTCCCGTCTTCGATCCGATGCGGACGCTTGCCCCGGCCGGATCCACTTTCTGGGCCACTATGACAGCCGCGAAAAACTGGCCGAACTGTATGCGAACTGCGATGTCTTCACGCACCCCAACCCGAGGGAGCCCTTCGGCATTGCACCGCTGGAAGCGATGGCATCGGGCCTGCCATTGGTTTGCCCGGAGACAGGTGGCATCCGGTCGTATGCGACGCCGCTAGTCTCCTGGCCCGTGCCCGCGGATCCGGCTTCGTTCGCCCGGGGGATCACGGAAGCCAGCCTCGACGAACCGCTTCGCCATTCGAAGGTCCGTCAAGCGCGCCAAACCGCCGAACGGCACGCCTGGCCGAACGTGTGCGCCCGCTATTTCCGCTTGTACGACGAACTCCATGCCCTTCGAAGCACCGGCCGTCATCCTTCGATGCCGGCCGGCTTCTATTCGACACCGGGCAACTGGCTCGGCGTCGAAACGCGGTCTCCGGGATGGGGCACCGGCCTGTTGGGCGACGGCGGTTGAGCCACTGGTCGTTTCTCACGGTGCCCCGGGACGATCAGAACGAGAACTTCGCCGCGACTTGCACGACCCGGGGCGCCGCCGCGTTGACCACCTGTCCGAAGCCTGGGCTGCTGATATTTCCGTTCACCGCGGCGGCGCCGAAGAACTGCGCGTGGTTGAATACGTTGAACGCCTCGAAACGAAGGTCGATCGCGCGCCTCTCGGAGAGCGGCACTTTCTTCACCAGAGCCGCGTCGAAGTTGGCCATCCCGGGTCCGTAGAAGAACCGCCGGGCCGCCGTCCCCAAAGTTCCCATATCCGGCATGCTGAACAGTTGGGTATTGAACGCCGTCCCGCCGCCACGCGGATCGGTGTTTACTGCCAGATCCCCCGGTGTATGGTTCGGCGTATCCAGGCCATCACTGTTGATCCCGTTTGGGATCGTCCCGAGCAGCGACGTGTCGTTGTGGTTGTACAAGGTCACGGGTAGCCCTGAACTGACCCGCGTGATTCCCGACAGCGCCCATCCGGAGGTCCACCGGTTGTTGCGCCGGCTCAATCGCTCAAAGGGCAACTTCCAGTGGTAGCTGCCCACAAAATTGTGGCGCAAATCGAATCCCGACAGCGCGCGGCTCAGCCTCGCGTTCAAGGGGTTCACCCCCTCGGCGAGACTCGATGATTGATCCAGGGACTTTCCGTAGGTGTACCCAAGCAGGAACTCGAGGCTCGCACTCGAATGGCGGAGCGACGCTTCAAACGAGTTGTAGCTGGAGTTTCCCACGGTCTTCTGGTGCGTGAACCCGGCGAAGTCGGAGCTGAACGGCCCTCGCGTTCCCTCGATCACGCGGCCGTCGCGCGCATAGTACGTGTTGTTCTCGCCGAAGGGTCCACAGGTCGCCGTTCCCGGCAACACGTCTTCCGGGCGGCTCAAGCTGAGGCACAGCGCCGGATTCCCCGGGTTGGCGGCCACCAGCACCAGCAGATGATGCGCCTGCGCGCCGACATAGCTCAAGCTCAACGTGGTGTGCCGGCTCAATTCTCTTTGGATCGAGAGCATGTAGCTCTCGCTATACGGGGTGACGTTTTGATGGTGGAAGCCCGGCATGTGCGCGATGGGCAGGTACATCGACCAGTCCACCGACGTGTTCGGATTTTGGGCGGAGGCGCCGGGTGTGGCGATCGGCGAAGGGAAGCGCTGCCCCACGTCCTCCCCGGTGGACGCGATCACGAACGGAGTCTCGAACAGCGGGGGCCCGAAGCTGTCGAAATCCATCCCGTACGGTGGATTCGCGCTCATGATCCCGGCCGATAGGCCTTCGATCGCCGTGTAGTAGAGTCCGTAGCCGGCGCGGAGACTGGTCTTTTGCTGCGATCCAAACAGCTTGCCGAGCAGGCCTCCATGAAACGACGGAACCCAGGCCAGCCCGGCGCGGGGTGCGAAGTTCGTGTACCGCGTTGGCGCCAAGGTCGAGGGAATCCCCGGATCCCCGGGAAACACAAGCCCCTTCGGCGCCCCCGGATAAACCACCGACTGCTGGCCGAGAACGGCCGTCTGCAACTGGTTGTACTTCTCGCTCCACGGCGGCAGCATGTCCCATCGCATTCCGTAGTTGAGCGTCAGATCCGGACGCACTTGCCACCGGTCCTGGCCAAACAGCCCGAGGTATTTGTTGCGAGGGTAGAAGTGCTTCGAGTCGCCCTGCGCGTACACGCTGGCGATGCCCAAGAGGTAGTCGGCAAAGTCCGAGCCGGTTTCCGTTCCCTGGAACATGAAGGTTCCGTTGTAGGTCGCGTTCGGCGCAATGTTGATCTGGTTGAAGTGGGCATTGGCGCCGAACTTCAGCAGGTGCCGCCCGGCCACCTTGGAGAAGTTGTTCGTCCACTGGTAAGTGTTATTTGCCTGGACCACTCCCGTGATGTTCACTCCGATGGTGAAATCGTTGAACGCGAGGTTCTCGATCCCTTCGATTTCGGGCGCCAGGGGAACGATCCCCGGGTTGCCCTGCTCGTCGGCGAAGCCTTGCGAGATGAGGCTCGGCCCCACGCCGCCCACCGGTTGTCCTACGTTGTTCGCGGTTCGCATGTAGCTGAGGCGCATTTCGTTGACGGCGGCCGGTCCCAAGGTGGTGGTCAGGCCCAGGGTTACCATCTGTGCCCGGCCCATCGACAGGGCGTTAAAGCCGGGAACATTGGCTCCGGCCTGACCGGTCGGATACGGATTGTCGAAGGCGTAGTCGTCCGAGAAGAAATACGCCGAGAGTGCGCCCCAACGTGTGTTGACATCACCTCGGGCGGCGCCCTTGTCGTCGCGCAGCATCTGATCGTAAGCGGAAGTGGTGAACATCCTCGTGCCCTGATTCGGCTGTGGAATGTATTGCAGGAGGTTCTTCGCGGGTGTGGACCAGGCCCGCTGGGGGATCTTCGCGTTGGGTAACACGCAGTTCGCGGTGCTGCCGCATCCCGGCGTGTAATAAGGTTCGCCGGGAGTCACCGTGTACCCCAGCCTTTGCGTGAGCCGGTCCGCCCAATACTGGCCGTTGACCGTTCCGGTGAGGGTC
This sequence comes from uncultured Solibacteraceae bacterium, assembly GCA_964529305.1. Taxonomy (GTDB): domain Bacteria; phylum Acidobacteriota; class Terriglobia; order Bryobacterales; family Bryobacteraceae; genus CAZGUX01. The sequence continues at coordinate 17,827 of CAZGUX010000229.1, read as the reverse complement.
CCGGCGATGTCCGAGAAGTCGCCCGCGCGGTTCAGCGCCGAGGGGACGGGGATTAGCCCTGTGTCGACGCCCCGGGTCATTCGGGTCCCCTGGTAGTCGACGAAGAAGAACGACTTGTCCTTGCTCATCGGGCCGCCTAGCGTGCCGCCGAACTGGTTCCGGTCATACTTCGCGCGCGACGGCGCGAAGAAGTTCCGCGCCGAGAGATTCGTGTCGCGCAGAAACTCGAAGGCGCTTCCGTGCCACTGATTGGTCCCCGATTTCGTGGCCACCACCACCTGGCCGCCGCTGAAGTTGCCGTATTCGGCGTCGAAGTTGCTGGTGAGAACCCGGAACTCCTGGATCGAATCGAGATTCGGAATCACGGCGGCGAACATGTTGAAGTCTTCCTGCACCGAACTGCCGTTGACCATGAAGCCGTTCGACGTCTCGCGCTGGCCGCTCACCGACAGGTCGCCCGGATTCAGGTCGCCCGACGGCGGCGCCGTCGCGCAGCCTGACATCACCACCGCATTGGGCTGCTTCGTGCTGACCGGCGTCACCCCTGGCTGCAGCGCCAAAAGGTCCGTGTAACTGCGGCCGTTGACTGGAATGGCGGTCATCTTCGTTTCCGTGATGAGATCGCCCATGTGGGTGTTCGCGGTTTCGACCTGCGCCGGCGATTCGGTCACGGTCATCGTCTCGCTGTGCGCGCCCAAGGTCAGCCGGATGTCGATCCTGAGGGCGGCCGTCGCTGTGACTTCGACTCCCGTTTGCCGGTATGGTTTGAACCCGTCGTGCTCGATCCGCAGTTCGTAGGGGCCGCTCGGAAGCGACGGAAACGCGTAGAAGCCGGCGACGTTCGTTATCGTCTTCTGTTCGACTCCGGTGGCGGCGTTGCGCGTTACCACCACGACGCCCGGCATCACGGCGTCGGTCGAATCGAGAACCAGGCCGGCGACACTTCCCCCGGTTGAGGCATGAAGAGGAAAAAACGCCAGGACCAGAATAATGATGAGCCCACCGATTGCCTGGAACGGCGTTCGTGGTATTGAGAAAGATTGCATTGGGATACTCGCTGATTTTACTTTACTGCAACTGAGTTGCATGTCAAGGGTGAGCCGCGTGCCACTTTGTCGCAATAATTTAAGGATGCCGTGAAATTCCCCACCAAACCTCACTTGCGATTAGGTTGCAACAACAACTGGCGGGACGGGGCACGGATTCCCGGTCTGCAGCGGTGAACGCCGGTATCCGGGTCCCTTGACAGTGGCTCGACGTGTGCAATAGTTGCGCATTTATGGATTTCCGCGCAGTCGAATGACATGCCGCATGCGTTAACAGACCCAAAACTTCGAATCAGAGTATTGACACCGGCCTCTTGGCGGGAAGATACTGACGATACTGTCGACAGTTTTGCGCCTTTGTACACAATCTATGGCTATCCACTCTTTTTCGATCCTATGGAGGGCACAATGACACTCTGGAAAAACCATGCCGCCGTTCTGCTTTTGGCGGCGATAGTGCTTTTGATCCCTGTACCCGCATCGGCGCAAACGACGACGGCGGGCATGCGCGGCACGGTATCGGACCCCTCCGGCGCGGCAATCGCCGGAGCGAAGGTGATCGCAACCAACCTGGGAACCCAACTCACCCTGACGGCGACGACGGACGTCACCGGCACCTATGCCTTCACCCTGCTGCCCGTCGGCAGCTATTCTCTCGCGGTGGAGAGCGCGGGCTTCAAACGATTCGAGCAAACGAGTATCCCCCTCGCCACGAACCAGGTGTTGGGATTGAACGTCACCCTGGAGGTCGGAGCGGTTACCGAAAGCGTCCAGATCACCGCCGGCGCCCCTCTCGTCAACACCCAGACCAGTGAAACCGGAACCCTCGTTGGCTCCACTCAGATTGTCGAGTTGCCCCTCAACGGCCGCAACATCATCCAGTTGGCAACGCTGACCAACGGGGTCTCCGCCGAAGCCGTTCGCACGGCCATTACCGGCGGCGACGAACGCAACGCCAACTTCATGTCCGTCAACGGCAACCGGACGACCATGACTCAGTTCAACCTCGATGGCGGCCAGTTTGCCGGTCCCCAATTGAACTCGGGGCTCAACTACCCCAATCCGGACGCCATCGCGGAGTTCCGCTTCATTACGAGCAACTACAACGCGGAGTACGGGCGGAACCCGGGCGGTGTGATGAACGTCATTACCAAGTCCGGAACGAACGATTTTCACGGCTCCGCCTGGGAATTCAACCGCAACAGCGACCTGGCAGCCCGTAGCTTCTTCCTCCCGCGCGTGGCGTTCCTGAATCAGAACCAATACGGATTCTCCGGCGGCGGCCCGGCAATCAAGAACAAGCTGTTCTTCTTTGGGACCGCGCAATGGCTGAAGATCCGGCAGGGTCGCGCCACGACTGGGAGTTTCCCTGCCACCGAGGCAGAAAAGCGGGGAGACTTCTCGGCTTCCCCTGGCGTCACGGCAATTCGTGACCCCGACAACAACAACGTCCCGTTCGCCAACCGGCAAATACCGGTGACGCGGCTGGATGCAGTCGCCTTGAAACTGGCGAGCCTGATCCCCGGCCCCAACTCTCCCGACGGGAGATTCCTTGGCGCGTTTTCCGAACCGGTGAACAATTATCAGTACCTGGTCAAGGGCGACTACAACGTGAACGACCGGAACCGGTTGACGATGTCGTGGTTCCGGGATCATACGGCCGGGACCTCTCTGCTCGATTTCGGCCGCCTCACCCTGCCGTTCCAGAACATCACCGGCGGCCCCAAGACGAGTTTGACCGACGTCCAGCAGGCCGTTGCGAACTGGACGTACAACGTCCGCCCCAACATGGTCAACCAGTTCCGCTTCGGCTACGTGCACTCCGACCTTCAGGTGGCCGCGATCGGCCGCGGGCCGACGCTGAACCAGTTGACATCCCTCTACCCCGCGCAGCCGTTCCAGGACATTCCCGCCTTTAATGTCTCCGGCCGCTGGAGTATGGGAACCGGAAACTTCAATATCTACCCGTCATGGCTGTACCAGTTCTCCGACAATGTGAATTGGATTATCGGCCGCCATACCGTCAAGCTCGGCGGCGGATTCGAATCGTGGCATTTCACCTTCGATTCCACCGCCAACAACATGGGGATCTTTCTCCCGGACGGTTCCATCTCGGGAGCCGCGATCACCGACTTCTTTCTGGGCCGTGCCGCCCGGACCTTTGTCTCCAACGGTTGGTCCAGCGACCAGACCCAGAAGAACTTCGTCGGTTATGTGCAGGACGATTTCAAGGTCAGCCGCAACCTGACGTTGAACCTGGGTCTCCGTTATGAGGTCGTCACCATGTTCAATCCCAAGGCCAACGTGAAAGCCGAGGACGGCGGATTCCTGCGTCCCTCGGGCGCGTTTGTCGAGGGACAGCGGTCGGCGGTGTTTGCCAACGCCCCGGCCGGACTGGTGTTCGCCGGCGATGCCGGCATCGCCAACGGAGTAGTGCACACTGACAAGAACAACTTCGCGCCGCGTGTCGGGTTTGCCTGGGATATCTTTGGCGACAGCAAGACCAGCCTCCGCGGCGGCTACGGTATGTTCTATGACGCTCCGCGGGGCACCGACATTACCTCGGCCACGCAGAACCCGCCGTTCTTCGTGAACTTCCTCATCAACGTGCCAAGTTATGTGAATCCATTGCCGCCTTCGGCGCAGGCTGCGTTTCCCGTCCGATACCGCAAGGACCTCAGTTTCGCTCCCTTCTATCCGATGTCCATTCAGAGTTTGAACCCCAACCTGAAATCGGCGCAGATTCACCAGTACAACCTCACGCTGCAACGTGAGCTGCCGGGCCGGCTTTCGGTTCAGGCGGCTTACGTGGGGAATCGGACAAGCGGGTTGGTTTTGTTCCGGCGGATCAATCCCGCGATCTACACTCCGGGCAACGATGCCAACGGGAGCCCGCTCTCGACGACCGCCAACACGGACGCGCGCCGTCGCCTGAACCGGGGGCTCAGTCCGCTCATCTACGGCGACCTGGCGCTAGCCGACTCGCTGGGCGATTCCAGCTACGACGCTCTTCAGTTGCAGGTGCGCAAGGAGTTTGGCAAGGGATTGAGCCTGCTGGCCTCCTACACGTACGCAAAGGCGATCGACATGGTGTCATTGGTGCTCACGTGCGGGTTCGGGGCCACGGTCCAGAACCCGAATAACCTCGACGGAGACCGCGGCCTGGCGGCTTTCGACCAGCGCCAGCGCCTGGTACTGTCGTTCAACTATGTCACGCCGAAGATCAGCAAACAGTTGAACAACAATCCGGTGGCCAAAGGGGTGCTCGACGAATGGGAGATCGGGACGATCACCTCGGTCGGCGCGGGCTTCCCATTCACTGTTGCGGCGGGACGCGATAATTCGCTAACCGCGGTGAACGCCGACCGGCCGAACCTGGTGGGCGATCCACGGTTGGACACGGGCCGGTCTCGGGCGCAATACCTGGCGCAGTACTTCAACCCGGCGGCGTTCGCCCCCAATAGCCCCGGCCAGTATGGAAATGCCGGACGCAACATCCTGATCGGACCGGGTTCGGTTCGGATGGACCTCAGCCTCTACAAGAACTTCACCATTTCTGAGCGTTGGGGCCGGATTCAGCTTCGCCTGGAAGCTTTCAACGCGCCCAACCGTCCGAATTTCAGCAACCCGGCGGCCAGCCTGGCCGCCCCGCAAAACATGGGCCGGATCACCGGCGCAGGTGACGGACGTATCGTACAACTCGGCGGCAAATACATCTTCTGACCTTTCGTCCCTGGGACGGCGCCGGCCCTCCGTCGGCGCCGCCTTCCCGAGGTCCGTGCCCATCGGGGCAACGCGGATGCGGCTCGTGCCGTTTGCTGAACCCTGGAAAGTTCCCAGAGATCCGGGGACGTTTTGGTTTCCATCCAAGCGCTGGTAGTTTTTTCCTGATCGTTCCCGTTTCTACGCACATGCGGGCAGAGACACCGGCACACGGCCACTCAAAAGCCGTAAGTTACGCGTCATGGCCGTGCGATTGCTGAAACCTCATCGAGGAGGTAGTTCATGCGAACACTTGCAACATTCTGCGCATTGACCATTGCCATGGCGCCTGCGTTCGCCGTGGAGACCAGGAAAGCGGCGCCCGTCGACAAACGGCTGGGCGACGCGGCGACCGTGTTCTCGGAAATCATGGCCAGCCCCGACAAAGGCATTCCCCAGGACCTCTTGGAGAAAGCGCACTGTGCAGTGGTCGTGCCTGGTTTGAAAAAGGGAGCATTCATTGTCGGCGGGCAGTACGGCAAGGGCTTTCTCACCTGCCGCAACCAGGTTGGACCGGGATGGTCCGCGCCGGCGGCAATCCGGATCGAAGGTGGAAGCTTCGGCTTCCAGATCGGCGGATCCGAAACCGATGTCGTGCTGCTGGTGATGAATTCCCGCGGGGCCGACCGGTTGATGTCGAGCCAGTTTACGCTGGGCGCGGAAGGGACCGTGGCCGCGGGTCCTGTGGGTCGCTCCGCTACCGCGCAAACGGACGCGAAAATGACCGCTGAAATTCTGTCGTGGTCCCGTTCGCGAGGCGTGTTTGCGGGCATCGCCCTGAAGGGCGCGACGCTGCGCCAGGACGAAGACGATAACTTTGCGGCTTACGGCAAAAAGCTGTCCACCCGCGACATCGTCACGGCAGGGATCACTCCTCCGCGGGCGGCCGAGCCGTTGCTCCGGCTGCTCAATAAGTATTCTCCGCGCGAGCAGGTGAGCTAACGCGGCCCGCAAGGGCCTAAGGACGTGCACGAAGTCCTCTCGAGGAGCGCCGGGCGCCCGGCCCAGCCTTGATTCCAGGTGGACAGTCCACTGGCTTGGAGACTGGGCCTTGGGCCCGCCCGGTTCGTGCGATCCCCGGCGGGCGTCGGATCGAAGATTCCCGGCCGCCCAGAGCGCGCCGGACTATTCGAGATCCGAGGTGTCGACCGTGTAGAGGTTGATCCTTCCGCTTTCGTGCGACGTGAACAGGATCTTCGAGCCGTCCGCATTCCAGACGGGCCGCGGTTCATTCAGGTAAGGTCGAACCGGCATCCACAGACCCCAGTTCCGGAACGCGAACCGCTCGTCGCCCGGAGTGGGCGGCTTCGCGCCCGATGGGATCGTCACCAACTGCGACATCTTCTTCGTCTTCGTGTTGATCAGCGCGAGCCCGTACCCCATCGGACCTCCGTAGCAATCGGTCACGATCCAGTGCGGCTTGACCGGGTGATACGAGGGATGGCCTGCTGGAACGTGATCCTCCGTGAGTACCTTGATGTCTCCGGTGCGGATATCCACCTCGCGTAGGCTCTGGAAATTGTCGTGAGGCTCCCGGTGAACGAAGAGGATCACGTTGCCGTCGGGCCGCCAGCCCGGATGATGGAGCCCCGCTGCCAGGTGCGAAAGCTGGAGTGAGGCGAAATCGTAGACGAACATTTCCACCAGTCGAGGGAAGGCCTCATTGGTGCGATGGACGATCAGGGCTTTGTCATTCGCCGGGCTGAATCGCGTGTTGGGCAGCGCGCTGCCGGACCCCTTGACCAGTTCCTTGTGGGGCGAAAGCGCCAGCACGCGCTCGCGCGTGACCAACATCCGTGCTTTGGCCGCGCCGATGTCGAAGAGTCCCCACTCGTTCGCATCGCCGATGGAGAGATATTTTCCATCTCGCGTCATCCGGCTGGCGGGAGCCGGCGTTTCGATGAAGGACGTTTGCCGGGTCTCCACATTGACGACCGTGGTCCGGCGCGCGCTGTCGCGGCCCGTGAAGTATACCGTCGACCCGTCGGGTCCCCAGAACTGATTCACGCCCGTGTGGTAGTTGCCCTTGATATTCGCGGCGAGCTGCACGGCTCCCGACCCATCGGGCTTCATCATCCACAGCGACCCCGGATAGGCTCCCCGTGCGGTGAGCGTGTCGACCGCCGCGTCGAACCGGAAGAAGAGGATCCTGTCGCCCTCCGGGTTCCAGGGCGGAATGTCGTAGTAGTGGTGCACCTCGTGATGACGGCTGCGATACCACGTGATAGCGCGGCCCGTCACCGGGTCGCGTAGGCGAGTGACTTCGGGGGATTGGGCGAACGCGGTCACGGCGAACAGAACAAGGAAGGCTCGGGTCATTAGCGGGCTCTGAGTATTATCAACCGGATCGAATGAGATGGTTGGGCCCAGGTCGCCCGTTCATGGGACGTCGGCTCGCGCGGGAAAGGGTCCCTCGGCAGCCGCGCTTCCTCCGCCCGGCGGATCCGATTGACTCGGATCGTGCCCCGGAGCAGACTGAACGTTAGCCATGATCCTTGGAATTGAACACACCGCGATTGCGTCCCCCGGCCCGAAGGCACTGGCGGCGTGGTATATCGAGACGCTGGGGTTCCGGGTTTGCTATGAATCGCCGTCAACCGTGATGGTGCGGGCGCAGAACGGGTACGTGATCGAAATCACGGCCTCGGAAGGCGATCGCGCGGCACAAGGGATAAAATCGCCCGGAATCCGGCATCTGGCGATTCTGGTGGATGAGTTTGACCGTGTCTATCAGGACCTTTGTTCCCGAAATGTCAGGATGGTATCCGAACCGGCGGACCTGAAGGGCAACAAGGTCGTCTTTTTCACCGATCCGGAAGGCAACTACCTGCACTTGCTCCAGCGCGAGAAACCGCTCGGATAAAGGCCGGCAGCGGACTTTTCCAGAAGGGCGTGGCTAAGGAGAAATGTCTTCCCGGTGTGCCGGGTCGGGATTACTCGATTGTCCGCTTCCAAACTGCCTTCGAGAAGAGCGCGGCGGCGATCGAGACGCTCAGCATGACCGCCGAGGACGGCAAGTGGAAGGTGGCGGGATACTTCATCCGCTGAACCGGCCACGGCCCCTCACACGTACAGGTCCCGCCGGCTCAGCCGTCGGGGTGTGGGGCTCGATCGCTTCGCCATCAGCACCTGGTAGACGTCCGTGTAGCCATCCGCGAAACACACGGCCGAGGCCGCCAGGTACAGCAGCCACGTGCGATACACTTTGCCGCCCACCAACCCCCGGCAGGCCTCTTCGTTGGCGCGAAGCCGCTCCACCCACGCTCGGCACGTGAGCGCGTAGTGCGGGCGCAGGTTTTCGACATCCAACACCTCGAAGCCGGCGATCTCGGCTTGGCGCACGACTTCGTCGAGGGGAGGCAGGTCGCCTCCCGGGAAGACCCGCTTCTGCAGGAAGATCCAATCGGGGCCCGGTCTGACCTGTCGCGGCCGGGCGATTCCGTGATTCAGAAACAGACCATCGTCCGCCAGCAGATCCGCCATCTTGCCAAAATATTCGGGCAGCCGGCGAATGCCGACATGCTCGAACATCCCGACCGAGGCGATTTTGTCGAAGCGGCCGCCCAGGTCGCGATAGTCGCGATACAGAATCGCGGCGTTGGCTTCGTGCGGCCCGCCTGGAGCGCCCGACTGTCTCCTGCTCAGTGTGCAGCCGGTGGCGCGAACTCCGTAGTTGGCGACCGCGTGCAGGACCAGCGCACCCCACCCGCAGCCGATGTCCAGAAATCGCTCGCCCGGGTGCAGGTCCAGCTTCCTGCAGATCAGATCCAGCTTGGCCAACTGTGCCTGCTCCAGGGTCCATTGCGGGTCCTCGAAATAGGCGCACGAATACACCATCCGCGCATCGAGAAACTGCCGGTAGAATTCCACCGGATGATCGTAGTGAAACTCGATGTTGGCGCGAGCGCGTGCGCGGCGCTGGTGCCAGCGCTCCCAACGAAGCCAATCGAGCCGCGCGAGCAGCGTCAGCAGCCGGTTCCGCAAGCTCCGCCGTGGCTGCATCACGATCGAGCGCAAGGCTGCGAACAGATCGCCCTCGACATCGATGCGGTCATCAATAAACGCAAGGGCAGCCGAGTAGACATCCCCTTCGTGGAGCACTTTGGCTTCGTGCGGCCCGTGTGCCTGAATCGTGAATGCCGGCCGCGGCCGTGTCTCGGCAGTGGACTCAACCGCATGGGCCGGCGCGGTTGCTGTCGACATCTCCCGTCCCTCCTGAGAGTGTGGACTTGTCCCTGCTCTCAGGGTAGGGCGAACGGAGGCTCAATTCAATCCGTCCCAAGTGATATCAGTAGAGGGATGATCTCCTGCCGGGACCTCACACGGCGATTCGGCGACTTCGTGGCCGTCGACCAATTGACCTTCGACATTCCACCGGGCGCCGTCTGCGCGTTAATGGGGCCTAACGGCGCGGGCAAATCGACCACGGTCAAGATGCTGACGGGACTGCTTCCCCCCTCCTCCGGCGCCGCGACCGTCGCCGGCTTGAATGTGGCCGGCGACCCGCTGGAGCTCAAACGGCGCATCGGCGTTCTCCCGGAGACGCTGGGTCTGTTCGAGGATCTCACCGTGGAGGAGCACCTGCACCTGACGGGCAGCGTGTACGGCATCGGCAAGCAGGAGACGCGGCTGCGGTCGGAGCAACTGCTCCGGGCGCTTGACCTGCTGCACGGCCGCGACCGGTTCGCCAGCCAGTGCTCGCACGGGATGAAGAAGAAAACCGCGTTCGCGATGGCGTTGATTCATAATCCGCGGGTCCTCTTTCTGGATGAGCCGTTCGAAGCGCTCGACCCGGTGACGGCGCGAACGATGTGCACGCTGCTCAAGGAAATCGCCCGGCGGGGCGCTACGGTCTTCTTTACGTCTCACATTCTCGGCATGGCCGAGCGCGTGGCGACGCACTTCCTGATGATCCGGCGCGGAAAGCTGGCGTGGAGCGCCCCCGCGGGCCAACTCGACCGGCCGCTCGAAGAGATCTATTTCGACCTGGTGGATCCACCGGCCGAGGAGGAGTTAGAGTGGCTCGGGTCGCCGCAATCCTGAAAGTCCTGTGGAGGGCGATGCGGCGCGACCAGAAGTCGCTGACTTCGGTCGCCAGCAACAATTTCCTGTTCATCGGCGCCATCCTTCTGCGCAAGGCGGGCACTGCGCTCTACGTAGTGCTCGCACTGATCCTGTTGTTCCCGATGAGCACGGACCCGTTTCGGAAGGTGCCTCCGGAGCGGCTCGCGCTGTGGCCGCTCAGCCTGGGAGAACGGCGGCTTCTGCGCATCGTCAGCCCCTGGGCAAACCCCACCACATGGCTCCTGGCGGCTTTGTCCGTTTGGGCAGCCCAGAGTGCCGTAACCCCCGGCTTCTGGGCGCTCTTCGTAATTCTGTTTGCGGCTGGTTTCCTGCTCCCGGCCGTCACGGGCTTTGGTGTCGTGACGGTGTGGCGATGGGTTCCGCCGTTTCCGGGTCCTCTGGGCGCGCTAATCCGGAAGAACCTGCGGGAGATGTTGTCGACGCTCGATGTGTTCGCGGCTCTGGCAGTAGCCTTGGGAGGATGCGCCTACCGGATGTTCGGTCGCGACGTTCCCGGCGAAGCGCGGTTGGCCCTGACCCTGCTGGTGTCGCTCGCGCTCTCGAGCTATGCGCAGTGCCTGTTCGGGCTCGAGAGCGAGGGCGCGCTGCTCCGTTACCGTCTGCTTCCGCTCCGGGGCTGGCAGCGATTGGCTGCCAAAGATGCGGCGTTTCTGCTGGTGACCGCGCTGCTCACCCTTCCGCTGGCTCCTTTGCCAGGCCTCGCCGCCGGACTGATGGTGCTGGCGGTGGGACACGGGCCGTCGGTTGCCGAGCGGCGCGTGCAAATCCGGTGGCGTTTTACGAGTGGTGCGTCGTTTCCGCACGGGTTGCTGCAAACGGCCCTCATGGCGATGGCGGCGGCCGGTGTGTTTCAGGTGGGCCCGGCGCTCCTGATCCTGTTCGGCGGGGTCTACGCGGCGTCGACGTATTGGTACGGCCGGGTATTGGAACGCAACTCGTTTGACTGATCCAACCGTCCACGCCGGCGTGCCCTGCCGCGGGAGGCTCGATGCGATCGGGACGGATATCCCATCAGGCGTTGTACCATCGGCTCGTGAGAAAACGCCCGATGAAGTGCGTAGCGGTTCTGTTGGCAGGCGTGTCCGTGCTCGACGCCGAGACCTTCGACGTCGTCGTGTATGGGGCCACTCCCGGCGGCATTGCGGCCGCCGTCACCGCCGCCAGGATGAATCACCGCGTCGCCCTGGCCGAATATCACCGTCACATCGGCGGCATGTCGGCCAGCGGCCTCGGCCGGTCCGACATCGACACGCGCGAGGCCATCGGCGGTCTCTTTCGCGAGTTCGTCGACAAGGTGTACAGGCACTATGTCAATACGTACGGAGCGGGTCACGAGATCGTCAGGCTTAGCAACCACGGGTACCACTACGAGCCCTCGGTTGGCCAGAAGATCCTCGATGAGATTGTCGCGGCGGAGCCCCGCATCAAGGTCTTTCGAGGACATCGTCTCGACAAGGTCGTTCGCGCGGGGCAGGCTGTTACGGCGATACGGGTCGCTCCCAGAAACGCAGGCGCGGCCGTGGAACTGCGGGGCACGGTGTTTGTCGATGGCACCTATGAGGGCGACCTCGCCGCGTATGCTGGCGCCAGGTATCGGGTTGGCCGCGAAAGCCGCACGGAATTTAACGAGCTGCACGCCGGGGTCGTCTTCCAGGATCACCAGGCCGACACGTTCCTGGCAGGCAGCACCGGTCAGGGCGATCGCGGCATCCAGGCTTACACGTATCGCCCCTGCCTGACGGACGACCCGGCCAACGCCGTTCCCTTCAACTCGCCGCCGCCCGAATACGACCGTACGGTCTATCTTCCGTACCTCGCGGATATCAAAGCGGGACGGCTCACCGCACGGGGCGGCACGCCTCCCATGGCCCGCGCCATTACCATCGGTCCTCTGCCGAATCACAAGTTCGATATCAACATCCGCCCAGTGGCGCTCGCCTATCCGTTTGTGGAGGTGAATTTCGAATATCCGGAGGCAAACTGGGAGAAGCGCGAGGTGATCGCGACCCGGATTCGCAATCTCACGCTGGGCCTGTTCTATTTCATGCAGAACGACCCGGCGCTCACGGAGGAAGAGCGCCGCTATATGCGCCGGTACGCTCTTCCGAAAGACGAGTTCGCGGACAATGGCCATTTCCCCTGGCAGCTCTATGTTCGCGAGGCCCGGAGGATCATCGGCGAGTACACGCTGAATCAGAACGACCTGACTCTGGCGCCGGGTCTCGACCGGGCGCCGGTCTTCTTCGATAGCGTCGCCGCCGGCGAATATCCCATCGACAGCATGCCGGTCCACAAGCGTGCGGACGACACCGGAAACTTCCTGGAGGGATACATCAACCGGCTCGTCCAGTTCACCCGCCCGTATCAACTCCCCATGCGGATCATGGTGCCCAAGGGAGTGGACGGGTTACTGGTTCCGGTTGCCGCGTCCGCGACCCACGTTGCGTTCTCGAGTATCCGGATGGAGCCGACGTGGATGGCGCTCGGCCAGGCGGCGGGGGTTGCGGCCCATCTCGCGATCCGCGATCGCAAGCGGGTACGTGACCTTCGCCCGGAGCCCATCCAGCGGCTTCTGCTGCGGCAAGGCCAGGTGCTCACCTACTTTCGCGATATTGACCCCAAAGATCCTTCCCACGACGCCATTCAATTTCTCGGAACCAGAGGATTCTTCACGAGCTATCAGGCGGGTTCCGGCCAAGCCGTTACGCGAGGACTGGGCGCCCGCTGGCTGGCCCTGGTTCTCGCGACAGCGGGCATCCCTCTCGACGCTCGCCGCACGGCCGCGCGGTTGTGGCGCGACGTCGAACCCGGCGCGCCTTTCGATTCGGAGACACGGAGCCTGGTGACTGCCGGTGTCCTGAAGTCCGCGCCGGATTCCCGATTCGAGCCGGATCTCCCGTTGGACCGCCAGGAGTTCCAAACCTGGATCTGCGCCGCGGGCCGGCGGATGCGTCTGTGGGATGCCAAAGCGGATTGCGGCGCGAACGGTCTGGATGGCTCGTCAGGCGCCGCCCCTGCTGGAGAGGGAGCGGTCACGCGTGGCGAGTTCTGCCGGGCCGCCTTCGCGCTGCTCGAGAAGGCCGGGTATTGAGTGGAAACGTGAAGATAGACCCTCGGATCGCCGGTTGCAGGATAGTGCGTCCGGAAATCAGGACGACGCTTCTCCACTCGACGGGAAGTGGCGCGGGCCCGGGCCACTGGGTGCCACACCTTTGAGACGATGCGAACGCGGCTCCTCATTCCCCGCCGTGTCTGCTTCTGTTTGCACGGGCCGAAGCTCCTCCTGGCTGCCGTCGCCCCCAACTGAAGGGCGCGCTGTTGTTGGGCCTGGCGGCCACGAACCCATGACAGCCAGGACCGTTCTGCGATCTGCTTCCAGACCGGCACTGATACCAATCACCAGGTGGACGTTGACACAAGCGCAACCAAGCTCAATGCTGTCCTTGTGAAGCTGAAATGCATGCTGTAGCGTGGCAGCAGGGAGGTAGTCAGGAGTTCGACTGGCCAGTCTCGATAGAGGTTCTTACTGTGACGTGTCCAAGGCGACGGGCGGCCAAGAATCGGTTGGCGACAGACAGCGGTCCGGGTGTTGAATATCGTCATGGTCGGGAGGATAGCCTAGGCCAAGCAGCACAGTGCGATCGACGCTCTGTTTTCATCTCGTATGGTCGATTAACGACGGTAATTCTGTTTCTGGTGCTCGGCGGACGCATCACATTCGGTGGCCTGGCACTATCGCCCATCTGGTTGCTTCTACCAGCCGCCCTCTACTTGGTTCTCGTCGTCGCGCACGAACGTATCACGCGAACAGGACAGCGGTGCTCTCGCGCAGCGAAATTCTATGAAAGAGGGCTAAGTCGCCTCGAAAATCGCTGGGCAGGAACAGGGAACGGAGGCGAACGCTTTCTGGATGCGTCACATCCCTATTCAGCGGACCTTGACATCTTTGGGAGGGGCTCATTGTTTGAGCTGCTGTGCACTGCCCGGACGCGTGCCGGCGAAGATTTGCTGGCCGACTGGTTGCGCACGCCTGCGATACCGACCACCATTCATGCTCGTCAAGTCGCTGTTTCGGAGCTTCGACGACGGGTGAGTATCCGTAAGGACCTTGCGATCATAGCCGAAGAATTGCAGTGTGCGGCGGTCTCGGAGGATCTTGCTGCCTGGGGAGGGCGTGCACCATCGCTCAACAGCGGCACCGCACGAGTTGTTGCCGCAGCCCTGACAGTCATAGCTATTGGAGGGTTGATTACTTGGGCAGTTGGGCACACGCCCTATGTGGCAATGGCGGCAGTGCTCCTCAACTGGGTGTTTCTGCTGGCCTATCGAAAACGACTACAGACGGCAGTCAGCGCCGCCGAGAGCGCGGTCCGTGATCTGGGAATTCTCGCGGAGGTCCTTGGCGTGATCGAACGCCAGAAGCTTACCGCGCCACGTATGGTCGAGCTCGACGCCCTTCTCAAAACTGAAGGTCGGTTGCCTTCGTTACACATCCAGAGGCTGGCGCGATTAATGGAGTTGGTTGACTCAAGAAGGAACAAACTGGTGCGCGCATTTGATTCGGTGGTTCTATGGACGTTCCACTCAGTCGCGGCTGTGGAGGCGTGGCGTCGGGACTTCGGACCGGCTGTCCGTAGCTGGCTCTCTGTCGTAGCGGAGTTCGAGGTCTTGTCCGCACTGGCAGGCTACGCTTATGAGCATCCAGACGACCCATTTCCAGAATTTGTTCAAGAACACCCGTACTGCTTCGCTGCACCTGTTGATCCTGCAGGAAACCTTGATCCAGAAACGGGGTCGCGGTCCCCGATTGTTTCACGGGCGGCCCCGAACCAAGAGGTCCGCCGGCGTTAGACGTGGGGCCTCGTGTTCCTTCGGACACTGCGACCGGCACTTGGATTCCGACCTGGCCACGTACACGGGCGCGCTACCGGGCCGGCCGCGAAAGCCGGACAGAATCTAACGAACGACATCCCGGAGTCGCGTTCGGGACGGCGACCGCAAGCCGGCCGTGGGTTTCGAGACGGCTGGCAAGAGTCCCGCCGTTCACAGGACGCCGGCCGCGCTATGGCGGGATGTCAACGCCGGCGCACACTTCGTGGGTGGCGCGCGTCGCCCGGCAACGCCGGAGTCCTGAAACTCGCCCCGGGGATCGCGACTCGAGCCGGATCTCCCGTTGGACCGCGGGCCGGCGGATGCGAGTGTGGGATGCCAAAGCGGATTGCGGCAAATCCTGGGAAGTCTGGAAAGCGAGCGGTCTGGATGACTCCTCACGCGCCGCGCCTGCGCTTGAGGGAGCGGTCACGCGTGGCGAGTTCTGCCGGGCCGCCTTCGCGCTGCTCGAGAAGGCCGGGTATTGAGCAACGGCGCACACAATCAGAACCGCGGAGGGAAGGCCGCGGACACGGCGTCCCGCTCCACCGAAATCTTACGGCCAACGCCTGTCCGCGGCCTTCCGGCCGCGGTTCTGATTCTTCAGCCGCTCGGGCTGGTTCGCTGATCTGGCGCGCTACACTCTGGGCAGATGCGAACGCGATTCCTCAACCGCCGCCGTGTCTGCTCCTGTTTGCGCGGCCTGGGACTTCTCCTGGCATTCTTTATTTCCCAATTGCCTGGTGAGGGGAAGATTGTCCCCAGACGAAATCCTCTGGATGGCGCGCAGGACGCGACCGTCATCGTGATCATGAGGCAGGAGTCGCCGGGCGTGTTCCGCGTGGAAGAGACTTTCCTGGGTGACGTCACCCTCGGACAGAGCTTGTTATTGCCAGGCTTCGCGATGGCGGTCGAGGACACGTCGACGCCCATCTGTTGCCACGAGCGGATCGAACCGATCTTCGAGAACACCCGAATCCTCGTTTTCTTGAAGCCCGCGGCAGCCTCTCCGCACAGCCGGCACTTTGGAGACTGGGCCGTCGCCGGAATGGAAAACTGCTATTTCTGGAGCTACGACCCTGACGATCTGGACTCCCTTCGATCGATGGCGAAGGATGCCCTGGCTCTTCGGAAATCCTGGAACACTGCTCGCAATCTGCCGGACCCGCGTAAGCGCGTGGAAGCGCTGTGGCCGTACGTGTGGAGTCACGAGTACGCTTGCCATGAGCAGACGCAAGACGCACTTCAGGCACTCGGGCCCGTCGCCGGCGACTATGTCGCCGAGCAGTGGGACCGGATGACCTACCGGGACAAGGGACTTCTTCTCAGAAACTTGGGCAAGTACGGCGGCCGCCGTCTGCATTCTGTTCTCCTTCGCGAACTGGAGAGGCAGCAAGCGGCCTGGCAAGCGTTGCTCGATCGTCGGGGGAAATTTGCCACATACGAAGAGGTCAACCCGCCAGGCCGAGCGCACTACTACCCTCGACGGCAGCGAGATGCGGAAGCCGACGAAGCTTCCGACATAGGCGGCGTGTTGTATTCAGGGCTTGCTGGGCTGAAGGACTTTCGTGACCGTTCCGACTTGCCGTTCGTCCGCGAGGTTGCCCGGTGGGCAGTCAAATACCGGTTCAAACAAGTCGGAGACGCTGCTCTCGAGATCTTCGGCTCGATGCCGGACCGGACAAACCTTGCAGTCATCCAGACGCTCTGGGTCACGTTTTCGACAAACCCTCGCGAGGACTCCTATGAAGTGATGAAGGCACTGGCGGCCCATCGCTATCCCGAGACGATCCCCCTGATGGTCCAATTCGTAAACGTGAGTTTCGCCTCTGAATTGGCCCGGCAGTTCCTGGTGGAGATGACGGGTGTCGATTTTGGCGGTGATACCGGCGGGTGGCTTCGGTGGTACGAGTCCCACAAAGGCGAGCAGGGAGTGCCGGCGCGGTAGATCCTCGAGCGGAACCGCGGGTGTAAGACCGTTGACACGCGCCACCGTTACTTTCCGGCGCAAATTCCGTTTTCAGACCGCGAACCGCTCCGCCACGCGACTCTCTCGAAAATAGCCAACCGGTCAGGACGGAATGTAACTCAATGACAAGACAACTGCTTCAGCGACGATCGACGCGCAAAGGCGGTAATTTTCATCCCAGTTGCGAGCGTCAGCTCATGACCGGCTTTGAAAAAACCGGCGGCCGATCGCCACCATGAAGCCTCCTGAAGCCGCGAGCGTGAGAAGCCGTGAAAAAATGGGGGACTGACACCGTTTTCCGACCACAACTCGTTGATCTTCCACGAAACGGTGATCGGGAAACGGGGTGGATGTCCGTGCGCCGGGATAAACCGGCATGTTGTCGGGGATGAAAGAGCCCCACAAGAAAGGAGTAGCGATCCATCTTGACCTCGAGTCTTGCGGCGGTCATCGCGAGGTGGCCGTCGAAGCGTAGACAGAGGCATCGGTGGGCCGGGTATCGAGCTGCGAAAAGACCTCTCCGGGATGCCGACCCTGTGGACGTTAGGGGAAGGCCACATCCGACGGTGCGCCATCGCGAGGTAGTCGTCGTCCGGTATGCCGATGATCTGGTCGTCGGGTTTCAAGCATCGGGCGGAAGCCGAGCGGTTCCTGAAGGAGTTTGCGGAACAGCTGTCGAAGTTCGCGTCTGGAGATTCATCCGGAGAAGACGCGGCTGATCGAGTTCGGGCGGTACGCCCGGGCGAACCGGCAGCAGCGGGGCGAGGGAAAACCGGAGACCTTCACGTTTCTTGGGTTCACGCACTATTGTGAAGTGAACTCGGCGGGGAAGTTCGTCATCCTGCGGAAGACGGCGGCGAAGCGGCTGAAGGCGAAGCTCGAGGAAATCAAGCAGGAACTGAGGCGGCGGATGCATGAGCCTGTAAGGCAGGTGGGCGAATGGCTCGAACGGGTGGTCCGAGGGTATTACCAATACCACGCGGTGCCGGGGAACAAAAGAGCGCTGCAACACTTTCGGGAGAGTATTTGCCGGAAGTGGCACCAGGTGCTCCGGCGGCGCAGTCAGCAGCGACCGACGTGGAGTTGGTTCCACAAG
>CAZGUX010000228.1:0-94862 GCA_964529305.1 uncultured Solibacteraceae bacterium | reverse complement strand
CATTCAGCTCGGCGACCGCCGCAGCGCCGCCCATCACCTCACACGCGCGATCGAGATCGAACCTCGAAACGCGGCCTTCAGGTTCAACTTTGGGAAGTTCCTCTACGACAAGGGCCAGTTCGCCGAGGCGGTCAAACAATTGCAGCAGGCGTGCCTGCTCGATCCGGCCAACATGGACTACCGCCTCTCTCTGGCCGGTGCACTGGAGGCCGATGGCTCGCGCGACGCCGCACTCGCGGAGGTGAATCGCGTGCTGGCGGTACAGCCCACCTCGATCGGCGCCATGATTCAACGCACGTCGCTCCTGCTCGACGCGGGCGACCTCGACGCAGCCTCGATCGGGCTCGCCCGGCTCCGTGACGTACAGCCCTCTAATCCCGATGTTTCCTTCCTCGGCGGGAAACTGGCAGAGCGGCGCGGGCAGGACGCCGCCGCCGTCGACGCCTATTCGGCCTGCCTCCGCGGCCAACCGGACAACGCCGTCGCGCACTACCGCCTCAGCCTGCTCCTCCGGCGGATGGGCAGGGAAGGGGAGGCCGGCACGCACGCGGCCCGCTACCGCGATCTCCGCAAACAGGAGCAGGTTCGTCAGGCGCTCGACCTCGCCCGCGATGCCGATCAGCACGGCAGTCTGGACGCCGCCGATGCGCAGGTGGCGCTGGCGTTGCAGGCGGATGCTTCGAACCGTGAAGCTCTCTACCTCCGAGCCGTTTTGTTTCAAAAGCGGGGACAGTGGGCGCAGGCGCGAGACGCCTTTGAGCGTCTGCTAACCGCCAGCCCGGATCATCCCTCGGCGCAGGCCGGCCTCGGCGTATCGCTGGTCCAGCTTGGCTCCGTCCCGCGAGCCCGGACCCACCTGCTGAAGGCAGTGGCCCTCGGCGCCCGCGACTTCGATGCCAACTGTGCGGCCGGCATCGGGTTTCACTTGCTTCAAGACTTCTCGCAAGCCGAGTCTGCCTTGCGCACGGCCCTCTCGCTTTGGCCGGCTCACCCCGTGGCCACCGCCAAGCTGTTTGAGGTGTACGTCGACTGGAACAAACCCGACCTGGCGCGAACGTATGCCGCCCTCGCCGAGGAGGCCAATCGCGACGATCCGGACCTGCTCTTCCTGCTGGGGCTGTTCTGGGCCGGCGAAAACCGGACGGCCCGCGCGGAGCAAGCCCTCACCCGCGCCGCGACTCTGGCCCCGGCCGATCCTAAGATTCGCGACCTGTTGGGAAAGCTCCGTTCCTCGCCGAAACGCTGACCGTGGCCGTGCCTCAACCTTCCGGAGAATCCAGCTTCTGAATGCCGTGCTGCATTCCGGCGTACGGATACACAGCCACCCGCACCTGTCCGCGATGCTGCTGTTTCAAGCGGTCGATCACGTCCTGCCAGGTCCCTAACCCCACGGCTTCCGGCGGGAAGTGCGGGTTGTCCAGTTCGCGCCGTTGCAGGTACTGCGAGTACAGCAGAACCTGGCTCGCTTGGGGAAACCTGCGTTTCCGGGCCGCCCTCTGTTTGAAGAACGAATCGCCGGTGTACGTTTTCGCCTCGTCGACGTAGTGCCACACGTATTCGCCCATCGGGTTCTGGTTGATCACCACAATGCTGCCGCCATCCTTCAGGCCGCGTGTGCCCCAACCAAAGTGTTCGTGCAACTGGGCGCCTTTGGGATAGGAGTTCACGACCACGATGTCGGCCTCCTGGGCGTGGCCGGTCGTGAGATGATTCACGGCGTAACCGGCGGCACGGTTGTGCGCCGCATCGATGTCCCCCGCCACCACTTCAACGGCCCTGCGTTCGTGGTTGTAGACCGTCTGAACGCTGAAGTCCACGCCCACCTTGCGCGCGGCCTCCAGCATGTCATGCCGCTGCTCGTTGTGCCAGTAGTTGACAATGGGAACTCCGTGCTCATCGGTGCGGGCGCGGCGCGATTGCTTGATCTCCAGGTGGTTGTAGCGGATCGTCCGGATCCCGCAAACACCGGGCAGGATCAGCTTCGGGCCGCCGCCGTAGCCGGCAATCCCGTGAGCCTTCACGCCGCTCAGCGTGATCTTCACATCCGCTTTGTAGAAGTAGGCGTTGGCGAAGATCTGGTTCTTCGCGCGCGTCAGGCCCAGATCGACCAGGTTCTCCCAGGCATTGTGATTGGTCCACGGATGCCTGGCGACGGTTTCGGCGCCCAGCTTTTTAGCCACTTCGAGCGCATTCATCTGGTAGTGGGCCGCGTGGCCGACCACGAACAGGATGTTCTCATCGCGGATTCCGGCTTGTTTCAGTTCAGCCAGGACGTGGGGCACGATGTCGTACGTCGGCGTCGGCCGCGTCAGGTCGTCGAACGCGATGCAAACCGTCTCCTGGCCGGCCGCAATCTCCCGAAGCGGCCGCGTCCCGACGGGGTTGCGAATGGCGCGGCCGATCTCCGCCGTACTCAACTCCGGGGTGCCGTGCCCCTTCATGTGGTAGACGTCCACCTGCCACTCGGCGGGGAACTCGAACTTCTCGTAGCGGTCTCCGAACCACTCGTGGGTGCGGAGCATCACCGCATTCGGGGTGTTGCCGCTACGGGCGGCGACCGCCGGACCGGCCGCCGCGGCGGCCAGAAACTCACGACGTGTCTTCATCACGCGACCTCCCACCGGGAAGCGCGGTTCGCTGGGGCACGCGGCTGGACTTGGGAGCAAGAAAAGGAGAGTTGGAATCCAGGAACCATCCCGCCAGCGGTGGCAACACGCGAACCGTGCGCTTCGACTCTCATAGACCACCTCGACGCTACCAGAGGCGTGTACCGGCGTAAAGGCCTCTGCCCCGACGACGGCTGCGGCACGTTCGCCGTTAGGGTAGTATACTCGCAGTTCCACACTCGGAAGCTGAAAGGCGTCGCCTGATGCGAAGACGGGTAGTTGCGAAAGCGATCTTGACCGCTGTTTTCTGGACCACGGCGTTGAATTCTTCCGGCACTCCTTCATTGCCGGTGCTCCTGGGGATGTATGGCTCCATCAACGAACTCATCGCCGCGGATAATTGGCTTGCGGCTAACGGGGCGGCCGGAATCAGCATCGCGGGCGACTTTATCGATTTTTCGCTCAATCCGGCATACAACGTTCCCAATCAGTTGAATCTCGCCTGGAACGCCGGTTTCGTTCCCTTTGTCAACGTCATGCCGCCAAACGGAAACCCCGCGTGTACGGCGCTGGGCATCAGCCAGGGCAACTGCGATCTCGTGTTGAAGGAGTTTGCGACCCATTTCAAAGCCTGGGCAAACGGAGGCCAAAGACGCGCCTACCTGGCGCCGCTGCCGGAAATGAATGGCAACTGGACTTGGTCCTGGTATCAGAGCCAGGATCCGGAGACCTTCAAACTGGCGTTCCGGCGGATTCGGCAGGTCTTCGAAGACCAGGCCGTCCCCAGAAGTTCCGTCCGGTGGGTGTTCGCTCCCAATGGTTGGCCGGCCACCGATCTGCCCGATGGTAAGATCTTCGAGCATTACTATCCCGGAGACGCGTACGTCGATGCGGTTGCGTTCAGCGCTTACAACTATGGGGGCTGTCCACCCAACGAGCCCTGGTTTATCTGGGACACGTTTGAAACAGCGATCAAACCGTATCTCGACCGCATGAGGCTGATGGCGCCGGCGAAAGAAATCTTCCTGGCTCAAACTGGCAGTGTCAACGTTCCCAAAAACCCGGCCAACGCGGCCACCACCGAGAACCGCAGCTACTGGATTCAGGATACGTTTCAGAAGCTTGGCGACTACCCTGGTTTTCGCGGCATCGTCTATTTCAACCACACCAAGCAGGAGAACAATCTGCCGAATTGCCCGGTGGTGGACTACCGCTTCTACCTCCAGTCGACGAACACCGGAGAAGCCGGATTGATCGCGGTGATGAAGGACCCGCGTCTCGGAAAGTGGTTGAATACGAACCAAGGCTGGACCACGGTTCTGTTCTCCGACAACCCGCCTGCGCCGGCATGTACTTATACCGTTTCCGCGCCTCAAACGGTTTTCAGCCAGGCTGTGGGAGCGGGCACCCTCCAGATCACGGCCAGTCAGGCCGCCTGCGGTACCGCGATCACCGGGATTCCGCCTTGGCTCGCCTTCGCTCAGGCCTCCGGCACGGGATCGAGAACCGCCGGTTTCACCGTAGCCGCTAACGGTGGCGCGGCCAGAAGCGCCATCCTGACGATCGGCGGTACGGCCACCATTACCATTTCACAAAGTGGAACGCCCGTTCAGACCGGCTTTGTGCCTCTCACGCCATGCCGCGTCCTGGAAACTCGAACGCCGTACACCTTGCCCTGGCACACCGGTTCGTTCGGTCCTCCCGCGTTGGCCGGTGGCGGTACGCGGACCCTACCGCTTCCTGGCGTTTGCGGCATTCCGGCCGGAGCCAAAGCGTACGTGTTGAACGTTACCCTGATTCCCAGAGGATCGCTCAGCTTCGCAACCCTGTGGGAGGCGGGTGAATCCCGGCCCGAGGCCTGGAGCGCCCGTTCACTCGACGGCCAGATCGTGGCCAACACGGCCATCGTGAAGGCAGGGGCGAACGGAGCGATCAACGCGTATGTTTCCGACACCACCGACATGGTGATCGATATCAGCGGATACTTTACCGACAACCCAGGCGTGTCCCGGTTGGCGTATTTCGCGATGACCCCCTGCCGGGTACTGGATACGCGAATCGCGTATCGTACCCCACCCGGGCCCTTCGGCCCACCTAGCCTGCAGGCGCTGCAGACAAGGCGCTTCCGCTTCCCAGCCACACCCTATTGCACGGTCCCCGCGGGCGCGGCCGCCTACTCCGTCACGTTGACCGTCGTCCCGCCGGCCCGCCTGGATTTTGTCACCGCATGGCCGGGCGGCGCGACCCAACCGACCATCTCCAACATCAACTCCTTCGCCGGCCGGACCTTGGCCAACAACATCATCGTGCCCGCCAGCGGCGACGGCAGCATTGATGTGTTTCCTTACAACACAACCGATATCCTTATCGACATCAACGGTTACTTCGCTCCGGACGACGGCATCAACGGCCTTTTCTTCACACCCTTCACGACCTGCCGCATCGCCGACACCACTAACGCCGGCTACACGGGCAGCTTTGGCCCGCCTGTCTACGAGAACGAAAGCACCCACACCATCCCGATCCAAACCACTACCCGCTGCCCGGCCATGCCGAACGCCAAAGCCTATGTCATCAGCGCCACGGTGCTGCCGAACGGGTCCTCCATGCCCTACCTGACGATGTGGCCGACGGGAGGACCACGGCCCCAAGCCTCGCAGATGAACGCCTTCGAGGGGCAGATCGCCACCAACACCGCCATCGTGCCCTCGGGCACCAACGGCTCGATCAACGTATTTGTCTACCGGCGAACGAACGTTGTCCTTGAATTGAGCGGATTCTTCTCCCGTTAGCTTAGTTGCCGCCGCGCGGTAACGCAGCGCTCTTCGGGGAGGTCCCCACCCCAGATCAAGCGATCGTGAGGAAAGCGGCGAACGCGAGATTTTTCTCAGAATCCCGGGGGCCTTCTCGATCATCGAAAACTTAATATGCGCCTACTCTCTTTTGCGAGGCTTGCCCTGCTTATGACCGGTTCCGCGTTCGCCGCCGACAGCATCCACCAGTTCACCCTGAAGTCCATCGACGGCGCCAGCCTGCCGTTGTCGGAGTACAAGGGTAAGGTTGTCCTGGTGGTCAACACCGCCAGCAAGTGCGGCTATACCCCCCAGTACACCGGCCTCGAGTCGCTCTATCAGAAGTACAAGGGCCAAGGCCTGGTCGTTTTGGGTGTGCCCGCCAACAACTTCGGCGCACAGGAGCCCGGCACCGAAGAGGAGATCAAAACCTTCTGCAGCCGGACCTACCACGTGACGTTTCCGATGACCAGCAAAGTCTCAGTCAAGGGCGACGACCAGGCGCCCCTGTACCGGTTCCTGTCGGATAAGGCCGGCGCGCCGAAGTGGAACTTCACAAAGTACCTGGTTGGCAAGGACGGCTCCGTGATCCGGAAGTTCGACTCCGCGGCGACGCCGGAGAGCGGCGAGCTGACCGGCGCCATCGAGCAGGCAATCAAAGGGATGTAGGCAACCGGCCCACCTACCGACGGCTTCGCTCGAGTCGGCCGAAATCGCTTCCCATAACGGTTATTATGTAAACTCAGAAGGCGGGCGGTACCCGCAGGCCGGGCCCATCCAGCCGACTGCCCGATCCCGCGCACGTCAAGACGCTGCTCCGCTGGCGGGGGCCAAGCCATTGCGTTGCCAGCGTGAGTCACGCTACCATTTCCGCATCGAGCACGCTGGAACAGCGACGGCTCAATGGGCAAAGACCAGGCGAAGCCAGGAATGCGGGATTGAAGAAAAAGGATCTAGAGGATGTCACTGACGGACGAAGACAAGCAATGGATCACCGAGCGGATGCGGGCGATGGAAACGACCATCCTGACCGAATTCCACAAATGGGCCTCGCCGAACGAAGCACGACAGCGCTCGCATACAGCGGCAATCCGGGCGATGGATTTGGAGATGGAGGGGCTTGCAGAGCGGGTTTCGAATCTCGAAAAGAAGCCCTCGTGATGCCCGGCGAGAGTTCGCCGACAGGTGGGACAGCCATCCCAAATGAAGATCAGCGGTAGATCTCGTCGAGTACCCGCCTCATCTCTCCGGCCGGATCCTGCGCCCGGATGATCTGCCGCCCCATCACCAGGTAGTTTGCCCCGGCCTCCATCGCCTCTGCCGGGGTCGCAACCCGCTTCTGATCCCCCCGAGCGGCACCCGCCGACCGCACACCCGGCGTCACCAGGATTGCTTGAGGTCCCGCAATCGCTCGAACCGCGGCCGCATCCTGCGGCGATGCCACCACTCCATCCAGGCCGCACGCCATCGCCTTTCTTACCCGCAGGCTCACCAGATCGGCCACCTCGCACGGATACCCCATGTCAGCAATGTCCTCTTTGTCAAAACTGGTCAAGACCGTAACCGCCAATAGCTGAAGTGGCGCTTGACCACGCCCTTCAAGCGCTGCTTGCATCACAGCGCCGCTGCCGTGCACGGTCAGGAACCGCACGGGCGTTTCGGCCACCCGTGCCACGGCCCGCTTCACGGTCTCACCGATGTCGTAGAACTTCATGTCCAGGAAAACCTGCTTCCCCTCGGCGATCAGTTCCCGGACATAGTCCATTCCAGCCGCGGCGTACAGTTCCATGCCGACCTTGTAAAACCCGCCACTCAGGCCAAGCTTGGCAACTACGCCTCGCGCTTCGCTGGCCGACTCGAGGTCCAAGGCGACGATAATTGGGTTGCGTTCAGGACGTGTAGCAATATCTGTCATTTACACTCGATTAGATAAGGTGAAACCTCAGATTAGGCGAACCGGCTTCCCGGCTCTTTCGGTCACTCGGCCGACCCGGTAGGCACTCGGATATCGCGCGACCAGACGCTCCGCATCCGCCTCCGGAAGCGTCATCAGCAGACCCCCGGACGTCTGCGGGTCATAGAGAAGTGAACCCAGCGCAGGGTCAATAGCCGTTGTTTCCTCAACAGCACACGAAGCAAACTCAAAGTTATTCCTGAGGCCTCCCGGGACAGCTCCTCGGCGAATATACTCGAGGGCGCCGGGCAGCGCCTGAACGTTTCCGGTCTCCACCTCGCACGTGACTACGCTGGCCAAGGCCACTTCCCTCATGTGCCCGATGAATCCAAAGCCGGTAATGTCTGTACAGCCATGGACTTCCAAATCCGCGGCGGCCTCGCAGGCTGCCCGGTTCAGAAGCAGCATCGACTCGATCGCAGCCTCAACGTGCTCGGCCTGCGCAATCCCACGTTTCAAGGCGGTTCCGATCACGCCCGTGCCGAGCTTTTTGGTGAACACCATCGCGTCCCCGGGACGGGCTGACGCGTTGGCCCGCACGCGGTCCGGGTGGATCGTGCCCGTGACCGCATAGCCGAATTTGATCTCGTCATCGTTCACCGAATGGCCCCCCAGAATGATGCAGTCCGCCTCCCGCATTTTCTCGGCGCCACCCTTCAGAATCTCTTCCAGATCCTCCAGTTCCCCCTTCCCCGGAAAGCAAACAATCGACAATGAAGTCATGGGTTTGCCGCCCATAGCGTAGATATCGCTTAAGGAGTTGGCGGCGGCGATCGCGCCGAAGGTGAACGGGTCGTCAACGATCGGAGTGAAGAAGTCTACCGTTTGGACCAGCGCCAGGTCGGGTGCGAGCCGATACACGCCCGCGTCGTCACTGGTGTCATACCCCACCAAGACATTCGGATTCGTGAATCGCGGCACGCTGGCCAGCACCCGGTCCAAAACCTTTGGACTCAGTTTGGACGCTCAGCCCGCGGCTTTTACGTGCGCCGTCAGTTTGCGGTCGGACATCACCACCCATCATACGTCGGGTCAATGGAGAAGCGTGCCGTACCAGGCGAAGACGCCGGCCTCGCTCATCATCACCAGCACCGCCGCCGCCCCCAGGAACGATCCGAACGGCAACTCGTACAGCGCCATGTCTTTGCTCCGGTGAAGAATGTAGGCGACTCCCAGGACCGCGCCGGCCACCGATCCCAGGAAGAAGATCAGCATCGTCAACCGAAGGCCGACAAAGGCCCCAATGCAGCCCAGCATCTTCACATCACCGAATCCGAGCCCTTCCCGGCCCCGAACGAGGTGATAGAAAAGACCGCACGCCCACATGACGGAGGCCGGCGCGATCGACCCCACCGCGCATTCGGCCAACGACAATTGCCGAGGAGTCCAATCCTGCCCGCCCAGGCTCAAAAGCAGGCCCACCAGGTCGCCTGGGATCGGTAGAAACCAGGCCAGGAGCAGCCCGGCCCCCCAGCCTCCCAGGGTGAATTCGTCCGGCAGGATGCGCTCCTCGACGTCGGTGGCCACCATCCCGATCATCAGCGCCGAGAACAGAAAGTACTTCCCTGCCTCCAGCGTCAGGCCGACCGTGCCTGCGAACGAGGCAAACACGAGCGCCGTGGTCAGCTCGACCAGCGGATAGCGCACCGGGATTCGTTCTTTGCAGTGGCGGCAACGGCCTCGCAGCAAAAGGTAGCTGACGAGCGGAATGTTGTCGTACCACCGGATCCCCTCTTCACACTCCGGACAGTACGAGCGGGGGTAGACCACGGAGAGGTCTCTCGGCAGGCGGAAGATGCAGACATTGAGAAAGCTGCCGATCAACAGGCCGAACAAGCCGGCCACCAGGGCATCCGTCATCGAGTCACCTGCCCGTAGACATCCAGGGTCATGTCGACCATTTGGGAAAGGCTGAACTGCCGGCACGCCCGCTCGCGGGCCGCAGACGCCAGGCCATTGGCGTACTGCGGATCATCCCACAACCTACGGATGGCGGCCGCCGCCGCCGAGACGTCGTTATCCACCAGCAATCCCGTGACCCCGTCTTCAATCAGTTCCGGCACGCCGCCGATTCGGCTGGCGATCACCGGAACCCCGGAAGCCATCGCCACCAGAATTCCGGATCCCAGTCCTTCCATGCGCGTCAGGTACAGGAAGACTCGGGCCCCCACCAGGTGTTCGTCCAGGTTGTTGGAGAAGTGCAGTTCCACGCCCGCGAGGCGGGCTGCCTCGGCCGCCAGATCGCTTCCCTTCTGCGGGTCGGCCGTGGCTGGAGCCAGAAGCCGGGTTCCGCACGCTTGCCGCATGGGTCCCACTCCGTCGTACACCACAGAGACGCGCTGCGGAGGCACTCCCGCCTGTCCCAGGGTTTCCCTGACATACTCGGAAACGGCCAGGAAGTGCGCCGCGCGGCGATACTTCCATCGAGACAACGGCCCGGCTTTCACAGGAAAGGCCACTCGCCGCGCGACGACGAACGGACAGCGGGAGACCAGAGCGGCCAGCGTATGAGAACGGGCGTCGTGCACGTGCACTAAATCGGCGGAACGCGAGGCGCGGGATAGTCCGTACAGGCCCAGGGGTTCCAGGCGCAATCCGCGGCGGACGCCCTCGCTCCACAAGGGGGATCCTCGCCGGGCCAGCAGGACACACTCATACCCGCGCGCGGTCAGGCCTTCGGTGAGCGCCAGTGTTTGCCATTGTCCGCCTCGCAGGGTCGATCCCGCATCGCAGTGCACGATTCGCAGCATGCGTCTTCAGCCGGCGTTACTCATGTTGCGAGCCTTGGCGTACTTGAGGAACGTATAGAAAGCCGCCATGTAGGCGATGGCCAGCCCTTCGGGCCCATCCAGGTATCCCCGCTGCAGAAAGTAGGTCTTGATGAACGTCCAGGGCGGCGCCAGCATCAGGCGGGTCCGGGTCACCGGCTCCTTTCGGAACACCACCTCCTCGGCGGCCAGCGTCGTATAGCGATCCATCGTCCGCAGGTGCTCGGACAGCGAGTTGCACGTGAAGTGAAGCAGGTTCGACTCCAGCGCCCCCACCCTGCCCTGCACCTTCACACTCTCGTGGACGAACTCTCCTACCCAGGTTGCCTTGGCGCGATGATACAGACGGATCTTGCGGTCCGGATACCAGCCGCTGTGGAGAATCCACCGGCCCAGGTACTGAGCCATGCGCGGCATGGTGTAAGCGTCGTACCGCGGGCCGTTCTTCTTGAGCTGCCACAACTCCGCTTCCAGCGCTTCGCTCAGCGCTTCGTCGGCATCGAGCGACAGGATCCAGTCGTGCGACGCGCAGTCCGCCGCGCGGTTCTTCTGGTTTGCGTAACCCGGCCACTCGCCTTCAATCACTCGCGCTCCGAACTTCGAGGCCAACTCCACCGTGCGGTCCGTCGAGCCTGAGTCGATCACCAGAATCTCGTCGCAGCAGCGAAGACTCTCGATCGCGCGCGCGATGTTTCGTTCTTCGTTGTACGCGATGATGGTGGCCGTGATCTTCATGGCTTAGAGCAGCGACCGGTCTTCAAACGGGGTGACCGTAAACGAGAGAAGAAACATGGCCAGGCTGGCCCACCCCATCCGCCGTCGTTCGGGGCCTAGCGGCTCGGAATCGTACACCGCCGGGTGCCGGCGCGCGAAAAACAACAGGAATGCCCATACCAACCATCCTCGCCAAAAGAACGCGCCCGCCAATAGGAGCGCGGCCAACACTGCCAGCGACAACCGCCGGTGCAAGCTGCCGCTGAAGGCGTACAGTATATGTCCCCCATCGAGTTGCCCGATTGGTAGAAGGTTCCAGGCTGTGGCCAGCAGTCCAATGGCGGCGGCTCGCGCCATTGGATGCAGATAAATATCTTCGCTCGGAACGCCGGGAAATACCAGCCTCTCCAGAACCCAAAGCAGCGGCGGCGCGCCGAAGTGAATCTGGTGGTCCCCTCCGATGCCGGGCACCACCTTGGAGAGAGCCATCCCGATGCCGAGCGCCGGGACCGCGAAAACAAAGCCCGCCGCCGGACCGGCAAAGCTGACGTCAAACAGTGTGCGGCGCGAATGAATCACGGAACGGATCCGGATGAACGCTCCGAACGTGCCGATCAGCACCGGGGCGGGAAGAAAGTAGGGCAGGCTCGAACGAAGACCGTAATGCCGGCACGCGACATAGTGGCCCATTTCGTGGGCGAGCAGGATCGACAGCAAGGTCAGCGAAAAGGGCAGCCCGTTCCACACCGGGATCGAGCCCGGCCCCTCTGTAAACAGGGACCACACTTCGCTCAACCCCATGAAGGGGAGGTTGCCGTCAAAGTCATGCTGCATCCTCGCGCCGACCAGAGTCGTCGTGGCACACGTCAAACCGAACAGGAAGAGGTGGAGAGCAAACCTGCGCGGATTCCCGCCAGCCATAGAGGTCTCTGCCGGAAGTGCTGACGGCGACGCGAGTGGATGATCCGGTGCCACCTATGGAAGAATCTGCAATTCCTTCCCAGGCTTGAATCGGACCGCCTTCCCTGGGGGTATCGAGACCTCGGCGCCGGTTCGTGGATTGCGTCCGATGCCGGTCTTGCGGGGCCTCACGTTAAAGACGCCAAATCCTCGGAGTTCAATTCGATCGCCCTGCTGAAGAGCCCGCTTCATGCTCTCGAAGACGGTCTCCACAGCCATCTCTGCCTTCGTCTTGGTGATGCCGGTTTTGTTCACGACCTCATTGATGATATCGAGCTTGATCACGCTGCCTCCTTAGGGCGACTGAAACTCTATGATAAGATTAGGCTTAACTTTGTGTCAAGGCACATTCAGCAATCCGTCACTTCTGACGGCTTCCGGCGCGCCTGCGGGCGCTTCGCAACGGGCATTGCGGTGGCCACGGTTTGCGACCTCCACGGACAGCCTCACGGCATCACGGTCAACTCGTTTACCTCCGTTTCGCTCGATCCTCCGCTCATCCTGATCTGCCTTGATCTGCGCGCCCGCATCCTCGACCATTTGCACGAGAGCAGCGTCTTTGCCGTCAACATTCTCGATGCCTCCCAACAGGAGTTGTCCGCGCGCTTTGCCGCCAGTATCGATGACCGGTTTCAGGGAGTCAATTGGCGTCTGAGCGATGATGGAGCGCCCTTACTGGAAGAAACGCTGGCGGGATTGGAGTGCTCAGTGGAGCGGGTGTTGGTGGAAGGCGATCACCGCATCGTGATCGGGAGAGCCCTTCGGGTGTGGTCGCGGGACGGAGACCCGCTTCTGTACTTCGCCAGCCGGTACCGGACTTTGGACGGCTAGCGCTGGGCCAGCCGCTCCTCCGGTTGTTCCCGTACGGATCGTCGTAGCATGCCGAGTGCGCAGGTGATCAGGATCCGTGTGAGCATACTCGGTCCGCCGTCAGTGAACAGGCCCAGGATCGTCACCCCCAGGCTGCCGAAGAAGAGGAAGTGCACAAAACGGATCGCAGCTCGCTTCATCTCGAACTTGCCGGCGTGGCCGGGTACTACGGCCCCGCATTGGATGCAGACGGTTTCTTCTTTGGTGAGCAGCCCGTTACAGTCGATGCAGCGATTCATGTTTCTCCGTCCCACCCGGATTGCTTCACCGGATAATAGAGCTTACGACACTTTCAGTGTAGAAGTCCCGAACCGAATTAGCCAATCCGCTTGACACCCTAAAGAGGAGGAAAACCTTTGTACCAGAAGGAACTAGAACTAACCATCACCGCCGCCCGCCGGGCCGGAGAAATCGCTTTGAAATATTGGAATCAGGGCGTTCAGCCCGATCGGAAGGCCGACGATTCGCCCGTCACCGTGGCCGATCGGGAGGCGGAAAAGGCCATTGCAGACCTCATTCTGGCTGTTTTTCCGGACGACGGACTGCTCGGTGAGGAGGGTTCGGACGTTTCGTCCGGTACAGGACGGCTGTGGATTATCGACCCCGTGGACGGCACGCGCGACTTCGTCCGCGGCAACCGCATGTGGGCGGTTCTGCTCGCCCTCGAGGACCGGGGGGAGGTGGTGGTCGGAGTCGCCTACTTCCCTGCCCTCAACGACTTATATTGGGCCACCAAGGGCGGCGGCGCCTTCTGCAACCAGCAGCCGATTGCCGTCTCCTCCATTTCCACCGTCGCCGAGGCGGTCGTTTGTGTCAACGGCTTCAATCACTTGAACCATTTCCCCTTTGCCTCCACCATTATCGACTGGCTTCAGCCCTTTTGGGGTGTCCGAAGCTTCGGAGGGGCTGTGGACGCCATGATGATCGCCCGCGGTCAGGCGGACCTGTGGATCGAACCGGTCGGCAAGGCCTGGGATTTCGCTCCCCTCAAGGTCATCATTGAGGAAGCGGGAGGACGGTTTTTCAATTTTGACGGCGGCGCGAGCATCTACGGCGGCAGTTGCATCGCCTGCGCTCCCGGAATGGAAGCCGTCGCAAGGGCGCTCGTTCAACCCGGTACCCCGGCCTCGAGTGTACTGGCTGACAACGCATAAGTGGTTTTGTCTCAGGAAATTACAGAACTCTTACAATTCCCGTCCGCGAGAATTGATACTTTGGCAATCAGCGCCAGCGGATCTCGTCTCGCGCGCCCACTCATCATGATTCCTGAACCCGTTTCCATTACCACCGCCAGAAAAGCAAACTGGCTGACCGGAATTGTCCTGGTGATTTTCCACGCGGGCGCGATTGCCGCCCTCTTCATGCCGACGTGGCCGGCGGTCATCGCGGCGGCCTTCCTTTATTGGGCCACGCTCAGCCTGGGGATTGGGATGGGCTACCACCGTCTTCATACCCATCGCGGGTACAAGGTTCCCCGCTGGTTGGAATACACTCTGGCGGTGTTCGGCACCATGACCCTGGAAGGGGGTCCGATCTTCTGGGTCGCCACCCATCGCATCCATCATCAGAAATCGGACCAGCCCGGCGATCCCCATTCGCCCCGCGATGGCGCCTGGTGGTCGCACGTTGGTTGGATCATCCTCGGCGAGAGCAATCATGCCGCCACCGAGAAAATGGCCCGCTACGCGCCCGACCTCGGCCGCGACCCGTTTTACCGCTGGCTGAACACCTATCACTATCTGCCGTTGATCGCCTTGGCCGGCATCCTGTACGCGATCGGCGGCCTGCCGATGGTGATGTGGGGAATCTTCGTGCGCGTCACCCTCGGGTTGCACGCTACCTGGGCCGTGAACTCGGCAACGCACATGTGGGGTTCCAAGCGGTTCGCCACGCGCGATGATTCCCGCAACAACGTCTGGGTGGCCCTCGCCAGCTTTGGAGAAGGCTGGCACAACAATCATCACGCCCATCCGGTGTCCGCCCGCCATGGCCTCGCCTGGTACGAATTGGACATCACCTGGCTGGAGATCTGTCTCCTCCAAAAGCTCGGACTCATCAAGAACGTCAAGACCGTTTCGTTGAACGGCCGCGAGATGGAAAAAGCGGCCTGACTCTGTAGTGATCGGAACCCGGGCCTTCGGCAGGTTGGCCCGGGTTTCGCTGTCTCCTTCCCTTCCTCTTCGAATCGGTAATCGCTGTACACTAGAGAGAACCCTCTCATCTTCCAAAGGCGGATTCGATTGAGCACGTTGCCAGCACCTGTTCTTTCCAGCCAACTCCAGACCCGTGTCGTCCAGGCGCGGGAGGCCCTCGATGCCTGGACACGCGAAATGGTCCAGTGGCATTTCAACCCCGAGACCGGCTGTCCCTTCTGGCTGGAGTATGCCTCCAAACTCGGATGGGATCCGCGCAACGAAATTCACGCCTACGACGACCTCGACAAGCTGGGCTTCTTTGAGGACGAGTGGCTTCGCGGAGGGCCTGTCCGGCGCTGGGTGCCCAAGGCCTACGCCAATCGGCCGATCTCGATCTTTGAAACCGGCGGTAGCACCGGCGTGCCCAAGTCCCGCATCAATATCGACGACTTCCGGATCGATTACGAGATGTTCTCCGCCACGCTGCCGGACGAATCGTTCCCCAAGGGCGCCGATTGGCTGCACATCGGTCCCAGCGGACCGCGCCGCCTGCGCCTGGCCGTCGAACACCTGGCGCAATATCGCGGCGGGATCTGTTTCATGGTCGACCTGGACCCTCGCTGGGTGATCAAGCTCATCCGCGCAGGCCAGATGGACATGGTCGAACGCTACAAGCAGCACGTCATCGATCAGTCCCTGACGCTGCTCAAAGCCCATCCCAACATCAAGTGCATCTTCACCACGCCCAAGCTGCTGGAAGCGCTCTGCGACAAAGTCTCCCTGGCCAAGGTCGGAATCACCGGCGTCTTCTGCGGAGGCACCGAAATGACCCCGCAGTTCTGCCGCATGGCGGTGGAAGAATTATTGGGCGGCGTGTACTTCGCCCCCACTTACGGAAACACCCTGATGGGC
Organism: uncultured Solibacteraceae bacterium; assembly: GCA_964529305.1. GTDB lineage: Bacteria > Acidobacteriota > Terriglobia > Bryobacterales > Bryobacteraceae > CAZGUX01. The sequence goes on along the minus strand of CAZGUX010000228.1, from coordinate 79,151 downwards.
CTGGCCACGCACAAGCCGCTTTCAAGGGAGGACGGATACGCGATCATCTACTTTCCCCCGTCCCCCCGAGCCATGATTGAAGTGGTCGATCCCAACCAGCCGACGCGCATTGTCGGCTACGGCGAAACTGGCCGCGCGCGCCTGACCACGCTGACTCGTGAAGTCTTCATCCCGCGTTTCCTCGAGCGAGACGAGTGCGAGCGTGAACCGCCCTTCGAACTGTATCCCTGGGACGGCGTTCGTAACGTGCGGCCCTTCCGGGGCTTCTCCTCGAGTGTGGTGGAAGGAGTGTACTGAGGATATCCTTGGATTGTAGGGAGGCAGATTGAGGATCCTGTCGATCACCGCCGGCGCCGCCGGCATGTATTGCGGCAGTTGCCTTCGGGACAACGCATTGGCGGCGGAACTGATGCGCCGCGGCCACGACGTTACCCTTCTGCCGCTCTACACGCCCCTCCGCACCGACGAAGCCAGCGTCGCCCACGGCAAGGTCTTCTTCGGTGGCATCAGCATTTACCTGCAACAACAATCCTGGTTCTTCCGCAAGACCCCGCGCCTGCTCGACAAGCTCTGGGATTCTCCCTGGGCGCTCAAGCTGGCCTCGCGCAGTTCCATTCCCACTTCCCCGAAGATGCTCGGCGAATTGACCGTCTCCACCATCAGCGGGGTCAACGGGATTCACGCCAAAGAAGTCGACAAACTCCTCGAGTGGCTGAGCAGCGAGCCCCTGCCCGATGTCATCAACCTGCCCAACGCCCTGCTGATCGGCCTGGCCGAGCCATTGAAGCGCGCCCTCGGCAAGCCGGTCTGCTGCACCCTTCAAGGCGAGGACCTCTTCCTCGAAGGATTGCCGGAGCCCTACCGGACCCGCTCGCTCGACCTGATCCGCGGGCAGATCGAGCACGTCGACGCGTTCCTCCCCGTGAGCGGCTACTACGCCTCATTCATGTCGCGCTACCTCGGGATTTCCGACGAGAAGATGCATGTGGTTGGCATCGGCATCAACACGGCCGATTTCCCTCTGGTGCCCCGCCCGCCCCGCCCGCGATTCACCATCGGATACCTGGGGCGGATCGCGCCGGAAAAGGGACTCGACGTCCTCGTCGGCGCCTACCTCCACCTGCGCGGCAACACCGGATTCGACGGCACGCTGGAGATCGCCGGCTATCTCCCCGCCGAGCACGTGGGCTATCTGAACGAGCAGCGGCGGCGTCTCGCCGGTATCGATTTCACCTTTCACGGCGAACTCGACCGCCTGCAGAAAATCCGCTTCCTCCAAAATCTGGACGCCCTGTCGATGCCCTGCGTGTATGCGGAGCCGAAAGGACTGCCGCTGCTGGAGGCGATGTCGTCCGGGGTCCCGGTCGTTCAGCCCCGCACCGGCGCCTTTCCCGAGATTCTCCGCAAGACGGGCGGCGGCGTCTTGACCGATCACGGGCCCGAAGCCATCGCTCACGGTATCCACGAACTGTGGCGCGATCCGCAGCGCCGCCTCGCGCTGGGCGAGAAAGGCGCTGCCGGTGTACGGGCGCACTACACGGTGGAAGCGATGGCTGACTCAGCCATGGTGATCTACACCCGTCTCGCCGAGGGCGCCGCGGTTCCGCAGACCGTCTAACTTTAACGGCAGGGCCGGTGACCCTCGATCCAGTCGGCCGGATTGACCGGCATTCCGTTGACGTACACCGCCCAATGAAGATGCGGGCCGGTCGCGAACCCGGTGGCGCCCGCATACCCGATCACGTGTCCGGCCTTGACCTTCCGGCCCCGGCGAACCGCGACCTTCGACAAGTGGAGGTACATCGTCGTCAGTCCCTGGCCGTGATCGAGGCCCACCGTGCCGCCGTGCAGTCGAAACATCGTGGCGATCTCGACGATGCCATCGGCCGCGGCTTTCACTGGCCGTCCCATCGGACTGCGCAGATCGAGCCCGCGGTGGTAGTTTCCGGTCCGCTCGCCGTTGTGAAGCCGCTCGACGCCGAACGGGGAGTTCACACAGTCCGGGACGGGCCGAAGCAGCCGATCCCTCCAGAACCGCGTCAATGAGACCCTCTGCTGCAACTCGCGCACGGCTTCCATTTCGCCGGGCAGCGGCTTCAGTTGCTTCATCCGGCGCGAGGCGGCGACATCCTGTTGGGGGAACGCCGCATCGATTAGATGGATCTCCCGCCGCACTTCGCCGCCGCGGGAGTCGTTCGCAATGAGGGGAAACGTGCCGGGCTCGTGGAGCACGGGAACCGGCATCAGCCCCAACACCCGGCCTTCACCGTCCGGGAAGAGACGAATGGTTTTGTCAATGAAAGTGGCGGTCCACTCGCCGCCGCCGGCCCCGGAGACCTGAACGCGAAGGGTGCTGCCCTGGCGGATCTCACCGGGGACGTGCAGTTCCGCGGCGTCAGCCCTCGCCACGATGGCGAGCCACAGGAGTGCGAAGCGCATACATGCCCGTCTTCAAGTATGATTCTCTCATCCGGGGTTCGTGACTCGGGTCCACGGCCACCCCGCCGCAAGACGAACACCAATGACTCCAGATCGAGCGCTTCGAACGAAAATGGTCCCATCCCTCGTGCTTTCGGCGATTTCTTTCGCCTTTGCCGCTTACCCACAGACGCTATCGCTTCCCGCCCCCGACCCTGCCCAGGGCTGCCGGGCCGCCATGGCCATTCTGTCGAAAACCTCCCGCCCCTCGGGCGAGCCTCGCCAGGTGAGCCCGGGCCGGAGGCAGTTGTTCCTGGACAACGACATCCTGCTGGGCCTCGCGGACGTGAAGCGCACGCTCCACCAACCGGTCAAGCACGGTCCGGTCCTTCTCCCCGATCGCCCCTGGGAAGGAGGATCGATCCAGATCCGCACCGGTCCTTCCTGGAATCCCGCCGACCGGACCTGGATGATGTGGTATCTGCGCGGCTTCGCTACCTCTCGCGACTGCGAGCATTGGGAGAAGCCGTCACTCGGCCTTCGCGACTACAAAGGTTCGCGCGACAACAACCTCATGCTGCCGTTCACCGAGTATGAGTTCACCGATCCCAGCGGCAAGAAGATTCTCCGGCAGAACGGCGACGGCACCACCGTCGACTACGTTTTCTACGACCCCAAAGATCCGGACCCGGGTCGTCGCTACAAAGGCACCGGATACAAAGGTCCGATTTGTTGCCTCACCGGCGGCCGCGGGATGGGTTTTTATCCCGCCGTCTCTCCTGACGGCAAACAATGGACCCTGCTCGACTCGGCCTTCATCCCCACCGGCGACGAGTTGCATCTTCTCCACGACCCGGGGCGAAACCTGTACTTCGCGACCGTCAAACATTCCGGACCTTACGGACGGAGCGTCTATCTCGCGGTCAGCTCCGATTTCTCGAACTGGACCGACCCGAAGGACTGCCTGATCTTCCACGCCGACAAAAAGGACCAGGAGCTTGGCGCCGAGCGGGTCCGCATGCACCTTTCGAATCCCGGGATGCGGCAACCGGCGTTCCACAACCCGGCCGAGTACGTCACCGACATCTACAATCTACCGGTCTTTCCGTACGAGGGTTTGTACATCGGGATGCCGACCGTCTTCAATCACAGCGGCAACACCACCTACAACAGCGATGGGTTCAGCATGGTGGAACTCGCCGTGAGCCGCGATCTGATCCGATGGGAACGGGTGGGGAATCGCGAGAAGTTCATCCCGCTCTCGCCGCTGGGCGGAGGAAAAAACTACGACGTGGCGCAACTGCTGGCGAGCGACCGGCCGATCATCAAGGACAACGAAATCTGGATTTACTACTCAGGGCTCAAGTGGCGCGACCGTCCGGACGACCCCAAACCCGATCCAGAGGGGACTGGGGCGGTCTGTCTGGCCAAGCTACGCCGCGATGGCTTTGTCTCGCTGGACGCAGGCGATCGTCCCGGCGTGGTGGTGACGAAGCCCTTTGTATTTTCCGGACAGAGTCTCCATGTGAACGTGGACGCCGGAAAGGGCGAACTCCGCGTTGAAGTGCAGGATGGAACGACGGGCAAGGCACTTTCCGGGTTCTCGGAAAGGGACGCGACCGCGGTTACCGGTGACCGGTTGGATGCAGCCATTAGCTGGCATCGCGCCTCCGTGGCGTCTTTGAGCGGCCGGACGGTGCGCTTGCGCCTCATCCTGAAAAACGCGGCACTTTATTCGTTCTGGGCGGGATCGTAAGATCCGCCGGGCATCCGTCTCTCAGGTCGCTTGCCGGGCGTGTCGTTCGGGTCTTGCGCTGAATCGTTCGCGTTTGGCCTGCGGCGGTTAGCGAAGTAAACGGCAATTCGCTAAGATTCCAGCCTCGACTTCCGAGTCGAAAACCGGGTAGATGCGTTCCCCGTTGGCCGCTACCCAAAAGGCACTCTTCGTATCGTGTCGACCAGCCAGAAGGCCGCGGCGGCCATGACAGTCAAGGGAATCATGATCACCAACCAGAGAGGTAGAAACCGCTTAGTTCCGTGGAACGCCTGTTGAACGTGCGGCTGAATAAGATACAGCACGATCAATGACCAAATCCCCACGCTTAGTACACCGGACGTCGAGTATGAGCGACTGATCACAAAGGCGAGACCGACGGACGTAAGGTGGACATCGCACGCGGCCAGGACCGTTGTCCGAGCCCAAGACCGCATTTCCCACAGCCCTGCGGCCGTAAGCAAAGTGCCTAGTCCGCAGATTGTCATCCAAGCTGCGGCCGTGTCACTCGCAAACGACAGTGACCAAGCCATCAGTGTGCTCGGAAACCAACCCTCCGAAAGGATTGAGGAAAGCCACGCAGGAAGCGTATCAACTGCGGTCTCCATGCCTGTTCTTGCGGCCGGAGAGGTTCGCCCAAAGGATACGCAAACCGCCGTGTATAGCCATAGGACACCGAGGACTACACAGAGAACGGCGATTCCCGCGACGCCGCTGCAAACCGGAAATGCCGCCGGCGTATCCAAGGCCTTTTCCCGATGACCACAATCGCAACTCGTTTGTGAATCGGGTCGAACTATTCCGCAATGCGGACAGGCTAGGGCCATCCAGTTTCCTGGAGATTAGCGCCGCTAGGCTTCGAAGTCAATCAGGGATCACCAACCTGCCGGCCATGTGCTACGACTAGGAAATCGGGGATATTGACAGCGTTGCGGCACAATCCGGGGGGAACCAGGCGAGTGCAGGATGGAACCACCGGCAAGGTGCTTTCCGCGTTCTCGGAAAGTCGCGGCTGGTAGTCACCTGTGACCGCTTGGATGCAGCCTGCCGTTCGAGCCTCCATCGCATCTTTTACCGGCCGGCCCGTGCGCCTGCGCCTCATCCTGAAAAGCGCGGAACTGTATTCGTTCTGGCCGGGCCGTGGATCGTCGTTCGTTCCGAAACGACACCGCTCCCTGACGGTCGCGGCTCCGAACAGGGGGCGTATGCCCGAGGGTTGTACGACACCGGAGCCGGCAGGTCGGGAAAACCGGGCAAGAAGGAATCGGGGACACAGCAAAGCCCAATGCAACTCGGGATCGGATTACCGGCCGCTGGGACTGGCCCCTCCCGGAACGATCCGGATTTCCGCCCAATTCAGTGACGTCGACTCCCCGAGCGTCACCTGCAGCAGATTGTACCCATCGCGAGTGGCGCTTGGGGGCACCGAATAGAGGCGCAGGGCCTCGTCACTTCCGGCGATGTCACAGGTCTTGGAGTTGACAATGACTCTTGTTGGCTCAGGTCCTGAGAGGATCCCCAGAGCCACCAGCACCTGATCATTCGGGCGAGGACCCGGGCCGGTTGCAATTCGCAAGCTCAGACTGCGATCGCGAGAGGCGAGAGGAGTCGGACTACCCGGCTCTCCATCGGCCCAGGGGTCCACGAGCGTCACCGGATGGCGCCGCGGCAACGAGCGCAACGCTTCGACATCGCTGGCGGTGGTCAAAAACTGACGATAGATGTCCTTCTTCCACTCCACCAACGGGCCGGTAAACCAGTTGAATAGGTAGCTCGCATCCGCGCCGCGGTGGAGCGCTGACAGAGCGATGCCGCGCGCCTCTTCCACGTGTAGCGTTCTGCGCTTGGAGGCGCCCGATGAGATGCCGTCCTCGAGCGCGGCAGCAACGTCCACGCCAAAGTCCCGCACCAGGCCCCGCCATGCCTCCACAGGTACGTCGCTTTGACTCGATGCCCACCACGGGGATGCGACCACCAGATCGACCAGCCTCTGCCTGCTCCATTCGACGGCGTCCAGACCACGCGCGGCGGCAATCCAGGGGCGGCTTGGCACACGGACGGCCAGTTTCACGGGGTGTCCCCGCTTTCGAGCGGCGGCGTTAGTGAGTGCCCGGGCCTCCCGAACCAACCCGGTCATGGCCGCGATGCCGTCGTGAGCCTCGTCCGGCCGGAAATAGTGGCCGTGGCGCATGAAGTCCAGTTCCAGCCCGTTCATGTCGTAGCGCTCGCAGACCTCCCGGACCAGCGAGAGATAGTGCTTCCTCACTTCAGGCCGTGAATAATCCAGCGATGAATTCGCCAGCCTCCACTCGGGATGCATCCGCCAGAACGTGCTGTGGTACGGGTGCAAGGGACGGGTCGGGTAATGCGCGTCGTTCATCCGGATCGAGATCCAGCCCCGCATGCCCCGGCCCCGCGCGGCGGCGAGCATCCGTTCCGGATAGTCGACGCCGGTCAAACTCCACCGGTAGCTGTTCCGGTACCACTCGCGTTCAAACGCACGCTCCGGCGCAATCCCGGCGAAGAAGGGTTGCTGGTCATTAAGGCTCGGGTCGTAACCGTCCCAGTCCGCTTCCCAGGCCTTGCTTCGATAGTTCGCCCGCTGCATATTAACGCAGACGAACAAGTCCGAAACCGCCGTGCCTGCCAGCGTCGCCACGTAGTCGTCGATGGTCTTCGGCACAACCGGGCCAAAGCTTCCGACAAAGAACTCCGATGCGTCCAGATTGAAGATCAGCGGGCGCTTAGGATCCGCCGCGCCCCCTGTCAAAGCGGCGAGAGCACTCAGTGCAATCAGCCGGAAAGCAATCACTCAGAACTCCAGCCGGCCGGCGAAGCGGATGACGCGGCTCCAGTTGCCATAGCCGGAAGGGCCGATCAAGGCGCCGGCGTTCGGCGCCGTGATGTTCCGCTGCACGGTCCCGAAGCTATGCTGGTTGAACGGATTGTCCATATAGGTGGCCAGCCGGAAGTGCAAGCTTTCTTTGATCTTGAAGTACTTATAGATGGCCAGGAGCGTGCGCTGGGTCGACGGAAGTTCCAGGATGTTGCGCCCGGAGTTGCCAAAGCGTCCGATGTTGGAACCCGGCACGACAAATGCCTTCGGATCGAACCAGAGGGACTCGGTGGGGTTGTCCAGTTTGCCGGACCCAATGCGATCCGGCCGGCCGGAGAAGTTCCCGGTTCCCGAAGGATCGGCCCCGCTGTAGATCGGCGTGAATGGCTCGCCCGTATAGAAGTTCCAGAATCCGGAGGCAACCCACCCGCCGAGCACGGCGTCCACCCCGCGGGGCGCAGAAGCCAGATACTTGCGTCCGACGCCGAACGGAAGCTCATAAACGAAGTCCACGCTGAAGCGATGGCGCGGGAAGTAGTCGATTCGTGCCCGTTCCGACGCCCGGCTGTAGGGGTTTGCCGAGGTGGATGCCAGTTGGACCCACGCGGTCGTTTCGCCGTCGTTGATCTGGCTCAGCCAAGTCCATCCGCCGTGCAGGTAGAGGCCCTTGTGCATCGGACGGTTGAAGTCGACACGGAGTGTGTTGGAGACGTCCGTGGCGCCCTGGTCGAAGTACTTGATCGAAGTAAAGTTGCGATAGAGGTAACGCGCCTGCGTGAACGGCGTCTCGCTCGGGAACGGCAGGTTGATGTTACGCGCGTACTGGCCGTTGGTCAACTTGTTCCCCGTGTAGGTGACGCCGATCGCCGTATTCATCACCTCATGTTCCACGCTGAGGTTCCACTGCTGCAGGTAGCCGTCGCGGATCAGCGGATTCGCACCGGAGATGCTGTAGGAACTCGGCGCCGTCCCTTGATCCAGGAACGGACGCGGAAAGCCGAACAGCGGCGCGCCGTTCGCTCCACGCTGGTTGATACAGGTCTCCGTCAGAGCGAAGGGTCCGCCGGTTTGGAGCAGCGGCAGGAAGGCCCCGCGAAGTCCCGCGCCCATCTTGCCCACCGTGAAGACGCCGTAGTACGCCCGCGCAACCGTGCGGTTGTTGTTGAAGGGCCGGTACGCCAGGCCGACCCGCGGCATGAAATTGTTGCGGTCTTGCACCAGCAGTTTATCCGGGAAGCCGGCCTGGCTGGCCGTTTGAAACGGGATCTGCCTGTTGAACAGCGGGCTGACGTTATTGAGCGCGTGCTGGTCCGGAACCACGATCCCACCGGTGACCGGGTTGAAGTTGAAATACAACCCGTTGGCATCCACCGGAATGCCCTCCAGGTCGTACCTCAGGCCGAGATTCAACGTCAGCCGCTGCGACATCTTGAAATCGTCCTGGATGTACAGACCCAGCGAGTACTGGCGCGCCGCGATCGTCGGGCGAGGCGTGAACCTCGTCGTGCTCCCGGGATATCCCAGCAAAAAGTCCGCAAACGGTTGACCGGTGAACTGGCCGCTGAAGTCATATGTCCCGAATACCGGCCCCAGCGCTCCTGCCCGGTTGGTCTGAATCCGTATGAATTCGGTACCCATCTTCAGCGCATGCCGTCCACGGTGCACACTGACTGTGTCGATCAGGTTGAACCGGTTCTCCACGAACTGATTGTCCGTATAGACCTGGCCGATTCCCGCCATCTCTGTGATGTTGACTCCCGGCAAACCGGTAAAACTGTACGGCGTCAAACCCTGAATACCGAACCTGCTGATCACGTCCTGACCCCTGACATCGGATCCTTGCCGGTCTCGCAGACGGTTGAAGCTGAAGCGGAACTCGTTCACGGCAGCCGGATTCAATACCCGAATATAGCCCAGTGAATGCGTTTGAGCATTGTTCTCCGAGAGGGCGTTATAGCGGCCCGGAACCTTCATCGCGCCGGAGGTGGAGGTATCGAATCGGGAATCCTGAAACAGGCGCATGTAACTATAGGTCAGCGTGTCCTGAGAACTGAGCCGGTGATCGAAGCGGTTGAAGAACTCGTTCTGGGCGCCAAAGGAGTTCGCGATGGCGTAGTAGTTCCTTAGCGTATTGGTGGCATTGCCAGTGTTCGGTGCAGGATAGTAGCTCCCAGTGATGTTTTTCGAGACATCGGCGATCCGCGCGGAGGGGATCACGCCTCCCGCAAACGGAGTGCCCGTCAGCGGATCCGTGATCACAGGCGCTTGTCCGGATGCGTTTCGGAGTCCGGAGAAATCGCCCCGGGCCATGGCTTCCGTCGGAACATTGACGGACAGCGGGGTGTACCGGGTGGTGCTTTTCCGGCGGTTGAATGTCGTCGAGAAGAAAGTGCGATTTCGCCCGTCGTAGATTTTGGGAATGAACACGGGGCCGCTGCCTCCGAAATGGAGGCTGTAATCCGGCTGTCCGACGGGACGTGCCCCGCCCCAGGGCCCCAGTGAGTTCAAAGCCTGGTTCATCAACAGGAGTTCCGAGGCTCCGTGCAGTTGGTTGCTGCCCCCGCGCGTGGTTGCGGCCGCGGTCCCGGGAGTGGGAAACTCGGCGTTCGCTCCTCCGTTCACCAGCCGGACTTCCTGCACGCTCAGCGCCGGAGGCGACGAACGGAAATGATCCACGGTCGCGCCGTCGATCGTCGTCCGGAGCGCGTCCTGGCGATTCCCGATCACGACCATATCGTTGAAATATTGCACCGCGCTGGTGCTGTAGGTCGTGATCAGCCAGGCCACCGAATTGCCAAAGAGCAGCGGCAGCGAGTAGTTCTTCAGCTTCGCCCCGGGCAGGCTCTCTGCCACCGTGTTCGTTTCCGTGTCGACGACGGGCGCGGCCCCGCTGACGTCTACCGCGGTGGTCACCTCTCCGACTTCCAGCGGGGCGTCGACGCGGAGGGTCTGGAACGCGGAGACGGCCAGGCTCTGTACGAGGAACCGCTTGAATCCCGGCTTCTCCACCTGCAAACGGTAACTGCCAATCTGGAGCGCGGGAAGCCGGTAGTCGCCCTCCGCGTTTGTCTGCGTCGTACGCTCCGCCCCGGTTGTCGTGCTCGTTACGGTGACTTTTGCGTCCGCGACGGCACCGCCCTGCGGGTCGCGCGCAGTCCCTACCAGCGTCGCTGTATCATTCTGCGCCAACGCCACGCAGACGGTGAACAAAAGCCCCAGAAGCCTGATTTGGCTCTTTCGGTAATTCATTGCCTCGCCTTTCCTGTAACGTGGAATATCTGCAATTCTGGGGGCGGAACCGAAGTAAGTCAATTCAGCGGGGGAGATATGGTTTCAGTAGTGAAACAGGACTCATCCAACCAGATAACGGGATAAAAGCATGCCCCGGCCAGTCACCGGACGAGAGTATCCCGCCAGCTTCAGAGCGTGCCAGATCCCGGCCGCGGGCGCGCTGATCACGGGCTTGTTTAATTCCGTTTCGGTGCTCTCGATCACCGCCGCCGTACGGATTCCCGAGCACGCCAGAAGGACAGCGTCGGCGTCCGGGCGGTCGATCTCGAGGGCGAGCCGCTGCCACACAGCCGCCGGTGTGTTTCCGATCTCCCACTCCGTCTTCATCCCCAGCGAGCGCGAAGACACAACCTCGAATCCGTACTCATTCAAAAACCTTTGCAAATGGCGGGTAACGTCCTCGTCGTAGGGCGCTCCGATCGCCACTCGCCGGGCCCTCAAGGTCTGCAACGCTTCCACCTGCGCCATCGAGATCGTTGTGCCCGGCGCTGCGCCGGCCTTGGCGATCGCCTTGCAAATCTCTAGGTTCGACGCTTTTCCACCCACAAAACTGCACGAATTGCAGAAGAACACGAGGGCGTCCGGCCGCGTGATCCGCAACGTCTCGGCGCAGTCGGCCAGCAGGTCGAGGTTGCCGTAGCTCGCCACCATTCCGGGGTTGATCGGCGCAAACCGTTCCGGAGTCCGGTAGCGATCGATGAGGAGCGTGACGTCGTCATTGACAAAACGCCAGTACTCGTCATCGTTCACCGCGTCGTCCGGCGTGATGATGCCAATGCGTGTACGATTCAGGTTGTCCATCATGATCCTTCACGAGGCACGCGGCTCAGGATTTCCGCGCCGTTCCTGGTTACCAGCACGCTCTCACTGTGACCGGCTCCGTGCTTCCCCGGAATGCGCAGCATCAGAGGCAGGTGGAAGACCATGCCCGGCATCAGTTTGCGCGGGTTTCCGGACTGTATCAGGAACCCCGTTTCCTCCAGCCACGACGGTGGATATCCGATTCCCACCGAATAGCCCCACACGAAATGGAACGCGATGCGGGGCAGAACCGGCTTCAGCGCGCCGTATCCCGCGCCGGCGACCTCCGCCGCGGGAACGCCCGGTCCCATCACGGCGATCATCGAGTCGAGTGCTCGTGACGAATAGTCCGAAAGCTCGCGAAGTTCGTCGTCCGGCACGCCGGCAAAGGCCGTGCGCATGATCGGAGCCGTATAACGCTCCACGCATGCGCCAATCTCCAGGAAGACCGGGTCTCCGCGTCGAACCCGTACACCCCCCGCGGTCGAATGCGCGATGCCGCTAGGCTCCCCCACGGCAACCACGGGTTGGATGCACATGAAATCGCTGCCTCCGCCGAACAAAGCCCGTGCGACTTCGGCGCAGATCTCATAGTCGGTGGTTCCTTCACGGACGGCGCCGATGCCCGCGCCCACACCGGCATCCGTAATGGCCGCGGCGCGCTTCATCACGGCGACCTCTTCCGCCGATTTCACCAGGCGGACTGGATTCAGGACGGCGGAACAGTCCCGCGGCCGAACGTCCCCTAATCCTTGTCGCAGTTCCTCCAACGTCGCGGTGTCCAGGTGCCGGCCCATCTCGACAGCCATTTCGTTCAGCGCACACAGTTCCCGCAACGCCCTGACGATCGCGGGCGCCGCCCGGCCGTCGGGAGGATAGCTGACGTGGCCGGTAAACCGGCAACTGGCGGTAAATCGCCCACTTTCGAATTCCCGAAAAACCAATACGGGGTCGCCGGCGGGGGGCACGATCAGGCACGAGACATCCCACAGATTGATCGTCGTGAACCCACACAGGTAGCAGATGCTGCTCGGATTGAAGAACAGCAGTGCGCCAAGCCGTTCCTTCTCCGCTTCCTCCCGAACGGCAGCCAGCCTGCGGTCGTACTCGCCGTCGGAGAAGCTAGTCTCCATGCGCAACCTCCTCCACTCGAAACCAGGGCTGTGCCACAAAAGCCACCGCCATCGATACCAAACACCCGATCGCCGGGAACCACACGAATGAAATAGGACTGAAGAAATTCGCGGCCGTCGTCGTCAGCAGGCCCACGCACGCGCCGATCAAGACCGGAACCGGTCCGAGCTGAGCTGTGAGCATTCCCAGCAAAAAGACGGCGAGCAGCGGCCCGGCGAAACCGTCGATCACGCGCACGGCGATCTCCATGATCGAGCCCAGGGTGCCCACCATCGATGCCAACAGCGTACAGAACGCGCCGACACCCAGGCTCAGCATGCGGACGAACCTCAGGTCGCGCGGTCGAGATGGCACGGCAAAATCATTGAAAATCGCGGTAGTCACCGCGTTGACGCCCGCGGAGAGAGTCGACATACTGGCTGCGAAGATCGACGCCACCAGCAGTCCCCGCAGGCCGGCCGGAAACTCGGTGGCGATGAAATACGGCAGGACGCGATCCGCCGAGACCCCCGCCTCCAGTCCCCCCGGCCTCACACGGTAAAAGGAAAACAGGGCCAGGCCAAGCGCCGCCAGAACGCCCGTGACTACCAACAGCGCGACGCAGTTGAGCAGGAATGTGCTTCTCATTTCCAGGGCCGATCGGGTCGCCAGGTAGCGCTGGATCACCATCTGATCAACGCCGAAGAACGCGAGATTCGCGAAGAATCCGCCAATCAGCGCACCCCACAGGGTCATCCGCGAAGTCAGGTCCAGCGACAGGTCGATGAATTGCGTACGCCCGTTCTCCGCCGCAACATTCCAGATTCCGGAGAGTCCGCCTGGCACCGCGAGCGAGGTGAACTGAATCGCGACCAGCGCGCCGCCCACCATGACGAAGAACTGAACCACGTCCGTCCAGATGACGCCGCGCAATCCGCCGAACGCCGTGTACACCGTGGTCACCAACCCGATCGCAAACACGCTGGTCAGCATCGGCAGGCCGGTGACCGTCGCGACAAGCAGCGACGGAACATAGATGACGGTCGCAATCCAGAGCAGTCTCCAGACAATGAACATGCCGCTGCAGAATTGCCGGACCCTGCGGTCAAACCGCGCTTCGAGATACTCGTAGGCCGTGGTGATGGGCAACCGGCCATAGAAGGGCAGGAACACGTAAAGGATCACGGGGATCACCAACACGTACGCGAAGACGTACAACATGAATCCCAGGCCATACGAATAGATTTCCGCCGGGAGCCCCATGTAGCTGATGCCGCTGATGAATGCCGCGGCGATCGAAATGCCCATTGGCAGCCAGCCGACGGTTTTGCCCGCGAACAGGAAGTCTTTGGTCGTCTTGTTTCCGGCGTGCGCCCAGATACCGACCGCGGTCACCATCACCATGTAGACGACCACGACGGCGTAGTCGCCCACGGTCAGGGCATTCATCGGCCCGCCTGCCCGGTAGCGGTGGGCGGCGCCAATCCGTGCCTCTCGAGAATGGATCGCACCCGCCTCATCTCGCCTTCATCCGCATCGCGAAATGGCCGGGAGACCCGGCGCGAACAGAGTCCCAGTACCTCGAGAGCCGCCTTCTGGCTCGAGAGAAATGCGCTATCCGGGCTGCGGTCCGGAGCGAGATAAATCTCAAACAGATCGTTCACCCGCGATTGCAGCTCACGAACCAGGGACACATTACCCCGGCGCGCGGCTTCATAAACCTGCAGGCACAACTCCGGAGCAAGCACGGGTAACGCGATCACGGCGCCGGCGGCGCCCATCAGGAGTCCCGGTCCCAGGGCCACTTCATTGCCCTGCAGAACGGCAAAGGCGCCGTCCTGCGGAACCGCGTACAGAATTCGCTCCAGGTAATCCCAATCCGCGCTGGAATCTTTGATGCCGACGAACCGGCTGTGCGCCGCGAGGTTCACAATCAGGTCAAGCGGGATCTGCGTGCGGGTATTCCAGGGGTTGTTGTAGAGCACCACCGGCAACGAACAACTATCGGCGACTGCGCGGAAATGATCCTCGAGTTCCGCCCGCGAGCAGGAATAATAGTACGGCGGCATGGTGGACATTGCGTCCGCACCGCATTGTTCGGCGCGCTGCGCGGCGCTGCAGGCCAGTGCGGTCGACGTTGCGCCCGTTCCCGCGATTACTGGAATCCGCCCGTTCGTTTGGTGCGCTACGGTCCGCAGCAGAACTTCCTGCTGGTTCGCGTCGAGGCTGGCGAACTCGCCGCCGGAGCCCAGGGCCCACAATCCGTGAATGCCGCCGCCGACGAGGTGTTCGACAATGCGCCGTAATGCCGGCTCGTCCACGGTTCCGCCTTCCGCGAGCGGAGTCGGTACTGCGGCGATGACTCCGCGCGGGAAGAACCCGGAGACAGGTGCCCTCACGGCACGAGCTTATCCACCTCCAGGGGCTCTGTCAATTGCAAGGATTTTCTTGTGTTTCACCTACGAAACACCTCATAATGCGGGCGAGGCGCCTGTGAAACACGCTGCAACGGGAAATCGCTACGTCGTGCCAATGGTCGTGAAGACGCTGAAGCTGCTCGAAGTCTTTCGAAACAATGGTCCCAGGCTCTCTCTGACCGACATCGTCGCCGAGTCGGGCATCCCCAAGGCATCCACGTATCGCATCCTGGAGACCCTGTGCGGTCTTGGCTATGTGTCGCGTACGGAGCAGGGGCTGTACCGGCTCACGTTTCGCCTGCTGGACGTCGCGGGGGTTGTTCAGGAGCGTAATCTGCTGCGCAAGCTGGCCACGCCACACCTCGAGGAACTCCAGCGCCGTACCGGTGAAACCGTCAATCTCGGGCTGCTCGAGGACGACGAGATCGTATATGTCGAGGTGCTGGAGAGTTCTCAAAGCCTGCGAATGGTTCCGCGCGTCGGGTCAGTGGCTCCCCTCCACGCCACGTCGCTGGGGAAAGCGATTGCCGCGCACCTGCCTCCCGAGGAACTCACCCGCCTCACTCGCGGCAACCGCCTCCGGCGGCTCACCGACCGGACGATCACGAATGATCTCTCCTTCCAGGAGCAACTCGCCAACATCCGGGCCGACGGATTCGCGGTCGACGACCAGGAGGAGACCAGCGGCTGCACGTGCGTCGGCGCGGCGATTCTGAACGCGAAAAACGACGTACTGGGCGCGGTGTCGGTCTCCGCCCCCAGCAGCCGGACATCGACGGCGCGGGTGAATCGCATCGGCAAGCATGTTCGCGACATCGCCCGGCTGATTTCGCAGCGATTCCGTTTCACACCGGAAACTTCGGTCCACGCCTGATCTTGCCTTCCGGGCAGGCTCGTTCGATCTTGGAGGGAACCCATGGTTCACCAGCGATCGATGGCTCTGTACCTCAATGCCAAAGAACACCTGTCAGGAGGCGTCAGCAGCAATTTCCGGCTCCATGAGAAGCCGTCCGGAATGTTCTTCGATCGCGCGGAAGGCTCCCGTCTGTTCAGCGTCGATGGCATGTGCTACATCGACTACGCGCTCGGAATGGGCCCCGTCATCCTTGGCCATGCCCATCCCGCGGTAAACCGGGCGGTGGCGGATAGCCTGGCTCGCGGTCAATTGTACGCCGGACAGCACGCGGCGGAGGCGCAACTGGCCAAACTCGTCTGCGGCGTGGTTCCGTGCGCGGAACAGGTGAGATTCAGCCTCTCCGGGTCAGAAGCGATTCAGGCCGCGTTGCGCCTGGCTCGCGCCTATACGGGCCGCACCCGGATCATCAAATTCCAGGGACACTACCACGGCTGGTTCGACAGCGTGTATACAGGCGTCCGCGGTGAGGGGACGGCCGAATCGGAAGGCCAGGACGCCGCGGCCTTCGCGAACGTCTCGGTGTTGCCTTGGAACAACCTGCCGGCACTCGCAACCGCAATCAGATCCGACGTCGCGGCCGTGATCATGGAACCGGTGATGTGCAACACCAGTGTGATCTTTCCCTGCCCTGGCTATCTGGAAGGAGTCCGCGCATTGTGTTCCCGCAATGGAACGGTGCTGATCTTTGACGAGGTCATTACCGGATTCCGCCTTGCTTTGAGCGGCGCCCAAAGTCTGCTCGGTGTCACGCCCGATCTTGCGGTGTTCGCCAAGGCGATGGCGAATGGTTTCCCGGTGAGTTGCCTGGCCGGCAAAGCCCGCCTTATGGACCTGATCGGATCCGGACGTGTCATGCATGGCGGAACCTACAATTCCAATGTCGTGTCTACCGCCGCGGCGCTTGCGACATTGGAAGAGCTTTCGAAACCAGGCGTCTACGACAAGCTGAATGAAACCGGCAACCGTTTGATCGCCGGCCTGCGATCAGCGGCACGGGAGACGAACGTCTCACTCCTGATCCAAGGCGCCGGTAGTGTGTTTCACACGGCATTCACAGATGCCGCGGCCATCCGCAACTACCGGGAACACACCCAAACGGACGCCACGCGGCTTGCCGCGTTTGTGGAAGCGCTGGCTACCAATGGCGTCCGGATCACTCGGCGAGGGACGTGGTTTCTGTCCGCAGCCCATACTCAGGATGATCTCGAAGCCACACTGGGCGCCGCGGCAAGGGCCCTTCGAGCGTGCCAGGAAGCGCCTTGAGGCGCCGCAACTCTTGAAAGAAGCACCCGCTTGGCGGGGCGGAGATGCCGGCTTCGTGCGTTACGCTAATATCCGATGACCCGACTCGAGGAACTCGCCTGCCGCCGCAAGGCTGCCCACGAAGGCGGAGGCGCCCAACGCCGCGAACGCCAGCACGCCGAAGGCAAACTGTCGGCCCGCGAACGCATCGAACTCCTGCTGGATGAAGGCTCGTTCGAAGAAATCGACCGGTTCGTCACGCATCGCTGCCGGGACTTCGGGATGGAATCGCAGGTGGTTCCCGGAGATGGGTTCATCACCGGATACGGCGCCATCAACCGGCGCCTCGTCTATGTGTTTGCCCAGGACTTCACGGTGTTCGGCGGATCGCTCTCGGAGACCAACGCGCAGAAGATCTGCAAGATCATGGACCTGGCACTGCGGAACGGAGCCCCGGTCATCGGGTTGAACGATTCGGGTGGCGCGCGTATCCAGGAAGGAGTCTTGTCGCTCGGAGGCTATGCCGACATCTTCCTGCGGAACACGCTGGCCAGCGGCGTCGTGCCGCAGATTTCCGCCATCATGGGACCGTGCGCGGGCGGCGCCGTCTACTCGCCGGCCATCACGGATTTCGTCTTCATGGTGGAAGGCACCAGCTACATGTTCGTGACCGGGCCCGACGTCATCCGGACCGTAACCCACGAGGACGTCACCAAGGAAAAGCTGGGCGGGTCGGAGACCCACAACACCCTCAGCGGCGTCGGCCATTTCATCGCCTCCGGCGACGAGGAGTGCCTGCGCATGATCCGAGGGCTGCTCGAGTACCTGCCCCAAAACAACCGCGAGGATCCGCCTCGGCGTCCCACCCAGGACCCCATCGACCGCCAGGACTCGCGCCTCGACTCCATCGTGCCCGAGGAGTCGAATCTCCCCTATGACATCAAAGAGATCATCCACCTCGTCGTGGATGACGCCGCTTTCTTCGAAGTTCACGAGCACTACGCGAAGAACATCGTCGTTGGCTTCGCCCATCTGGGCGGGCAGTCGGTGGGGATCGTCGCCAATCAACCGGCTCACCTGGCGGGTTGCCTCGACATTAATTCGTCGGTCAAGGGTGCGCGGTTCGTCCGCTTCTGCGACGCCTTCAACATCCCCATCATCACGTTCGAAGATGTGCCTGGATTTCTCCCGGGCACGGATCAGGAGTACGGCGGCATCATCCGGCAGGGCGCCAAGCTGTTGTATGCCTATGCGGAAGCCACCGTTCCGAAGATCACCGTGATTACCCGCAAAGCCTATGGTGGGGCGTACTGCGTCATGGGATCGAAACACTTACGGACGGACGTGAACTTCGCCTACCCCACAGCCGAGATCGCGGTGATGGGTCCGGAAGGGGCGGTAAACATCATCTACCGGAAGGAACTCTCAGGCGCCACCGACGCCGGCGAACTGCGCGCGAACAAGACCGCCGAGTTCCGGGAACGGTTCGCCAGCCCGTTTATTGCGGCGGAGCGGGGGTTCATCGACGACGTGATCGAACCAAGGGAAACCCGTCCCAGGCTGATCAAAGCCCTCCGCATGTTGGAAAATAAGGTAGACACCATGCCGCGAAAAAAACACGGCAACATTCCCTTATAGTGGGGAAGGCGTGCACGCGAGAGGTTAAATCCAAAGAATCTGCGGGCCGAGAAAATCGGCGTGAATATTTTCCCAGAAGGTACGGGAAAGCTTGGAATCCCGGCTGAGGACTTCAACCGTCTTTCGGTCGTTCCTGCCGAGCAGCAGGATCACACGGCTCCCCCAGAACCAGAGGATCAGCGTACAAAGACCAATGATGACGAACGGCGCAGTCGTCACGGGTTAAGAATAACACATGCGTCGGGAATGCGTCTCCCTATGGGGGTACTACGGGCTCTTAGAAGACGGATTCGTCAGATTTTCACCGTCCGGCCCAGTTCGGCCGACTCTCGAGCGGCCAGAACGATTTCACACGTCCGAAAGATATCGCGCGAGGAGAGGCCGGGCTCCGATCCGTTGTATACCGATTCCAGAAAATCAATAAAAACACTTCGCTTTTCAGGCAGTTGCCGGATCACCTCCGGCTTTCGCGTGTCGGAGACCACGGTAACCCCCGTCGCGGCGAGGTACTCTGCAACACCCTTGGTCCCGGCAAGACGCAGGCGATCGTCCCCGTGGGTCGACGAAGTTTCCGGCCGTAGAAAATCCATGTGGAGATTCGCAACACCCCCGTTGTCCATGCGAAAAACCGTCCCCGTGGTATTTTCCATTTCGCCGATTTCCGGAAATCGTCCGACCTGCCCTTGATAGGTAAAGACTTCAGTGAATTCCCGGCCGCTGGTCCAGCGCATCAGGTCCACCATATGGCTGCCGATCCAGGGAAGAGTTCCCCCATAGCTCTTGAAGTGCTTCTTCCATTCCGCCTGCGTGCGCCACTTGTAGGACTTTTGGGACGAGATCTGCGCCACCTCGCCAATTTCGCCGGACGCGGCAATCGCTTTCAGCGCGCGGTAGGGCGAATCGAAGCGCATGGGCAGGAGCATGCTGAAGCGAATCCGGGGATTCCCCGCCAAGGCCTTGCGAATGGCGGCCAACTCCTCACGCGAGTTGGCCAGGGGCTTCTCTGCAATCCAGTGGAGGCCGCGCCGCGAACATTCCAGAATGGCCGGCGCCCGCTCGTCGGCGGCGTTGCAGACTCCGACCACGTCCGGCTTTTCCCGGTCGAGCATCACGCGATAGTCGGCATACGAGCGCGCCGCGGCCGCGCGCGGGCTCCTGCGCATCTTGGCGATTTCCGCATCGGACCGGTCAGCGATGGCCACCAGTTCGGCGTCCGGGAGTTGATCCAAGGGCCCGATCACTTCCGTGGGATGACCTTGCAGGCCAATCACCGCGACACGGATTTTCTTCGGAAGCGGGGCGGCCAGCAGGGGGCTGCCGGCAAGAAGGTGGCGGCGCGTCAGCGCAGTCATACGATCTCGAATCATCACTCTTCCCTCCCCAGGCGGCTAAGGCCGAGCTTCTTGATCTTTTCCTGAAGACTCTGCCGCTCCATGCCGATCGACGCCGCGGTCCGGGTGACGTTGCCTCCGTGGTCCCGGAGTTTGCGGGCCAGAAATTCGGTCTCAAAGGCCTTCTTGGCGTCGCGATAATCGGCCGCTTCGAACGGTCCGGACGTAGACGGGGGCCCCGCGGGCGCCGAGCCAAGACTCAAGGTCACGTCGGCTTCTTCGACGCTGTCGTTCCTGGCCAGCACGAACAATTTCTCCACCACGCTCCGCAATTGCCGTACATTTCCCGGCCAGGAGGCGGACTGCAAGGCAAGAATCGCCGCGCGGGTCAGACGAGGTCCTTCTCGCTCGTATTTTCGCTGCAGTTCGTGCCAGAAGCGTTCGACCATCAGGGGAATGTCGCCCCGCCGCTCCCGCAGCGGCGGCAGTTGGAGCGTGATGCCGGCGAGCCGGAAATACAAGTCTTCCCGAAACCGGCCGTCCCGGATCGCGGCCTGAATGTCCTTGTTGGTCGCGCTGATCAGCCGCACATCGATCGGAATCGGCCGCGACCCGCCCAGGCGTTCGACGAAGCCCGATTCGGCGGCGCGGAGAATCTTGCTTTGCGTGGACGTCTCCATATCGCCGATCTCATCGAGGAACAGAGTGCCTTCGTGCGCCAGTTCGAACTTGCCGGCCCGGGCGGTGGCTGCGCCGGTGAACGCGCCCTTTTCGTAGCCGAACAATTCGCTCTCCACCAGCGACTCCGGCAGCGCCGCGCAATTCAATGCGACGAACCGCCCCGCGGTGCGGCCGCTGTGGGTATGAATCGCCTGCGCCAGCAGGTCCTTGCCCGAGCCGCTCTCGCCGAGGAGGAGCACGGGAAGGTCGGTCTGCGCCACGCGTTCCGCCATCCGGAAGAGTTCCCGCATGGGCTGGGAGTCACCGACCATTGCGCCGAACTGGCCTTCACCGGCAAGCTGTTCCCGCAAGCCGCGGACTTCATCCCGCAATTCCTGCCGCTCCATGGCGCGGGCGACCAGCAGGCGCAGTTCGTCCAGCTCAAACGGCTTGGTGAGGTAATCGTAAGCGCCGGCCTTCATGGCGTCCACGGCAACGCGTTCGGAACCGTGCGCCGTGATCATGATGACCGCGGGCGCGTCGGCCTCCGTGCCGATCTCTTTCAGCAGTGTGACACCGTCCCCGTCGGGCAGGTTGTAGTCGAGCAGAATCACGTCCGGCTTGTCTGACGACAGGCGGTCGCGGGCCTCGGCGACACTGCAGGCCTCGACCACGCGATACGCGCTCTGAAAGATCCGCGCCATCGCGTAGCGCGCCGCGGCTTCGTCGTCCACGGCCAGGAGAGTTCGTTTGCCCGCCACCACGCCGATTATCGCAGACGGTGACGTGGCAGTTGGGGTTAGCGATGCCCGGCGCCGCGAGTATAATAGGTCCCCAAATGCGCTTCCTAGCCGTGCTTTTCGCCACTGCCGCCGCCTGGTGCGCGCCCACCTGCGACCTCACTGCCCACAAGGCCGTGCCGGGTCTCCAAGCCGAGAACACTCCCTCCGGCCTTCGCGTCACCTGGCAGGGAGCCGCCAGCCAGATGTTGCGCGCCACCTTCACCCTCCACGAAGCCGAACCCCGCGTCCACGAACTCGCCATCCAAAAATCGGGGACTTGGGTGACGTTGGCCCAGGATCTGACGCCTGAGTTTCAAGTCACGTCGGGAGTCAGGCGCATCTCCGAGCAGCAACTGGCGCCGCTCCGGCAGTTGGGTGTCGCTCTCACGCCCGATGTCATCGATCGGGAGAAATGGAACGTGTTCTGGGATGCGCCCCTGCGGGTTCCGGGCTCGCCCCGAACCAATCCGGGCCTACCGCGAAAACCGGAGGAGATCCGCCGTGCATCGGCTACCTTTCAGTCGGCGAGTTGCGCAGTGAAGACTGAGGGCCAGCGCCTGGAGGTGACCTTTCCCGGCCTGTCGCTGGGGATCTTCTCCGGCCGCCTCCAGTTCACCGTCTACAAAGGGACCAACCTGCTCCGCCAGGAAGCTATTGCCAAGACCGACGAGCCGTCGGTGGCGTACAAATATTCAGCCGGACTGACAGGCTTCCGCCCGGGCCGTGTGTTGTGGCGCGATGTCGCCCGTGGCTGGCAGAAGTACGAGTTCGGAGGCGCGCCGAATACAGAGGGCGTCGGCCTGCGCGCCCGCAATCGGCTGGCCGTGATCGAAAGCCCGGCAGGCTCGATTGCGGTCTTCCCTCCCCCGAAGAAGTTCTTCTTCGCGCGCGAGATCGAGTTGAACCTGGGGTATGTCTTCTATCGCAAAGACAGCGCCACGTCGTTCGCCGCCGGGGTCCGTCAACCGGACCACGAGGAGGGATTCCGCCCGTTCGGCTTCTCTGACGAGCAGTGGCAGAAGCGCGCCGGCCAGGCGCGCGGATTCGCCGCCGGCAATTTCGCCCTGTACAACGCGCCTCCCGGCACGTGGCAGCGGATGCCGGTCTACTACTATTTGAGCGCTGGAAAAGCCCAGTCCGCGGCGGACGCCGTTCTGGCCTTCACACACGAAGACCGGTTCAAGGCGGTGCCCGGCTATCAGGTGGCCATCAGCCACTTCCACACGCACTTCCACGAGCAGGTGGCCGACGCCGGCTCGGTGGACTTCCAGCCCCCGTGGGTCCCGACGTTCCGCGAGTTGGGCGTCAACATCGCCATGATGTCCGACTTCCACGGCGACGGCCATCCCGCCGATTCCGGCCCACTCCGGTTTGCGGAGCAGAAGATCTACTTTGACGCCTGCGCCCGGCACTCCGACCGCGATTTCCTCATCATGCCCGGCGAGGAACCGGACGCCACCTTCGGCGGCCACTACACCACCGTCTTCCCGCGGCCCGTGTACTGGTCGCACATCCGCAAGCCCGATCAACCGTTCGTCGAGAACCATCCGAAGTTCGGCAAGGTCTATCATGTCGGTTCGGAGCGGGACGAACTCGAAATGTTGCGCGCCGAAGGCGGTCTCTCCTGGCAGGCTCACCCGCGCACCAAGGGCTCGACCGGCTATCCCGAATCGAGCCGCGAGAAGGAGTACTTCCGCAGCGACCGCTTTCTGGGCGGGTCGTATCAATCACTGCCCGTCGACCTGTCGGAGAGCCGCATCTGCGAGAAGCGCTGCTTCAGCACGCTCGACGATATGAACAACTGGGCGGGTCCGAAGTACCTCATCGCCGAGGGCGATACGTACGCCAAGTATCCCGACGACGAGACCTACCCGCACCTGCTGGTGAACTACGTGAAGGTGGATCGTCTACCGTTGTTCCATGAAGACTGGAGCCCCATCCTGAAATCGATGCGGGCGGGCGAATTTTTTGTCACGAGCGGCGAAGTGCTGTTTCGCCGCTTCTCGCTCGAAGGGACGGGGGCCAGGCGGACGGTGGCGGCGGACCTCGAGTGGACGTTCCCTCTGGAGTTCGTCGAGGTGGTCTGGGGGGACGGGCAGACCACGGATCGCCAGATCGTCCGGACGGCCGATCGGCCGCCGTTCGGCAGCGAGCGATTCCGCATCCCGTTCGACGCCGCGGGTAAGAAGTGGGTACGGTTCGCCGCGTGGGATTCCGCCGGCGGTGGAGCGTTCTGGCAACCGGTTCATCTGGAGCCCCGGTAATCGCCGGGCAACTCCACCAGCTACACCGCGTATTTCCGGACGACGTCCTCGTTCACCTCGATGCCGAGTCCCGGCTTGACCGGCACGGTCACATGCCCTTCCTGTAGCACGAAGGGCTCCCTGGCGAGCCCGTTCCGCCAGGGGTTTTCGGACTGGTCGAGTTCGAGCAGGGGCGTGTCCGTAGGGAAACCCGGGTGCGGGTCCGGCAGAAGCGAAATCAGGTGAACCGTGGCGGCGATCACAATGTCGCCGCCCCAGCAGTGAGGGATACAGCGAATGCCCGAAAGAGCCGCCATCTCGGCAATGAACAGCAACTCGCCGATTCCTCCGCACAGGCTGACGTCCGGCTGGATAATGTCCATCACCCGCCGGTCGATCAACTCCTGCGCCGTCGCGCGGGAGTCCAACGCTTCCCCCGCCGCCAGCGAAAGGGGCAGCCTCCGCCGCAGGTCCTCGTAGCCGGCGTACTTCGGCGACTGCGGCAGGGGCTCTTCGAAGGCTTCGAACCCGAGCTTGTGCAGTTCGTGACCCATCTCCAGGGCCGTCGCCAGGGTGTAGGCCGCGTTCGCGTCGGCGAAGAGGCGGATCCCCGGCCCTGCCGCCGCGCGGACGGCGGCGGCAAGCTTCGCTTCGCGGGCGACGGAGTACCGTCCGATCCGCATCTTCAGCGCCCGGAAGCCCTGCTTCACCTTCTCGGCCGCCTCTTTGGGAAAATGCTCTTCCGGTTCCAGTCCTTCCAGGTAGTTCATGGCCGACGCGTAGGCGGGAACACGGCTGCGCAGACGTCCGCCGAACAATTCCGCCACGGGCAGGTTCAGCGCTTTGCCGCGAAGATCGTTGAGCGCGATGTCGAGCGCCCCGACAGCGAGACCGTTGCCGAAGTTGGGTCCCCACATCATCCGCCACAGGCGCCGGTACTCGAGCGGGTTCTCTCCAATCAAACGCGGGCCCAGGTGGTCGTCGATGGTGCCTCGAGCCCCGCTGATGGGCGACGTCTCGCCCCAGCCCACCAGGCCGGCGTCCGTTTCAATCTTGACCAGCAGGGTTTCGCGGGTCTTATCGAGCGGGACCGAAACCGAAACCCCCATCGCCCGCGACAATTTGTGCCGCAGCCGATAGGTTTTGACGGCCGTAATCTTCAGCTTGGGCAGGCCGGATCGCAAAGGGGCCTGGGCCGCGTAGGCCGACCCCGCCAGGCCGCCCGCGGCCATCCAGCCGCCGGTCTGGAGAAAGTCGCGACGATCGGTTCGCATAGGTTCTCAGTGTGCATCAGGCTTCGCCGGAAAGACAACCGAGCAGCGTCCTCGACCTGCTGTGTGTGCGCTTGGCGGACATCACACTCGCGGAGCGGACCACGCGCCAGTTCGTTGATCCGGTGTGGCTGGAGAGTATCCGCAGGTCCGCCGCCTTCCGCGCCGGGCCTGAGGGAACTGCGGACGCATTTGACAAAACGAAGCCAATTTGGCGGGAAGTGACTGATTTTGCAGGGGCCGATTGGGTTCGACCCATGGCTTCGATCGGCTTCGTTTCGGGGCCAGGCACCGTTCCTGGCGGGTCGCGGGATCGGTGCAATCATGTCGAACGGAATCAGGCGATCGCTCTCTCCAGCGCCGGATCGGACGCGTTGATCGCGAGTTCCCGCAAGTACGACTCCAGATCCATCCGATGGGCCGCGGCCAAACGGCCGAGGGCGTCATACGTCGTTCCCTCGCCCTTCTCGATCCGACGCACCTGTCTTTCTGAGAGTCCTTGAATCTCCGACTGTTTCAACCCCATTCTCAAACGCAGTTTCGCAATGGCTCCGCCATACCGGCTATCGTGTACCGCCCTCGCTGCTTTGGCTCGCGCACGTGCCTCCGGATCAATGGCAGCTCGAATCGCATCAAGATCGAGGTGGATGTCTGGGCCAGGCCAGTGGATGTAGCTTCCATCTTCGTCTACGACAAAGCTTCCGCGTTCGGCTAAAGGAATGCGCTTGAGCGATGGCATAGTGTCGAACGCGATCTCATAGGGCTGCAGTGCACAGGAGAGCACAAACAGGCGCTCCTTCGAGACGCTCACCTGGGCAATGAGTTGTTCTTGCGCACGGTGGGTCCACGCGCAAAGTACTCGTCGCGGGATGCTGGCATCGGAGTACACGACTGTGTTCCGCACCATCCTTAGACCGGCCCGTTCAAACATCTGGGGAATGGAACTTGGCTGTACGTCATCTCTGACGAGCAGGGCCCGGAGTTGGTGTCGCCGGTTGGCGATTGAGACGAACTCAGCGACATCGGGAAGCTCACTGGCCGGAATGAGTACGAAGATATTTCGGCCGTGTTCGGCGATTTGCCGGTTAGGCCGATGGAGGACCCGGAACCGTCGCCGGTCGGAAACCACACCGTCGGTATCGCGATCATGCATCAGCAGAATCAGTTCTTGCGCGCTAGCGTTCGTTTCGTTCATGCTTCCCTGCTTACTTTCTGCTCCCATTCCCTGAGCAATTCGACCCGACACTCGACAACAGCTTTGCGAATTCTGGCGAGGGCTTTCGCCGAGGGATTCTTCTTGGCCCACTTGCAATCGAAGACCAATTCATCATCGGTACAGAGAAGGAAGTAGACACGGATCTCCCACTCGCCTCGGCGCCTCGCGCGAAGATGCGGAGGCAGATGGTCCGAGGAGTTGAACCAGAGATCCAGCCCCTCCAGGACAAGCGCGTCTACTTTCCCCACGCACGCCTCGGCTTCATCGAACCTCCGAATCCGAGTATACGCCGTACCGGACATCACGGCAATCACTAGCGCTAGAGTGATGTCCGGTTCCGCTAACCAGCGGGTTGGTAAGCGCTTTCATGGCATATAGCCGCCACCAGGCCGCCCGCGGCGACGAATGGAAGTTGATGTCATCATGCCCCGGCGGCGCCGCTCTTCGCGAGATCCCGGCGGATCGAGTCGATCAAGGTCGCAGCGTTTCCGTGGAAGATGTCCTCAATGGCCGATCGGCCTAGACCTGTATACTGAGCCGCGCGACGGATCGCCCGCAGCATTTCATATCGCACAAAGGTCATGCGCCCATCGCAGTGCGATCGGTTGAGGGTCTGGTTCTGTTCGTTCATCTCCGCCCAGGAATGACCAGAACCATAGGAAATGTACTTGCCGCGCGTAATCCCCACGGGCAAGTCGTCGCTGCCGTAGCAGATGCGCCTTGGATCGATGGTGGAAAACAATGCCATGAAGGCGTCGATCTCGCACACTGACGATGTGTCCACCCAAATATTCGGGAGCTTTCGCAGCCGCGGGGCCGCCGACAACATCGCCCAGTCCGAGTAGCTGCGCGCGCAATGGGCTAGAACCCAGCGGACACGCGGGAACTTCGCCGTCAGGCGCTCCAGATCGCTTAGGTTCTGTGGATCGGCGATGGCGGCCTTCTTTGCCACATGAAGCATGATCATGAGCCCATAGCGATTGGCAACGGCCACTAAATGATCGGGAAGAAAATCGGCAATGCCGCATTCCTCCACGTCGCCCGTGACGGAATACCACCGGTAACACTTAAATCCAATGAACCTATGCTGGCGGACCTTTTGGTCCACGTCCTCCGCCCGCATCCTGGGGTGCACCAACATGAGCCCGGGGTTGTCAGGCCTCCTTCGGGCGTGTGTCGCGATGAATTCGTTTTGGGCCTCGAAGGCACACTTTGGATGCGCACTGGGCATCAGGATTCGAGCCATTTTGCGGTTCGGCATCAGGAGCGCGTCGCAGGCATCCATCACCTCCGGACTACCAACGGCACGGAGTGGATGAGTCGTCGCCCTGGCCTTGGGATCCAGGTTGAACTCGAGCCGCGTAATGTGACAGTGCAGATCGAAAACCTGGTCCGGGACGAAGGGATTTAGCTCCTCTTGCCAGATGCGTCGATCCAGGTCGTTGATTTTCAGGACGTTCGCGACGTTTACTTCTCCGCCGGCCTGAGGCGCGGCAGACAGAGAAGCCGCTGTTGCCCCGGCTAATAGAGATCGGCGCGAGACTTCCACGTTGCCTTTCATGCGAGGTGTCCCCATTGGATGGTGGCGTGGGGGGGATTCCGCGTGTCTTGGTTGGGTTGGTTTTGTCGCGTTCCGTTCATCATGGAAATGGTTCTCGAACCTACTGGAATAAGCGGCACCACGGCGTGTGAGCCGGCTCGAAGATTCGACCCTCGGAGACGATCAATCCATCGAGACCACCCGCACGAATCGCGGCAAGTTCTTCGGTGACGATCGGAACCATGGCAGGATTCCGCACTTTGCGCATGAGGAACACTTTCCCTTTAGGGGCCGCAGCCTTGACTTGCAGCGCAATCGGCGTTACTGACGATTGATCGTTCTGGGGCATGACCATCAGGTCGTTCACCAGCCCTTCCCGCATCCACGTTCGCCAGGCGAGATCGATCCTATATGTGCCGCAGTAGACGACGTACTCAGCGCCGCCGGCAGTTTGGGGTACGGCGATGCTGAGCCGCCGTTTGGGCCCCAGCAGACGCCGGATGTCGCGAAGAACACCCGTAAATATCTCGCCCTGCAGCTGGCTGAATCGCGCAGGGTCGTACGGGCCGGCCAGGATATCGCCGCCCCACCGTTCTTTGTACATGTTGACAACCGCCGGATTGAACCCAAACGGTGCGTTTTCCTTGAAGCCCCCCATGTGACTCAGGAGGTTGATGCTGATTCCGTCGACTTCTCTGTCGATCAACTCCTTCACTTCTGAAAGCAGGCGCTCTCGCGCCATCGTTTCTGCGTAACAAGGCAGTCCACGGAGGCGCTGCTTCTGGTCACGCGAAACCAGCCAGAGTTCGGGGTGCGCCTCGTAAAACGTCTCCTCCAAGCCAGGGAAGTATTTGTCGAAGGGCGAGATGTCGGCATAGAATGCCAAGCCCTGCCGTTTGCTCTGCTGGCGCACTGCCTGAAACGTGTCGAACGGCGCGACCGCCGCGGCGAGATCGTTGAATTCGGCGAGGGTCTCCGCCGCGCCCGTACCCGGATACTTTGAGCCGACAAAGTCAATGGTTTTCGCAACCTGCATTACGGGGACGACTGTGCTGTGATAAGTGGCCCGGCCCACGTACATTCCGCGCCAGAAGATCGAGTTCACCTTGTGTTCGATGAGATGGCTGATCCATCTGCCAATCAGTTCACGATCGATGCGATCCCGGCGCTTGGTGGCATCGATCAAACTGTGCGCCGGCCAGATCAGCACTGCCACCTCGGGCCGCTTCGCCAAGCCGGGGGCAGCCCGTACGAGAGCGGGGGGCCCTGCCAGTGTTGCGGTCGCGCCACGAAAGAATTCACGTCGAGTTGAGAAACGGCCGAAAGTTGTGGACATGTTCAAAAGGCAATCTGCGCTGTCAGCCAGAAGTGGCGGCCCGGATAGGCCCACCAGCTAGAACTCCCCATCGTACATGTCCCGAACGCCGGGCCGCTCGCGTTCGTGTTGCCACCGAAAAGGTCGCCCTGCACCGGATGGTTCAGCATATGATTCGCGAGGGCTGAGAATCGCAGAAGAGGCGTCTCGCGACCAGGAATAAGCCGCTCGTCCGAGTAAGATCCCGGACGCCGCAACATCCCCCGCTCGGCGGCGCCGAAACGGCCGGGGGGTGCTCCGGTGGTGGTACCGGTCGTGATCGGAACCAGGAAGCAGGGCGGTATTCCACCAGTGAAACCTGTCGCGCTGCTTCTGGTCTTCGCAGATTGCGTCGGGCCGGCCGCTGCTAATGCCCGTTCCCGCAGCGTCAAAACCGCTGTATGTAGGCGTGAACGGCTGTCCCCCACTCTGGGTCGATAATCTACCTGCTCATGGTGGCCCTACTCTGGAGAACGTCCGGGTCCTTTCGAACCATATTTCTGTGAAAGACTGACCGCAGACAGCATCGGAGTCGTCTTGTACGTTACCACTGTCTCGGGAAAACCTGGGGAAGTCCCCAGGTTTTTAAAGATCTCTGACCTCCCGTCCCATCTCCCCAGTTGTCCCCAAGTTGCAAAAGTCTTGTAAAAGCCCCCTTTCTCGTGAGCTTATCCGTCCCCGGACTGCGATAACCAGTGTGAGCGCGATTGCCGGAAGGAAGAAGGCACGCGCCGGAAACACCAGGAGCCCCCCAAATGCGCATATCGACTTCGATCCTTCTCGCCCTCAACCTCACGACGGCCGCATTCGCCCAGCGTGACTTGAAGGTGGAAGCGGTGACCTCGCTGCCGCCGGTGGAAAAACGATGGGCCCTCCTTATCGGGGTCGACCGCTACGACGACCAACAACTGAGCGGTCTCGACGGCGCCTCCAACGACGCCAAAGCGCTCGCCCGGACGCTGGTCGACCGGGCCGGGTTCCGCGAAGAGCAGATTGTCATCCTGGGATCCGACCAGCCGGTTCCGCGCAAGCCCACCCGGTCGGAAATCCTCTTCCGGCTCGGCAACCTGCTGAAACAGGTCCCCAAGGACGGGTTGTTCCTCCTGTCGTTTTCCGGCCACGGCATGGAGCGCGGCGGACACGCGTTCCTGCTCCCCTCCGACGCGCGCCTCTCCGACGATCCCGAAATCCTGGGCCAGGTCTCGCTGGACGTCGCCAGCCTCCGCGGCATCATCGCCCGCCAGGGAATTCAGCAGGCCATTGTCCTTCTGGATGCGTGCCGGAACGATCCCGGCGGCCGGGCCGACTCACCGAATCCGCTGACGGAGTCGTACGTCCGTGGTTTCAACTTTGATCTGGCCAACCGCGAGGTACAGGCCTTCGCGACCCTGTATTCCACGGCCGTCGGCGATCGGGCCTGGGAGTACAAGGAAAAACGGCAGGGCTACTTTAGCTGGGCCATCACCGAAGCCCTCAAGGGCAAGGCCGCCAACGAGTTTGGACAGGTAACCCTGGCTTCCCTCATCCGCTTTGTGCAGGACTCGGTGCCGAGGCAAGTCGCTCTCGACCTGGGTCCTTCCAAACGGCAGCGGCCCTTTGCACAGGTGGAAGGCTATCGCGCCGAGGATTTGGTTCTGGGCGTACTGCCGCGGCCGCAAGTCACCGCCGCCTCGGTCCTCACTGACGACGAAGCCATCTATTGGCGTCAGTGTGAGTCGCGCGGCGAGGGCTTCTGCCGCATCTACCTGGAGCGCTTCCCGGCGGGCCGTTTTGTCCCGCTGGCCAAAGCAATCACGGCCCGCAAGCCCCCGGTGGACGAACCCGCACCTCAGAAACCCGTGCCCGCCGCCAAGATCGACCCGCCGGTCACGACCGAACCAGCACGGGTCGACCCGCCCCGGGCCGAGGCACCCCGGCCTGAACCACCGCGACCCGCCACGATTCCGACCCTACGGCAGGCGCGCGAGACGTGGCGCAACCCGAAAGACAAGCAAACCTACGTCTGGATTCCCGCCGGCGCCTTTCGTATGGGCTGCACCCAGGGCGAACCGAACTGCTGGCCGGGCGGGCAATCCGAACGCGAGGTCACCATCAGCCGCGGGTTCTGGATGGGACAGACCGAAGTCACCGTCGACGCGTATCGCCGCTACCGGGAGGCCACCGGCGCCGCCATGCTGCCCCAGCGCAACACGAACGGGCAGCCGTACAACGAGGCGGCCGGCGACGACAAACTCCCCGCGGTCGCGATGACGTTTGCCGAAGCGGAAGGGTTCTGCGGCTGGGCCGGACTCCGCCTGCCGACCGACGCCGAGTGGGAGTACGCCGCGCGCGCGGGCGGTCCCCGCGCTGGAAACCTCGGCGAGAGTGCCTGGTACGCCGACAACTCCGGCCGGCGCACCCTGGACTCGGCCTCCCTTCTGAAGCGCGTGACCAAGGCCGAGGACTACTTCAAGCCCCTGGTCGAGAACGCCAATTCCGCCCATCGCGCGGCAACCCGCCAGCCGGATTCCCTGGGGCTCTATGACATGCTTGGCAATGTCGACGAGTGGGTCGCCGAATCGCCCACCCAGCTCAGCCCTGGGAACACCCGCACCGCCCGGGGTGGTTCGTGGATGGAACCTCCCGCCCGGGTGAGTCCCTCGGCACGGGCGGCAACCCGCCCGGATGCCCGGGCCCCCTGGCGCGGTTTCCGCTGCGCCGGCGAGCCTGTCCGGTGAGTCCGGGTATTCAGAAGTACGGCGGGAAGCCGGCCGGGGGGCCGGCCGCGGGCCCGGGGGCCCGCCCTACGAATGCGTAATGCGGCATCGGTGTTATAATTCCCCCCCGTGTCTCCTCCCCTGGACTTGTTTCAGGCGCTCGAATGCGCTGGCCTGACCGAAGCCGGGGAGTCCACCGTTCAGGAGTTCGCCCGCGCGCTCGAGACTTGCTCCTTTCGTCAGGACCAGGTCATCATCCGCCAGGGCGAGATCGACGATAGCCTGTACATCCTTTTGTCCGGGTGGGTTCGCGTCGACGTCCATGGCAAGACGCTCAACTATCTGGGCCCCGGAGAAACGGCGGGTGAACTGGCCCTGCTCACCGGCGACCCGCGGCTGGCCACCGTGACCGCCCTCCAACCCACCGTTTGTGCCAGGCTCTCGCGTTCCGCCTTTGAACGCCTTGCGCAAGCTCACCCCGAGGCGGCCGCGCGGATGACCGAAGTGATGTTCCGCCGTCTGCTCGAGGTGCGCCTGGCCTTCGCTCTTCACCTCAGCAACCTCTTCGGCGACCTGGACGACTCCGTTCTCCGCGCCCTGGAACGCGAACTCCGGATGATCACGCTCCCCAGCGGCGAAATCCTCTACCGCCAGGGCGAACCGGGCGACAGCCTGGCCGTCGTCGTCAACGGAAAGCTCCGGGTCATCTCGCGGCGCGAATCGGGCGAAGAATCGATCGTGGCCGAGTTGGGCCGCGGGGAAACGGTGGGAGAGATGGCCGTGGTCAGCGGCGAGCCTCGCACCGCCACCGTCATGGCCATCCGCGACAGCAATCTCGCCATTCTCTCCCGCGCGGCCTTCGACCGCTTGCTGGTCGAACATCCCCGCGCCATGACGCGCCTGGTGGCCGACAAACTCGTCAAGAGGCTTCGGGACATGACGTCCGGCGCTTCGCGACCGTCTCAGCGCGCGGCCAGCGTGGCTCTCCTCCCTCTTCACCCCGATGTCTCCCTGACCGAATTTGCCGAAGCGCTCTCTTCCAGCCTGTCGCGACTGGGCACGACCCTCCTCCTTTCCAGCGCCAGCGTCGACCGCTCCCTGATGAGGAAAGACGCCGCGCAGGTGGAGGAGAAAGACGCCCGGCACGTCGGCCTGATCGAATGGCTCAACCGGCGCGAACTGGAGCACGACTTCGTCCTGTACCAACTCGACGCCGGGCTCACCCCCTGGTCCCGGCGCTCGATCCGCCAGGCGGATCAGGTTCTCCTCATTGGAAACGCCGGTGGAGACCCTTCTCTGTCCGGCTTGGAACGGGCTCTGCTGCCGGCACAGAAGCGAATTCTGGCCCTGGTTCAGCCGGGTCCAGCCCCCGAAGGAACGCTCGCCTGGCTCACGCCCCGCGCCGTCGAACGGACTCACCACGTTCGCCTGGACGACAGCGCCAGCTTCGACCGCATCGCGCGCTTCCTCACCGGCCGCGCGGTCGGCATCGCGTTAGGAGGCGGCTTTGCCCGTGGGCTCGCGCACCTGGGCGTGTTTCGCGCCTTGAGCGACCTGGGCATCCCGGTCGATGCCGTGGGAGGTACCAGCATGGGCGCGATCATCGGCGCACTGTGGGCTCAGGGCTGGGACTACGAGACCATCGTTTCGGAAACCTGTGCCGGGTGTTCGGATTCCTTTAACGACCTGACCCTTCCGTTCATCGCCTTCAAACGCGGCCACAAATTCAGCAACCTTTTGCGAAGGTTCTACGGGGATCGTCAGATTGAAGACCTGGCATACCCGTTCTTTTGCGTTTCGGCCAATCTGAATCGAGCCGAGGTCAAGGTGCACACCCGCGGGTCGCTGGCCAAGGCGGTGCTGGCGAGTTCGCGCGCACCGGGAGTCTTTCCGCCCGTCGTTTACGACGGAGAATTGCACGTGGACGGCGGTCTGCTCAACAACGTCCCGGTGGACATCATGAAGCCGTTCTGCAACGGCGGAACCGTCATTGGCGTCGATGTTTCCCCGCCGCACGAGCTGAACCCGATCGCCGACTACGGCGATGGGATTTCCGGATGGGACGCGTTCAGGAACCGCTTCAGTCCGTTCGTGAAGAAGAAGACCTACACTCCCAGCATTCTCCTGATCCTCATGCGCACGATCGAGTTCGGCGGGATCTCGTTCAAGCGGGAAACGTCGGCCGCGGCCGACGTGTACCTACGCCCGCCGCTTCTTCAATTCAAGCGCACCGACTTCCACGCCGCGGCGGAGATCGCGGAAGCGGGATACCGTCACGCCCGGGAGGTGATCGAAAATTGGCTCAGCCGGCAACCGAAACCCGAGTAATGGCCCTCTTCCGCCTCCGGGCGGCGCGAGTACGGTAAAGTGCAGAGCGAGGTCGACGAATGAAGGTCCATCCGGAAGAGCTCGAGCTGGCGCAGGCCTATTCTCGCGACCACCCCTTCGAGGGGCTGACTCCCGAGCAGATGAAGTCCATTATGGACCGCGGCCGATCTCTTCATCGCTGGTTCAAGGATCATCTCCTCCTGCACAACGTGATCAGTGTCGCGGTGTTCGTGCTTCTGTTCGCGGCCGATTTCCTCGCCTTGGTGCGCCTGCCGCAATGGCTGCTTCCCCTCGGGACCGCCCATTCCACCCTTGGAATCGTCCTGGCGAGCGCAGCGGTGGGTGCCCTCCATAGCTGGTTGATGTACTCCATCGCGGTCTTTTCCATGCACGAGGGCGCCGCCCACGACGTGATTTTTGTGGTCAAGGGCCGAATCGGCAGGCTCCTGAGTGTTGTCGCCAATAACCTCTGCCGCCTGGCCGCCAGCGAGCCGATTTACTATTCGTCCCAGCACATGAGTCACCATGCCAAGTTCGGAACAACCGAGGATGGCGAACTGCTCAACTTCGTGCTGCCGAAGAGATACTGGCTGACCTTTCTTCCTTTGGCCGCGTTTCTCAATTTCAGCGACTTCATTGTCCACCGGCCGATGAAATACACGGCCAGCCGAGTCGTCTCCGCCGTCATGGCACTGGCGTACAATCTCCCGTACGCCATCTATCTCTACCAGAACTACGGAACCTTGTTCGCCGTGTGCGCCATGGGCGTGGTCTTCCCTCATTTCGGCTTCTACCTCGACCGCTTGCGCCAGTTCACCGAGCATAACCTGATGCCGCTGGACAACAAGAACGGATCGAGGAGCTTCGGCATGGGCTTTTGGGGCATGCTAGCCGGTGGAGGCCCGTGGGGTTCCCCGTGTCACTGGGAACATCACCTGGTGGCCAGCCTTCCGTGGTATCAACAGTTGGCCCTGCACCGGCATGTGGTTGGATTGCTCACCGAACGGCAGCGGGCCCAGTTTCTTATCGAGCCGTTCACTGGCTTCCCGCGTTTGTGGTGGAGGATCTGGAGAGAGACTCGCTCGTTTCAGAAGCGAAGTACCGTGGGAGCCGCTAGGCCTGGGTCGCCATAGTCTCGGGCCCGCCAGCCCCCGGGTACCGCGGCGTGCTAGCGGATGTACGGAACGTAGGCGCGGACCTGGGAGCGATAGGCGTCAAAGGACTCGCCAAAACGGCTGGCCAGCAACTTGTCCTCCGCGTTCACCCGGATCTCCGTGGCGATGATGAACGTGACGAAGCAGGCGGTAAACACGACCATCGGCGCGCGGCCGAAACCCGTTGCCACCAGCAGCAGGAGCATCGAGAGGTAGATGGGATGCCGGACGATTCGATAGGGTCCGGACTGCACCAGCTTGTGATCCGCGAACAGGCCGGCCTGTACCTGCCAATGGCCGCGTAAATGCCACACGGCCCACCAGGTGAGCGCCGCCGCGATTGCCCCCGAGATCATGCAGGTGATGCGCGTGGCCAACGTCGGCTCGCCGCCGCCAAGCAACAAAGGCGCGTACGCCACCAGTTGGAAGACGATCCCGATTCGTGCCTGGGGCGCTACCTTCACGGGTTTGCGGCCGCCGGCGCTACGGCTTCCGAACCACAACGCACAGCCCCAAAGGGCCCAGCAGATGAGAACGACCGCTCTAGTAACGAATGCCATGATCTTTCAACGGAACCCGCCGGAAACACTGGCCACTTGCCGCACTGGAATGTCCTGGCGGCATTGCCCGGCTCGGGTGCATCCACACAGCCGGTGCGGCCGGTGTTCATGGTATAACAGGAACCCTGCCAAATGTCACTTGAGGCCGGGAATGTCGGCGAGATCGTCCTGGAGCGCGGCGGCGTCAAGCTCTTCGCGCGTGTCTCCGGACCCGAGAGCGGCGAACTGGTGATTCTCCTCCACGGCTTTCCCGAGTTCAGCGAGTGCTGGCGGCGGCAAATGGGGCCTCTGGCCCAGGCCGGGTTCCGCGTTGTGGCTCCCGACCAACGCGGCTATGCCAAGAGCAGCAAGCCGGAAGGAATCGCCGCCTATTTCGCCAGTGAACTGAGCGCCGATGTCGTGGCAATCGCCGGCCAGTTGGGCGCCGACCGGTTTTGCCTGGCCGGACACGACTGGGGCGCCGTCGTGGCCTGGGAGGTGGCCATCCGCTATCCGCGGCGGGTGCGGATGATGGTGATCCTCAATGGTCCGCACCCGGAGGTCCTCAGGCGGTTCAGGCGGTTCGATTCCCGGCATCCCACCCAACTGCTGCGGAGCTGGTACATGATCTTCTTTCAACTGCCGTGGCTGCCCGAACGGGCTTTTTCCGTGCTTGATTTTCGCTACGCCGTGAAATCGATGGTGTGGACCAGCCGCCGGGGCACATTCTCAAAGGAGGACCTCGCGCGGTATCGCGAGGCCTGGCGGCAGCCGGGTGCGCTCAGCGGAATGATCAACTGGTATCGGGCGCTCTTCCGCGAGCCCCTCCCGGTGGAGCAGCGCGTGCGCGTGCCGGTGCGCATCGCCTGGGGCCTCCGCGATGTCTATCTCCCGCCGCACAGCGCCAGCGACAGTTTGCGCTATTGTGATCAGGCGGAGTTGATCCCGTTTCCAACAGCCGGTCACTGGTTGCACCTGGAAGAGCCGGCCGCCGTCAGCCGGCTTCTGATCGAGACATTCAAATCCTGAGGCCTACTCCCGTGAGCGCCGCGCCACAACCCCTTGAACGCCACCAGATCCCGGGACCATTGCGGCCATTTTGGCTCCAAGCCCTGGGAGCGTTGCGCGACCCTCTGCGCTATCTCACCGGCAACGCCCGCTACGGCGGCATCGTGCGGCTACGGAGCGACAAGGCCTACCAGATCAACGACCCTGAGTACGTCGGCCACGTTCTGCAGGGGAATCATCTCAATTACGGCAAGGGTCCCCGATATCGGAAGGTCCTCGCGCCCCTGTTCGGAAATGGGCTGCCGAATTCGGAAGGCGAGTTCTGGCGGCGTCAGCGAAGGCTGATGCAGCCGGCCTTTCTGCGCAAACATCACGAGATGTTTGCGGCGACCATGGCGGATTCCACGCACGAAATGATCGAGCGCTGGAAGGCCGCGGCCCGCGCCGGAAAGCGGCTGAACGTCCGCGAGGAGATGATGGCGCTCTCCCTGAAGAGCCTGCTCCGGTGCGTGTTCGGCCAGGAACAGCCAGACGACCTCGAAGCGGTGGGCCAGGCCCTGCTGGATATCCAGAATGAAATCAACCTCGCCGAGGCATTTAATCCCTTCCGGCTCCCCGATTTCGTTCCCACTCCCGGGCGCAGGCGGATCCAACGCGCGCTGGACACGATTCATCCGTTCATCGCCCGGATCGTCGAGACCCGCCGAACACGGGGACCGAGCGAGACCGATGTCGCTTCCCTGCTGGTCTATGCCCGCGATCCCGAAACAGGAGCCGAGATGGCCGAGGGTCAGCTCCGCGATGAGATCGTCACCATCATGGCGACGGGTCACGACAGTGTCAGCGAAGCCATGACCTGGACCCTCTACCTGCTGGGGAAACATCCCGCGGTCTACCGGAGAGTGGCGGAAGAAGTGAGGTCGCTTCCCGGCAATGAGAGTCCCGATCCCGACCTGGTGGCCAAACTCACCTACACGAAAATGACGCTCGAGGAGAGCATGCGGCTGTATCCTCCGATCTGGGGAATGATGCGTACGGCCATTAGTGACGATTCGATCGGAGGTTGTCCCATTCGGGCCGGCACGCGTGTGCTCATCGCGCCGTTCGTGGTTCATCGATTGCCTTCGATCTGGCCCGAGCCCGAGCGCTTTGATCCTGAACGATTCACCCCGGAGCGGTCTGCCGCCCGGCACCGCTTCGCTTATTTTCCCTTCGGCGCCGGTCCGCGCCAGTGCCTCGGAGCGTCTTTTGCGATGCTCGAGATGGGACTGATCCTGGCGCTACTGCTGAACGCGTTCGATCTCGAGGTCGAGGATGGACCGGAGGTGCGGCCCGTGCCTCGGGTCAGTCTCAAACCGGGCCGCCCCATCTGGCTGCGAGTGAAAGAGAGATTGTGAGCGCTGTTCAGGTTCGGGGGCCGGCCCGATCGAGGGGTCAGGGCCTACTTGCGCAACCGTCGCGCCCGCTCGTAATCCTCCGCTAGTTTCCGCGTCACTTTCTCGGCAACATCGGCGCTGGCGCCGCGATACTTCGCGCCCGTGCTTTCCTGCGTCGTCGACCAGATCACATCGCCGTCTTTGTTTACCAGCCTCAGCGACGCCATCGCTTCGTGCCGGCGCTCCGTGACGCGCATCGATTCGCGCGAACTCACGCTGGCGTTTCCGTAGCCTCCACCCGTCCGGCTCTTGGCATCGCGGCCGACGCCGACACCGGCGTGAGCGTTGATGCCGTCTTCCATCTGGTGCTGCTCGGTGTAAACCAGATCTTCGGCGGCCCCGCGCAGAACGGCGTCCGCGCGCTCCCGGCTCTCCGTGACCAGGAACAGCCGCGTCTCCCGAAGATGGGCCATCAGGAGATCGCGCATCTGGTCGGCCGTCTGCCCCCCGGTCAGCTTGTCGACAAAGATGCGGCGCACACCCAGCAATTGCACCAGACCTTCGAACTCCACCTCGCGCTGCTGCGAGACCCGTTGCGCCTCCAGGCTCGCTGGCGCGATGGACGCGGGCGCGTTCTCGCCGGCCGTCAGAAGTGCCGGAACCACTACCAGCAGGAACCACATCGCCTCACCCCTTTCCCGATTTGCGGGCCTCTTCGTCCTGAAACTCCACGCGCCGCCCGGTTCGCGCCTCCAGACCCGCCAGCACCGCGCGAATCTGCCCTTTCTCGACTTCGAACACCATCGCCTGCTGCTGGCCGTCATCGTCCGTGAATCCGACCGTCAGATAGTGCCGTCTCTTTTTCGACAGAAGCAGGATCGGAGAGATGAGAATGGCGGAAATATAGCGGCGGCCGACGGTCTGGCCGTATTCCAGGGTATTGACCCGCGAATACATCACTCGAATCGCGCCGGACTTCACGCGAAACGACAGCGCTTCCGGATCGTTGATCGTCAGGGTGCCTTCCGTTTTACTGGGAAGGCCGGCAACCGTGCCCCCGACATACTGGGCACGGCTGCCTGGGTCTCCCGCCTGGAGCCGAGGCGGGAGGAGCGTCAGGCTTGCCAGGGCAAGCCCAAAACACGCTGCAATGCGCATGACGCGCTCCTTGAAAGCGCCGCCCGGGCGACGGCTTCGGTCGCGCGGCGGGTGGGCAGATCATCTGGCCGCAGGCTCATGGCGTTCCCTGGGCGTTCTCATTACAGCACCGGATTCAGTACACTGGCCATTCGGTGGGTGTTCCATGATGAAACGACATTTCTGGCTGTTGTTCCCGGCGCTTCTCTCCGCTCTCCCGCATCAGGAGCAGATCGCGCCCGGTGTCTGGGCCGCGGGGTTCGCGGACAAATACGGTTCCGCCAACTGCGGCTGGATCGCACGATCGAACGACACACTTCTGATTGACCTCCCGCGTGGGATCGACCCGGCGAAGTTTCTCGCCGGCATCCGCGCCCTCACCGGCACGCCCGTCACCAGCCTCGTGCTGACGTCGCGCACTCCTGCCGACGAACCTCTGCTCCGGCAACTGGAATCTCTTGGCGTCAAGCAGGCCACTGCCGGGCAGGCAATTCCCCTCCAGGGCGGACACGCCCTGTACTTTGCCGACAAGCGTGTGCTGTTCGCCGGACCGGCAGTGGTCAACGGGCCGCGCGCCGCCCTCCCGGGAAAGGACACCGCCGCATGGCTCTCCAATCTGGCGAAACTCAAAGCCACAAACCCCGCGCGAGTCGTACCCGGCCAAGGCTCCTGGGGCGGACCGGCCCTACTCGACCGCCAGGAACGCTTCCTGACCGAACTGCGCCGCCAGGTCGCCTATGGCATCGTGCTGGGCCGTACGGTCGAATCCATTGAGCAAAGCGTTCTTCTCCCGGCGTCTTACTACACGTGGATGCCCTACGACAATCCCCGGCCTGAAGATGTCCGCCATGTCTACGCCGAACTCACCGGCCCGAAAGCGCCGTATGCCGGCCGCGTTCCCCAGCCGTCCCGAACCAAACCTCAGGCGCTCGTCCTCATTGGCGACCGCTACCACGAGCCGGAGCACCTCGAGGCCGGTCTCCGTCTGGTCTTTGAAGCCACCGGCGTCACGCCCCACTTCCTGGTCGACTATCGCTCCCTGACGGCGGAAAACCTCGCGGCCGTGGACCTGCTGGTCGTTCTTCGCGACGGAATGGTCTGGCCGAACGACTTCAAGAAGCCGGCCATCTGGATGACGCCGGAGCAGGAAAAAGCCGTCGTCGATTTTGTGGAACGCGGCGGCGCCTTTCTCAACCTCCACAACTCGATGGGCGTCTATCCGGAGAACGGGCCGTATCTCAAGCTGGTCGGCGGCCGCTACATCGGGCACGGCCCGCTCGAGCGCTTCCGCGTCGAGGTGGTCGACAAGGACCACCCCATCACCAAAGGTGTCAGCGAGTTCTTCGCGGCTGACGAGCAGCACACGCCGCCCTATGATGAAAAGAAGGTGCATCTGTTGTTGCGCAACCGGTCGGACGAAGAGAAGACCGCCGCCGCCGGATGGTGCTACGAGCCTGGCAAGGGCCGTCTCGTCCACCTGGCCAGCGGCCACACGCGCGACGCGCTGGAACATCCCATGTTCCAGCGCCTGATGCGCAATTCCGTTACCTGGCTGTTAAGGAGATAACTCGGGAATGTCCTACAATTTGAGCGGCCGCGTCGCCCTGGTCACGGGCGCGTCCCGCGGACTGGGCGCGGCCATCGCGCGAAGACTCGGCGCCCGCGGGGCCAGTGTCGCCGTCAACTATCACGCCAGTCACGATCTGGCTCATGCCGTTCGCGATTCCATCGTCGCCGCCGGCGGCGTCGCGGAAGTGTTCCATGCCGACGTCACCGACGAAGAGGCCGTCCGCCGCCTGGTGCGGGAAGTCTGCGACAAGTTCGGACGCTCGGTCGATATCCTGGTGTGCAATGCCACCGGTCCGCAGCCCTTTCTTCCCATCGAGGAACAGACGTGGAAGGACTGCCTGGACCAGTTACGCTTTTTTGTGAAGTCGCCTCTCCTTCTCGTGAAGGAAGTGATGCCGGGCATGCGCGACCGCAGTCACGGGCGCATCATTCAGATCGGTAGCGAGGTGGTGGAACTCGGCCGGATCGAATTCGCCCACTATGTCGGGGCGAAGGCCGCACAACTCGGCATGACAAGATCCTGGGCCAACGAACTCGGGCCGTTCGGAATCACCGTCAACCTGGTGGCGCCGGGCTGGATTCCCGTGGAACGTCACGACTCGGTCCCGCGGAGGCAACTGGAGCAGTACGCGGCTCACGTTCCGCTCCGCAGGCAGGGAGTCCCGGACGACGTAGCGGAAGCGGTGGCGTACCTTGCCAGCGACGGCGCGAATTTCATCACGGGTCAAAAGATTTCGGTGAACGGCGGCAACACCCTCGAATAGATGTCCCAATCCCGGCGGTCGCAATATCCCTCGGTTGGGGTCTTCGCGGTTACAGTGGCGGTGGCCCGCTCGGTGCGAGGATCCCAGGCGCCCTCGTGGCGTTGGCGATTTGCCTTCTGCTTCGCCGAAGCGAATCGGCGGCCGCGGTTGCCGCCGCGTTTGGAGCCGTAGGCATCGGCTTCGGCGGGCAGGAGACCTACGGCCAGACCGTCGGGCACATTGTCAAGTGGGGACCTTTTGGCTCGGTCCTAAGGTTCCCAGGAGTACCCTGATCGTGGGGTCCGGACAGGTCAGCGGCGAGTTACGACCGCGTCTTTCCCTGATAGGCGCGGCGTTATGCTGGCTTCAGGGAGTGGCGAAATGAACGACGAGCTACAGCATCTTCGCGATACCGGCTACAAGCCCGTCCTCATCGGGCCGCAGCCGTTCTCCGTCGAGGAGATCCTGCGTCACGTAGACCCTGTGCCGGATGAAGAAACCGAGCGCTTTGTGGAGTCCATCTACCAGGATCGGCGGCAATTTACCGAAACGTCCTCGCCCAAATGAGCCAGATCGTCGTCGCCTCTTACCTCTTCAATTGGCATTCCCTGGCGCAGAATTACGCGAGTGCCCTATAGCGCGTTCATCGGCTCCGGTTACTGACACTCCGACGCTCGTCGCCGCGCAGTTTGGCCACGTGCCCCGGGTTTTTGAAAGAATGGCCGGTAGCCATGACCCATCCTTTCCGATACCTCGCGGTGGCGGTTCCCACGCTGCTGGTGTGTGTGCTGGCCTTCCTTGGAATTCACAGCCGGGCGGACGACCACGGATCCGCCACCGGCGCCCTGCAACTGATTCCCCAGGCCTATTATCGCGGCGAGCCGTTGCGCATCGGCAACCAACCCCAGTTTGTTTTTGACAACTACATTGTGGAGGACCGCTGGAAGCTCACGCGCAAATCGGGCACGGTCATCAAGTACGGCCGCAATCCGGTGGTGGTGCAGGATAAGCCGTGGGAAGAAGCCGTGGGCGGCAGTCCCTCCGTGCTCTACGACGACCAACTGCAGGAGTACCGCATGTGGTACACCTGCTTCAGCCTGTCAAACTACTTCTCGAAGAAGGGGCCTTCCTATTACATCGGCTACGCCGAGAGTGAAGACGGCTACAACTGGACCAAGCCGAAGCTGAAGGATTTTCCGTTCGCGGGACACCCGGCCACCAACATCATCGCCACGGGCAAGAACCGGCGGGCCGGGGGCTCGCAGGTGATGTTCAACCCGGACCAGTCCGATCCGCGCCGGCGGTTCATGATCCTGTACACGGGCGCGACCGGCTTTTCGCTGACCTACTCCCCCGATGGAATCCA
This sequence comes from uncultured Solibacteraceae bacterium, assembly GCA_964529305.1. Lineage (GTDB taxonomy): Bacteria > Acidobacteriota > Terriglobia > Bryobacterales > Bryobacteraceae > CAZGUX01. The sequence goes on along the minus strand of CAZGUX010000228.1, from coordinate 36,392 downwards.
TTGGGATCCGAACGAGACGCGGCTGCTTTACTATCACAGCGACGCTCCAAATCACGTCGTGTGGGTGCCGGAGACGAAACTGTGGCACATGTATGTCCGGTCGCCGATCCGCCCGGGGGGCATGGGGCCTCTGCCGGAAGGGGTGCGGCACACGGGCCGGCGCCTGGCAATGATGATGAGCCCGGACATTACGCGCTGGGGCATGCCGCGCACCGTGATGTATCCGGACGAGCGGGACATCCCCGACTTTGACGGCGCGCACGTCTTCCGCCGTCACGGAGCGTTTCTCTCGTTGTACGCGGTGATGAACGCAGACAAGGGGAAGAGTGAAAACGAGGCCCACATCGCCACCAGCCGCGACGGCGTGGAGTGGGAGCGGATGTGGGACCGCAAGCCGCTGGTCTCGCGCGGCGAGAAGGGCGCCTTCGATCACGGGCAGGTGGAACCGGGCATGAGCGGCCCGATCGAGATGGGTCCGGACATGCTGTTTTACTACTACGCCTCGCCGCTGCCGCAGAACTCGTGGTTCAACGAAACGTCGGTGGGGATCTTCCGCATGCGGAAGGACCGGTTCATCGGCCAGGAGGCCGGGGAGCAGACGGCGTTTCTGATCACCCGCCAGTTCGTGATGGACGGCTCTCGCCTCCTGCTGAATTTCAGCTCCCTGCCGCCCGCGTACGACGATCATACCGGCGGCATCTGGGTGGAGATCATGCAAGCGCCGGACTACAAATCCAGAGAGACGACCTGGGAGACACCGCTGGCCGGTTTCACCATGAAGGACGCCGACCGGGTGGCCGGAGATGCGTTCGACCAGGCGGTGACGTGGCAGGGGAAAAGCGACCTGAGTGAGTTGCGAGGGAAGGCGGTATACCTGCGGTTCAAGATGAAGCGGGCGACGCTCTACTCGTTTCAGGTCGCGCGGTGAGGGGAGACGCGTTGGACATCCCCAAGTGGCCCGAGCCAGGTAGTTAAATTTAGTCCCCCAAATCGACGACGACTCGGCCGCGCACCTTGCCTTCGACGATCGTGTTCGCCCACTCGGGCACATCCGCCAGGGCGATGTGGGTGGTCATCGCGTCCACCAACTCCGGTGACAGGTCGCGGCTCAGGCGATCCCACGCCTGGTGCCGGCGCGCGGGAGGACAAAACACGGAGTCGATCCCGAGCAGCGACACTCCGCGCAGGATCAGCGGAAACACAGTGGTGGAAAGCTGATGGCCGCCGGCCAGTCCGCACACGGCGACGGCGCCGTGCCGTTCGATCTGACTAAAGGCGGTGGCCAGCGTCTGGCCGCCCACGCTATCCACCGCGGCGGCCCAGGTTTCCGACTCCATCGGTTTCGAGGCCCTCGCCAGTTGTTCGCGGACGACGATCGACGACGCGCCCAGGCCTTTCAAATACGGCTCCTGCTCCGGCCGTCCGGTGGATGCCGCGACATGGTATCCGTTGCGCGCCAGCGATGCCACGGCGACGCTCCCCACTCCTCCGGCGGCGCCGGTCACCAGCACGGGCTTTCCTCCCGGCTTCAGGCCGTGATCCTCGAGCGCCATCACCGCCAGCATCGCCGTGAAGCCCGCGGTGCCGAACGCCATGGCGCGGTCGAGCGTCAGTCCGCGGGGGAGCGGGGTCAGCCACTCCGGCTGAAGGCGCGCATAGCCGGAGTAACCGCCCCAGTGCAGTTCACCAAGTCCCCAACCGGTCGCCAGCACCGGGTCGCCCGGCCGGAATTCCGGAGAAGCCGATTGCTCTACCTCGCCCGCCAGATCGATGCCTGGCACGGCGGGAAATTTCCGGATGATCTTGCCCTTCCCGGTGACCGCAAGACCGTCCTTGTAGTTCAAGCTGGAGTACCGTACACGGACGGTGACCGGCGCGTCGGGCAGGTCCGAGAGGGAAAGGGTCTCCAGTGAGTGATGAGTGGCGCCATCCTGCTCGCGCAGGAGCAGTGCGGGAAAGCTGTCGGGAGTCACCCTCACATTATGAGACTTGGGCCGGTTAAGCGCAAAACCGGGACATAATCCCGACGGACAACCGTTAAAAAGTCAAGGACTGGCTGGGCGGGTGACGACCACCTCCCAGTCGTCACGAGGGCCTCGATTGCGTTTCGAACGCCTCGATCCTCCGACGTTCATGCCGGCGCCTGTCCCGCCGCCGGCCCGATCCAGCCAGATAGATAACAGGTCGGCAAGGCGGCGGGGAGCGCCCGCGCCAAACACGCGATACTCCGGGCCTTGGCCGTCTAGATCTAGACCCGCTCGTCCATGAAGTAGTAGCCGATCATGTGGCACACGATCATGTGGGCGTCTTCGATCCGCCCCATGTGCGGCACGGCCGCCTGGATGTTCAACTGCGACATCGGCCCCAGTTTCCCGCCATCGCGGCCCGTGAGCCCGATCGTCTTGCACCCGATCGAATTGGCGTACTCCATGGCCTTGAGCACGTTCGGCGAATTGCCCGACCCGCTGATGCCCATCACGACATCGCCGGGTTGGGCGAAGTTCTTCAACTGCTCGACGAACACCGCATCGTAGGACACGTCGTTGGCGTAGGCGGTGATGGTCGGCAACTGATCGGTGAGGGCCATGATCTTGAACCGCGCAGGCCGGTTGAAGCTCGCGCCTTTCACCATGTCGCACGCAAAGTGCGACGCGGTCGACGCGCTGCCGCCGTTGCCGCAGACGAAAATCCGCCGTCCTTCATCGCGGGCCCGGCGCAGACAGTCGATGGCTTCGTTCACCTTGGCCAAATCGAGAGCGTCGATCGTTTTGAAAAGTTCAGTTTTGTATTGTTCTGGAAACGTCATGAGAAACTCCGTTGGCGCGCCAGTTCGAGCGCGCCCCACAGCACCGAATCGTCCGGCAGAGCCGCCGGCACGACATCAATGCGCGCTTTGGACCACTCCGTAATCTGCCGCCGCAGTTCGGCGCGAAGCGGGATAAACAGCGCGTCGCCGGCCTTGGGGATGCCGCCGCCAATCACGATCCGCGCCGGATTCAAAAGCATGATGCAGGATTTCAACCCAAGGGCCAGATCGACGACATAGCGTTCGACGAACGCGGGATCCCGCAGCAGTTCCCGCGCGGGCTGGCTATAGTCCCGCTCCAGCCAAAGGCCGCAGCACATGCGTTCAAAACAGCCCCGGGCGCCGCACAGGCACTCCGGCCCGTCCGGCCGGATGGTCAGGTGGCCAATCTCGCCGGCATACGAATCGGCCCCGCGCCAGATCCGTCCGTCGAGACAGATGCCTCCGCCGATCCCGGTGGACAGGGTCATATAGAAGATCGAATCGAATCCCCGGCCCGCGCCGTGATGCGCTTCACCCAGCGCCCCCACGTTCGCGTCATTGTCCATGATAGCGGGCACGCCGAGTTCCTTCTCGAGGTACTCCGGCAGGTGAAAATCCCGCCAGCCCCCCACATGGGTCGACAGAGCGATTCGCTGCTCGCCGAAATGAACCGGTCCGCCGAAGCCGATCCCGCATTGCTCGAACCGGGTGTCGCGCTGCCATTGACGCGCGATTTCCACGATACGCTCGAGCATCCAGTCGCGGCCGCCCTCGCGATCGGTCGCCCGCGATTCGCGCCGCACCATCCGGCCGGCGTCGAAATCGGCCATCGTGAACTTGGTGCCGCCGATATCAACCGCGAGCGTGCGCATCCAGAATCTCCCGCGGGCTGGCGGTGCCGGTTCCCTTCTTCATGATCGTGATGGACGCCACGGCGTGGCCGAACCGCACCGCCGCCTCCGGGTCGCGAGTCGCGGCCAGGGCCATCGAGGCTCCGGCCGAAAAGCTGTCGCCCGCGCCGCAGATGTCCACCGGGTTCTCGACCTTTTGCGTCTCGATCCGCCGCTCCCTTCCCGGCTCGACAATCGTGACCCCAGCGCCCCCGTGAGTCACTACCAGCAGCGGCGAGGCCGTGTGGGCTCGCAGTGACTCATAGCCGGAACCGCCCGGCACCCGGGCGCACGCGGCGGCGGCTTCCTGCTCGTTCGGCTTGGTGATGACGTTGCGGAACTGATCGATCCGCATCCGCGAGTCCACCCAAATCAACTTCTCGGGAAAGGCCGGCGCCAAGTCCGCCAGCAGCGAACGCATCCCGCCGGAGACCACGCCGCCCCTTCTGGATTCTGCCTGATCCGAGATCAGGATCACGTCGAACCGCTCGATCTGCTGCGTGAGCGAATCGAGCAGCTTGCGTTCGATCTCCGGGGCCAGCGGCTCGGTTTGAATCCAGTCGACACGCGGCAGGTCCTCTTCGCCGGTCACTGCGTTCAGCAGTTTCGTATAGGTGAAGGTCGGGTTGCCCGGCGCCCGGATCAACAGATCGGCGGCGATGCCACGCGCGGTCAGCGCCTGCCCCAGTTCGTACCCGAACCCGTCGTCGCCCACCACGCCCAGCACACCGATGGTACCCACGCCCAAGGCCGCGAGATTATTGGCCACGGTCCCGCCAGCGCCCGGCGTAATCTCGGTCCGGACGACGCCGACGCGGGGAATTCCCGTCTCGCGCGAGGGCTCCGCTTCCGCCGGATCGTACGTGCACCAGCGGTCGAGACAGATATCGCCCACTACCAACGCGCGCAACGACGGCAGTTTCTCCAGGATCGCGGCCGGGTTCACGCGCCCACCTCCAGCACCGCCTTCCGGAATGCCGGAAAGGTCGCGCGGTGGTCGCCGCAGAAATAGAAGCTCTCCCCGCCGTCGGCCACCGTGCGAACCAGCATCGTCTTGTGGGGACGGAAATAGTAGCCCGGATCGCTCTTGGGCAACTCCTGGTGAATGTCGCCGTGAATCGGCACCATGTCGAAGACCGAGGTCGTGAAGCGGCGAATCTCGCGGCCTTCCTGATGCGCGACATTGCGAGCCATGGCGAGCGCCTTCAGGTACACTTCCGGCGCCATGATGGCCGAGCCGAAGCTCAGTACCACGCCGCCTTCGAGCGATTCGACGCTGTTGGCAAAGATCAGGAAGTCCCGGTAGCTGGCCGCGCCGATCGCGGCGCCGTCGCAGTTCGGGTGTTCGTGCAGAATATCGTAGCCGATGCCGGCGTGGACGGTGGCGGGCACCGACAGACGGTAGGCAGCGGCGAACACGCTGAACTCCTTGTAGGGAAAATCGCTGGCCTGGATGTGCCGGCCGACGTTTTCGCCCAGACCGAGTCCTTCGCGGGCGGCTTCGATGATGACTTCGTTCATCTCGCCCGTCTCGCGCCAGAGGCCGAACTCGCCCGAGCGGATGTAGCGGGCCACGCTCTCCGTGGTCGCGCCGATGCGCGCCAGTTCGTAGTCGTGGATCGCGCCGGCGCCATTCAGCGCAATGTGCGTCAGCCACCCGCGCTCCATCAGGTCAATGATGTGGCGGTTCTGCCCGGCGCGCAGCAGGTGCGCTCCCAGGATGAGGATGCGGGCCGCGCCCTTTTCGCGGGCGGCGGCGAGACGTTGAGCAACCGTACTCAGGTTGGGATGAGTGAATTCGGCCACGTCGGGAGACTGGCCGCCGGTCAGCCAGCGATCGATGGCAAGATCGTGGATGCGTTCGGAGAGCGGTTTGATCAGCAGACGATTGCGGTCAAAAAGGACATATTTGCTGGGCATTCGTAGTCGTAAACGCTAGGTGGCGGTCTCCACCGGAACTGTGTTCTCGATCACAATACGGGGTCGAGGATTCACTGGCGGGATCGGCAGGCCTTGCTCTTTCAGGAGTTCGACGTGTTCGATCATGCCCCACTTCGCCTTGTATAAGCAGTCCTCCACGGAGTGGCCGACCCCTGAAAATCCCATAAGATCGGGTGAGTAGAAGGTAAAGAAGTCGGGCTCTTGAGTCGCTTCGATGATAAGTGAGTACCTGATCTCGAGCATTAGGTTCTCCTGCCTTGATTCCGCCTGCCCCTTCTCCCGCACTACCCGAAACCCAGCCAGTTCCAACCGGCGCACCAACTCGCTGAACCTCACGTCAACACGGACCTCAACAGGCTAGCCGGAAACACCAACCCCATTCGGAAACAGCGCCGACATCAAATCGTCGTGGCATAAATAGTTCGGGACAATGAAATCCGCGCCCACCCCGGCCAGCCGATTCCGCTTCCAGTCATCGACCACCAGGCACTCGGGCTCCGCCGTCGCCACGCCGACTGCGACGCCGCCGACTTCCTTCACATTCTCGATCTCGACATAGCCGTCGCCAAACCCCAGAAACTCATCGCCCCGGAATTCCGACCGGGCGATGATGTTCTGAATCAGAATCTTCTTCGAGAAGCTCTTATAGTCGTCGAGCGCGCCGAAGACACCGCCATCAAAGTAGCGGGTGACGTCCAACAGATCGGCCTCGTGCTTCATGTACGGCTCGTCGGTGCCGCTGGCGAGATACATCTTGAAGCCTCGCTGCTGGAGCGATTCGAGCAGCCGCCGCGAGCCGGGAACCATATACTTGTCCGGAGAACAGAGGCCTTTTTCCAGTTCCTCCAGACGATCCTTGATCTTCTCCTGCAGGCGGCGCAGGTACTCGTGTTTGTACTCGAGAGGTTCCTCCGGCGTGCCGCCGCGGGCCTTCACCTGGTCGGCCAGTTCGATCATCTGGTAGATGGTCTGCTTGCCCGTCAACCGGCCGACGAATTCCTCGACGAGGGCACGCAGATCCTCCTCTTTCTCGCCGGTCTTCAGGCCGGCAAGCACCTCGACCATCATCGGGACCATCGTGTCCACCCAGCCGGCGCGAATGAGGGAAATAGTGCCGTCGAAGTCAAAGAGAGCAACCCGGGTCTGCGCGGCACTCGCACCCGGGCGAAGCTGTTCAATCATCTGTTTTTATTGTCGCAAAGCGGGGTGACGAGCGCGAGTTGGCGAAGAAGGTTTACCGTTCGCCCGGGGGCCGCAGCGCAACGCCTTGGCCGACCGATTCTGAGACTCATCAATCACGACGCCGGCAGCAGATTCGACCGCAGCGCGTCGAAGCGCAACTGCAACCGCCGCACATGCTGATTCGCGCGTGAATTGCGCAGAGCCTCGAACTCCTTGCGCGCCTCTTCCACTCGCGACAGCGCCAGCAGTGATTCGCAGCGCCGCGCGCGGGCATCGTTGTCGTTCGGACGCCGCGCGAGGAAGCGGTCCGTCGCGGCAACCACCTTCTGGTGCTCCCCGAGCAGATACAGGCACGCCGCCTGCGCATTGGCGCAGTAGGAACTATCGGGATCCACGGCAGTCAGCCCTTCGAACAAAACCGCCGCCTCCCGGTAACGTCCCTGCTGATACATCGAGTAAGCGCGATCCGCCACTAAGAACACTTCGTCCTGCGACCAGTTGAATCGGGGCATGGCGTTATCCTCGGGCGTCGGAAAGGTGGCGGGAGACCACGCCGTCTTCCAGTTCCTGCATGCGCATCATGAGTGCGAGCATCCGTTCGATGCTTTGTCCGGTTTCGCCGGCCGGCGGTTTCTCGGTGAACTCCTTGGCGTGACGGTCGAGCATGGTCCGCCAGCGGATTCGCTCGGAGGCACGGTCGCGGACATCCAGAGTGGCCGGGCGCGGCGGAGGGCCGATGTAGCCGGCATTGCGCGGCACGCGGTCCAGACGCAGAAGCGACCGCCACGACGTCGGCAGCGCAGCGCCCAGCCGCCGGATGTGTTCGCGAAATGTCGCCCGCGCCCCGGTTGCAGCCCGCGCCGCCGCCGTCCCGGCCGTGTTCGGCAGCGACGGCTGCATGCCCGGCAATGTGTATTGAACCCGCATCCTCTATGCCTCCTGCTGCGAAAGCTGGTACACCCAGTTTAGGACCTCGGCGACGGCCTCGTACAGATCTTCCGGAATGTCCCGGCCCACCTCGAGCGAGAACAGGGTATGCGCCAGCGGGATGTTCCGCATGATCGGCACCTTGTTCTCCTTGGCCAGGCTGATGATCAACTCGGCCATCTTGTTCTGCCCTTTGGCGGTCACCTTGGGGGCGTTCATCGTCTTCTCGTCGTATTGCAGCGCGATCGCCAGGTGAGTGGGGTTCACCACCACCGCGTTTGCTTTCGGCACGTGCTCGGCCGCGCTCTCGTGCAGCATCTCTTCGTGCAGCGCGCGCCGCTGATGCTTGATGTGGGGGTCGCCTTCGTCCTGCTTATATTCCTTTTCCACCTCGTACTTGCTCATTTTGAGGCCCTTCATGTACTGCTGCTTCTGGAACATGAAGTCGGCGCCCCCGAGGACCACGAACGCTCCGCCCACGCGATAGAGCATCTTGAACAGGAGGGTGGAGGCCAGGCTGGCGCTCTCGGCGATGCCGGTGCGCGAAGTCAGCACCACATCGCGCAGCGAGCCCATCAGCACCTTGTAGACCAGAAACAGAACGATGGCGAACTTCAGCAGGTTCTTGGCCGCTTCAATGTAGGTCTTGCCCTTGAAGAAGATCCCCTGGAATCCCTGAATCGGGTTGAGTTTCTCGAACTTCGGGGTGATGATCTCGAACGAGAACAGAGTACCCACTTGCAGATAACTGACCGCGGCTGAAATGACGAACAGGGCGCCGAGAAGAGGGGAGCACAACAGGAGAAAACGGAGCCAGGCTGAACCGTGATAGTGAAGGAGGGAATCCTCACTCAACTCGCCAGTGAGCATGTGGGGCTGGAAGAAATCCAGCATCATCTGGCTAAGTTCTTTGACAAAGAAGCCCCCGCCGCCCGCGAGCACACCGATGCCGACGATGAACAAGGCCGCCTGGGTCAGGTCGTTGCTCTTGGCGACCTGGCCCTTCTTCCTGGCGTCCTTGAGCTTTTTAGGAGTCGGTGGTTCGGTCTTCTCCCCGGACATGGTTCGCTTAAGCTTTCAACAGGCCGGCGGCCCTCAATTCATCCCGTGTCTGCTGATCGGCCAGTTCTTTGGGTGTCGTCGCGTAGCGGGCCAGAAGGGCTCCCACGCTCAGCGGACCAATCCCAACCAGGCGTCTCGGGTCGTTGCCCCACTCCACCCGATACGCGCCGACCGGGGACTGATCGGTCAGATCCGTCGGCGACATGCCCAACTGCTGGACCAGGTAGTTCCGCATGCCCTCTGCCTGTTCCATGGTGGCCATCGCCTGCGGGCTCAACGGCGTGGTACTGCCGTTGTAAAGGCTCACCACCTGCGCGTCGGTCGGCTTATTCAGCATGGCCTTTCGCGCGTTGATGAACGCGGCCGGGTCCACCTGGTTTGCCAGCAACTCGTGGGTCATTGGCATGGTCATCATTTCGGAGGTCCACATGGCGGGTGTGATCACCGGCCCGACCTTCGGGTTGTACGCCGGGATCGGCGCCGGCCCCGCCGGAGTCAGCCGTTGTGGATTCGTAGACACCGCGGGGCCGGACACCTGGCCCGTTCGCATACCGTCGCCGAACGGCGTCTGCTGCTGGAACTCCGCCTTGCGCATCGCGGCTTCGAACATCGTCTCGAAGTTGCGCTCCTGCGCGGAGGCCGAAGGCTGCGCGACCTGGGCCTGACCGGCTTGCCCGCCGCCCTGCCCCGCGCGAAACCTCCTTTTGAGAAACACTTCCTGGCCGGTCTGTAGTCCGGTCGGGTTGAGTTGCGGATTGTACATCCGCAATAGCTCTTCGAGCATGGTCAGGCGCTGGGCGACCTGCGCCAGGGTGCTCTCGCCCGGTTGGACGTAAGTCACCCGCGGCGAGGATCCTCCGTCCCGCCGGACTCCCCCAAAGCCCGTCCCGCTTGTTTCGTTGATTCGCGACATACGCTACCTCGTTCGAGTGGCGCCCCTCTGGTGGGGCTACAGCAATCACCCGTATTATCGGGCCTTGGATGAGAAAGTTGCCACTAACCATGACACAACCAAGGGAAACTTCCGTTTCCCGGCCTGGGCGAAGCCGTGGTGGGGAGGTTGGCCATCTGCACGTGTCCGCCGGGTCGGGTGGGCCTGGGGCCGGATGGAGAATCGAGTTTGGCGGAACGAAGCCAATTTCTCCAGTAAGTCATTGATTCATAAGGCGAAAAATGGGTTCGCCAACGCCTCGTTCGGCTTCACCGAACCGACGGCCCAGTTCTGCAAGGCCAGAAGCGGTGGCTCCTCACCGGTCAACATGCATCGCCACCGCTCACGCTTGCGGCTTCTCTGAAGGCTTCATGCCGGCGATCGGCCGCCGGTTTCTTCACAACCTTTGAGTCGTCCGAACAACCCGCGGACTGACGCCCGCGGTCCGGAGCCAAGGGTCAAGCGTTGGCGGCCGCCTTGTAACGCCTCGGCTCGGGAACGGGACGCAGGTTCACGAGTAAGGGCGTGCGGTGGCCGCAGGGACAGCGCTGCCCTTCGATAGAACCGTTGACGCGCGTCCCCAGACGCAACGTGGGAGTGCGGCAATCGGTGAGCGACGTAAACAACATCTCCGGAGTGCGATCGTGCTCCAGCACCGAGTTCTCCGGAACCACGTGCATCCCGTCGTGCGCTTCACACTCCCAAGCGACCAGCCTTCCGTCGAACCCGAGATACTGCTCGAACACCGGCACGCGAAACACCTGCCACAACAACTCGCGATCGGCGACGCTCAGAAACGCGGCGCCTTCGCGCCGGGGCGTCAGTCCGCTGAAAGCGACTACCCCCCGCCGCACTCGGGGGAAGGACGGAAAGTCGCCGGCATCGATCATCCGCGCCAGAAACACCAGGAAAGCCGTCGGCGCGGCGAGCGCATCCGGTTCGAAACGCTGGAGGGTCTCCAGGTTGGCAGGCTCGAACACGCTGACGAGTTTGGACTCCTCGAACCACTGCCTGCGCCTGGAGAGCACCACGGCGGTCCGGGGTTGTGTCCCGGCCGGGTAGAAAAACCGGGCGGGAACGGACGGCTCGGCCCTTGGGTTGCGAAAAGACTCCATCGAAGTGCGCAGGTCCATCGGTTCCAGGCGAGGGACGCGGCTGAGCGCTTCTTCAATGGACCGAATCTTCCGCAGGTCCTCCTCGCTGCCGAGGCCGGCGGACTCGAGGACTCCCCGGTACCGTAGGGTCTGACGGGCCGCCCGCAGGACGCGGCGAAAGCGCCCCAGGCGCTGCTCATCGGGAAGGCTGGTGCCTCGAAACCGGATGCGGATCAGCATGGGTCTTCAACGCCCACGTGAATTAGTGTCCCCGGCGCGGCCAAAATCTCACTTGATTTTCAACGGACGAGCGGCCGGATGTGCCAATGCGGAACAGGTCTCCAGAAGGGTCTCCTGAAGGTGGTAGCATTCTCGGGAAATGACTACGTTCGTGTCCCGATCCTTGCCCCTGATGCTGGCTCTGCCCACCCTGCTGGCGGCGGTGAAGCCGGATCCGGGCCGGTACTCGCCGGAACGCTATGGCGTCCAGTCGACGAGGGGTAACCTGGTCCGAATGCGGGATGGAGTCCGGATCTCGGCCGACATCTACTTGCCGGACGCCGCCGGGAAATACCCTGCCATCCTGAGCCACACGCCGTACAGCAACAACAGTCCTGGCGGCGTGGACAAGGCGAAGTGGTGGGCCAGGCGAGGCTACGCGGTGGTCCTGACCGACACGCGTGGGCGCTTCGATTCGGAAGGCACATGGGACCCGTTCACCGATCTGCACAAGCGCGACGGCTACGATCTGGTGGAGTGGATCGCCGCCCAACCCTGGTGCACCGGCAACGTGGGAATGATGGGCGGGTCGTACCTGGGCTGGACGCAATGGTGGACGGCGTCGCAAGCGCCGCCGCACCTGAAGGCGATGGCCCCGTTCGTGTCGCCGCCCTCGAGCGGCCTGGACAACGCCCCGTATCAGAACGGCATCCTGTCGGCCTGGGCGATCGACTGGGGCGCGCGGATGGCGGGCCGCACCGAACAGGTGATCGGTCCTGGGCCGTACGGAGGATTCAGCACGTACCGCGCGGAGAACATGGCGCGCGTGCCGCAGGCCGACATCTTCAACCGCATGGGCGTGCGCGACGGGGCCTGGTACGACGAGTGGATCAAGAACAACCTGGCGAACGATTACTGGCAGCGGAACGCCTACGACCAATACGAGCGGGTGCGCGCGCCCGCGTTCCAGGCGACGGGTTGGTTCGACGCGAACTTCCCGGGCTCTCCGCAGAACTACCTCGGCATGCGACAGCGGGGGCCAACGCCGGAAACGCGGCGGCCCCGGCTGATCATCGGACCCTGGCCGCACGGCATCAACAGCAGCCGCGAACTGGCGGGCTTCGATTACGGCGCCGATTCGCTCATCGACCTCGACGGCCTCACCTGCCGCTGGTTCGACTATTGGCTGAAGGGCGAAGCGAACGGCGTGATGGACGATCCGCCCGTGTGGGTGTTCGTGATGGGCGTGAATCGCTGGTATGCGGAAAAGGACTGGCCGCTGCCGCAGACCCGCTGGACTCAATATTACCTGTCGAGCGGGGGCAAAGCGAACTCGCTGAAAGGCGACGGGACACTCGGCCCGCAAGCGGGCGGCGGCGCCGAGTTCGACGCGTATGTCTATGATCCATCCAAGCCGTCACGCGCCCCGTTCACCGGAGGCCACATCGACGGCGCGGTGGATGCGCGGGTGCCCGCGATCGGCGACGATGTGCTGGTGTACGACACGGCCCCTCTGGCCGAAGCGGTCGAGATCACCGGCCCGGTTCGAGCGAAGCTGTATGCCGCCACCTCCGCCCGCGATACGGATTGGATGGTGCGGCTGATCGATGTCCGTCCCGACGGCTACGCCGCGTTGTTGTGCGATGGAGTGATGCGCGCGCGGTATCGGGACCCGGATCGGGAGGGCGCGTTTCAACCCAAGCGGCTTTCCACCATTGAGCCCGATAAGGTCTACGAATATTCGATCGAGTTCTGGCGCGCGACAGGCAACGTCTTTGCCAAGGGGCACCGCATCCGCGTGGAGGTTTCGAGCAGCTACTTCCCGTACTATTTGCCCAATCTGAATACGGGGGCGGACAACAACGGATTTGCGACGCAACCGGTGGTGGCACGGCAGCGGATTTACCACTCGGCGCGGTATCCGTCGCACGTGGTGCTGCCGGTGATTCCGCCAAGGTGAGCGTCTACATCCAGCGGGAGAAGATGGCGCCCTGATTGTCCGTGCCGCGGGTGACCCGGCGCTGGCCGGAGCCGTTGGCGTTCATCACCCAGATGGACGGAAGCTCGCCGGCGGCGGCGCGGTGGAACACGATGCGTTTCCCGTCCGGGGTGAAATGCGGTCCCCACTCCCAGAGGCCTTCGCGTGCCGGGGTCAGTTCCCGAACGCGGCCCGAGCGCGGATCGATCAGGCAGATGTGCGTGCCGCCTCGCGCGGCCTCCGGCTTGAAGTCGCGGTTGAAGTGGTCGGTATCGGGGCGGTTGGGTTGGAATTCCCAGGGGACCTTCGACCCGGGGATTCGGCGATTGACCAGAATCGAGCGGCCGTCGGACGACCACTCGGGAATGATGGACCCGCTGCCGTGGTTCCCTGCGACGCCGTACGAGGAAGCGAACCACAAGGCCTGGCCTGTTGTGACCCCGCGGTGCTCGGAGCCGTCAGGCTTCGAGACAACCAGATCCGCCCAGTCATGGCCCGGGTCCGTCGCCGGGATGCAATCCGCATAGAGCAGCCATTGGCCATCGGGAGACCAGACGGGGCCGAAGTACAGATGCCCGGCTTTTTCGGCGATGCATTGTTGTTGGGACCCGTCGATTTGCTGTGTGTAGATGCGGTAGGGACGCCGGTTCGGGCCGGTGGTGTGGTACGCCAGCCATCGCCCATCGGCGCTCAACGAGAAACCATACGAGAATCCGGGCTTTGGCGTCGGCGCCGGCCGTGCGTCGGAGCCGTCGAGCTTAACGTCGTACAACAGCGAGTCACCTTTCAGGATGACGTTCACCAGCAGGCGTTCGTCTCCCGGCATCACGGCGACGGGCGCATAGTGGGGCGCCAGGCGGTTGGTCGTCAGGATCTCCCGTTCCATCGTGCCGGTTGTCAGATCGCAGAGAAACTGGTGACTGCGCACGCCGCCCAGGTGGATCTTGCCGTCTTCCCAGCCAATCATGATCATGCGGCGGCCGTCGTGCAGCGGCGGGCCCGGTTGCCATCGGTGGATGCCGGCAACGCCGTAGCGCAGCGGCTGTTCGTCCTCGCCGTCGAGCCCGACGGTGGACACCTGGCCCTGGGTGGAGAAAAACAGGCGGGTGCCGCGAGGCTTGGCGTGCGCGGCCAGCCATGGAGCGGCGGCCGAAAGGAGGATGGCGTGTCGTCGATTCACGGCGGTGTGCGTGACGAGGATAGCAGCAAAGCCGGCGGTCCTTCGACGCCTGGCTCCGAACCGCGGGTGTAAACCGAGGGACTAAAGTCCCTTTGCACGCTGAAGCGCGCGCCACGACGGCGGAGCGCTAGAAGAACGCCCGCAACAGTCGAGTCTGGATCTCGCGCAGGTTCGAGTTCGCGGTGGCCAGTTCGGTGATCTTGTCCCGCAGGTCGCGGTACAGGTTCGCCCGTTCGATGGCGGCGTTGATCACCAGCAGCAACTGGGAGTTGTCCCAGGGTTTCTCCAGATACTGGAACAGGGAGACGTCGTTGATCGCCTGAATGGCGCTCTGCTTGTCGGCATGGCCGGTCAACAGGACGCGCGGTGTCTCGGGCTGCACTTCTTTCGCCTTGGCCAGAAACTGGATGCCGTTCATCTTCGGCATCAGGTAATCGGAGATCACCACGTCGGCGCGTTGAACCTTGAGATGGTCGGCGGCGCGCTCCGGGTCCGAGAAGGTTTGGACGTCATATTCGGTCTCGAGCGTCAGAAACGCCCGGATACTGGTGAGCACCATGTCCTCATCGTCGACCAGGATCACGGTGGGCATGGGGTTATTGGCCACTCGACTTCGTCTCTCCTTCGGGGACCGGATGGCGGTCCGGCTCAGTCTGCCTCATCGGAATGCGCACGTGGAACGTCGTGCCTGTGCCCACCTGGCTTTCCACTTCGATGGTGCCGTGGTGCCGTTCGACAATCTGCCGCGAGATCAGCAATCCCAGGCCGGTTCCGACCCCGACCGGTTTGGTCGTGAAGCCGGAAAACAGCTTGGGCAGCGTCTCCGCCGAGATGCCGTGGCCCGTATCGCTGATCGATACCCGCACAAAGTCGCCATCCTGGCGGGTTTGGATCTGAACCGTTCCCTCGCCCTGGATCGCCTGGCCGGCGTTCACCAGAATGTTCAGGAACACCTGGTTCAGCAACTGCGGATAGCATTCGACTTTGGGCACGTCGCCGAAATCGGTGACCACGCGGACCCTCTGCCGGTACTCGCACGACACGAGTTTGAGCGTGTCGTTGATCTGGTCGCGAAGGTCCGATTCGCGCGGAGTTCCGTCGTCGGCGCGGGAAAACGTCTTGAGACCGCGCACGACCGAAGAGATTCGCTCGCAGGCGATCTTGTCCACGGCCGCAAGACCGCGCATCATCTCGATGATGGCGAGAGCCTTGAGCAGTCCCGGGTTTCCGGCGTCGGGGCTTGCCGCGATCTTTTGGGAGATCGCGTCCAGCGACCGGATCATCACCTGGTTGTTCGAAAGGATGGAGCCGATCGGCGTGTTGATCTCGTGTACGATCGAGGCCAGCAGGCCGCCCAGCGCGGCCATGCGCGAGGCCTCCATCAGTTGCGCCCGGACTCGCTCGAGCTCTTCCCTGGCCTGGTCAAGCTCCGCGCCGGGATGTCCGTTGGTATCCATCGAGGCGAAATCGTGTCTCTCTTTATATTATGAATCACCGGCTCGGGCGCTGCCGGGCAATGCCTGGCGCCGCCGGGCGGGCGCGTACGGCAGGCGCCCGGCTGCGCCACCGCGTCTAGCCCTCCACCAGCTTGCGGAACCGCCTCACCAGTGTCGTGAAAATGCCGGCGGCGATTTCGATGTTGTCGCTCAACAGCTCATAAAAGTCGCTGCGGTTGATCTTCAGAAGCCGCACGTCCTCGGCCGCCCGGGCCGTCACCTGCATCGGCTCATCATCGAAAAGAGCCCAGGCGCCGATCACTTCGTTCTGGCGGGCGTGTAGAAGGATGTCGCCGCCGCGGCTGATCTCCACCGAGCCGTCGAGCACGACGTACAACGCATCCACGTCCTTGCCCGCCTCGAAGATTGCCTTGGCCGGCGGCACCGAAACCTCCCGGGCGATCGAAGCAACCCGCGCCAACTGCTCGGGCGAGAGGCTCTTCAACAACTCCACCGCTTCTAGCGCGATGACCTTTTCGACGATGTTCAGTTCCGGCATGTTCCGTTCCTCACACCAGGGCGGCAAGAGCCGATCCGGCCACTTCGCTCACGTCCGACCCGCCGCTTCGGCGCACTTCCTGGATCTCCGGAATCAGCTTAGCCTGGCCGGCCTCGGCCGCGGCGGCGACCGCGCACGCCACCAGCCACGGATCGCCCCCGCGGATCAATTCCCGCAGCGCCTCTTCGGACGAGTTGAACTCAATACCGAACAACTCCTTGCCTTTTTCGGCGACCGCGCCGCTGGGCTCCAGCATCGGCACAACCACTCGCTTAAGCGGCCGGTCGAGAACCGTCTCCAGGAACTCGATCGCCGCGGCCACATCTTCCTGGTTCTTGCGGGAAACGGACCGGTAGGCGGCAAACATGTCCCGCGGCGAGTATCGTAAACCCAGCAGGTGGAAGAGCCGGTCCACCGCCTGGGCCATTCGCTCCTGAAGCGATCGGCGGAGCAACTCCGCCGCCTTCCTTCCGCCAGGTTCGCCCAGCGGCTTGAGCGCGGCGTCCAGTTCGTAGTAGTAGCGGGCCTCGTTCAATATCTGCTGCGTCACGGAGTCGGCGCCGTAGTTCAGGCCGGGCGCGATCTCGCGCAAGCCGGCCAGGGCGCGCAGCACGGAGAGCCTCACCGTCAATTCGCGGTCCCCGATCGAGGCAAGCAGCGCGTCCACGCTTCGCTGGTCGACGATGGCTTTGAGGACACGCGGGATTTGACGCCTCAGCGCTAGAGGTGCTGATCCATCCTGGAGCAGGTCCGCCAAGGTTCCACAAATCCGCGCGCCAAACGCCGCCAGCGACGCAATGGCCGTGCTGCGCACCCGGCGATCCGTCAGGTGCGAGAGCATCTGCGGGACATACGTCCGGTTCTTCAGCTTGCCGGCCGCTTCGCAGGCGGCTTCCACGACGGCGGGGTCGGGATCGTCCAGCAGGTGACGGAGAATCTCGGTGCCCTGGTCGCCGCGGACGCCGATCGCGTAGGCGGCCAGACGCCGCGTCATCAAGTCGCCGGAGGCGGCCCGGACCGCCAGCCACGACTCTCCGATCAGCTCTTGCGCCAGTTCCGGGTTTGGCCCGAGGCCTTCGATCGCTCCCTCGACCACCCTCGGATTGACATGCTCCAGCAGCCGTCCCGCGACCTCGCGCGCCTGCGGGGACCGGCGGATCCAGTAACGGGCCGCGGCGGTCGTCGCCGGCGAATCGTCTGCCTGCTTGACGGTTCCTTCGGCCGCCTTCAGAAGTGTGTCCGTCTCGATCCGTTCGGCCAGTTCGAACACTTTCGCGCGTACCGCGGGCGGCGCCGTGGGCAACAGGCGGATCAACAAGGGTTCGATGTCGTAGCCCGGGGATTCGGCGAGTAGCGACAGCGCGTAATTCGCCGCGGCTACCTGTGGACCCTCGGCCGATTCCTCGAGCAAGCGGATCGTGGCCGGATCGCTCACGGTAAACCGTGCGTCGACCAGGTCGAGCCGCCGCCGTTCCACCCGGCTGCGCAGCGTTTTCGAATACTCACGCTGGGCGACATGCGACAACGCCATCCACGCCAGACACAGCCCAATGACCACCAGCGGCAGATCTTTGGGTCCGACAAAACCCACCCAGGTCAGCCCGACCAGCGCCATGCCTCCCAACCCGCGGCCAAACCGATCGACGGCGATGTCGACAAACGCCTTCGTCCGGTTGCGCAATTCCAACGGGAGCGGCAGGTACAGCAGTTCCATCCCCGCCCGATTGAACGAATAACGGCTGGACGCTTCCACCATCCGGACGGCGGCGGAAGCCCAGAGACCGGAGAAGAAGTAGGCCGCCACCGATGCCAGCGCGATCGAACCGGGCATCACCTGCAACGTGCCGCCGACGCCGAAGGCGCGAACCATGATCGCCGTGAGGAATAACTGCAAAACGAAGCTGGCGAGGTTCAGCCAGAAGTAATATCCACCCATGAAGCGAGTCAGCTCGCGGGCGTCTTGTCCGTATTCGATTTTGGCGGCGGCCTGCAATTGATACTCGACGACGACATCCGCCAGGAACGTGATCAGGACGATCGCGATGATGACCTGGAGATGGCGTGTGCGGCGTATGTCGCCCAGCATTCCCAAAACCGAGAAAGCCTCGCTCTGGTCGTCGCCGCGTTCGGCTTTGGCGCCTGCAATCAGGACTCCTTTTTGAGCGATCGTGATCCGGAACATCCCGTACGCCATCCCCATCAGCAACGCGCAGACGATCACCAGGTTCGCCGGTGCGAGATGCTGGACCATGAAGGCAGTGAACGCGCTTCCGGTCCAGCCGCCGAGGACCGCGCCGAGTCCCACCAGGCCGTACAGCCGCTTGGCCTCGCGCGAGTCAAAGACATTGGAAGCCACCAGCCACCCTTGGGCCACTGTCACCACGCCGAACAGGCTCGACCAGACGTTGAACACATACAACATCCAGGGCAACTTGAGCTGCAGCACCCACCAGAAGAAAATCAGGCAGACGATCGTACCCGCGGTGGTCCAGGTGACCGCGGCTTTCAGCGACCACGTCGTCGCGGCCTTGCTGTAGTAAGTGGCGAACACGCCGCCGACTACAGCGATCAGGATGTAGAGATACGGGACCCGGTCAATGTCGAACTTCGCCAGGAACATCGCACGAGACACCGGCTTGAGGATGTAGTACGCAAACAGCACGATCAGGAGATACGCCGCCATCGACAGCGTTCTCGCACCTTCGCCCGGCCGGATATCAAAGAGCTTTCGCCAGTATCTCGTCATGCGGGAGCAAGGGTCAGGTTACCATAGCAGTCCCCGGAGAATGTCTTCTTTGGGCGCAGCGGGATTGCAACACGGCTAAGCCCTCGGACGGGAGAGAGGATGATCCACAAACCGTTCGGCCGGAAACTGCCGAACTCGCTCGATCTTCGAACCACCAAACGCGCAACGGGATGAGGCGCGGCGCCGGCTACACTTCCACCTTGCGTGCCGTGGCGTTCCATTTCAGGCGGCGGCCCGTGCGGAGCGACTCCATCGCCATGACCAGGATGATGTTGGTGATCTGGCCGGCCTCGACCGGGGCGTTTGGCTCCTTGCGGGTCCTGGCGCACTCCAGGAAGTTCCGGATGTGGGCGCGGGTCGCCGGCCCAAAACTGCCCGGCCGCCGATCCGTTTCGCTCGGCTTCATGTCGATGGCCTTCGAATCTTCCGGATATAGCGCGTAGCCTTCGCGCCAGACATCGAAGCGGGCTTTGGAGCCGTGGAAGTTCTTCATCTGGTCGTTGAAGGCGTTGTAGCGCATGGCCTTGTATCCCAGCGTGAAGTTGGCCATGTAGTTGTCCGGATACTCGACGATCATGGTCGCCGTCTCCGGCACCTCGGCGCCCAGGGTCGGGCGGTTGCCGGAACAGGTCACCGCCAGGGGCGCCTTGGCGTTCATGAACCAGTTGATGGCGTCGATCACGTGCGCCGCCTGGCCGACGATCAATCCGCCGGAATAGTCCCAGTAGTAATACCAGTTGAAGAACCGCTTCTCGTCGAGTTCGCGCTGGGGCGACGTCCCGAGCCACTGCTTCCAGTTCAGCTTTCCCTGGAGCGTCCGGTTCGACAGTGAGGACTGATGGTTGTACCAGTAAGAGGTGACCAGCTCGACCTTGCCGACCTTGCCCGAATCCATGATGGACTTCGCATTCTGGAACAGATCGAAGCTGCGGCGCTGCGTTCCGACCTGCACCACCCGCTTGGTCCGGCGGACGGCGTCGATGATGGCGAAGCCTTCCGGGATGGTGTGCGCCATGGGCTTCTCGACATAGACGTCCTTGCCAGCCTCCACCGCATCGATGACCATCCGCGCATGCCAGTGGTCCGGGGTGGCGACCACGACCACGTCGATGGACTTGTCGTCGAGCATCTTGCGGTAGTCGTCGTAGGGTTTGGCGGTCGAGGCGGCCACCTTCAGGCCGGCCTGAAGGTTCGCCTCGTAGATATCGCAGACAGCGGCCATTTCGACGCCGATTTCCTTGAACTCGCCGGTCAGATAGCGGCCGCGTCCGCCGGCGCCGATGATTGCGCCGCGCGGGCGGTCATTGGCTCCGAGAGCGCTCGAGGCGGCCATGGCCGCGGTGGTGAGGACAGCGTTTCTGCGGTTCATCGCCCTGCTAGTGTATCGAAATGCCTCTGGCTGGAGAAATCGAATTCCGGACGGCCACCCATCGAATCCGGATATGCTCCTGCCGGCCGGAGACGAGACGCCCCGCGCGGGCTAAGATGGAAAACATGGCGCCCACGGGAATGCGCATGGTCACGCTGGCAGGCGTGGCGGTGGTGGTGTTTCTGATTGCGGTGATTCTGTTGGTGAACCTGCTCCCCGGTTCACGGATGCCTGGAGACTATCTGATCATTGGCAGCATCGCCACGCTGGTTGCCCTGGCGGTGCTGTTTGCCATGGTCATCCCTTCCTTGGTCGGCGGGCGGGAGGAGTTGTTCTTCAAGAAACGCAGGAAACCCTAGCGCCGGGCACGGCCACCGGTGCGCTCCGGTGTTATTCCCGAGGTGGCGGCTTCTGCACGGAAGGAGCCTGCGTCCCCGGCGGCGGCGTTCAGCCCGGTCTAGCGCCCGGCGGACGCGGCAATCAGCGGCTCAGCCGTTGCCCGAGCGGGCTCTTTGGCCGCGGCTTCACCTTTGATGATGTCGATGCTGCCCTTGAAATACGCGCCATCCTCGATGACAATCCCGGACGTCTTCACGTCGCCCGTGAGTTGCGCATCCTTGTGGATGGTGATCCGGTCGGTGGCCACTACGTTACCGCGTAATTGCCCCCGCACGATGATCTCTTTGGCCTTTACCTGCGCCCGCAGTTTCCCCGTCACGCCGATCGTTACCCGGTCTTGCGACTCAACGGTACCTTCCACGTCGCCGTCGATGATCAGTTCTTCCTTGGCATGAATCTCGCCCTTGATGCTCACGCTGCCGCCAATGCTCGAGGAACCGCGGCGGCTTGGCTGGGATCCGGACGCTGAGGCCGACACCGGCGCAGCAAGATTGGGACGGGGCTCTACTGGCCGTTCGGGGCCGTCGGTATCGCGTTTGTTCCACATCGACATAGTTGTTGATCCTTTGCTGGACACGGATTGACTAGCCTGATAAGCACTCGAATCACCAAAAGCACAACGAATTCAAAACAAACAATCTACTCAGGACGGCAGGTAGGGTCCGCCCCAAAACAGCGGTAAGATTTACTTGCCATGAAGAAGATTATTCTCCTGGCGGTAGTGCTTGGCGTTTCCTTCGGGGGAGAAGCCCCATTGTACGACAACAAGCGCGAACTGCTCCAGGTGTTTGACTCGCGATCGCGATTGCGGCCCGTGGCCAACCGGCAGAGTTGGCTCGAACGCCGCCGCCACATCGTTGAGAATATGGAAAAAGTCATGGGCCGCTTCCCGTCAAAGCCACGCCCCGTCCCGGTCGTCGAAGTCCTCGAGGAGGTGGCTGCCGGCAAGAGCCTTCGGCGCAAGATCCGGTATGAAGCGGAAGCCGGCGACAAGGTCCCGGCGATCCTGTTCCTGCCGAAGACGACGGGCCGGCACGCGGCCATTCTGGCGCTGCATCAGACCACTCGCATCGGCAAGGGCGAGCCTTCCGGGTTAGGCGGCTACCCCAATCTGCACTACGGCTGGGAACTCGCCGAACGCGGGTACGTCGTGCTGGCGCCGGACTATCCGAATTTCGGCGACTACACCTTCGATCCCTACGTCAACGGCTATGAGAGCGCCACCATGAAGGGCATCTGGAACCACGCCCGCGCCGTCGACCTGCTCGTCTCGATGCCGGAAGTGGATGCGTCGAGGATCGGGGTGGTCGGGCACTCGCTGGGCGGGCACAACTCGCTGTTCGCGGCGGTTTTTGACGAACGCCTGAGGGCGGTGGTAACCAGTTGCGGATTCAATTCGTTCTTCAAATACATGCACGGCGACCTCACCGGCTGGAGCCACCGCGGTTATATGCCCCGCATCGCCGAACGGTATGGACGGGATCCGAAGAAGATGCCGTTTGACTTCAGCGAGGTGCTGGCGGCCATCGCTCCGCGCGCCGTATTCGTGAATGCGCCGATCGGCGATTCGAACTTCGACGTTTCGGGAGTGCGCGACTGTGTGGACTCGGCGCGGCCGGTCTACGAGAAGATTTTCAACGCGGGGGACCGGCTGGTGGCGCGACACCCTGAGGCGGCGCACGATTTCCCCGTGGCGGTGCGCCTGGAGTCGTATGAGTTTCTCGACCGGGAGTTGAAATGAAAAAAATCAGCCCGCCCCGAGAGGCCGGAGCGGGCTGTTGGGAAGAAACACTGCACTCAGGAAATCGATTCGGATCAGCGGCCTCTGCCGCCGCGGCCGCCTCCTCCGCCGTCGCCGCCGCGACCGCCACCTCCACTGCTGCCGCGGCCCCCACCACCGCCACCGGAACTCGTGGCGCTCGCGCGCGATCCGCCGCCCCCACCGGAGCTAGGGGCGCTCATCCGGGAACTGGAACCGCCGCCTCGCGACGATCCACCACCGTTATCGGACCGCTGCCGCACGATCGGAGGGCTGACGTTCAGCGACTCTCCACGAAACCCGCCGAAGCCGCGATTGGAGCGCGACGGGGCCGCCTCACGGCTCCGGCCGCCATTGTCGCCGGAACCGGACGCGCGGCCATAGCCAGAGGAGCCTTCCACGCGCTGGTTCGCGCTCGAATCGTGCGCTGCCGGTGCACTCTCACCGGTGAACCGGGTGCCGCCCGCCGGTTCTGTGCTGGCCGCACGGCCCTCGGGCGCACCGGCTCCGGAGACTCGCCCTTCGAACCGGCCGCGCGATTCGGACCGTCCGGAACCGCTGGTCGCGGGCGCGCCTTCCTGGCTGCTCGTGCCTCGATCGATGGTCCGATTGCCAAACTGGCGCCCATTGTCGCCGCCGGCAGTCGCACGTCCGAACCCTGAGGAGGTTGAGCTCTCCTGGGCCGTTGTCCCACGGTCGATGGTCTTCGGCTCGCCGAAACGCCGGGAGCCTTCGCTCGTATGCGCTTCACCACCAGTCGCCCGCCCGTACCCGCTCGAGGGTTCGCTCCGCTGCGTTCCCCGGTCGATGGTGCGCGGCTCCCCGAAACGGCGCCAGGCGCTGCCGGCCTCATTCGAGCCGCCGGCGGTCGCCCGCCCTGCGGACCGATCGCTGCCCGGCGCCAGGTCCGCACCGGCCCGGCCGTATCCGGAGGTGCTGCCGCTCACGGGTTCATCGGCGCGTCTCCAACCCCGCTCCGCCGCCGGAGCGTCGGTGCCTCGAGCCCGTCCGTAGCCGGAAGTGCCCGGCTCGCCTGCCCGCACGGTCGATTCGGTCCCTGCGCCGCTACGGCCATAGCCGGATCCGCCTGCTTCCACGCGTCCCACGGCGGCCGGCTGGCTGCCGCGCTGCCCCGACATGAAGTCGGAGGCCCGCCGGCTGATCTGCTGCATCCCCGCCCGCTGCTCCTCAAACGGCACTCGATCGACCGCCGCAACCTGACGCCGGCTGTAGAACCGGCCGTCGTTCCCCGCAGCCCGCACCGGCGTCGAGACCACTCGGTCGCTCATGCGCAGGCTTTCCCGCTCCGGCGCCATCGGAAGCGCTCCGCGAACCACGTTGACGTGATTCAGTTCGTCTCCTCGGAGGTGCATTCCCGCCCCGCCCCGGCCTCGAACGAAGTCGCCGCCATCCACCGCGGTGATTGCATTCTGCACCCGCGAGTTGCGGTAGGTGTTGTAGATATTGACGTTGTTGACGATGGTGACGTTGTTGTTGATGTGAGCGCCGTTCCGGAACCCGGAGTAGATTCCGCGGCCCCACCACGGGTGGAACGGATCGCGAGGCCCCAAGGGTACCCAGCCCACGCTGCCGAATCCGACGCCGACGTGCCCACCGTTACCCCAGCCGAAGAACGCCACCAAACCAGGGCTCCAGGCCTGCCGGACACCGATGCCCCCTCCGGGCCACCAGCACCACCCACGGCTCCCATGGAACCAGCGGCCGTAGTGATACGGCGCCCAGCCCCACGGGTCGTAGCTCACCCAACTCCAGCCCCACCAATCCAGCCAGACCCAACGGCCCAAACGATAGGGCGCCCATCCGGCGTCCACGCGAGGTACCCACACATTTCCGTAGTCGGCATCCGATACCCAGGAGCCGTAGGGATCGAGGTCTTCGACGCCGGCGATGTCCCGGCTGGCGTACCGGTAGCCGGACGATCGCTCGAGATCCTTGTCGCGGGTGTGATTCCAGCGATCCCAATCGTCGTCGCCGTAGGCGCGAGCGGTCTGGAACTCCGGGTTCGACGCCGTGCCGCGCACCCGCATCATTTGCCCGGAGCGCAGCCGCTCGGAGCCGGAGGGAGTGAAGATCTCCGCTTCCCCGGCCCGGACGATGATCTCGGTCTCGCCGTCAGGATTGACCAGAATCCGGTACGACCCGCGCTTCATTGGCCGGATGGCGACGGCCGGCGTACTGATCTCCACATCGGCCTGCGAATCCCGCAGAACCGTAAAGGTTGCCAGGCCCGCGGCCATCTGAATCTGATAGCGGCCCTCGATGAGTTCCGAAAGACGCACCTCGGCGTTGGAGGCCAGCCGCAGAAAGTTCGCGTAGTCGAATTGCAGTTCGGCCCGGGAACTGGGTCCCGTATAGACCCGGTCCGTCACCACCAGCGGTGCATTGAGGGCGGCTGCGATCTGGTCACCGGAGTCGCCTCGCCGGATCGACACATCCCCGTTCATCAGGCTGAGTCGAGCCACGCCGCGCCCGGCGTCCTGAGCCAGCAGGATGGCCGGTAGCGCGAAAGCCAGGAACCATCGAGTGCCACGCATGACCGTTACCTCCGCCTCTTGTAGCGCAATTGCCGTACCAATTCATTGTCTCTGTTTTTTCAATGGTTTACTAGTCTATCTCCCGTGTGGAAACTGGCCGAAAAGCACCACCACGGTTCGAAGGGGCCAACCTGCTGAAAATCAGGTTGTTGGACGCTCTCCAGCCGGATTCGCCGCCACGGCCTCCACCCAGGGTGCTTCGGCCATCGTGACCCGGCCTCGAAAAGCTTCTCGAAACCGCACCGCCTGCCCATAGAGCGCCCACGTGTCCAACCCTCCGTAGCGCGGCAAGTACCCGGCGAGTTTGCGGGCGCACTTGTCGATTTGCCGGCGGCCCCCTTCGACGTTCCCCCGCTCTGCGAGAACCATCGCGACTGCGAAATGAATGACCGCCTGGAGGAAGAACCGGTCGGCCTGCGACGCACGTTGCCAGACCTCTTCCAGCTTTTCGTGGCTCTCGAAGAAGGCGCCTTCGTTGAACAGGCGGAGCCCCTCGAGATAGGCCGCGTCGTGTGTCAGATCCCCGGAAGGCAACGCACGATTATCTCGCGCTCGCAGGGTGTCTCGCTGATTCCGAAATACAACGGCCGGTCCGCGGGGATTGCTTGAGGAGGCGTTAACGCGGACCGGCCTATGAAGAGTGCCGATGAAGGTTGTCAGCTGAGGGGGCTGACCTCTTCGCTACTTGCTAGTCTACGCGCAACTCACCCGCCGAGTTAATGCGGCAAATTGTCGCATCGTCTACCGCAAACATTGCAGTAACTTCAGTTCTACGATAGGGATATGCGATCGCGCGCCATTGTCCTTTCCACGGGCCCCGAGCGCAATCCTTCCCAGACCGTTCTTCTGCCTCCGGCCGGAGAGGTGGCGCCCCACGTCGCGCTCCCCTGGGTCGTGCGCCTTCGCAACGGCTTGCTGCTCGGGGAACTCGTGACAATCGCAGTGGCCGAATTTCTGTTGAAAGTCGACCTGCCGCTTTCCTGGCTTTCGGCGCCCATCGCCATCACGGCCATCTCGAACTATCTCTTGAGCCGCTGGCAGCAGGGACAACCAAGGGACCCCGAGCGGGTGTTGGGCTGGATTTTTGGCCTCGATACGCTCTGCCTGACCGCCGTCCTGTCCTTGTGCGGCGGGCCCCTGAATCCCTTCAGCCTGCTGTACCTCGTGCAGATTACGGTCTCGGCGGTGGTATTGCGTAAGGCGTGGGCCTGGGCCCTGGGCGCTTTGTCCGTGGTGTGTTTCGGGCTGTTGTTCTGGGTCCATCGGCCGTTGACGATCTTCGAATCGCATCACCAGGCGCAGCAGTTCTCCGTGCACCTGGTGGGCATGTGGATCGCCTTTGCCATCGCCGCCGCCCTGACCGCCTACTTCATCGGCAAGGTTTCCGAAGCGCTGCGGCGCCGAGAGCAGGAAGTGCTCGAGTTGCAGCAACAGGTGGCACGAAACCAGCGTCTGGCATCGCTGGTGACGCTCGCGGCCGGCGCGGCCCACGAACTCGGGACGCCGCTCGCTTCGATTGCGGTGGTTTCGAAAGAGATCGAGCGCGCCCTCGCCGGCCGGGACGCCGAAATGGCGGAGGATGCGCGGCTGATTCGCTCGGAGGTCGAGCGCTGCCGGCGGATTCTTCAGAACATGAGCGCCCGCGGCGCCGAAACCAGCGGCGAGGCGCCGGCGCCGGTCCCGTTGCCGGAGCTGCTCGACCGGGTGCGGGCGCAGTTCAGCGCCGATCAGCAGCGTTCGATCCGGCTGGAAACCGGCGCCGAAGGCGCCGTGCTGCCTCCCGAAGCCACGGTTCAAGCGCTGGCCGCGTTGGTGAAAAACGCTCTCGACGCCAGCGCTCCCCAAGCGCCGGTTATCCTGAGAGCGGAGAGAACCGGAGAGGGGATCCGGTTTACCGTTCGAGACCAGGGTTCCGGAATGAGCGTCGAAGTGCTGAACCGGATCGCGGAGCCGTTCTTTACGACGAAGGAACCGGGTCGAGGAATGGGATTAGGGGTATTTCTGGTGAGGTTGTTCGCCGAGAGGCTGAGCGGGCGGCTGGATTTTGAGTCGGAAAGCGGCCGCGGCACCGTCGTTTCGCTGGAGTTGCCGTGCCCGCAAGTCTCAATGGTCAGCCATGTCTCCCTCTAGAGAGAATCCGGTCGTTCTGTCGGTGGACGACGATGACGTCTTCCGGAATCGCCTGTGCCGCGCCTTCCGCCAGCGTGGATGGGACGCACATGAGGCCGGAGATGGCGGACAAGCTATCGGGGTCGCACGCGAAGTGAGTCCGGACCTGATCCTGGTCGACCTCCGGATGCCCGGAGCCGGTGGACTCGACATCATCAGGGACCTGCGCGAACTCGATCCCACCACCATCGTCATCATGCTGACGGGCTTCGGCAGCATCCCCACCGCCCTGGCCGCCGTGAAGTTAGGGGCGGACCACTACCTGAGCAAGCCGGTTGACGTGGACCAGATCCTGGCAGCCTATGAGAACTTGCGGAACCAGCAGCCTCCCGAAGGGGTGCCGCCGGCCAACGTCCCGTCGCTGGCCCGCGTGGAATGGGAGCACATCCAACGGGTCCTGACCGATTGTTCGGGCAACATCTCGCAGGCCGCGAAACTGCTGGGGATTCACCGCCGTTCGCTGCAGAGGAAGCTTTCCAAGTACGCTCCCATGCGCTGATTAGAATAAAAGCATGTCCGTTGTTGCCTTCCTGTTTCCCGGCCAGGGCTCTCAATCCCCCGGTATGGGCAAAGCCCTCCACGACCAGTACCCTTCCGCGCGCCGGGTGTTCGAAGAGGCCGATGAATCTCTCGGCTTCGCCATTTCGCGCCTTTGTTTTGAAGGTCCCGAGGATCAGCTGCGACTCACCGAAAACACGCAACCGGCGTTGCTGACGGTCTCGGTCGCCGCTCTGGCCGTCCTTCGCGAGAATGGCGTGCACGCGGCCTACGTGGCCGGACACAGCCTGGGCGAATATTCGGCTCTAGTAGCCGCGGGTTCCCTGCCGTTTGCCGATGCGGTCCGCCTGGTGCGCAAGCGGGGCCAGTACATGCAGCAGGCCGTGCCGGAGGGCGTGGGCGCGATGGCCGCGCTCCTGAAGATGCCGGAGGCGGCCCTCGATGGCGTGCTGGCGGAAGCGGCGCAAGGCGAAGTGGTCACCGCCGCCAATCTGAACTCGCCCGATCAGATCGTCATCGCCGGTCATGCCGCGGCGGTCGGTCGGGCCATGGAACTGGCCAAGGCTGCCGGGGCGAAACGAGCCGTGCTGCTGCCGGTGAGCGCACCCTTCCACTGTCCGTTGATGGCTCCAGCCCAGGAGAGGCTGCGCGCCGATCTCGAGGCCACGGCATTCGCCGACTTATCTATCCCGTTGATCAACAACTGGCAGGCGCGCGAGGTGACCACGGGCGCCAGGGCGCGCGAAGGTTTGTACCAGCAGGTGCCGAACCCGGTTCGGTGGCACGAGTCGATGCGCGTCCTGGCGTCCAAAGGGGTGGAGCGGTTCGTCGAGGTGGGCGCCGGAGCGGTCTTGACGGGTTTGCTCCGGAACATCGACAGTTCGTGGAAATGCGCGAAATTTGGCGACCCGGCCGATCTGGAGAAAGTGCTGGGCTCGTGAGGCCGTGTACGCTGGCGGGACCCGTCAGCGGCGCGAAGGCCGGCGTGCGTCGGTACTGACCCACGCAAGCACAGGCCTGCTCTTCTTTGCCGCGCAGTCTCGAAGAAAGAGGTTGATCAGGTTCTGATACGGGATTCCCAACTCCGCGGCCAATTGCTGGAAGTACTCGACCGATGAGACCTCGATCCGGATCGTGATCTGTCGCTTCAGTTGTTTCGCGTACGGGTTCTTGCGGGACTTGGAAAAATCGTATTCTGCCTTCATCGGTTAGGGTTCTTCGCGAATCCAGGCAAATCGCAGATTGCCCACGGCACGATGCTAGCATTATGCCCCTGAAGTGAGCCAGGCAGGCGCCGCGCCGATTCAAATATGAATCTTCACGCCTGGGCGACCAATCGGCCCTGCCGCCCTGGCTCGTTGTAAAATCAGGAACACGATGCGCTCCTGGGCATTGGCTCTCACTGCGGCGGCCTCGATGGCGGCCTCTCCCATCGAGTTCAATCGCGACGTGCGCCCGATCCTGTCCGACAAGTGCTTCTCCTGCCACGGCCCCGACGCGGCCGTCAAGCGCATTCCCCTCCGTCTCGACAGCGAAGCCGCCGCCAAGGCCGACCTGGGCGGACGGCGCGCCGTGGTCGAAGGGAAGCCCGAACAGAGCGTCCTCATCCAGCGCATCACCGCCGAAAAGCGGGCGATGCGGATGCCGCCCGTCCACACAGGACTCAGCCTGACCGATGCCCAGATCGCCACGCTGCGCGACTGGATCGCGCAGGGGGCGAAATGGGAAAAGCACTGGTCCTTCCTCCCGCCCAAACGCCCGGCCGTGCCGCCGGTCGAAAGCGCATGGCCCCGAAATCCGATTGACCGGTTCGTGCTGGCCCGCCTCCAGCGCGAAGGGCTGGCCCCCTCTCCGGAAGCCTCCCGCGAGACCCTGATCCGGCGCGTGTCTCTCGATTTGACCGGGCTGCCCCCGACGCCGGCCGAAATCGATTCTTTCCTGGGTGACACTTCCGCCCGGGCGTACGAAAAAGTGGTCGACCGCCTTCTCTCCTCCCCCCGCTACGGTGAGCGAATGGCGGCCCGCTGGCTGGACGCGGCGCGCTACGCCGACACCAACGGCTATCAGTTCGACGGCGAGCGCGAGATGTGGCGCTGGCGCGATTGGGTCATCGACGCGTTCAACCGCAATGAACCCTTTGACCAGTTCACGCTCGAGCAGATCGCCGGAGACCTGCTGCCGGGAGCTACGCTCGACCAGAAGATCGCCACCGGCTTCAGCCGCAACCACCGTGCCAATACAGAAGACGGGATTATCCCGGAAGAGTACGCCGTCGAATACGTGGTCGACCGCGTCGAGACCACCTCAACGGTCTTCCTCGGCTTGACGATGGGTTGCGCGCGCTGCCACAACCACAACTACGATCCGATCACCCAGAAAGAGTTCTACCGGTTCTTCGCCTACTTCAACAACATCCCCGAAAACGGCCGGGCCATGAAGTACGGGAACTCGCCGCCGCTGATTCCGGCGCCGACGCGCGAGCAGCAATCCGCCCTCGACGCCATGAACCGGAAGATCGCCGCGGCCGAGGGTTTTCTGAAGAGCCGCGCGGACCTGCTCGCAAAATCGCAGCACGACTGGGAGCAGTCGCTCGCCGGGAAAGAGCCGCAATTCTGGGCGCCCCGGGCAGAACTGGCTTCTTCGTTTCCGCTCGAACAGACGGGCGACTTGAAACCGGCCGGCGACGTGGGCTTCGTCCCAGGGTTGGCCGGGCAGGCCGCCCGCCTCGACGGCACGTCGCTGCTGCTGGCGCCCGGCGCGGGCGCCTTCGACATTGACGACCGGTTCTCGATCACTGCGTGGATCCGCTCCGGCACGACGCCCAACGGCGCCGTGGTCACCCGCATGAGCGACAAGCCGGAAGGCAAAGGCTACGGGCTTTACGCCGTCGATGGCAAACTGCACTTCCACCTCACCAGCAACTACGTCAACGACGCCCTCCGCGTGGAGACCGGTCCGGTGCTTTCGGCGGGCAAGTGGCATCATGTCGCGGTCACGTACGCAGGGTCGAAGATGGCGGAAAGCATCCGGTTGTTTGTCGATGGCCGGCCCGTGGAATTCACCGTCGGCATGGAGACGCTCTACCGGCCGTTCCGCAATGCCGGCTCAAAATTCACCGAACCGCTACGCATCGGCGGCGGAGGCGGTCCGAAGAATCGCTTTCGCGGCTGGATCGATGAGGTGCGTCTCTATTCGCGCGTCGTTCCCGAAGACCAGATCGCGGCCGCGGCCGTGGGCTCACCCCTCGATCGCCTCGCGGCCAAACCCGCCGCCCAGCGAAGCGCTGCCGAGACCAACGCTCTTCGTTGGCAGTTCCTCGCGAACGCCGCCCCGGCCGATGTACGCGAAGCCTGGTCCCGCCTCGAATCCTTGCGCAGTGAACGCGACCAACTCGAACGCACCTTCCCCACCGTCATGGTCATGGCGGAGCGGCCGCAACGCCGCCAGACGCACTTCCTGATTCGCGGCCACTACAGCACTCCCGGTGAAGCGGTAGACCCCGGTCTTCCTGAGGTTCTGCCTCCCTTGCCGGCCGGCGCTCCGCACAACCGTCTCGGCTTTGCCCGGTGGCTGGTCGACCCCGGCAATCCCCTGCTGGCCCGCGTCGCCGTCAATCGGATGTGGCAGATCCTCTTCGGGATCGGCCTGGTGAAAACCACCGAGGACTTCGGCGCCCAGGGCGAGTGGCCCTCGCATCCGGAGTTGCTCGATTGGCTCGCTACCCGTTTCATCGACGGCGGCTGGGACACCAAGGCCATGTTGAAGACTATCGTGATGAGCGCCGCCTATCGCCAGTCTTCGAAGGCCTCATCCGAGTTGCTGCAACGGGACCCGGAGAACCGCCTGGTGGCTCGCGGACCTCGCGTCCGGATGCCCGCGGAGATGGTGCGCGACCAGGCCTTGCTCGCGGCCGGGCTCTTGACACCGAAACTGGGCGGACCTTCCGTCCGGCCCTATCAGCCCGAAGGTTTGTGGAAGGACCTCATCATGCAGGACATGGAGTACGTCCAGAGCAAGGGGCCGGATTTGTATCGCCGCAGCCTCTATACGTTCTGGAAGCGCACGGTCGCTCCGCCCATGATGATGAACTTCGACGCGGCCAACCGCGAGGCCTGCGTGGTCCGCGAGAACCGCACCAACACTCCCTTGCAGGCGCTCAACCTGATGAACGATGTCACGTTCATCGAGGCCGCGCGGTGGATCGGCCGGCGGATGATCCGGGAAGGCGGCGATGAGGCCGGCTCGCGCCTCCGCTTTGGATTCCGCCTGGTCACCGGCCGCGCGCCCTCGCCGGCGGAAGCGGAAGTCCTGCGCAATAACCTCAATTACCATCTGGATCACTTCGCGGGGAAAGAAGACGCCGCCCTCCGATATCTGCGGCAGGGCGACACGCCCCCTGACCCCGCGCTGAATCCCAAGGAACTGGCCGCCTACGCGTCGGTCGCGAGCCTCGTCCTGAATCTCGACGAAGCGATCACGAAGGAGTGACCCCGTGGACCCACTGGATTACCGCAAACTGCAATTGACCCGCCGTCACCTGTTCAGCCTCGCCAGCGGAGGCGTTGGCCTGACCGCGCTCGGCTCCCTGCTTGCCGCCGACTCCGTGACGCCGGTCTCCGACCGGCGTTCCAACGGTTTGTCCGGCCTGCCCCACTTCGCCGGCAAAGCCAAGCGGGTCATTTACCTTTTCCAGCACGGCGGCCCTTCGCAAATCGACCTGTTCGACTACAAGCCGCAGTTGGAGAAGATGCGCGGTCTCGATCTGCCCGCCTCCGTCCGGATGGGCCAGCGCCTCACCGGCATGACGGCCTTTCAGTCGAAGTTCCCCACTGCGCCGTCGATCTTCAAGTTCGCAAAGCACGGCCAGAGTGGAATCGAACTCAGCGAATTGCTGCCCCACACGGCGAAGGTGGCCGACGACCTCTGCGTGATTCGTTCGCTGCGGACCGAAGCGATCAACCACGACCCCGCCGTGACGTTCTTCCAAACCGGCTTCCAGCTTGCCGGCAGGCCCAGCATCGGCTCCTGGGTCGCCTATGGTCTGGGCAGCGAGAATCAGGACCTGCCCGCCTTTGTCGTGATGGTCTCCCAGGGCGTCGGCAACTCCCAGGCCCTCGCCGACCGGCAGTGGGGCAGCGGGTTCCTGCCCACGCGATATCAAGGCGTCAAGTTCCGTTCCGGGGCCGACCCCGTTTTGTATCTGTCGAACCCCGACGGCTATTCCGGCGATGCGCGCCGCCGGTTTCTCGACGATCTGGCCCGCATGAACGAACTCAAGTTCAAGGAATACCAGGATCCGGAGATTCAGACCCGCATCTCTCAATACGAGATGGCGTATCGCATGCAATCGTCGGTGCCTGAGCTGACCGACCTCTCCAAGGAACCGGAATCCACCTTTGAACTCTATGGCTCCGACTCGCGGAAGCCGGGCACCTACGCGGCCAACTGCGTGTTGGCGCGGCGCCTGGCCGAGCGTGGCGTGCGGTTCATCCAGTTGTTCCACCGCGGCTGGGACCAGCACGGCGACCTGCCCAAGCAGATCCGCGGCCAGTGCGCCCAAACCGACCAGGCCTCGGCGGCCCTGGTCCTCGACCTCAAACGAAGGGGTTTGCTCGACGACACGCTGGTGGTCTGGGGTGGCGAGTTCGGCCGCACCGTGTACTCGCAAGGCGCGCTGACCGACGTTACCTACGGCCGCGACCACCATCCCCGCTGCTTCAGCATGTGGCTGGCGGGAGGCGGCATCAAGGGCGGCCTCACCTATGGCGCGACCGACGACTTCAGCTACAACATCGTCGAAAAGCCCATGGAAGTCCACGATCTGCACGCAACCATGATGCATTGCATGGGAGTCGACCACACCCGGCTGACGTACAAATTCCAGGGCCGGCACTACCGCCTGACCGACGTGCATGGCACGGTAGCGCGCGACCTTCTTACCTGACGGCCCGGAAATCCGCTCGGCCTTCAGCGCCTGAGGACAGGTCGACCTCCACCGCGGCAGGCTCAAATCGCTGTCCTGCCTGCGTTGCCCCG
This sequence comes from uncultured Solibacteraceae bacterium, assembly GCA_964529305.1. Lineage (GTDB taxonomy): Bacteria > Acidobacteriota > Terriglobia > Bryobacterales > Bryobacteraceae > CAZGUX01. Next base: position 2,674 of record CAZGUX010000228.1, on the reverse strand, counting down.
ACCACTCGCGGAATGCGGGTCAGACCTTTCAGCGTGAACCGCCCTCCCCGGTCTGTAAGCGTCCAGTGGGTCTCCCCGCTTTCGATCCGGACTCCGGAAATCGGCCGGCCCCGCCGGTCGGCGACCTGCCCGCGGATGGCCGAGGTGCCGGGCCTCCGCTCCAGCACATCCTGAAGCCAGCGTCGCACCTGCCGCCGCAGCGGGATGTCGCGCAATGCCCAATCGGGGTTGTGATTCCGATAGGGCACCGCCTCGAACGTGAACGGCGCCTGGATGCCCAACCCTTCAACGTAGCGCCGCGTGTCCTCGACCGACGCCTCGTGACAGATGAACGACGCCCGTCCTCGCAGCCTGCCGAGTCGCTCGAGCGCCGACTCCCGATCGCTGCCCGGCCAGTTCCACTTCCGCACGCCGTCGTAATGGCTGTAGGGAACAAACGCCAGCCAGACGTCGGCGATGCGGTCATTGGCGAGGCCGATCACGTTGCAGGCGATGGCTCCCCTCGAAAAGCCCGTCAGGATGACGGCCGACGGATCGCCGCCGAACTCCTCGCAAACCAGGCGGATGGCCTTGATGCAATAATCGACCGTCGCCTCCACGCTGCCCCACCACTGGGTCTGATTCCTGCCTTCGGCCGGATTCACGAACGGCATCGACACCCACAAGAACTCTCGGCCGCCCGTGATCCCGTAGCCCAGGCGGCAGTCCTCCACTTCCCCGGTCGAGACGTCTCCGAACGCATTGCGGTACGGCCCGTTTCCGGGGTAGTCCACCATCACGGGATAGCGCTTCCCCGGCTTCCACTCGGCCGGCAGATAGAGCAGATGATGTACATCCGAACGCGCATACTCGGGCAGGCTCTGCCGGACCCGTTTCCCAGGACCCGCCTCTCCGCCGCTCATCCCGGGAACCGTCAGGTCCGGCGCAACCGAACGGACGTCGGGAGGGGAATCCGCATCTGCCCGTGCAATCGGCGCCAGGGCGACCCCAAGGCAGTCTCGTCTTCTCATGATGCCGGTCTCCCCGACTCTTCCACAACACTCGGCGCCTGCGCGGCGACCGGGCGAGGCCGCTCCAGGTCCACCCGCCAGCAGGCAATGGCTCCGAGAAGAACCACCAGACAACCGAAGTACAGTCCCCAGGACCATCCCGCGTAAGAGGCGATCAGCGGCGTCAACGCCGGCGCGAGGAAACCGGCCAGGTTCGATCCGGTGTTGAGGATACTGCAGGCCGCCCCAACCTGCTCGCCGCCGATCGCGATCGCCATGGCCCAGAACGGCCCTTCGCAGAACGACGCGAAACCCATCGCGAACGCCATCAGCCACACGGTGGTCCAATCGCCCGCCGCGTGCGTGCCGGCGTACAGCAGGACCGCACTCAGCAACAGCCCGGCAAACGGCACGAGGCGCCGTCCAATCCGTTCGCCATGCGCCCGCGTCAACCGGTCCGAAAGCCATCCGCCGAAAGGAATCATCAGTCCGTTGACCACCAGGACCAGCGTCGTGAATCGGGCGCTCTGTTCAAAGCCCATGTGCCGGACCTCGCCAAAATAGTAATAAATCCAGTAGTAAAAGATGTAGGCGAAGTATCCCACCGCGGCGTAGGCAGCCGTGAGCAGCAGCAGATTGCGGTTGACGAGAAGCGGCCGCCACGACGAGAGCGGGATCGACCGTACGGGCGTGGCCGCGACGGCGGAAGCGGGATGGTCGCGGACCGTAAGCCTCCAGACGATCGCCAGGACGGCGGTCGCGAGAGCGGCTGCGACAAACGAGAAGCGCCATCCCCAACGGCCCATCAGGGCCTTGAAGAGGATGGGCGCGACAGCCCCGCCCAGGGAGGCGCCGCCGATGATGAACCCCTGCGTGCGAGCCATCTGCGCGACCGGAATCCAGTTTCCGCACATGCGGGCGCAGGACGGGTAGAGCGGCGCGGTGAAGATGCCCATCAGAAGGCGGATCATCAGCAGCGCGGGCACCACGCCGATGAGAGTGCCCAGTCCCGGCGTGCCGCCGAACGCCGTCAGTCCCGTGAACAACGCGGCTCCCAGGCCCATCAGGGTGAGCGCGGCGCGAGGTCCCACGACGTCCGCGAGTTGGCCACCCGGCATCATGAACAGCGCGTAACTCAGCACGAAGGCCGAATAGACAAACCCCATTTGCGTGGGCGCGATCCCGAACTCCTTCATCATTTCCGGCCCGGCGATCGACATGATCGTGCGGTCGAAGTAGTTCATCACGCTGAAAACGACCATCAGGGAGACGACGGCAAATCGCGCGCGCGGCAGAGAAGTGGGCATGAGCTACACTGATTTGGCAGTTTTCAAATCGTACCTGATCGCCGCCCCATGAAGGTCACCCAACTCGAGTTCATTCCCGTCAGCATCGCATACACGCATCGCGAGGTGAGTTCGCTCGTCAACCGGGACGGCGTCACCGATGTAGTCGTCAAAGCCACGACCGACGACGGCCTGACCGGCTGGGGAGAGAGTTGCAGCGGGGCCAACCTGGAATCCGTACTGGCGGCTCTCGAAGGCATGCGTCCGTTCGTCATCGGCCGCAGTCCCTGGGAAAGCGAGGCGATTCGCGCCGAACTGTGGCGCCGAGGCATCTGGTCGTGGAGGCAGCATACCGCATGCTTCGCCTATCCGGGAATCGACATGGCCCTCTGGGACATC
>CAZGUX010000227.1:0-62885 GCA_964529305.1 uncultured Solibacteraceae bacterium | reverse complement strand
CGTATTGTGTCACGGGCCGGGCGCATCGGAAAGTAGGGAACCCGTAATCGCTCATCTTTATGGAGGCGCCCTTCGCTCCTTTCGACGATTGCAGAATCAGGTCGCCGACCACTCGTCCGAGGCTGCGGTTCTGGTCCCTGGCGATAGCCTTGGCGATGTAGTAGGCCTCATCTGATATGTCGAGCGTAGTCCGCACAACCACACACTAGCACAAGCGCACAATCCGGCGGGTTTACGACTGGCTGGAACCGCCTCGCCGCGGATAGGCGCGGGCGACCCTGTGCAGTTCTCCGTACACCCGCGGAGTGAGCTCTTCGAGCGCCACTTCAGCGAGAGGTTCGGTCTGTCGCCGCATTCCCCAAGTTCCCCTGTTCATCGAGGTTCACGGGCGACACTGGCCTGGAGCGAACCATGAGGTGATACCGCGCGTGACGCCGTTCACCGACACGGACAAGCGCCCCTCGGCCGGCCATGTCCGTTAAGATCGCGGGTTGCGGTCGCCGGAGAGGCGCCGGTGATGGTCATGTAGTTGCCCGCGCTCAAGCCACCTTGAAGCCCTCCGGGCCTTCGTGAAGCATCCGCAGCAGCGCTTTTTCCTGGCGGGCGTTCAATTGTCCGCGCAGACGGTCCAAAAGCCGGGTCTTGTCGATCAGAAACTCCACTCCGGCCGTCGTGCGTCTCTGCGCTTCGATACAGATGCCTGCAAACCAGGAAAGCCACGGAGTCACTTCCATGCCTTTGTTCGCCGCTTCCAGCTCGGCATAGTAAGCCTTGCGCCTCACGAGAAGAGTCGCAGCCAATGCCGTCAGCGCCGGTTGCCCAAGACATTGCGAGAGCGCCGTTTCAGCGATCGCACGCCCGATGCGCCCGTTGCCGTCCTCGAATTGTCGCTCATGTCGCCCGCCCAGCCAAGCGTATTGTGTCACGAGCCCGATTGGATTCCCTAGAAGAAACGTCCCCGTTCCACGACAAAGACGGGCGGTACTGGGCACGGAGCGGCGATCGGGATGTCAGGCCAGGCAATCCTGCGGGCTGGGATCTGGAGTGAAAAAAGTGGAATCGCTATGTGGCCGCCCAGGCGTCGATCAGGCGGCGTCCCACGGGTTAAACACGGGTGCTCCGGCATTGGCAAAGTCGCGACTGTTTCGAGTGACGACCGTCAGCTTGTGCACCAGCGCGGTGGCGGAGAGCAAGCCGTCAATGATCGCCACGGGTGTTCCCTTGCGCTTCGCTTCGGCAGCTAGAAAGCCCCATCGGTTGGCGATTGCTTCATCGACAATGAGAAGCCTGTTCTCGAACCAGTCGCGAAAGTCGTTGTCCAGCCAGTCTTCCAGTTGCGTACGCCGCTTGCCGGCGGCGAGTTGTTCGATGCCCTTTCGGATCTCGCCGCTGGTGAGGACGCTCGCGTAGAGGCTGGAGGGATCAACTGTCTCCAGCCACTGCCGCACGCGCGGCTCCGGAGTGCGGTCGGGGCGAGCAAATTCGGAAATGACGTTCGTGTCGAGCAGGAATCCGCTCATAGCTCGATGTCGCGGCCTGTATCTCTATCCCGCTCCAGATTGAGGCCGGAACCTGCCAAAGGTGACTCCATCAGAAACTGAGCGAAGTTCTTGCGGGCCTTGGTAGGCGTGGCAGCATGGGTCTGACGCCATGCTTGAACGCCCTCGACAATCAGATCGTCCACGGTGCGAAAATGCCCGCTCCGGAGCTCTTCCATCACCAGTTGTTCGGTTTCCGGTTTGAGATGGATGGTCACTCCTCGTACGGTAAGCCAGCCGCTTGGAAAGGTCAAGTCTGACAGGGTTTCCAGTCCGAACCGCGGGTGTGAACCCACGGGTGCCGTGCATGCCGAATTGTGGTGAGGGTACCAACGCAGCCCGCAGGATTCGCACCCGCGGTTCGTGCGATCATGCACCGCGACTGCCGGACAAATGGCAGCATGAAGTTCGGCGAGAAATCGGGGTTGGCCCTCCGCCCGCCGGGCGCCCGCCACCCGTCACGGCTCGGCTTCGACTTTCCAAAGGTTGCTCTTCCACTCGGTTAGGGACATCAGCAACTGGTCCCGGCCGACAAAGAGCGAGACGGCGCCGATATCGTGCCCAGCAGTTGGCATGAAAACGGGCAAGGCCTTCCCACGGGGGCGTTTGGTCCCAGGGTCCAACGGTTGTGCCGCAATCTCGACTCCTGTTTCGGTGCGGCTGAAGTAGTATAAAACATTGCCGCCGGGCGACCATTGGCCATTGGTGGTTCCGGTTTCGGTGATCGGGATCCATTCGTCCTCTCCAGCCGCCTTTCCGTCCTTCACCGGCGCCACAAATACCCGGTACCGGCCCGCGCTGGACCCTCTGAAACTGACCCACCGGCCGTCATTCGAGAACCAGAGGTCTCCGATGCCGAATTTGGACGAAGAAAGGATCCCGGTACGCTCGCCGCTCGCAAAATCGAAGCTGTAATAGTGAACTGGGCTGCCTGAATAGAACGTGACCCTCCGCGAATCCGGCGTCCAAATCGGTCTGGCGCAATCGCGGCAGACCAGCTTCGGCTCTCCGCCCGCCAGGTCTCGCGCATAGATCGAGTGGGCCTGGCCTTCCACCTCGTATGCGATCTTGGCCCCATCGGGGGAGATTCCCGCGCGCGCGACCTTCTCGGGAGTCTCCGTGATCTGGGTCTCCTTGCCGGTCCGCGTCTCCCGCAGCCACACGTCCGGGTTCCCGCTGCGATCCGAGGCGTACACCAGCTTGCTTCCGTCGGCCGACAGTGTCGGCGCCCTCTCCGTCGCCTGGTCATTGGTGAGTTTCCGGGCGGCTCCGGTGACGACCCCGCGCTCCGCATCGACGGGGAGACTCCAGAGATCCGCCGTTCCCGTGATCGCGGAGAAAACCACCAGACCGCCCGGGTTCGCCGAGAACGCCAGATACGCGCCCGGAAAGGAAACCAACCGTTTGGGAGGTCCTTCGAGCGTCCATCTTCCGGCCTGGAGGCGGAACTGCTCGATGGCGCTCACCCTCCCATGACGAACGGTCATCAGAAAACGATCGTCTACCCACTGAATGTTGTACGTTGAAACCGGTTTGCCGTCTGGCGTCGCTATGGGCGCGGCCCGGCCGCTCGCAATCGGAACAGCATAGAGCGGAAGCGGGTCATCGAATCGCCAGTATAGCCCCACCTCGGACACCAGAATGAACTTTCCGTCAGGCGACCACCCGGCGACCCGATTTGTCTGCAGACCGGTCTCTACGCGGCGGGGACTTCCTCCGCGAGAGGGAACCAGGTATAGAGGCATCTCTTCGCCGATAGCCCGCCCAGGATTGAACGCGATCCACGCCCCGTCCGGCGAAAGGAGGAAGAGATTCACCGGTCCTTTGTGGACGAGCCGCTCGTCGCCGCCCAGCGCGGGGATTGCGTAAATCCCTCCTCCTTCCTGTGACGAGTTAAAGTAGACGGTCGTCCCGTCCGGGGAGAATCGGGGCCACCAGCCGGTCAGGGGAGGTTTGGTCAAGAGGACGGGCTGCCCACCGGCCACCTGTTGGATCCAGATCTCGTGTGTCCCGCGGCCGCTTCGGTCCGACACGTAGGCCACCAGCTTGCCGTCTGCCGAGAGCGCAGGATGGTCGGCGAAGCCGGTATCGCGGGTCAGTTGGGTGATCTTCGGTTCCGGGGAGGGGCGGCGATCGAAGTGTAAGAACACGGCCGCAGCCAGGCCCACCCCCAACACGGCAGCCACGCTCCATGACAGCCACGGCCGCCGACCGCCGCGATCCCGCGCGCCTTCGACGAGCGGTGTCTCACCGGCGAGTGCCGACTCAATCGCGACCCTCGCCTCGCCGATGTCTCGCAGTCGGTTCTTCGCGTTGCGGTCCAGGCAGCGCCGCAGCAGGCCTCGAATCGCCACCGGCGTTTGGCGCGGCAATGGGTCGAAGTCGATCGGGCTGCGCAACACGGCAGCCAGCGTGAGGGAGGCGGTCTCGCCCTCGAACAGCCGACGGCCGGTCAGCATCTCCCACAACACCACACCGAACGACCACACGTCCGCCCGTTTATCCACCGGCTGTCCCGCCGCCTGCTCCGGGCACATGTACGCCGCCGTGCCCATGATCATTCCCGCTTCGGTCGCTCGCCCCGTGAGCGTCGGCGAGTCCATCGGATCGCTGCCGGCGGAAAGTGCGCCCAGCGCCACCGCCGCCAGTCCGAAGTCGAGCAGCTTGACGGCGCCTTCCGGCGTGACCATGATGTTGGCCGGTTTCAGGTCGCGATGTACGATTCCTTTTTCGTGAGCCGCTTCGAGCGCTTCGGCAATCTGCTTCGCGTAGTGCAGTGCGGTCTCGAGCGGCAGCGGCCGTTTCAACGTCCCCCCGGGAACCAGTTCCATCACCAGCGCGTGTTCTTCGATGCCGTAGATCTGCGCGATGTGGGGGTGATTCAGCGAAGCCAGCACCTTCGCCTCGCGGGTGAAGCGCGCCATCCGGTCCGCGTCTTTGGCGAAAGATTGAGGCAGGATCTTGATGGCGACCTCGCGGCCCAGCTTGGTGTCCGTGGCCCGGTAGACGGCGCCCATTCCTCCTTCGCCGAGCTTGCCTGCGATGCGATAGTGCGCAATGGCGCGCGGGACCTCGTCCCTGGCCGGAGCGAACGTGGCGCCGTCTTCGGACTCATGGGCCACCAGCGACTCCACTTCCCGGCGAAGCGACAGATCCGCTTCGCAGACCTGGTCGAGAAAGGCCGCTCGCGCCTCCGGTGGAAGCGCGACGGCCCGATGAAAGAGGTCCTCGACACGCTGCCAGCGGTTGTCGCTCATATCGCCTGCCCAGCAGAGCGTATTGTGTCACGGGCCGATTGGATTCCCAAAAAGAGACGTCTCCGCTCCACGCCAAAGAAGGGCGGGGGTAGGCGAAGGCCCTCCCTCGCGGTCGGGCCTCGGTTGCGGTCGGGCCTCGGTTGGGGTTGGGCCTCGGATCGTCCCGGCGACTCATTCTTTGCTTTCCCCCGCCAGAAACCTCCGCAGCCACGCCTCCCCGAGATGTAGGTCCCGCTTCACCGTGGCCACCGTCAGGCCGAGGGCGGCCGCGACCTCTTCCCGGTCCATGCCCCCGAAGTAGCGCATCTCGATCACCTTGGCCTTCCGTTCATCGACGGCCGCCAGCTGGTCGAGAGCCTCGTTGATCTCCAGCACATCCGGGGCCCGGCCCGGAGAGACCGCCATCCGGTCGTCCAAAGTGACAGGAGCCTCTGCGCCGCCCCGCTTGGCGGCGTGGCGGGCGCGGGCGTGGTCGACCAGAATCATGCGCATCAGCCGCGCCGCGATGCCGTAAAAGTGCGCCCGGTTCTCCCATCCGACCGGCTGCGATTGATCGAGTAGTCGCACGAAGGCTTCGTTGATCAACGCCGTGGGCTGCAGCGACTGGCCGGAACCGCCTCGCCGCAGGTAGGCGCGGGCCACCTTGTGCAGTTCTCCGTAGACCCGCGGAGTGAGTTCTTCGAGTGCCGCCGGTTCGCCTCGTCCCCAGGCGATCAGCAACGCGGAAATGGACGGGGATTCTCCCATCACAGGAATTCTTCCACAAATTACCGGGTGGTTAGCCGTTTGATCCTTCGTTTTCGAAGGTCCTCAGTGCCTGGATACAAGCCGGGCCAAACAAGGAGGCGCCTTCATGATCGACGCGATCACCAAACTTTCCCCGCTGACCGCAGGGCGGACACCGGCTGGGATGGGACCGAGTCGGATCGTTTTCACGCTCTGCTTTGTGAGTGCCTCTCTTTGGGCACAGGGCGGCGAGATCACGATTCGCCTTTATGACTATTCCGGAATCCAAGCGCAAGCGTTGACGGAGGCGCAGCGCTCGGCCGGGGAAATCCTCGGGCAGGCGGGCATCGCCGTCCGGTGGCAGAACTGCCCGGTCCCCGGGTCGGGAGTAGCGAGCAAGCCCGATTGTAGCGTCGATCCGGATGAGTTCAGTACGTTCCTGGTCACCTTGCTAACCGGCCGGATGTCGGGCAAAATCGCCACCAAGCCTCAGCAGTTCGGCCTGGCGATGTTGAGCCGTGAATCTCCCTTTCCGACGAGGAGCCACATCTATTCCGACCGCGTGGTGGACTTCGCCCGAGCGGAGAGGACGTCATGGACCCGCCTGCTGGGAAGCGTGATCGCCCACGAGGTCGGGCACCTATTACTCGGCTCCAATAGCCACTCGGCGACCGGCATCATGCGCGCGCAATGGCGGCAGGAGGATCTGGTGCTGTCTCTTCGGGACCGTCTGGGATTCAGCGCGCAGCAGGCCGAACAGATCCGTTCGGACGTCCGCCGCCGCTCCGAGCAACAGCGTGAGGCTCAGACGACGCCAAACCAGGGGTGACCCGGAAGCGACCGGGGGCTCGGTTCTCCAGCGATGGTCGCCCACTGGATGATGCCGAAGGAGACTCGGCGCTCACGGGGTCAAAGACCGTGGTTCCGATTTGCGCCAGCGCAGGCCGCGATGTCCGGGAGCAGGGCTTGGAGAACCGGGGCCGTCCAATGCGTTTCCTGCCATCCGTCCTCGGTGATCGAATCCAGTCAGCTACTTACACTCAAGTACCGGCGCGCATACACGCGGCCCTGTCCCAGGTTTTCGTGCGCAGACCTATCCTGCTTCGCCGATCCAACCCCCGTTGCCCCCAACCCGCAACCAGAAGACGTTCGAATCGAGACGTGCATGGATCGTTCCCAAAGTCAGGCTGCCTCCGGCGATACCCACGGCCTTACTCGACCCCATCTTTCTGATCCTGCGGCGGTTAGCTCCAACGCACCAACGCCAGTCACCAGACGGCCCGGATCGCCCGGTTTGGCGTTCACAAGCACTGTGCCTTTTTTTCAGCGGTGTAACTCCCCTGAAATCAATACCAAGTCACTCTTGCTGGCTCCAGCCAGAGAGAGTTCCTTGCACCGCCACGCTATCGTGAAATCGGAAAGGAGTGGGTGAGCGCCAATGTGCACCGTGCAATCGCGGGTCCGGCCCCCGCGCCCGGCCGCGCTTTCTATCCGCAAACTATGGATCAATGGCCAGTTAGGTCGTCGCACTCGACCTTCTGTTCCACTTCCAGGTGGAACAACTGGAACAGGATTCGGCTTCAAAATGGACCTAACTCCAACCAGAACTAGAACTTCCGGGGAATTCTCTCTTTTTTTGTTCCACTTGTTCCACTTTGTGCCCGATCCCATTGATTTCATTCGACCTCACGTGGAACAAAGTAGAACGTTCCATTCGTTCCACTTGCCGCTCCCGGTTCAATCGTTGAAACTTTATTTCGTGTGTGCCTGCAGCCACTTGCGGGAACCGGAGTTTCTCACGCCGTCACCGTCGCGGTATGTAGGTAGGAGAAGGCCCTCATGATGCCCATCGCCCAGCCCACCCGTACCTCTGTCCTGACTCGACGTTCCTTCTCCGCCGCCACCCTGGCCGCGGCTGCGCCGGCACAGCCTCGACGCCCCAACTTCCTCGTTCTGTTCACCGACGACCAGCGGTTCGATACGATTCGCGCCTTGGGCAACTCCGAAGTGCAAACGCCGAACATGGATCGGCTGGTCCGGCGCGGAGTCGCGTTTACGCACGCCTTCACCATGAGTGGAACTCACGGCGCGGTCTGCGTACCCAGCCGCGCCCAGTTAATGACTGGTCTCACCCTCTGGCATGCCCACGCCAACTTCATCGCCAAACCGGAGGACTCGCGGTTCGAACGCCGGCCTTATCGGGCGTTTCCCACTGAATTGCGGAAGGCCGGCTGGCAAACCTACGCCACCGGCAAATGGCACAACGGCCCGAAGCTGTTCAATGAGTGCTTCGAAGACGGCGGCAACATCTTCTTCGGCGGCATGACCGACCAGACCCGGGTACCCGTCAGCCCCTACGATCCCTCCGGACGCTACCCGAAAGAGTCCTCCCGGATGCTCAACGAGTTTTCCAGCGAGGCCTTTACCCACAATGCGATGGCTTTCCTCCGCCGGCGCGACCGCGAAAAGCCTTTCCTGCTTTACGTCGCGTTCACCTCGCCCCATGACCCGCGCACTCCGCCGGAGCGGTTCGCGCGCCTGTATGACCCCTCGCGCCTGAAATTGCCGCCCAACTTCCAACCCGAGCATCCGTTCGACATCGGCGTGCGCGACATCCGCGACGAACTGCTGGCGCCGTACCCGCGGACACCGGAGGTCGTCCGCCGCCATATTGCCGATTACTACGGGATGATCAGCGAGGTGGATCACAACATCGGCCTCCTTCTGGATGCGGTGGACGCCAGCGGAGAGGCGGACAATACGTACATCATCTTCGCCGGCGACAACGGCCTGGCGGTCGGCCGGCACGGGTTGTTCGGCAAGCAGAATCTGTACGACCACAGCCTGCGAGTGCCCCTGGTGATCGGCGGCCCCGGTCTGCCCCAGGGGAAGCGGTCGCCGGCCTTGTGCCACATCATGGACATTTGCCCTACCGTTCTCGACCTTGCCGGAGTTGCCATTCCTCCCGAAATCGAAAGCCGGAGCCTTCGCCCCGTCCTCCGCCAGCCGCAATCGCGCCACCGTGACGCTATTGTTTTCGGCTACGCCAATTTCCAGCGAGGACTCCGGGACGAACGATGGAAGCTGCTGCTCTACAACGCGGCGGGAAAGCGAACCACGCAGTTGTTCGACCTGAAGCAGGACCCCTGGGAGATGAACGACCTTTCCCGGGAGCCATCCCAACAGCCTCGCATCGCCTCGATGCGCGAGCGGTTGAAGCGCGAGTTGCGCGCGGCCGGCGATCTCGTCGATGTCGATGCCGGCGTGTGGCCTCGAATGACGTAGGTGGGCCTATGCGCTTCCTGTTTCTCCTGATTGCCCTATGGGCCGCTCCTGCCCCGGCGCAACTCCGCGCTGGCGCGGCCCACCGCGACATCACTCCCGGCTTTCAGCGCCATGGCCCGGTCTACCTCGCCGGCTTCGGCCAGAACCGCATCGCCACCGGCGTGCACGATCGTCTCTACTCGCGCTGCCTGGCTCTCGCCGCCGGCGGGCGCCCACTCGTGCTTTGCGGCGTCGACTCCATCGGCCTGTTTGTCGACGACACGCGGAAGATCCGTGGCCAACTGGACGCCGACGTGGTCGTGGCGGCCCTGCACGACCACGAAGCGCCCGACACCATGGGACTGTGGGGCCCTCGTATGATTTCGAGCGGAATTCAGGAGGCCTACAACCAGTACGTTGTGGACCAGACCACGGCCGCCGCGCGCGAGGCGCTCTCACGGTTGCAACCCGCCCGCGTGACCTTGGCGCGAATCGCGCGCCCGGAGCTGGATTCGTTCATCCACGACAACCGCCCGCCCGAGGTTCATGACGCGGAAGTGATCGCGCTCAGCGCCGCAACGATGGACGGCAAGCCGATCGCGACCCTGGTCAACTGGGCCAACCATCCGGAGACCGTCGGTTCGAAGAACACGCTGATCACGGCCGACTATGTGGGGTATCTCTGTTCGCGGCTGGAAGCCCTCCTGGGAGGGAAAGCAGTGTTGATCAACGGCGCGGTCGGCGGCATGCAATCTTCTCTCGGAGCGAAGATCCCGGATCCCGCCACCGGCAAACCTGCTCCGAGCAACAGCTTTCGCAAAGCCGAACTCATCGGTGTCCGTGTGGCCGAACTGGCGGCGCAGGCTGTCCGTGAATCACAACCGGTCGCGATTGACCGTATCCTGTTTCGCGAGACGATGGTTTCTCTTCCCGTGGCGAATTGGCGCTTCCGTCTCGCTTCGTGGATCGGCATCTTTCGAGGCCGGAAGAACATGTCCGGCGGTAACGGCGATACCCCCGCCGGCTTCATCCGGATGAGCGCGGGGGACAAGCCCGTGCTCGAGATCGCGCTGATCCCGGGAGAACTCTATCCCGAACTCAGCGTCGGCGGGACCGTCCGGTACCCGGGCGCCGATTATCCGGACGCCCCGATCGAGCCGGCATTGAAGCAGCGCATGACGGCGCCCTACCGCATGCTCTTCGGTTTGGCGAACGACGAGATCGGCTACATCATCCCCAAGGCCGAGTGGGACAACGATTCGCCGTGGCTGCGGAACGCGTCCAAACGCTGGTACGGAGAGGTGAATTCCATCGGGCCGGAAGCGGCGCCGCGGCTGGTTCAGGCGGTTTTGGAGTTGATGCGGTGATTCACGGCCGGACGCGACGGAAGCTGCGGCAGCGCAGCCACCAGACGCTGTGTGTAAGGATGCTCGGGATTCGTCAACACGCGCAGAGTGTCCCCGGATTCGACGATCGATCCCTGGTGCAGAATGGCCACGCGGTGACAGAGCCGGGATACCGAGAGGAGGTCGTGCGAGATGAAGAGCATCGACGTACCCAGATCCTGGTTGAGTTCCAGGAGTAACCCGAGCAGTTCCGCCTGGGTGATTACGTCCAGAGCGCTGGTAGGCTCGTCGGCAACCAGCAGCGAAGGCCGGTGCAGGAGGGCCATCGCGACCAGTACCCTCTGGGCCTGGCCCACGCTGATTTGGGACGGAAACCGCCGGGTAAAATCTTCCCGGCCCGGCAGCCCGACGCGCTCGAATAACTCGAAGACCCGTTTCTTCTCGTCACGCCACGGAATCGTCGAGTGCGCTTCCCACGCCTCGCGGAGTTGGGTTTCCAGGCGAAGGCTGGGGTTCAACGCCGAGGCGCTTTGCAACACCAGGCCGATCTCCCGGCCGCGAATCCGCCTCCACTCGCGTTCGGAGCATGGCAGCAGGTCTCGCCCGCGCAGCAGAATGCGGCCCTCGAGTTTCGCGCCGCGAGGCAGCAAACCGAGAATGGCCAGCGCGAGGGTGCTCTTCCCCGATCCGCTTTCACCGGCCAGGCCGACGATCTCTCCCGGCCGGATCTCGAGCGCGGCTTCGCGCAACACCGCCCCGCCGGTCGCGTATGCCGTGGACAACCGCAGGTCCAGCAAGGCCGCGCCATGAAGATCAGTGCACGAGGTGGCTGATGACGCGCTGTCCAGATCGCATCTCGGCATTGGCGCCGTCCGTAACACGCACAGGAGTTGGGGTTGCCTGCCAGAGTCTCAGAGTTTCCGCGATTCTGACCGGGTCGATGGGTTTGGAAAGGTAGTCGTCCATGCCGGCTTCACGGCAGCGTTCCTCGTCGCCGCGCATGGCCGAGGCTGTCAGCGCGATGATCGGCGTATGCCGCAATTTCTCATGCTGCCGGATCGTCCGCGTCGCCTCGTAGCCGTCCATCTCCGGCATCTGGCAATCCATCAACACGATCGAATACGTGACGCACATCATCGCATCCACGGCTTCTCTGCCGTTGGCGACCGCGTCGACCATGTAGCCCAGCTTCTCCAGTAACCGGACAATCACCCGGCGGTTGACGGCATTGTCTTCAGCCACCAGGATTCGGGCTTCCAGCAGCGACGGCGCAATGTCGGCCGTTTCCGGCCTCGACGGGACCGGAACAACGGCCGGCTGTTCTACCGGCTCGAGCGGAATCCAGAACCAGAACGTCGAGCCTCCTCCCTGTTCGCTGGTGACTCCGATCTCTCCCCCCATCAGGTCCACCAGCTTCTTGCAAATCGACAAGCCGAGTCCGGTCCCGCCGAACTTCCGCGTGGATGAGCCGTCCAGTTGCATGAAGGGCTGAAACAGGCGGCGGCAGTCCTCGGGCGAGATGCCGATGCCGGAGTCCTCAACTTCGAAATGGACCCGCCGCTTCTGCTCGCCGCGGTATCGCACGCTGATCAGAACCGAGCCGTGCTTGGTGAACTTCACGGCATTGTTGACCAGGTTCAGCAGGATCTGTCTCAGTCGGCCCGCGTCGCCTCTCACCATGGCGGGCAAATCCTCGTCCACGGAGATCAGAATCTTCAGGCCCTTCTTGGAGGCTTCCTGTGCTACCGTCTCCCGCGTCCGATCGACGACGCTTCGCACGTCAAACGGCGCATTCTCCAGAGTCAGCTTTCCCGCTTCCACCTTCGAGAAGTCGAGGATGTCGTTGACGACGGTCAGCAGGGCTTCCGCCGACACCTGGATCGATTCGGCGTACTCGCGCTGCTCGCCCGTGAGCGGAGTCTGTAGCAACAATCCGGTCATTCCGATGACGCCATTCATCGGGGTCCGGATCTCGTGACTCATGTTCGCTAGAAACTGCGACTTCAATTCCGTGTGCCGTTTTTCCGATTCCAGCTTCGCCAGGTAGGCGCGATAGGAGGTGTAAATGACGTAGATCACCGGCAGCACCAGCGCCAAGGCCTGCCAGCCCACCAGCCGATTGACGTAGCTGTACAGCGCCACCATTGAGGCGCCAATCAGATAGTAGGGAAACGACCAGAAATAACAGTCAAGCCAGATCCGGATGAGGGGCTTCTGCTGCGTCAGCGCGAGGATGATCGCAATCGAACCCGTGTTCATCAGGAAATACACGCAAACCGTGAAGGCGAGCATCAGTGGGAACTGAAGGTTCGCGATGTCGCGCAGCCAGTTTGCATGAAAGACCTGATCCGCCACCAGGATGGAGGCCGCGGCGTTGGCGCAGTTGAAGAGGATCTTGACCGGGTCCCGGTTCTCCCGCGTGCGCCAGAGATATTGGAAGACAAACGAGGAGCAGCCTAGAATCAGGGTCTCGCCGACGCTCAACTCCACGATGCCCAGCAGGACAACCAGAAAATTGACCGACAGCGTCCCCGAGATGGACGGCAGGCTGATCTTCATGCTCGAGGTCGCGAGCCCGAACACCAGATAGACCAGGAATCGGATGGGTTCCCGCGAATCCCATTGAGCGAGGCCGGACACCAGGGCCGCGGCGCCCAATAGCGTCACCATGTAGACATAAAGCTTGGCCTTCAATGACATCATTCAGCGCGCTTCCATCCACGAACGGCCCTTGATTGCGGAGCTTCTCTCACGAGCTAAACGTCTCTCCAAGCTCACTCTACGCTTGCCCGGCGTGATCAACAAGATGTACGGAGTTACATTCTTGCCGAGGGAGTACCATTTCCCGGCTAAGGGAAATTGCGGGGATTCTACTTAGTTTGCAGATACAGGCTTTCGGCATTCCAGAGAATCTGGGGACGCAGCGCCGCCGGTTCGACATTTCGAAGCGAAGGTGACACCGCGGCCAGGTAGTTCTTCTCGACGAGATACAAAAATGGTGCTTGTTCCGAAGCAATTTCCTGCACGCGATCAAACGCCGCCTTCCGCCGCTTCGGATCGACCGTGGAGGCCTGTTCTTTCATCAGGCGGTCAATCTCCGCTTCCCAGAGCGTCTCCGGCGCTTTCTGACTCGGATTCCACTGATGCTGGGCCGATGAACTCAGCCAGACATTCATCTGCCCGTTGGGGTCGGGATCGACATTCACCAGGCCGAGCAGGCAGGCATCGTATTGGTAGGTTTTCGAAATTCGTTCGATGAGCGACGGGAAATCGAGCGGCACGACCGTCACCTTGATTCCCAACTTGCCAAGGTCCTGCTGGACCATGGCTGCGATCCGCGCCCGTGCCCGGTTGCCGGAATTGGTGACGATGGAAAACTCGACCGCATGCCCACGGGAGTCCCGTAGCGTATCGTTGTCCAATCGGAATCCCGCCTGTTTCAACCGGTTGAGGGCTCCGTTGGCATCGAACGCGTGCGGCTTCACCTTGGGGTTGAACCAGGCGGCGTTCGCTCGTGACGCCGGACCGGCGGCCGGTACCGCGTGGCCGCGAAACGCGAGACGGCAGATGTCTTCCCGATGAATGGCTTGCGACACCGCTCGCCGGAACTCGGTCGACTGAAACCACGCTTTCCTGTATTCCGGAAGCGGTGCCGCTTTCACCTGGTTGAACCACAACATCTCCGGCTCGAACGAAGGACCTGCATCCAATGGCGTCCCCGCGCCTTCGCGAGTGAGACGCTCGAACATCTCGGCATCGATGGAAAACACCGCGTGCGTCTCTCCCCGCCGGAAGCGGACCAGTTCGGTTTCCCGGTTCTGCTGAATGTCGAAGCGGATGCCTTCCAGATAGGGCAGCGTGCGTCCTTCGCGATCCTTCTTCCAGTAGTTCGGATTCCGCGACAGGCGCAGGTGCGCGCCGGCTTTCCGCTCGGTCACGACAAACGGCCCGAGAACGCGCTTCGGGTCTGGCCCAGACGATGCCGCGACGATGGCCACCTGGTCGAAGAGTCGTTCGAGGCCGGCCACCGGCGCCGGAAACCGCAGCGAGACTTTGTGAGGACCCACGACCTCGGCGCGCACGTTGCCGGTCCCGGAGCGGAAGGCATCGCCGGTGGGCGAGCGCAACTCGGGGTCCATCAAGCGCCGGATCGTATAGGCGACGTCTTCCGCCGTCAAGGGAGTTCCATCGGAGAACTTCACCCCGCGTCTCAGGTCAAAGTCGATTCGCTTGCCCTGCTCGGAGACCTTCCAGGAGTGAGCCAGTTCCGCCTCCACCCGCTGCGTCTTGCGATTGACCCGCAGCAACACGCCTCCCGTCAGGAAGCGGATGGTCTCGGAATACTCGTCGGCCACCAGGAAGGGATCGAGGGTTTTGGGGTCAGAGCGAAGGGTCAGCCGCAGTTCGCCGCCGGGTGTCGGCGCGGCCGCCAGCGTCGCGGCGAAGAACAGAGCCAGCCACGCCTTCATCGAGTCAGGTCCTCGGTCGACAGGATCATGTGAAATGAAGCCAGGACGATCGCCAGCAGACCGGCCGGCGCCAGCAACCAGGGCTGGTCGATAATCAAGCGTGGGTTGGTGAGTTCAGCGAGAAGGTTGCCCCACGAAGGGAGAGGTTCGGTGACTCCCAGGCCGAGCATTCCCAGGTTGGCTTCTCCCAACAGAAAGAGCGGGATGGAAATCCAGAACTGCGCGACGATGACAGGCCTCAGGTTCGGCAGAACGTGACGCGCCAGCAGGCGCAGCGGCGAGCAGCCGAAGGCGCGAGCCTGAAGAACAAACGGAGCGCTCTTCGCGGCCAGGGCCCCGGCCCGGATCACGCGCGCGCCGGAAGCCCAGCCCAGCGCGCCCAGTAGCAGAAAGGTCACGGTGACCGAGGTCCACGGCGAGATGTTCAGAGGCAACACGGCCCGGACCGTGATCAACGCGAAAATCCAAGGCAGCGCGACGAACAGGTCCGCGACCGTCATCGCGGCCCGCTCCCACCAGCCACCGAAATAACCGGCGCTCACACCCAGAGACGCCGCCAGTAGCGTGGCCAACGCCGCGGCCGCTGGGGCCAGAAGCATCGAAACTTGCGTCCCATACAGCAACCGCGCCAACCGGTCGCGGCCGAGTTCGTCCGTTCCCAACGGAAACGCCCACGATGGGGGCTCGTTGGGATGCTCCCGGAACTGCTTTTCGTACGACACTCCGGCGAGGGGGCCCGCGAACAGGGCCACGGCCAGAATCAGCGCGAGAAGAGCGGCGGCCACGCGCCGGAGGATCGTCATGCCCGGTTCCTGTCGAGCGAGTGCAAGCACAAATCGGCGCACGTGTTTGCGGCCAGCACCACCGCCGCGTTGATCAGGGTGAGGGTCACGAGAAGCGGCAAATCGCGCCCCAGGGCCGCCCGCCACGCCAGTTGGCCGATTCCGGGCGAATCGCAGATCACTTCAATCGGCACGGCCGCGCCCAGGGCCGCCGCCGCGGAAACGCCGGCCAGCGCGATCACCTGAGGCAGTTGCGGCGGCAGGACGTGCCACAGAAGGATTCTCGACTTGCCCAAACCTCGGGCCCTCGCGGCCAGGACATGCGGCATCTCCAAGCCCGTGCGCAGGAGGCCCGCCGAGTATCGATACAACCGGGGAAAGATGACGGCGCCCACGCCCGCCGCCGGCGGCGCGCCCGCAAGAAACAGAAGCACCCCCAGCAACGCCGCGGGAATGCAGAGCAGTTGACCCGCCGAAGCCGCGAAGACCGCCTCCCAGGTCCGATGCCGGCTCATGGTTCCAATGGCGGCCCGGTTCAACGCCAGCTTGCTGGCCGCCATCAGACCCGCAGCCACGGAGGAGGCTGTTACGGGAACCCGTTCCTTCAGCAATTGCCCGATGGAGGTTTCAAACAGGCGCGACGTGCCGAAATCACCGCGGACCGCTCCTCGCAAATAGCGAGCGTAGAACAAGATGACGTTGCTTTGTTCCGCCCGCTGCGCCGCCAGCATCCGGCGGGTCGCGTCGCTGAGTCGCGAATCGAGATCGGATTCGTCGGACGTCAGGCCAGGAGCAAGGCAGATCAGGCACGCGCCGAGAAATCCAGCCAGCAGCAGCGTGCCGAACAGTCTCGCCAGGCCGCGGACAAGGCGCAGGCTGAGTGGATGCGCGCTGGGTGTCGGTTCTCCGGTCATGAATCCCGCTACTTCGAACGATAGAACCGCGCCTCCAGTAGATTCAAGATCCTCAGGTACCGAGCGACGATGTTGAAGTACCCTGGGTTCTTGGCGGTACGACTGAGAGGTTCTGAGGTGAACTACCTATTTTCGAGGAGGCAGTTCCTCGCCGGAACCGCGGATTTGCAGACTACCCAAGCGGGCCGGTGGAAGCTCCATTTCGCCAAAGAGCAATCGTTCGATCCGGCTCGGCTGTTCGATCTCGACGCCGACCGGGGCGAGTCGAGGGACGTCGCGGCGGAGCATCCGGCCGTCGTCCGGCGGCTGGAGAAGTTGGCCGAGGGTTTGCGCGACGATCTGGGGGATGCGTCGCGAAACCGGACCGGCCACAACGTGCGCCCGATCGGGTCCTGAACCTCGCTCCCAGGCGGCAGTCTTTGCCAGTGAAAGGCCTCGACGTTCGGCCGGACCATCATCAAAAACCAGGCATAAGTTCGTGACGTTGAGATCGCGAGGAGTGGGCTTGTTGAACCTGGCAACTCCGCGAAGCAGGGAATGTAGGCCGGATTGGCTTTCTTATTGTGGATTTCAGACGTGCTTGGCCAGAATTCTCACAACCTTGCCAAAGTACCCCTCCAAGCTGTCAAGACGCTCATGGGAAATGTCCGTGCCCTCTCCCAGTTTGCTGAACCATACGTTGTTCGAAAACTTTGCGAAGTGAGTCCACTCGCTTCCGTCCGCATAGACGGCAACAGCCTCAGCATCGGGTATCGTCCCAATTCTCACTTCAACCATGTAGCCGTGGAGCTTCAGAATCGATACAGCGGTGTCGACCGAAACATCTGCCGGGAATCCATCAGGCCAATAGTGCCCGAAGAGGCCTGGCGGCTCCCACCAATTACGAAAGTCTCCGAGCACATAAGCCAGGCAGTTGTACTCAAAGTCTACAGGACTGGTTTCCTTGTGGTTTTCGTCATTGAGACCGGGAAAGTCCCTCTGGATGTCGGGATCCATTTAGACTCTTCATTCCACTAGCCCGTTTGCTCTGCCCCAATCCAACCATGCTTGGCGCGCTGTCGAGGGGCTTGCTCCGTCGGGAGCAGGATTGGTGTTGGCGGTGGCTTGAAGAGCCACAAACCAGTATGCAGGTCGATCTCGAAGCGCTTCCAACAATAAGGGCACCACCGCTTCTCCCATACCGATGATTCTGAAGTACGCAGGATGCGCGACTTTCCTGGATACCAGCGACAGGTGCAGCGTATCGCGTCGCCACTGCTCGGCAAGGGTTTCGAACTCCGATCGCAGCCGTTCAGCGCGCAGGCGTAACAGATCTGCCGCTGAATGGAGTGCGATCTTCGCCGCAAGCTGCGACCACAATATTTGTGAGGATGAGCGTGGCTCCGGCAGCATTTCATCCACGATGGCGCGCAAACTCAATCGATCGTCGCTCGAACCCCATTTAGTACATTCTATTGAGCTTGGCGACCAGTGGCCGCTCCAAATCCGAATCGTATCCGAGCGGCCCTTTCGGATGCCTTTGGGTGAGCCCCAGCGATAAGACCGACCACATGGTTGTGTTTCTGGCATAGCTCTACAACCCCAGATCCTGGAGGTTTGCTTCCTTCAACAGCCTTCGCAACGTAGCGTCTTTGAGGGTCGCTCGCTCAATGACACCGCGCAAAGCGACCAGATCTTCGTTATCCAGCACAACGAAAAACTCTCGGTGTTCTGCTCCTTCATGGTATTCGATCTTCAGGGTGTGCGTGATAACGGCATGGTCTGGCCTTATGGAACCATCCCCCTCAAAAACCGGGCGCATGTCAGAGAGAACCTTTGCCTCGCAATAAAGCCTCTCCCCTTCGCGCTGCAGCCTAAACGCTTTTGACAGCGCCTTCAAGCGTCCGATGCTGAGCAACCTTTCGAATCTTTCCCGAAGACCTCCGAGGTCATCCAGCCTGGTTCCAGCGAGATCGGGATGAGAGATCCTTCGAATGCCTTCGACGAGGTCAGACACGAACACGGGCATCTGCGAGTCGCTGAATTCCATAACCCGATACAACGCGTATAGGGCATCAACGATGCCCCCTAGATCCTCGACCGAAATGCTCGGCACCGCTTGCGCTATGTTTGCCGTGGCGTCCTTGGCGTCGCGAGAAACCGGGGCTGCTGCAAGGGCACGGATCAACTCCTCAACCGCCTCATTCGAGAGCTTAACAATCTTGGCTATAGGGGAGGCGTAGGGACTCGGTATCTGGAGCGGCACGCGGATGAAGGATAGCCAGCAGCGCCGGCCGTTGTCAATCCCTAGTGGATTCGTCGAGACCTGTCGACCTGAGACGTCAGATCACAATGCCATCGGCCCTCGCCGTCCACTGCACGACCGAGAAGGGCGGTATCGCCACGGCCTCGACCGCCGGCACTCGGTCTCGCCAGAAACTCCGAAAAGACTTCTTCTCTCCCGTGCCGTAGTAGTACAGCAGGTACGCCTCGTCGCACGCTGAATAATCCGCCAGCCATTGGTCCAGGTCATGGATGCCTACCTCGTGGAGCAGGGCGAGCGCGAACCCGGCGGCTTCCCGCTCATACGCGAGCACCGCCGGCAGCACGTCCGCCGGCACCGGCACCAGGCGAGGCTGACCCAGTTCGCGCGCCTCGGGACTCGTGTTCCACTGCACCGTGTGGCCGAACAGATGCACCAACAGGAACAGGCGCTCCTCCGGCGTGAGCAGATGGTCGACGTGGATCGACCGTCCGTCCAGATCGCCGGTTAACGGGTCCGGAATGTCGCGGGTCACCACCGCGATTCCGTAATGCCCCTCGATCCGGGCCTGGACGCTCCGGGAATACTCGTCGAACGGCGAGGCCACCTGACCACGATAGCGCGCCCTGCCAAACCGTTGAAATTGGGCGACCTCCTCACGAGACGGCGGAGCCCGCGGAGGATGGGGATATAATCAAGTGTCCAATCGTCATTCTTCCCATGAGCGCACCAACCTTCCTGAACTACATCAACGGGGAGTGGGTCGGCGGCACGTCGACCTTCGAGAACCGGAATCCCGCCAATACCGACGAAGTGGTCGGCCTGTTTGCCAAAGGCACCGTCCAGGACGTCGCCAGCGCGGCCGAGGCCGCAGAAAAGGCCTTTCCAGCCTGGGCTGCGATGGCCGGACCGGCCCGCGGCAACCTCCTCTACAAGACCGCGGATATTCTGGACCGCAAGTTCGACCAGATCGCCGCCGAAATGACCCGCGAAGAAGGCAAGACCCTGCCCGAAGCCAAGGGCGAGGTGCGGCGGGCCATCAACATCTTTCGCTATTTCGCGGGCGAGGGCTCGCGGATGCCGGGCGCGATCGTCCCCAGCGAGCGCGACCGTGTGCACATGTTCGCCATTCGCAAACCCATTGGCGTGGTCGGACTGGTGACGCCGTGGAATTTCCCCAGCGCGATTCCGGCGTGGAAGATGGCGCCCGCGCTGATCGCGGGCAATACCATCATCGTGAAACCGGCATCGGCCTCGCCGCTGAGCGCGTGGCGCCTTGTCGAAGCTCTCCACGAAGCCGGAGTCCCCAAGGGCGTCGTGAACTTCATCGCCGGTTCCGGCGGAACCCTGGGACAGGCCCTGATCAACGCCAAGCCCCTGAAGGCCGTGTCGTTCACAGGCTCATGCGAAATCGGCGACTGGCTGCATGCCGAAGCCTCCAAGCGCCGCCTACGGATTCAACTCGAGATGGGCGGCAAGAACCCCACCATCGTGCTGGCGGACTGCGACTTCAACGCCGCCGTGGAAAACACCGCCAACGCCGCGTTCTTCTCGACCGGGCAGAAGTGCACGGCCACCAGCCGTGCGATCGTCGAGGATTCGATTTACGACAAGTTCGTCGACGCATTGGTTGAACGAACCCGCAAACTGAAGGTCGGCAACGGCATGGAGGCGGGGATCGACATCGGGCCGGCGGTGGACGAAGGTCAACTCGAGACCGACCTCCGCTACATCGAGATCGGCAGGAAAGAGTGCGGCCAGCCTCGCATCGGCGGCAACCGGTTGACCGGCGGCGCGTTCGACAAAGGCTACTTCGTGGAGCCGACGATCTTCGCCGATGTGACCGAAGACATGACCATTGCCAAGGAAGAGATCTTCGGGCCCGTGCTGGCAGTGATGCGCGCCAAGGACTTCACCGACGCGATGCGCATTGCCAACAACATTCCCTTCGGGCTGTCCGCGTCGATCCAGACGACGAACCTGTCACGCGTGTTCGACTACGTGTACGGGATGGAGGCGGGGCTGCTGACCGTCAATCTTCCCAGCGCCGGCGTGGAATACCAGTTGCCCTTCGGCGGCACCAAGGACTCGAGCTTCGGACCCAAGGAACAGGGTCCGGCCGCGCTCGAATTCTACACCGACTACAAGACTGTCTACCTCAAATACTGAACCATGCGCCTCGGACAGATTCAATTCGACAACGCCGTCACGGCGGCGGTGTTCGAGAATGGCCGCGCGCGGCCCATTCCCGGACATACGGTGACTGACTTGATCCGCCGGTCGGAAACCGAACACGTCTCCATCACGGAACTGGCGTCGGAGATGGCCATCCGCCACTCCGAGCCGGCGAAGCCCGTTCTGCCGATTCATCCGGTGGAGGTGTGGGCGTGCGGCTGCACTTACGAGATGAGCGCGTCCTTCCGCGACGCCGAGCACGGCACGCGCGAAGGAATGTACGCCTACGTCTATCGCGAGCCCCGTCCGGAGATCTTCTTCAAGGGGACGGCGCGCGTGTGCGTAGGACCGAACGAGCCCGTGGGGATCCGGCCGGATTCCAAATTCACGGCGCCGGAGCCGGAACTGGCCGTAGTCCTGGGCAGCAAGGGGCACATCATCGGCTACACGCTCTGCAACGATGTTTCGGCCTGGGACATCGAGCGCGAGAACGCGCTGTACCTGCCGCAGTCGAAGGTCTACAATGCCTGCTGCTCCCTGGGGCCGGTGATCGTGACCGCGGACGAGCTGGCGGATCCTTACAAGCTCGACATGAGGTGCACCATCACGCGCAACAGTGAGACGGTGTTCGACGGCAGCGTTTCAACCCGCAAGCTGCACCGGAAGCTCGAAGAGCTGATCGGCTATCTGCTGCGCGCCAACACCGTGCCGGCGGCTTCGGTGCTGTCAACCGGGACCGGCATCATCGTCCCTGAGAGCGCCGCGGTGCTGCCGGGCGATGTCATCACCATCCGGGTCCCGGAGATCGGCGAACTGTCGAATCCGGCGGTGATCATCCAGTAATTTCACTTGTACTATGATGGCGGGACGCGATGTCCCGCCTGTCCCGCCGCGCCCTGTTGACCGGCCTGCCGCTTGCGGGGGCTCAAACACGGCGCCCCAATTTTGTTTTCGTCCTGGTCGACGACCTACGCTGGGATGAACTCCGCTGTTCCGGCCATCCTTTCGCCCAGACGCCGGAGGTTGACCGCCTGGCGAGCGAAGGAGCGCTCTTCCGGAACGCGTTCGCAACCACGCCCTTGTGCTCGCCCAGCCGGGCGAGTTATCTCACCGGCCAGTATCCGCACACTCACGGGGTCATCGATAACACGGACCGCTCGGCGCGAAGCCATCAGTTGATGACGTTTCCCAGGCGCCTGCAGACCGCCGGGTATGAGACCGCCTATCTCGGCAAGTGGCACATGGGGAACGACGATTCGCCGCGGCCGGGCTTCGATCACTGGATCAGCTTTCGGGGGCAGGGGGAATCGACCGATCCGCAGGTCAACGTCAATGGCCAAACGCGCGCAACACGAGGCTACGTGACCGATGTGCTGACAGAGTTCGCCATCGACCTCCTTCGGAGACCGCGAACCCGCCCGTTTTGCCTCTACCTGGCCCACAAGGCGATTCATCCGAACATCCAGCAGGCGGCCGATGGGAGCATCAACCGGCAGGGCGGCGCGGACGATTTCATCGTGGCCGCGAGGCATAAAACTCTCTACGCCGGCGCACGGGTTCCCCATCGCGCGAACCACAACCGCCCGCCCGCCGACAAGCCCGCGCTACGGCAAGCGATTCCCGGTTTGCCGCCGCTGGCGCCCGGGATGGGCACCGACGACGCCACCATTCTGAACCGCATGCGAATGACCAAGGCGATCGACGAAGGCGTGGGAGAAATGCGCGCCGCCCTCGAAAAAAGCGGCCAACTCGACGATACGGTATTCGTCTTTACCTCGGACCACGGCTATTTCTACGGCGAGCATTGCCTGGCCGGCGAGCGTCGCCTGGCCTACGAGGAGACCATTCGGATTCCGTTGGTCATCCGCTATCCGCGGTTGATCCGTCCGGGGTCGAGGCCGGACGGATTTGCGCTGAGCCTGGACGTCGCGCCCACACTGCTCGACCTGGCCGCCGTGGGCGCGACCGGTGAGATGCACGGGAGGTCGCTCGTGCCGCTGCTTCAAGGAAAAAGCGCCCCGTGGCGGGACTCCTTCCTGGTCGAGTACTTCTCGGACACGGTCTTTCCCAGGATTCGCAAGATGGGCTACCAGGCGGTCCGCACGAACCGTTGGAAGTACATCCGGTACCGTGAACTCCAGGGAATGGACGAATTGTACGACCTCGAGCGGGACCCGTATGAGATGAACAACCTGGGTCCCAACCACGCGCAGGCGGGGCCTTTGCGCGAAAATCTGGAGCGATTGGTACGTCAGCCGGGCGGTTGAGCCGGCGGAGAGTACTTGCATTTCAGTGCGCAAAGGCATAGCATCTTGCGGCAGGAGGGGTGCCGGATGAAAAGGACCATGTTTTGTCTTTTGCTTGCCTGCGGGATCGGAGTCTTCGCCGCGGAGTCCACCCCGAAGGTGAGCACAGTCGCGCCGGAGAACGCAAAGCCCGGCGCTGTGGTGACCGTCAATGGAGAGTCGCTTGCCAAGCCGAACGTAGAGAAAATCTACTTGACGGACGGCAAGAACGACACGATCATGCCGATCGTCGAGCAGGCGGAAAAAGCCATCAAATGCAAGATCCCGGACAGTATGAAACCGGGACGCTTCAGCCTTATGCTCCTTACCGGCGGCATGGCTCCGAGGCTGATCGAGCAGCCGGTGAAGATGACGATC
This sequence comes from uncultured Solibacteraceae bacterium, assembly GCA_964529305.1. Lineage (GTDB taxonomy): Bacteria > Acidobacteriota > Terriglobia > Bryobacterales > Bryobacteraceae > CAZGUX01. Next base: position 39,509 of record CAZGUX010000227.1, on the reverse strand, counting down.
GAATAGCCGATACTGAAGGGATGTCCGGCCGCCTCTACCTGGTGGCAACGCCCATCGGAAACCTGGAAGACATCACGTACCGCGCCGTGCGGATCCTGAGGGAAGTCCGCCTGATCGCCTGCGAGGACACGCGCCAGACGCGCAAACTGCTCGATCATTATTCGATCGAGACGCCGCTGGTGAGCTATCACGAACACAACGAAGCCGAACGGGCGGCGGAACTGGCGGACCAACTGGAAGGCGGCGCGTCGATTGCGGTAGTTTCCGATGCCGGGATGCCGCTGGTGGCCGATCCCGGCTATCGACTGGTGCGGGCGGCGATCGAGCGCGGCGTTGTCGTCGAGCCCATTCCGGGGCCCTCGGCATGCCTGACTGCGTTGGCTGCCTCCGGCCTGCCGACGGACGAGTTCCGCTTCGGCGGGTTTCTTCCCCCCAAGGGCGGCAAGCGGCAGAAGTGCCTGGAGTCCTTGCGAGGCGAAGCCTGCACCCTTGTCTTTTACGAGGCGCCGCATCGCATTCTGGAAACTCTCGAAGACATCGAGCGGGTGCTTCCGGGCAGGCCGGTAGTGGTCGCCCGCGAGTTGACCAAAGTGCACGAAGAGTTTCTGCGGGGTAGCGCGCGGGAGATCCACGCGCTCCTTGCTGCGCGAGACTCGATCCGCGGGGAGATCACGGTCCTGGTGGGCAAAGCCGAATCCGCCGCACCCGACGAGAGGCCGGTGGAAGAGGCGGTAGAGGAATTGGAACGGGTGGGGATCCCTCGCATGGACGCGATCAAGCAGGTGGCACGGGCGCGGGGTTTGGGCAAGGCGGAAGTCTACGACGCACTCGTCGCGTCGCGCCGGAAGACCCCACGCTGAACGGGTCGGGTCAACCCGAAGTGGCGATCTCCGCGGCGATCGCCCGCATGCCTTCGTCGAACACCTCCGGGTGAGTCAGCAGGCTGACGATCAGGTACGCCTCGCGCGGGAAATCGTAGAAATATCCCGGCTGGACCAGGACGCCGTGCTTTCCCAGCAGAGCCGTGGCCCACTGTTCCTCCGTCCGCACTCTCGGGATCTGAAGGGTGGCATACCAGCCGCCCTCCACCGGAAGGACTTCCGCTCCCGTGCTGGGAGGCAAGATGTCGCGGACCCGGGCCAGATTCCGCGCGCAGCGTTCGCGAATCTGGCGGCGCACCGGGGCGCCGGCCGAAAGCAGAGCCGGGAGGGCGTGTTGCACCGGGGTCGCGACCGACAGGAATGTATCCGCGATCAGTTCGAGGCGGCTGACCGCCTCCCGTACGAGGTCGTCGCGGCCGCCCGCGGCCATCCACCCTAGTTTCATTTGCGGCAGCCCGGCGATCTTCGAAAGACCGCTGAGCGCAAACGAGAGCGGACCATCCGATCCGGCTACCGTCCACTGCCGTTGAGGGTCGTCCGCGAAGGCGAAATCGGCAAAGACTTCATCTGAGATCACGGCCAGGCCGTGGTCCAGGCAGATGGTCTGCAATTGGGCCCATTCCGCGGTCTTGAGAAAGGATCCCGTCGGGTTGTTCGGGTTCACGAGCACGATGGCGCGACTTCCCGGCGAGATCCGACGGAACAGCATCTCAAAATCGATGAACCACCCGTTTGCGAAGGCCAAAGGATACGGAACTGCCCGCACGCATTCGAGCGCCGCCAGGTACTCGAAGAGCGGGTAAGAAGGGACCGGAACCAGTACCTCGTCGCCGGGATTGCACAACAGTTTGAACAGGTACGAATAGGCTTCGCTCGTGCTGGCGGTGAGGACAACGTCGTCAGCGGAGACCGTGACGCCTCGTTCCGCGTAGTAGCCGGCAACCTCACCGCGGGCGGCTGCCATCCCCGATGCCGCTGGTTCGTAGACGAGCGAGCGGCGATCCGCGAAGGCCTGAGTGATCCCGGCGCTGGGATAGGCGAATCCCGCCTGGGTGGGATTCGATTGGGTCAGATCGAGAATCGCCGCGCCCGCCGAGCGCCTGGTTTCGAGCACCCGCGCGAGGGCATTGGGAGGAGCCTGCCAGATCAGGCGGGACGAGAACATTACTTTGGGACTGTAGCAAGACGAATCGAACCGACGTCAACGATGTCCGCTCCGTCCCGATCCTGCCTGCCTCAGTGCTACGATGCCACTTGTGAGGCGAACGAGCATCTCCCTCCCGGAAGCGCTATACCAAAGCCTGCGCCGGGCTGCCGTCCGAAACAACACCAGCTTGGCGGAGTTCATTCGATCGCGTCTGCGGGAATCGTTGGAGCGTTCCCGGTTCCGCGACTCGAAAGACCCGATTCTCAGGGTAGCTGGCGTCGCTCGCGGCCCAGTCCTTTCAGCGGGCATCGACGAATTCTCGTATGGCCGCTGACCACCATTGATGGCGCGGGTTTGCCTTCCAAGGCCCAACCTTGCCGAGGCCTGACCGCAAGGGAGGGCTGCCCCCAATTGCAATTCCACTCAGTTGGCCGGCGCGTGCCGTACCATCGAAAGAGCGGATGCTCCCGGCAATTCACATCCTGGGCGGCGGACTGGCCGGCTCGGAGGCAGCGTGGCAAATCGCCCGTCGCGGGTTGAGCGCCGTCTTGTACGAGATGCGCCCGGTGCGCACGACGGCGGCGCACCAGACCGACCGGCTCGCGGAACTGGTTTGCAGCAACTCCCTCAAATCCGATCAGAAGAACTCGGCCTCCTGGCTGCTGAAGGACGAACTGCGCCGCCTCGGCTCGTTGTCGATGCAGGCCGCGGAAGCAGCGCGAGTCCCCGGAGGCCACGCCCTTACGGTCGACCGCGAGGTCTTCGCGGAACACATCACCCAAACGATCGAACACGAGCCCCTCATCGACCTGCGGCGCGAAGCGGTTGACGCGATTCCCGGTGAGGGCATCGTGGTCGTCGCGACGGGTCCTCTCACCAGCGGAGCGCTCGCCGAAGACATCGCACAACGGACCGGCAGCCGGCGTCTCTACTTCTACGACGCGATCAGCCCAATTGTCGACGCGCAGACGATCGACCTGTCCATTGCGTTCCGGGCCTCCCGCTGGGACAAGTCGCTCGACGGCACGGACGACTATCTGAACTGCCCGATGAACCGGGAACAGTACCAGGCTTTCGTTGCGGCGCTGCTCGAAGGGCAGACGGTCGAAGCCCACATTGACGAAGATCGCTACTTTGAAGGCTGCCTGCCGATCGAAGAGATCGCGCGCCGGGGCGTCGATACCCTTCGCTTCGGACCGATGAAGCCGGCGGGCCTGACCGATCCTCGCACGGGCCGATGGCCGTACGCCGCCGTCCAGTTGCGCCAGGAGACCCTCAGGGCCGATAGCTACAACCTGGTCGGATTTCAGAACCATCTGAAGTTCGGCGAACAGAAGCGGATTTTGCGAATGATTCCGGGGCTCGAACACGCCGAATTTCTCCGGTACGGGCAGATTCATCGCAACACGTACATCAACGCGCCGGCCCTGCTTGCCCCCACGCTGCAGTTAAAGTCCGATCCACGAGTCCTGTTCGCCGGGCAGATCTCCGGTGTCGAAGGGTACGTGGAATCGATTGCCACGGGACTGTTGGCGGGCCGGAACGCGGTTGCCCTGGCAATGGGTCAGTCCCTTCAGCCGCCGCCTCGCGAAACGGCGATCGGCTCGCTGTGCCACTACATCACCGGAGCCGATCCGGAGAACTACCAGCCGGCCAACATCGCGTTCGATCTGTTCCCGCCGCTGGAGGAGAAGCTGTTGCGCCAGTTCCGGCACGATCGCAAGGCGCGCCACGCGGAGATCTGCAACCGTGCTCGCGCTGCCATGGAGGAATACCTAAGTGCCGGCGTCGGAGCTTGAAATGGCCATCGGGGAGTATCTCGCGGAGTTGCGCCGCCAGAACGCGTCCACCCATACGATCGAGGCCTACGGTAGCGACCTGCGCCAGTTTCTTCACTACTTTTCGCCCCCTGGCGAGGCGCCGCCGCCCCTGAAGGAGTTCGATACCTGGAAGATTCGGGAGTGGATCGCGCACCTGTATGACCAGAAGATCTCCGCAATTTCCATCCGGCGGAAGCTGGCGGCGGTTCGCGCGGTCTTCAAGCATCTGGTCCGGCAAGGAGTCCTGCCGTTGAATCCCGCGCGCCTGGTTCGGACGCCCAAAGCGCCCAAGACTCTTCCCTCTGTCCCGACGGCGGAACAAACCAATGCCCTGATCGACCAGGTGGCCGAAGACAAACTGGACCGTCCCTTCCCCGTACGCGACCTGGCGATGTTCGAGTTGCTCTACGGCTGCGGCCTGCGCATCAGCGAACTGCTCGGCCTCGACTTGAACGATCTCGACCTGCGCGAACGCTGGCTGCGTGTGCGGGGCAAGGGGAAGAAAGAACGGCTGGTGCCGTATGGCCACCGCGCGGGAGCGGCTTTGGAGAAGTACCTGGCTGTCCGGACTCCTGCTCCGGCTGAGCCCGCCGTGTTCGTGAACTTCCGCGGACGCCGCCTGACCAGTCGGGGCGCGCGCGGCATCATCCGTGGCTACGCCGTAGCCTTGGCCGGCGATCCGTCGATTCACCCGCATAGCTTTCGCCACGCCTACGCGACGCACTTGCTGGCGGACGGCGCCGATCTGCGCGCCATTCAGGAACTGCTCGGCCACGCCCGGCTGTCCACGACGCAGAAGTACACGCACGTGACGCTGACGGAATTGATGGCGGTCTACGACAAAGCTCATCCCAAAGCATAGCCGTGGTACATTGACCGGCATGACGCGGTTTGCCGCTCTGTCGGTAGTTCTGCCGGTGGTCCTGCCGTGTCTGGCGGCGCAGACCGTCGACTATCCACGCGACATCCAGCCAATCCTCGCCTCCCGCTGTTACGCCTGTCACGGCGCCGCGGTGAAGAAACATGGCTTACGGCTCGACCGCAAGGCCAATGCTCTCGCCGGGGGCGAATCGGGCGCGCCCGCCGTGGTTCCCGGCAAGCCGGACGCGAGCCTGATGGTCAAGTACATTTCCGGTCACGACAAGGACATCGTGATGCCGCCGGCAGGCCCGCGGCTGACGGCGGAGCAGATCGCAAAGATCCGGACCTGGATCGAGCAGGGCGCGAGTTGGCCGGAAACGAACCCCGAAGCGAACGACTCACGGGAAGCGCGTGGGCGCCGTCATTGGGCGTTTCAACCCCGGAAGCAGGTAACGCCGCCGGCGGTCAAGGACGGGTCATGGGTGCGAAATCCGATCGATGCGTTCGTGCTGGCCAAGCTGGAGTCGAAGGGTTGGCGGCCTTCGCCCGCGGCGGCACCCAATCAACTGCTTCGACGCGTCTATCTGGACGTCACGGGCTTGCCGCCAACACTGGCCGAGCAGCATGCGTTTGACGGCTCTCCCAAGGCGCTTGACCGCGTCGTCGACGATCTGCTGGCGCGGCCCACGTACGCCGAGCGGTGGGCGCGGCACTGGCTGGACGTCGTTCGCTATGCGGACACCAACGGCTACGAGCGCGACGCGCTCAAACCGTCGGTGTGGCGCTATCGCGATTACGTGATTCGGGCGTTCTGGAACGACAAGCCGTTCGACCGCTTCATTGTCGAGCAATTGGCCGGCGACGAACTTCCCGACGCGACCAACGAGACGCGCGTGGCCACCGGGTATTATCGTCTGGGTCCGTGGGACGATGAACCGGCTGACCCGGCCACCGATCGCTACGACCAACTCGACGACCTGCTCAGCACCACGTCGCAGGCCTTTCTCGGCCTGACGCTGGGCTGCGCCCGCTGCCACAATCACAAGTTCGAGCCGCTCTCCGCGCGCGACTACTATTCGATGGTTGCGATCTTCAATCCTCTCGACCGCCCGCGCAAGGGCCGTACGGAACTCGATCTGCCGATGGGCACTCCTGAGCAGATTTCCGCGCTGGCCGCGCGAGACCAGCAGGTCGAAGAACTCCAGAAGAAGATCACCGCCGCGCGAGACGCGGCCCGGACACAGTTCCTCGATTCCGGCGAGTGCGACTTGCCAGCGGCGGTGAAGGAAGCCTTCAAGAGCGACCCGAAGCAGCGCACCGAGCCCCAGCGGAGACTGATCGCACGGTACCAAGGATTCCTGGATAAGGAACTGGACCTGCACACTCCTCAGCCGGTGCGCACGGAGATCAAGAGTCACGAGCAGGCCATCGCGGCGTTGCGCCGCCAGACGCCCGACCTGCCGCGCGGCTACTTCCTGCACGAGCCCAAGCCTCAGCCGCCTCCTACGTTCCTTCTGATTCGTGGAAAGCCGGGAGCGCACGGGCCCGAAGTGCCTCCGGCCGTGCCGGCGGTTCTAGTCAACGAACAGCCCCCGTTCCCGCAGCCGGCCGCGACCAGCCTGCGCCGGCTGACGTTTGCCAAATGGCTCGCCAGCCCGGAGAATCCGCTCACTGCCCGCGTGATCGTCAACCGCATTTGGCAGCGCCACTTCGGCCTCGGCCTGGTTCGGACGCCCAGCGACTTCGGCGTGATGGGCGAGCGCCCCACGCATCCGGAACTGCTCGACTGGCTGGCCAACTGGTTTGTCGACAACGGATGGTCCATCCGGAAACTGAACCGGCTGATTCTGACCTCGAACGCCTACCGGATGAGCAAGACGTGGAACGCGCAGTACGGCGCGGAGGACCCGGAGAACCGGATGCTCTGGCGCGTGCCGTCCCAACGGTTGGAAGTGGAAGCCATTCGCGATTCCATGCTGGCCGCGAGCGGACGGCTGAACCCCAAAATGTTCGGCCCGAGCATGGTGCCTCGCATTCCGGTACAGGCGCTGGAAGGCCACCCGGATGCCAACGCGATCTGGAGTCCTTCCGATGAAGAAGAGTCGTCCCGCCGCACCATCTACGCTCTGGTCAAGCGCTCGATGGTGATTCCGATGCTCGAGCTTCTGGATTTCTGCGACACGGCCCGAACCTCGGCGCAACGCATGACCACCAGCGTGGCCCCCCAGGCATTGACGCTGTTCAACGGCGATTTTGTCAATCAGGAGGCGCGCTACCTGGCGTCGCGGCTGATCAACGAGACCGGTTGGGATTCGGAGCGGCAGATCGACCGCGCGTTTCGGCTCGCGCTCTCGCGGCCGCCTACGCCGGCCGAGCGTGATTCGATGTTGACCTTTCTTTCGAGGGAAGCCGAGAGCATAGTGAAGGACTCCGGTGAGGATCGCCGGAACGCCCGGCAGCGCGCTCTGGAACAGATGTGCCGGGTCATCTTCAACCTGAACGAGTTCGTGTACACGGACTAGGCCGTCCTCAGAGGTTGGCCGAGACCGGTGGCACCAGCGTCAGCTTTAATCGATGTTCGATTGCCTGCCCGACGCGCAGGACGGTGGCTTCGTCGAACGCCCGGCCGATGATCTGAATTCCCAGCGGCAGGTGCTGCTTGTCGAACCCGACCGGAACCGACAATGCCGGAAGACCCAGCATGTTGATCGCCCGTACCAACCGTGTGGAGGTCAGACGCACGTCTTCGGTCACGCCCTGGATCTCGATGTTGGCTTGTCCGATCTTCGGCGCACCGCACGGCGCACACGGGGTGAGGAGGCAGTCGCAATGGCTCCACACCTGGTGGAACTCCCGCTGCATGAGCCGGCGGAGGCGCTGGGCGTTGATGTAATCGGTGGCCGGCAGGAGGCGCCCCTGCTCGAACAGCGCCAGAATGTCTGCGCCGAACAGGTCCGGCCGGTCCAGATAGGGCTCCATCAAGGCCGAGGCCTCGCACTGGAGAATGACGCGGGCGACGGCGTTGTACGAATCGATGTCCGGCACTTCGACGGGCGTCACCTCCGCGCCCGCCTGCCCCGCGAGTTGGATTGCTCGGCGGACAGACTTGTCGGCTTCAGGCGTGAGGCGATCGAAGTAATAGTTGCTGGGAACGCCGACACGAAGTCCCTTCAGGCTCGGGTTCTCTTCCGGAACATAATGTCCAACGGGAGCGGTGGAGCAGGTATCGTCGCGGTCGTCGTGGCCGGCGATCGCCTGCAGCACGGCGGCCGCGTCACGCACCGATCGCGTCAACGGTCCCATGTGGTCGAGCGTGAAGTCGAGCGGCATGACCCCGTAGCGGCTCACGCGTCCGAAGGTTGGTTTCAATCCCACCGCTCCACAGAAAGCGGCGGGAATCCGGATGGATCCGCCGGTGTCGGAGCCCATCGCCATGAACACCATGCCACTGGCCACCGCGGAACCCGATCCTCCGCTCGAGCCGCCGGGGATGCAGTCGGGATTCCAGGGATTTCGCACCGCGCCGAAGTGGGGATTGTTGGAGGTGATGCCGTACGCCATCTCGTGCATCGTGGTCTTGGCGACCAGAACCGCGCCGACGGCGTGCAGTTTCTCCACGACGGCTGCGTCTTTGTCCGGCACATGGTCTTCGAACAGCTTCGAGCCGCAGGTGGTCCGCACGCCGTGCGTCTCGAACACATCCTTGACGGCGACGGGAATTCCATGGAGGGGGCCACGGTCCAGGCCGATCGACAGTTCGTCATCCGCTCTGGCTGCCTGCGCCATCGCCGTCTCCTGCAACAGGGTAAGGACGGCGTTGAGCCGTGGATTCAATTCGGCGATTGCCGCGAACGCCTGCCCGGCCAGTTGTTTGGAGGTAACCTTGCGTTCGCGCAGCGCAGCCGCGGCTTGGAGAATGGTCACTTGCGTTTCTCCGGTTCCTGATAGGGGCGAAACGCCAGGGACGGTTCGGTGTCGTGCGGAATCCTGGCGACCAGCGGCCGGAAGTTCTTCTCGAGCGCGTCCAGAACCGGGAGGACGCGCTCGGGTTCGGTGATCCTCGCCCCCATGGCGGCGGCGATGGCTTTCCAGTCTTTCATCACGGACTGTTATATCCCAAACGCATCCCCGGTGGGGCGTTCGCCGCACGGTTACTTCACGGCTTGCTCTTCAAGACTTCCTGCCTGAAGATCTCATGGGCCTTCTTGAACTGCCCTTTCTCCGCCAGGTCTCGCCAGTCCTTGCCGCCCGCGAGTTCCAACTGGCGCAAGTACCGTTCCCTGAGTTGCTCGGCGCCCTTCACATAGGTGGGAGACGTCCCGAGCTTTTTGGCGTTATTGATCTCCTGTGTGTAGCCCTCGACCTCGATGAGCGCCGCGTAAATATCCGCCGCCTTCCACCCGAGTTTGCTCCGGTCGATTCCATTGTCGGCAAGTTCCTTGTTGCGTTGGACGTGAGACGACTCGTGGAGGATGGTGCTTGCCATTTCCTCGGCCGAATTCAATCCCGGCTTGCCGATGATGATGTGGGTTCGCGGCTGGCCCTGAAGTCCGATCGTTCCACCCTGTTCGTCGTACTTCGGATCGAACTCGAGACCGGTGACGCCGTCCTGACCGATGTCATACACTTTGACGGCTTCCTTGAGAACCTTGTCTACCGCAAGCCGTCCTTCTTCCGTTCCGGATGCCGCCGCCTTCAATGCCTTCTTGAGCATGTCGTTCAATCGGGCGACTTCGCTGGCTTTCGGCTGCTGGAGGCCGGCATCCGGGGGCCTCAACGATTTGAATTGGGCATAGACCTTTGTCGGCAGCGCCTGAATAGGAGGATTGAACAGGCTCGCGAATCGCGCCTTCTGGATCTGTCCATCGAGACTCCGCACAGCCGGGTCCGGTGCGCGATCAGGTATTTCCGGGGCTTCGATTTGCGGCTCGTTGGGGAGATGCTTGATGTCTCGTTGCGGTTCGCGCTGGGTCTTGGCATCTTCGGCGCGGGGCGCCCCGGTACGCGAATCGCGAAGCGGGGGTTCGACGCTGCTTCGTGAAGGAGTCGGTTGAATTCTCATGTTTCCCTCTCCGCCGATTTATCGAAAGGGAAGAGAGGATAGACGTAAAGTATTGGTAAATAAATTGTGAATTGGCCGGAGAGGGTCATGGCGTGACCGGCCGGAAGGTTCTCGACACGGTGCTTCTGTGTGCTGCACGGTCCGTCCCGGCCGTGTAATTCAGAGCCGGCGTCAGGGAATAAATTTCACACGAAAGGAAGGCCGCTCCTGCTCAACGTAAAGCAACGGAAGGCATGGCACAGTGCGTGCTGCTGTGATCGCGGCCAGCGTATTAGCCAAACCCACGAAAGTAAGGAGAAGAGAACTGTGATGAACTGGGATCAGATTGAAGGGAAATGGAAGCAGTTCAAAGGCTCTGTCAGGCAGCAGTGGGGCCAACTCACCGACGATGACCTGGAATATATCGCCGGGAGACGCGAGAGCCTGGTCGGCAAGCTCCAGGAACGGTACGGGCTTGCCAGGGAAGCAGCCGAAAAGAAGGCTGAGGAGTGGTTGAGGGCGATGAACGACGAAACCGCTCAGGCGACTCAGCCGCCGCCGCAGCAGCCGAAGCGGGACACGCAACAAGCCGGCAGGCGTTAAACGTAGCATCGACACGATGCACGTGGGCGAAGGCTCCGCCTTCGCCTTCTTCGCCGCACGCGCAGACGTCCGAAAGTCCTGGCGAGAGAAGGGCCGTTTTGAACAGGCGTGACCCTGCATGGAAGGGAAGAGAAGAATCATGCCGTTAATTCACATCGTGTTCATGCTCATCGTGGTTGGTATGGCTTTGTGGCTGATCAATAACTTCGTGCCGATGGCGTCCAGCATCAAGACAATTCTGAACGTGGTCGTGGTCATTTCGGTATGTGTGTGGCTTCTGCGAGCCGCCGGCCTCTGGGGCGTAGTTACCAACTACCGTTTGCCCGGATGAGCTTCGCCTCGCGTCACGGCCACCATCAGACCTGGAATTGGCGCATGGCGGCGGTCAGGTGATCGGCAACTTTGGCCAGTTCGACCGCGCTGTCGCGCACCTGCTCACTGCCGTTGACCAGGTCGCCGGCGGCATGATCGACAACGACGATTTCCTTGGCGATGTCCCGCGTCGCCGCCGAACTCTCCGAGACGCGCGCATTGGCGTCCTGAACTCCGGTTGACGCATCGGCGATGTTTCTGGAAATGTCCTTGGTCACCGTCGCCTGCTCCTCGATCGCCGCGGCAATCGCCGACACAATGTGACTGACTTCGTCGATGATGCGGGAGACCTTCTCGATCTCGTCGATGCTCGAAGTCGTGGAAGACTGGACGCCCTCGATCCTGGCCTTGATGTCCTCGGTGGCCACCGCGGTTTGCTGCGCCAGTTCCTTGATCTCGTTGGCCACCACGGCAAATCCCTTTCCCGCCGCGCCCGCCCGCGCGGCCTCGATGGTCGCGTTGAGTGCCAGCAGGTTTGTCTGCGAAGAGATCTCGGTAATCGTTTCGGTGACCTTGCCGATTTCGCGCGCGGCCTCGCCGAGTTGGTTGATCTGGCCAGTGATTCTGGCCGCCTGCCCTCTCGCATCTTCCGTGATGCTGCGGGCGCGTTCCGAGTTCGTTGCGATCTCGCCGATGGTCGAGGTCATTTGTCCGGTGTGCTCGGACACGTGAAGCAGGTTCGCGGCCGTCTGGTCCATGCCTGCCGCCACGGTGCTGACGTTCACGCTCATCTGCTCGGCCGCGGCGGCCACGCTGTGCGCCCGATCGGACACCTTTCGCGAGCCATCGGACATCTGAGTCGAGTTGGCCGACAGCGCGGAGGACATCGACGACAGGGACTGCACACTGTCGGACAGTTCCTTCACAATGCCTCGCAACCCGGCGCACATCGTCCTCATGGCAGCCGCCATGTCGCCCGTTTCATCGTTGTTCTTCGTGTGGACTTCAGCGGTCAGGTCTCCTCCGGCGATTGACTGCATCACGTGAACCGCTTCCGTCAGCGGGCCGCTGATCTGACGGGCGATCAGATACGCGCACAGGCCGATGATCAGGGCAATCGGAACCAACCAGGCGGCCGACTTCCACATCCCCGCCCTCACCTGACGATCGACGGGTTCCATCCTGGCCCGCAGCAGAAAGGCGCCATGCCCCTCCCCCACCCGCCAGCCTTCCATCTGAAATCCCAGAGCGTCTTTGCCCCCTTTGCGTCCGGCCGGATCGCCGTGGCACATCATGCAGTCCTCGGTCAGGTGAATAGGGCGCGCGTAGATGATCTGGTTACGGGCCGAGTCCACCTCGAAGTAGTCCGGAAGATTCTCCTTGGCCATCTTCCCAAGGATGGCCGCCTCCTGTGGATCGGGCGTGTTCTTCGCGTTTCTCGGGTTGAACGAAGGGGTTCGAAACTCGTATCCTTCCTTGTCGGCAACCTGCTGAATGGCCTTCCACGCCGCCACCACCGGGATGGTGTCATAGAGCCGGGTTTGCCGGAAATCGGCTTTCTTGCGGTACTCATCCAGGAGTGACTTCCGGTCGAACGATCCACCCGTATTCATACTGGCGACCGCCGCCCGCGTGCTCTCCGCCGAGACAACGATACCTCTCATCCCGTCGCGGACGAGAGCGATACCTTGGGCGCGGATCACGGACCGTTGGACCAGGAGTCCGGCAACCGCGCTGATGATGACGGCGACCCAGGCGATTGCCACGGTGCGCCACGAAAGTGTCCATCTGAAACCCATTGGGAAACGGCCTCCTTCAGACAAGTGATTCCACCTACTTTCTCTATCGGTTGGGAATCGTCGAGTATGAGCGTCCTACGCCTTGAAGGACTCTGGAGATTACCCAACATCCCGGGTGTGCGGTCTATCATGATGGGCAAGGCTGGAAATTGTGGTTCATCCGCCGGGCGTGCCCCCACGCCGGGTACCTTACGGTCGCAGCCCGAGGGAAATAGTGAGAGAGTCCAGACGCCGGTTTCTTGCTCAGACCCCGCTGACGATGGCGGTAGCGGCCGCCGCGGCGGCGCAACCGCCGAACCGCCCCAACGGGCGGACTCGAAGGGCGGAAAAGACGCAACTGCGTCTGGCGCTGGAGAATGCCCCCATTGCCAACACGCACGAGCATACCTACAGCGACCGCGAGCGGCGCGGGATGGAGGTGGATCTCTTCACCATCCTCGTAGGCGGGTACTCGTCGACCGATCTGAGTTCGGCAGGCCTCACCCGGAAGAACCATCCCGAAGTTTGGGACAGCAAGCGGCCGCCGGCCGAGCGCTGGAAGTCGTTGGCTCCGTACTGGGACCGGGCTCGCAACACCGGCTACCTGCGCGCGGCGGAAATCGCCATCCGCGACCTATTCGGCGTCGAGCGGATGGACGAGAGCAACTGCGAAACGCTGAACGAACGAATCGTTGCGGCCAACCGGAAGGGAGTGAACGACTGGATCCTGCGGGAGAAGTGCCGGACCACGTTCGTCGTCCTCGACGACATGTATCACGAGCTTCCGGTGATGCCGGAGTCCGACCTGTTCGTGAACGCCCGCCGCTTCGACCGCCTCATCTGGCTGAATTCGCGCGAGGATGTGGAAGCGCAGGAGAAGCTTCACCGGCGTTCTCTGGGCACGCTGGCCGAATACGACCGGGCGATCGAGGATTTCTTCGAGCGGAACCGGAAGGAATCCCGGATGGTGACCGTGAAAACGGGGATGGCTTACCTTCGGAACCTTCTGTTTCGCAAGGTGGCGCGGGCCGACGCCGAGCGCGAGTTCGACCGTATGCGCATGACCCCGGCGCCGCCGCTCCCGGAGGACCCGCACGCGCGATGGACCGAAATTCCGTTCCGGACGTTTCAAGACTACGCATTCCACAAGATGGTCAGCCTCGCCGCCGCGCACCAGGTGCCAATCCAGGTGCACACGGGCATTCAGGCGGGCCCCAACTACATCCCGAACTCAAACCCCACGCCGCTGTCCAATCTGTTCATGCTCTACCCGGAGGTGAAGTTCGACCTGTTTCACTCCAGCTATCCGTACCTGAGCGAAGCGGTCGCGTTGGCCAAATCCTTCCGCAACGTGTATGTCGATCTTTGCTGGACGCACATCATCTCGCCCTCGGCGGCGCAGCGCGCGTTGAACGAATACCTGGACACGCTGGCGTCGAACAAGATCATGGGCTTCGGGGGTGACTTCCGGTACGCCGAGCAGACCTACGGTCATTGCGTGATCGCGCGAGAGAACATCATCCAGGTGCTGGAGGGCCGGGTCGCGTCCGGGTACTTTACGGAGGAGCACGCGATCACCCTGGGCCAGCGGATCTTTTCCAAGAACGCGGCGGAGCTGTTCCTGCAGAAGTCCGGATAAGAAGAAGATTCCCGGCCAATCGGACCGCCCGTCGTCGGGCAACGAGCATTGACCGAAGTCGGCTCCCCTGTAGTCGGCGGCGTCGCGACTTCGCGCCAAGGCGCATCCCGAACGGCCTGACAAAGAATCGGGGAATTTGTACATGTCCGGTTTGCCAGAAAGCGTCCCCGCGGCGATCGTCGATGAAGTACTGGCGAAGCTGGCCCGATTTTCGAGTGAGCGGCAGGTGAGCCGGCGACCGGGTTGCAGCCAGGGTTCCCCCAGCGCGGAGGAGACCCATTGTCGAAGGGGAAACACGGGGACGGAAACGGAGCCTTGGATCCGCGCCCTCGCGGGGGAACGCTTGTCAGCGGCCTTCCGGCCGCGGTTCCGATCGCGCTGCGGGCGGGTCAATTGGATGGGCGCGCGAGCCGGCTGCCGAAGTCACTTCGCCGTCAATGAGTGCAGTCGCTTCGACCGGTGACCAGCGTTCGGTCGAGATACTGTCTGACAATCGTCGCCGAGTTCTCCGCGGGCGCGCCGGTAATCACCTCGATGGAGACATCCTCGAAGAGGTTGCGCGCCCGAGACCCCATCCCGCCCGAGATCACCAGGGTCACGCCTCTTTGCTTGAGCCACGGAGGCAATAAGCCGGGCTGATGCTCCGGTGCCTCGACTTCGGTCGAGGCCGTGACCAGCCTGGACGTTGGGTCCACATCCACAAGGGCCAATCTTTCGCAGTGCCCGAAATGCTGGGCCAGATGGCCCTCTTCCATGGGAATCGCTATTCGCATGATGGTTTCCCGCCTTTCCGCCGCATGCCGTCAAAGAGACCGCAATCGTCACGGTCGAAGCTGCACCAGCGACTTTGTGACTCGTCAGCCTGCTGCTTCACCCGGACCGCATGGTGTGATACTGTATAGGTGCAATACGCACTTAGAGTACAACGGCGCTTAGATTGGGTCAAGGGTGGAAGCGCTGGAACTCGCACAAGGACCCTGGCGTCAATCGATGCCGGGGTGAGCGCAGGAACGACAGGTAACGCACCCCATGCCCGAAGTACTCAGCTTTGAACCAATCGGCCTGATCGAAACCCCGTTTCGCGATCACGCCGGCACGCCCATCCAGCCGTCCCGGGCGAAGGGAGCACGGGGCAAGGTCCGAGTGGATCCGCCGTTTCATGCCGGGCTCGAGGACCTGGAGGGCTTTGAACGCATCTGGCTCATCTATTGGTTCCATAAAGCCCCCGAATTCAGCCTGCTCGTGACGCCTTTCCTCGACTCGCGCGAGCGCGGCGTGTTCGCTACCCGCGCGCCCGCTCGTCCGTTTCCTGTCGGCATCTCGGCTGTCAGGCTTGTCTCCATTCAGGCGGGCGTGCTCGAAGTCGCGGATGTGGACGTGATCGACGGCACACCCTTGCTGGACATCAAGCCGTACGTGCCTGAGTTCGACTGCTACCCGAACAGCCGGGCTGGGTGGTTTGACGAATCGAGTTCACGGCGCCGGCTTGCCGACGATCGATTCAAGCGCGGCCCAAGAAGGCAAGGGCCTGGCCCGCCGGAGCGGTCGCGATAAGCCTGGAAATTTGGACACATCATTGAAAGGACCCATTCATGCCACTGACACCTGAAACCATGCGAGAGACAATCAAGGCCGTCGTTGTTGTTCAGGCAACCCCGATGAACCGCGACGGCAGCCTCGACCTCGCCGGTCTCCGCGCCAACACGAAGTTCCTGGTTGACCGGTCCGCCGGCAAAAGGCTGGTACTTGTCCCCACCGGCAGTACCGGCGAAGCCTACGCCCTGTCGGAGGCCGAACGCATCAAGGTCATTGAAACCGTAGTCGATTGCGCGGAGGGCAGACTGCCCGTGGTTGCCGGCACCGCGGCGGCCGGTACCGAACTCACCATCGGACTCTCCAAGGCGGCTGAAAAGGCCGGAGCGGATGGCGTGCAGGTCGTATTGCCCTACTATCACGTGCCCAGCGAGGACGGGCTTGTCCGTCACTTCCTGAAGCTGGCGGACTCGCTCAGCATCGGCGTCATGATCTATAACAACCCCGCGGTCTCGAAGCTCTGGATGGCCCCCCATTTGATGAAACGCTGTTCAGAACACCCGAACATCATTGCCGACAAAGAGAACTCGAGCGACGTGGTCCTGTACAAGGCGATGCGCGATGCCGTGGATCCCGCCAAGATGTCAGTTCTGTGCGGGCTGGGGGACCTTCAGTTCGCCTACACGGCGGCACTCGGATGTCCAGGCTTTGTCACCTGGACGGCCAACCTGGCGCCGCAGCTCTCGCTCGACCTGCTGGAGGCTGCCGACTCTTGTGATTTCCGCCTCGTGCGCGACATCATCGCCAGGACGGGCAGACTGTACGAGTTTGCCGGAGTCTGCGCGCGCAGACGCGGACGTGACCCCTGGGTTCTGCCCGGGTTCGCATCCGGCCACATCTACGTGGGGATTCTGAAGGCTGCCCTGGAGATCGCCGGGCTGGCGGGCGGGCCTGTGCGCGGCCCGGGCGACGACCTGGACGCCGCGGAGCGCGTCGAGTTGAAGGAACTGCTCCGCGACATTGGCCTGATCTAGCGAAGTGACCGCCGGGCGATCACCGTGCGGGCACGGCCAGGGCAGACTCTCTCGTAGGTGGAATTGGTCTCTATTTCAATTCTGGTGCTACCCTTGACTGGAATTCAGGAAGCGGGAGGATGGAATGCCAAAACGAATGTGCCACAGACATGGCCAGGATCAGCCGTGCACGTGCGCGATGGGGAATCTCTATCGGTTTGTGGAACCGGTCGTGCTCTTGCTTCTGAAGAAGAAAGGACAATCCTATGGGTATGACTTGGCCGGGGATCTCCACGAACATGCTCTCACCGATGCGGAAATCGAGCGTGCCGCGCTTTACCGGACACTGCGCCAACTGGAGATGAACGGCAACGTCAAGTCCGGCTGGGAGACCGACAAGGGAGGTCCTGCGCGCCGTGTCTACCGGCTCACGGCGAACGGAGAGCGGCATCTGGAAGAATGGGCCACCGTCCTCGATCATGTTTCGAAGTCGATGGCCCGGTTCGTGAAGAACACAAGAGCGTCGTTCAAGGGAGAGGGTGTCCCGAAAGGGAAGTCCGCGGAGCGGGCCCGCCTCAAACGCCAGTAGTCCAGCGCTTTGTCGCGTCAGCAGACAGGTTGGACGGCGAGTTGGAGTGCCTTTTCAGCGTGAATCAGGGTCGTATTGAACAGCGGTAGCGCGCAGTCTTGCGGCCGCACCAGGAGGGGGATCTCGGTGCACCCCAGCACGATGCCCTGCGCGCCGCCGGATCGGAGTCCCTCGATGATCTGGAGGAACATCCGTCTCGACGCCGGCAGAATCCGCCCAGCGCACAGTTCCTGGTAAATGACCTCGTTCATGCGATCCTGATCGCTCGCCTCCGGTACCAATACCTCGATTCCACTGTGCGCCAGCCGGTCGCGGAAGAAGCGCTCCCGCATGGTGAAGACGGTGCCCAACAGGCCTGCGCGGCGTACTCCGGCAGCCAGGATGGCCTCCGCGGTGGCGTCGACGATGCTGAGCAGGGGCATCCGGACCGCTCTCTGTACGTCGTCAAAAACGATGTGCATCGTGTTCGTCGCGATCAGGCCAAATTCGGCGCCCGCCACTCGAAGGCCTTCCAGTGCCTGGGCCATCGCCCCAGCGGCTTCGCTCCACTGCCCGGCGTGCTGCCAGTCCACGAATTTCTGAAAGTTCACACTGTGGATCAGGATTTCGGGATACCCGTAGTCGCCGAACTGCTCGGTGTACTTGCGGGTGATGTGTTCGTAGTACGTGATTGTGGACTCAGGGCTCATCCCACCCAAAATCCCAATCCGTTTGTGCATGATGTCGTAGCCTCTACGATCCGGCCGCGCCCGGCCTCCCGATCAACATAGCCGAAGTCCCCTCGCGCCGTCCTACTTCTGCGCCGGAGCGGGCGGAGTCTGCCGCGTTTGGCCGTGGAATCCGCGGCCCATTCCCCGTCCCCACGCGGCGCGCGCACCGCGGCCCCGGCAACAGCCCCTCATCCCGGCGCCTGGCCGTCCCTGGCCCACCGCTTTGCCGGTGAGATCGCAAATGCCGTCTTTGTCTTTGTCGTTCCACGCAAAAGGCGCTCCACCGCGGCCGCGCCCCAACGTCTGGCCGTTCGCCGGAGATGGGTTCTGGCCCATCACGAGCGCCGCGGATCCCAACATCATTCCGAGCGTGATGATCAGAAAGCTCTTCATGTTTGTCTCCTGCGCTGATCGGATGCAAGGCCATTTCCAGTCCCGCCCCCTTTTGTGAATCAGCAGCTTGAGGCGCTTGCCTTACGGCTCGCGCGCAACGACTGCACGCGATACGGAGTTGTCCGGTGCAAAAGATGCAGAAGACATCTAGATGTAATAGAATGCAGTCAGGACGCTGATGGCCGCACTCATGAGCGGCGTGATGGTTCCGATTCAGAACACGAAACGGGCGTTCATTTGCGCCCTCCGCTCCGTCCCCACACTGGTGATGATCCCGAAGGTCGATGGAGTGTTCAGGGTCACGTTCGGGTTCACCAAGTTGAAGTGGTTCAACGCATTGAACATGTCGAAGCGCACCTGCATGCGCAGGCCCTCGCGGATCTGGAAGTTGCGGGACAGGGCCAAGTCCATGTTCCAGAATCCCGGACCCACGATCGAGTTTCTTCCCACGTTCCCCGGACGGATCGGCCGGTTGCTGAGCGAGCTTAAGGGGATGAGCGTAAGCGCCGCCGGGTTCAGCCACCGGTACGAGCCCTTCGAACCGGTCATCAGATACAGGTCGGACCCGTTGGTGTCCGGCCGGCCCCCGCTCTGCGCCACCGTGATCGCGTCGCCCGTCTGCGATTCGAACACGCCTCAATATCGCCAATCGCGTCCCGGCGGCCATTAGAGGATAATCCGGCCTGTTGTTCCGTTGATTGGCAGCGGCGTCGTGCGTTCGCCGCGAGACAAAAAACGGCGGGTGTGCGTTGCGTTCGAGCGCCCGATGGCCATCATGCTGGAAGAGGCGGGAAGCTCCGGATCAGCGGCCTTATGGAGGAACGCTGGTCCGCGGCCTTCCGGCCGCGGTTCGGATCTCGCATTCGATACCGGCTCGACGTTACGTGTGAAAGCAGAACGAATACAGCCTCGATTCCTGCATATAGAATCGGAGCCGGACCATTCGACCTCGATATTCCGAGAGCCTGGAGCCGTCCTGCCAGGTGACCGGCAAAGAGAAGCCGTTTCCGTTGATTCCGGTTGCGGTTTTCACCGAGAGTCCGGGCAGCGGCTGGCCTTCGGAATCCGTCGCCTCTACTTTGATCAACCCGCGCCGGGCATCGGCGTTGATCGTCAGCCGCTCGCCCTCCAGGCGGAAGGGTTTGGTCAGGAGGAAACCGACCTCATCGCCCGCGGTCCGCGCGACCAGTCTCTCCCGCTCCAGGCGCGCGACGCCGATGCGCTGTGGAAAGCCGCCCACATTGTGACAGGACAGGCTGCCCGTGTAGTAGATTCGCAGTTCATCCTGGTACGGAATGATGGGCTGGTGAGCGCCCGAGATGATGCCGCCGTCGAAGGAACCGACGTACCCGCGCGGCAGGAACACGGGCCGATTGGCCAGCCGTTCCCACTTCTTGCCGTCGCGGCTGAACACGAGTTGCACCTCGAACGTTTCCGGTTCCTGGGGACAGCCGGGGTATCTTCGAGTTCCCCAGGAATAGAATTCCTCGAGTAAGCCGAGATAGACACCCTGATAGAGCGTGACGTTCATGTTGTACAACCGGGGAGGATCCAGTTCGTCCGGACGGATCACGACTTCGGGCTCGGACCAGTGGATGAAGTCGTCGCTCTCGGACCGCGCGATTCTCCGGTTGCACGGAATGAAGGGTCGCTGGAACATGCGCAGGGCCCGGGTGTGCACATACTGCGGCACCTTGAGATACCGATGCATGAAATCTTCGGCCTCCCGATGATGAACAAAGTCATCCTCATTGGGAAAGCCAACGCCCCTGGGGGCCTCGCGGAAGCTCGACAGAACGGTGTCGGCATCTTTGCCGGCCACCAGGCCGCTATCGGAAGCGGCGGCGCGCTTCAAGGCCAGACGTTCCGGAAATCCAGCCTTCTCGGGATCCGCGTTGGGCGGAGCGAGCACCGTGGGCCGGCAGAAGAGCACGTACTTTCCGATCCGCGGGTCATAGACCGTGGAGTTTCCCCCATCGCGCGAGTTTCGCAGCACCGAATACTCGCTGGGGTAGTCGGTCCAGCGAACTCCGTCGGGCGAGAATGAAGCAAAGACCCGTCCCCGTTTGGAGTCGGCGTGCTTCATCAACATCTTGTAGCGGCGGGCCGGGTCGCCGGCGCGAGGGTCTTTCAAGACGAAGCCGGTGCCGTCGTTCAGAAAGAGATTGTTGTTCTTCGACCCCCGGTATTCGATCAGGCCCAGGTTCGGGGTCTGCCATTTCAAGCCGTCCTGGGAGACCGCATAGGCGCCCCGGTAGAAATACGTTTTGCCTTTCGGCAGGCTGTCTTTGTTCGTGTCGACGACGGTGTACCAGAGCTTGAAGAGCTTCTCTTCCTCGTCGAACATCACCGATTGAGCGACGGTGGCGGCCTTGTCGAATGGCGCGGGAGCGGTGAAGATCGGGTTCTCCAGGTGCTTGACGGGCAATTCCGGAGAACGGCGGATCATCCAGATGTCGTCGACAGCGTAGTCGTCGAGCAGGAGTTGGGACCGGGTTCCTACGTCGACCACGTTGAGTTGAGCGGGCGCCGCCGATGGGGCGGTCGCGCTGACACCGGCGGTCGCGGACGCGGGCCCGCCGTTAGCGGCGGGCTGTGGGTCGGCCGGACCGGCGGAGCCGGACCCATCTGCTTCGGCGGCGGGGCTGGCGAAATTGAGCATTGATCCGAGGAGAGGAACACTCGCGAGCCGCCGCTGGAATTCCCGCCTCGTTGAGGGCTTAAACATGGCTTCCTTTCCTCATCGGAGTTGACGCATCAGAATCAGCGCGAATGACGACGGCGAAGCAGGGATCCTGTTCGAAGATCTCTTCTTGTCAGGGAGATTATAGACTTCCATGGCATGCTCCCGCATTAGCAAGGAGCGTTTTCAGGCCCGGCACGCCCGCCGGATCGCGAGTGCACCGTGTCCGCGGCCTCCCGGGCGCGCCGGTTGCCGGCTGTCCCTTGGCTACCCGGGCTTTGCTACAAGGGCAGAACCCGCCAAATCATTGACTTGGGCATGTATGCTCAGAAAATGAGGATGTCGCGACGCACCGTGCTGTTTGCTGCTGCATCCCCACATTGCGGTAGGTCGGAGACCGGCGCGTCACGCGTTCAGCGGGGGGCTTCGCCACGAGGCTCGATGATGATGAGGAGGTCTTTGGCTTCCACACTCTCGCCGACATGGACATGGCGTTTGGCCACTTTTCCCGAGACCGGGGCGTAGACCGTGCTCTGCATCTTCATCGCCTCCATCACCAACAGCTTGTCGCCCTTCTCTATCGCCTGGTTGAGTTCGACCGCGATGCTGGCCACCACGCCGGGCATCGGGGCGCCCACCTGGCCCGCCTGGTTCGGATCGGCCTTGAGGCGCTCCGGCGCCTTCACTTCGAGCGAGCGGTCGCGGACCGTCACCTCGCGGGGCTGGCCATTCAGTTCGAAGAAGACCGTGCGGCGGCCGTCCGGATGCGGTTCGCTGACCGTCAGGAACTTCACGAAGAGACGCTTGCCGGGCTCGAGGTCGACCGTCGTCTCCTCTCCCGTCTCCATGCCATAGAAGAACTGGGGCGTCGGCAACACCTCCACATCCCCGTAGGCCTGCTCCGCTTTGGCGAATTTCAGGAAGACGTCCGGATACATCAGGTAGCTCAGAACCTGGTCGTCCGACGGCTTGTGCCCCATCTTCCCCTGCAAGGTTTTGACGGTCTCGTCCAGGTCGACCTTCGGCAAGTGCGCCCCGGGCCGGCCGCGCTTCGGTTTCTGGCCGCGCAGGATGATCTTCTGCACGTTCTTCGGCCAGCCGCCCTCGGGTTCGCCCAAAGCGCCCTGGAACATCTCGACCACGGAGTTGGGCAGGTTCAGGTTATGATCCGGCCCCAGACGTTCGAACTCCCGCACCGTCATGCCGTGGCTGACGAGAAAGAGCGCCATGTCGCCGACCACCTTGCTCGAAGGCGTGACCTTGACGATGTCGCCGAACAGGTGGTTGACGTCCGCGTACGTCTGGGCGATTTCGCGCCAGCGAGGGCCGAGGCCCATCGATTCGGCCTGCTCGCGAAGGTTGGTGTACTGCCCGCCCGGCATTTCGTGCAGGTAGACTTCGGCCGTGCCGGCGGGAGGACTGGTGTCGAAGGCGCGGTAGTGCGACCGGACCACTTCCCAGTAATCCGAACAGAGGTTGAGCGCCTCGAGGTCGAGGCCAGTGTCGCGGCGGGTGTTTCGCAGCGCGGCCACGATGGAGTTCAGATTGGGTTGGCTGGTCTGTCCGCTCAGCGAGGCCACGGCGGCGTCGGCCGCATCCACGCCCGCGTCGCACGCCTTCAGGACCGAGGAAGCGTTGACGCCGCTGGTGTCGTGGGTATGAAAGTGAATCGGGATCCCGACGGCGTCGCGCAGCGCCTTGACCAGGACTTCGGCGGCGTACGGCTTCAACAGGCCAGCCATGTCCTTGATGCCGAGGATATGGGCGCCCATCTTTTCGAGTTCGCGGGCCATCCGCACGTAATAGTCGAGCGAGAACTTGGAGCGGGCCGGATCGAGAATGTCGCCCGTGTAGCAGATGGCCGCCTCGCAGACGCTGGTGGTCCTGCGGACGGCTTCCATCGGGACCTTCATGTTGGGTAGCCAGTTGAGCGAATCGAAGACGCGGAAGATGTCGATGCCGTGGCTGGCCGCTTCGGCAATGAACGCGCGCACGACGTTGTCGGGGTAGGCGGTGTAGCCGACGGCGTTGGAGGCCCGGAGCAGCATCTGGAAGCAGATGTTGGGGACCAGGAGGCGCAGGCGGCGGAGGCGGGCCCAGGGATCCTCGAGCAGGAAGCGCATGGAGACGTCGAACGTCGCGCCGCCCCACATTTCGAGACTGTAGAGGTTCGGCAACCGGTGCGCCACAAACTCGGCGATGGCGGCCATGTCGTAGGTCCGGACGCGGGTGGCCAGAAGGGACTGGTGGGCGTCGCGGAACGTGGTGTCGGTGAGGAGCAGCCGCTTCTGGTCGCGGGTCCAGCGGGCGAAGCCCTCCGGTCCGAGTTTCTTCAGGCGGTCGCGGGTTCCCTCCGGGCAGGGACCGGCCGCCCCGGATTCGAAATGAGGCGGCACGGGCGGCGTGCGGAACGTCTCGGGTGCCGGTTTGCCGGCCACCTCCGGGTTGCCGTTGACGATCACGTCACTCAAATACGTCAACAGGCGAGTGGCCCGGTCGCGGCGATGGGAGAAGCGGAACAAGTCGGGCGACTCGTCGATGAACGACGTGGTCGCGCGGCCGGACTGGAAGAAGGGGTTGTTGACCACGTTCTCCAGGAAGGGAATGTTGGTTTTGACGCCCCGGATGCGGAACTCGCGCAAGGCCCTGTCCATGCGCTGGCAAGCCTGGGGGAAGTCGCGGCCCCAGGCGGTCGTCTTGACCAGAAGGGAATCGTAATAAGGCGTGATCACCGCCCCGCCGTAGGCCGATCCGCCATCGAGCCGGATGCCGAAGCCGGCGGGAGACCGGTAGGTGGTGATCTTGCCGTAATCGGGCGTGAAGTTCTTGGCGGGATCCTCGGTGGTGACGCGGCACTGAAGAGCGAAGCCGTTCAGGGTCACGTCCTGCTGGCGGGGCAGCGACATGGGCTTTTCGTGCAGCTTGTGTCCCTGTGCGACCTCGATCTGGGCGCGTACCAGATCGATGCCGGTGACGACCTCGGTGACCGTGTGTTCGACCTGGATGCGGGGGTTGACTTCGATGAAATACCACTCGCCCGTGTCTGCGTCGACCAGGAACTCGACCGTTCCGGCGTTGGCGTAACCGGCGGCGCGGGCCAGGGTGACCGCGGCATCGCACAGGCCCCTGCGGATGGCGGGGTCCAGGTCGACGGCGGGCGCAACCTCCACCACCTTCTGGTGCCGCCGCTGGACGGAGCAATCGCGCTCGAACAGATGGAGGACATTGCCGTGCGTGTCGGCCAGGATCTGGACTTCCACATGGCGGGCGCGGCGGATGTAGCGCTCCAGAAACACCGCGCCGTTGCCGAAGGCGCCGGCGGCTTCCCGCTGGGCTTCTTCCAGGCGGGTTTCGAAGTCGGCGGCCTTTTCCACCACGCGCATGCCGCGTCCCCCGCCGCCGAAGGCCGCTTTGATGATGAGCGGGAAACCGATTCCAGCGGCAACCTGGCGCGCTTTGGCCGCGCTGGCGACTGGTTTTTCGGTGCCTGGCACCACCGGGACGCCCGCTTTCTGCGCCAGCGTGCGGGCGGCCGTCTTGTCGCCGAGCAGTTCCAGAAGCCTGGCGGACGGCCCGACAAAGGTAATCCCGGCCTGTTCGCAGGCACGGGCCAGCGCGGGATTTTCGGACAGGAAGCCGTAGCCGGGGTGAATGAAGTCGACGCCTTTTTCCGCCGCCAGTGTCACGATGCCGTCGACGTCCAGGTAGGCCTGAACCGGGCCTTTGCCTTCGCCCACTTCGTAGGCCTCATCCGCCTTGAAGCGATGAAGGCTGAGCTTGTCCTCCTTAGAGTAGATCGCCACCGTGCGCAACCCGAGTTCAGTCGCGGCCCGCATGATACGGATAGCGATCTCACTACGGTTTAATGCCAGAAGTTTCCGCATGAGGGGGCCAGCAGGAGAGTATTTTTGAGGATATCATGGAACCTATACGTTCCCGGATCCGTATCCAGACGTATTCCCGGGTAGGTCGTCGTTCATTAGGTCAGGCCAAGAGGCCCGAGAGAGCGCGGGCGAGGAGAGGACATGAGGTGGCGGCTGGCGTCAGTGCCGGCAGTGCTTCTGATGTTTGCCGGCTGCGAGGACACAAGCGCCCCGGAAAAGCTGGCATACCGCGAAGACTTCCACCGCACGTACGCCCTCCGGCCGGGCGGCACGGTTTCCCTCGAGACGTTCAACGGCGCGGTCGAGATCGCGGGTTGGGACGGCGACACCGTGGATGTGGAAGGTTCCAAGTTCGCCGCCTCGCCCGATCTGCGCGACGCGATCGAACTACAGATTCAATCGGAACCCGGCTCCCTGCGGATCTCGGCGTCAATACCCAGGAAAAAAACCGATCGGGCGGGGGCGCGATTTCGCCTGCGGGTGCCTCGGAACGTGGAGATCGAACGGGTGGCGACCTCGAACGCGGCCATCCGGGTTCAGGACATCGAAGGGTCGGTCAAGCTGCGAACCACCAACGCCGCGGTGATGAGCGAACGCATCCGCGGCTCGGTGGAGGTAATCACCACCAACGGAGGAGTAGAGCTTCACGAGATCTCCGGGCCCGCGTTTGTCCGGACCTCGAACGGCCGGGTGATGGCGGAAGGGGTCTACGCCGGGATCGACGCGGTGACCTCCAACGGCAGCATCGCGGCGGAGATCAAGACTTCAGAGCCGCGGCGGCTAGTGAAGCTCGAGACCACCAACGGGTCTATCGACTTGAGCCTGGACAAACCGCTCGAGCACATGGTTCGGGCGAGCACGAGCAACGCCGGAATCACGGTGCGGATGCGGGAAGACGCCGGGGCCCAGGTGCGGGCCACTACCTCCAACGCGCCGATCTCGACGGATTTCGAGGTGAAATCGGAGGCTGAGAAGTTCGGCCGACTCGAAGGAACGATTGGAAACGGCGCTGCCAGTTTGACCCTGTCCACGTCTAATGCTTCGATCCAGTTGATGAAGCAGAATCGGGCCGAAGTCCAGTAACTCGCGTGCTACCATCGGCAGGTGCCGGCCAGCAGCCACACAGGCGGTTGGTGGGGGTGAATGCTCAGTCGAACGGCAAAGGCCGCAGCCACGAAACCAGGGTCGAGGCGTTCTCCGCACGGGTGTAAACGGTTTGGGATCTGCAGCTTCCTGATTGTGTTGGCGGGCGTGCCGATGCCTGCCCAGGAGCGAAGCGGGACCATTTCCGGCCGTGTCACCGATGCGACAGGCGCGGGAATTCCCGAGGCCAGCGTCGAGGTCTCGGGGACGCCGCTGGTCCGCGCCATCCCCACCCGATCCGACTCCGAGGGCGCGTTTCACTTCCCGTCCCTGCCTCCCGGTACCTATACCGTGGCAGCCGCCCGGGAGGGTTTTGTCTCCTTCAAGCGCTCCGGACTGTTGGTGGCAGTCGGGCGGACGACCCCGTTGACCGTGAGGCTGGAGGTGGGCCAGATCACGGAGAGCATCGTGATCTCGGGCTTTGCGAGCAACGTCGACACAGCCTCGAACGTAATCACGACAAACGTAGCATCCGACTTGTACGACCGGCTGCCGAAAGGCCGGTCGTTCGATACGCTGGTGGCGCTGGCTCCCGGCGTCCGGTACGAACCCAAGTCGGGAGGGTATCAGATCGACGGGGCGAGTTCGTCGGAGAATGCCTACCTGCTGGACAGCCTGGAGTTAACCAACATCCGCAAGGGTAACCTGGATAGAAAGTCTCGGGTCCCGGTGGAGTGGATCGCCGAGACACAGGTGAAATCGAGCGGGGTGGACGCGCAGTTTCCCGGTTCGATCGGGGGCGTGATTCACGCGATCACGAGGTCGGGAAGCAACGGATTTCACGGCCAGGCTTCGCTTTACGTGGAAGCCGACCGGTTCGACGCCGGTCCGCGTCAGTCGCTGCAACTGAGCGCGGTCAACGACAGCAAAGCCGTCTACCTTCGTCCAGCGGAGGATGCCCGTCGGTTCCTGAATCCCGGGTTTCTGCTGGGAGGGCCGATCCGGCGGGACAGCCTCTGGTTCATGGTCAGCGCCTATCCTCAGTTCGAGAAGGTAGAACGAAGCGTCCGGTTTTTGAGCCCGGAAGTGGTTCGGGCGTTTCAGAGGAACAATCGGCAGGACTTCACGATTGCGAGGCTGGACTGGGCGCCGGACCGGCAGACCCGTTTGAGCGGAAGCTACTTCTACGATCCGTATCGCGTGCGGGGTCTTCTGCCCTCGCGCCTGGGCACGGATTCGATCGCGTCGCCCTGGGCTAGCCAGGGCTTTCGCAGTCCGATGACCGGGTTTACCTACCAGGCGGATCACTCGTTTACCAACTCGTTTGCAGTCAGTGCCTTCGGGGGCTATCACTACCTCAACTACAAGGACTATGGAGCGCCGCAAGGCACCTATTATCGCAATGCGGTGTCCGCCACGGCGCTGCCCCAGGAGTTAGCATCCCAGGTCCCGGAGGCGTTCCGCCGGCCCGCCGGGGACCTGACGCCCAACTCGACCCAGACGCTGGCCGACAAGTACTCGCGGCTGAATGCCAACCTGACCGCCTCGTACGCAACCCATTCCCACAACCTTCGGTTCGGCTGGCAGTTGACCCGGATGACCAACTACGCGAACGCGGAAGCCTGGGCGGGTGGAATGGTGACTGCCTATTGGGATTCGGCGTATTCGGCCATTACGAAGCCAGGGACCTATCGGGGGCCTTTCGGCTACTACCGTTATCGTTTTTTCGGGTCGACGGGGGACGTCTCTTCGACCGGGCACGCCCTGTTCCTGCAGGACACGTGGCGGCTGGGCCGCCATGTGACGGTGAATCTGGGAATTCGCGCCGAGCGGGAATCGGTGCCGTCGTTCTCCGCGCCGGATGTGGCGCCTCCCAAGGCCATCGAGTTCGGGTTCCCAGAGAAACTGGCGCCGCGATTGGGCGTCGTCGTCGACCCCTCGGGCAAAGGGCACTCGCGGCTGTTTGCCAGTTGGGGCTTATACTACGACGCGATGAAGTACGATCTGCCGCGGGCGAGTTTCGGGGGGGACAAGTTCCAGGATTTCTTCTTCACCCTGGATAACCCGGACCTGTCGCAGATCCGGCCGGCGCCGGCCCTGCAAAACCTGATGAACGGGGTTTTTCCCGGGACTCTGATCGAGTCGGTTGACCGGCGGCTGACGGCAAACAATCCCGCCAATAACCTGATCGACCCGGAACTTCGGCCCGTTCGCCTGCGGGCGTGGGATGCCGGCTATGACCGGAACCTGTCGCACCAATACCTGCTCGGGGTGCGTTACACGCACAAACAGCTTGATCGGACGATCGAGGATGTCGGGGTCCTGACGCCCCAGGGAGAACGCTACTACATTACGAACCCTGGGTTTGGACTGTCGGTGGATCCGCGGCGGTTTCCGGCGGGATTCCCAGCGACGCCCAAGGCAGTCCGGCGGTATGACGCCCTGGAAGTGCGGCTGGAACGGCGATTCTCGAGGGGGCTGTTCCTGATGTCGAGCCTGACCTGGAGTCGCCTGTATGGCAACTATTCAGGCCTGGCGAGTTCCGACGAGGCCATGAACAGCGACGACGGCGGCGCCGGCGGAGAGTCGTTTACGCAGACCTACGGGCGGCGGTCTCCCAACATCAATCGCTACTTCGATGAAGGGTGGATGAACTACGATTCCCGCGGCAACCTGGTCTACGGCCGGCTGGCGACGGACCGGCCGTTCACGCACAAGTTCTTTGTGTCCTACGATTGTCGAAGTAGATTGGGAACCACCCGGATCGGGCCCCAGTTCTTCCTGTTCAGCGGGACTCCCCTGACCACGGAATTCAACATTCAGGATGTCCCTGTTTTCGTGAACGGGCGCGGGGACCTTGGGCGGACTCCGGTGTTCAGCCAGACCGATCTGTTGGTGTCCCACGATTTCCGGGCGGGGGAAGGGCGGCGGATCCGGCTGGAAGTGAACGCCTCGAACCTGTTCAACCAGGCCGGCGTCCTGGACGTGTGGAAGACGCAGAGTCACACGAACGACGGGGCGCTGACGTTCACGGACTTAACGGCCACCTTCAAGCCATACGACTACCTGGGGTTGGCGCGCTCGCGAGTGGACACGACGGGACGGCCGGCTCCCCTCCGGACCGACCCGCGTTACGGCTTGCCGGTCACCTATCAATTGCCCAGAGTCATACGGCTGGGCATTCACTTCTATTTCTGATCCAGCCGCAGATATCGTACAGGATGCTGGAAGCAGGCGCGAAGTCACTTGGCGCAGACTGGCCAATTGGCAATAATGACCTAACAGCTTCGATCTGGAGGGCCGCGTTGTCGCTTCCGGCCTCGAACGGATTTCCGCGAAATCGCGTGACCGAACTCAACCATCGATTGCTTTTTAAGGAGGTTCGACCCAAATGACTCAGACTGCGTTCCGGTGCGCGTTGGGATTGATGATGGCGGTCGCTTCGGCGTACGCGCAAATTCCGCAAGGGGCCATCGTGGGCCGGGTGGTGGACGCGAGCAGCGCGTCCGTTGCCGGAGCGGAGGTCACGCTGGAGAATCAACTGACCGGCGTCAAACGGACCTCGCCGACGAATGCCGAGGGCCTGTACGCGTTCAACTACCTCGAGAGCGGGTTATTTCGGGTGACGATCAAAGCGACCGGGTTCAACCTGGGCGTGTACCCGGATATTCGTGTCCAGGCGGGCGAGAAGATCCGTCTGGACGCGGAGTTAAAAATCGGGGACATCAGCACGAAAGTGGAGGTGAGCGGCGCGAGCGCGCTGGTCCAGACCGAGAGCGCGACAGTCGGCCAGACGGTTTCGCAGCGGGAGGTGATCGACATGCCGGTGCGCGACCGCGAGTTCAGCCAGCTGGCGGTACTGGTTCCGGGGATTCGGCCGGCCGGAACCACCGGAGGCGCGTTGATCACGCAGTTCGCGACGGCGATTGAAGCCGGCGGCACGAGTTCAAGCAAGAACTCGTACACGATCGACGGCGTCGATAATACGTTCAACGTCTGGAACGGCCCGGCGATGAACCCGTCCATCGACGCGATCCAGGAGTTCCGAATCGAACGATCGCTGTTCAGCGCGGAGTTCGGCCGCGGCGGCGCGCAATTGCATCTGATCACGAAAGCCGGGACCAACGACTATCACGGGGTGATGTGGGAGTACATGAGGAACTACAACCTCAACGCCGGAAACTGGGCGTCCGGGCAGCGCGACACGTTGAAGCGTCATCAGTTCGGCGCCAACCTCGGTGGTCCCATCATCAAGAACAAGCTGTTTTTCTTCTTCAATTGGGAAAGCCAGCGGGAGCGCTCGACGTCGCAACTGTTGGGCAGCGTGTTTACCGATGAGATGCGGCAGGGCAACTTCAACGGGTACCCTCGGCCGACTCGCGATCCGCTGACCAATCAGCCGTTCCCGAATAATGTTATCCCGAGGGACCGGCTGAACACGGTTTCCCTGGCGTATCTGGATGCCATGATGCCCGCGGCCAACCGGGCTGGTTTTGTGAACAATTTCCTGAGGATCGCCCGGACCACTCGCGACTGGGATCAGTACATCTCGCGCGCCGACTGGCAGGTCTCGGGGATCGACTCCCTGTTTTTCCGGTTCAACTATCAGCCGCGCGAAGGTATTTCAGCTCCCTTGGCGGCCACCAGCATCAACCACGGCGAAAATTTCAAGTTCCTCAACGCCGGCGCGGGATGGAACCGGACGTGGAGTTCGCGGACGTTGAGCGAAACGCGTTTTGGCTTCCAGCGCCAGCGGTTACTCCTGGCGAGCCTGCCGGGCGACAAACTTCCCACGACTCCGATCCTGGGATTCGGCAGCGTGCAGCCTCCGCCGGAGCGGTTGCCCGTGATCAACATCGCCGACACATCGGGTTTCCATCAATGGGGGTTTCCGCTCGGGTTCTACCAGAACAGCATCGAGATCATTCAGAACGCCACGTTCTATCGGGGCAGCCACATCGTGAAGGCGGGCTTCTTCGGCCGGCGTCAAATGCTGCACAAGGACAAAGGCCCGCAGTATCAGATCACGGGGAACTTCACCGGCGCCTACTCCGGCACGGGTCCGGCGGACTACCTTCTGGGAATTCCATTCAGCGCCAGCGAATCCCTGAAATTCAACGTGGCCAAGCAGTATTACGGCGACTACTCGTTTTTTGCACAGGACGACTGGAAGGTAACGCCGTCGCTCACGGTGAACCTTGGGTTGCGCTACGAACTCAACACGCTGCCGTCGGAAGAGAACAACCTGTGGGGGAACTTCGATCCGGACCGCCAGAAGATCGTTCTGGCGGGGGACAAGATCAACGAAGCGGCGATCTCGGACCCGGTCTTCTTCAACGCCTACCGGAACGTGTTGATCACGGCCAACCAAACGAATCTTCCGAACCGCTCGCTCGTGTTCATGGACAAGAACAATCTCTCACCGCGTGTGGGATTCGCCTGGCGGCCGTTCAAGAACAACAAGACCGTCTTTCGCGGGGGGTACGGAATCTACTACCTGCTGGAGGACGGAAACACCGCGTTCAACAACACGGGCACCCTGCCGTATGGCGGCGCCGTCAGTACTCAGAACACGACTCCGACGCCACGGTTCACCTTTAACGCTCCCTTCGGCGCCGGAATCGCGGACCTGCCCAAGCCCGGCGCGTCGTACCGGCATCCGTACATGAGGACGCCGTACCTCCAGCAGTTGACGTTCAGCATCCAGCGGGAACTGCCGTGGAACATGCTGTTTGACGCGACCTTCCAGGACCAGAACAGTTTGAAGCTGGAGACCAGTTGGGGTCTGAACATTCCGCGACCGGGGACAGGGGCGCTCGATCCGCGGCGGCCATTCCAGGACTTCGGACCGAGCATCGGCAGCACGTTCCACGACGGGCACCAACGCTACGACGCACTGGAACTGTCGGTGCGCAAGCAGACGCGCCACCTCACGTTTCAGTGGTCTCACGTATGGGCCAAGAACATGTCGCGGCTGAGCCCGGTGAATCCGTACGACCGCGAGGCGTTTGTGGGGCCGAGCGGCTACATCCCGCATTTGAGCAAGATGCATTTCATCGCCGATCTGCCGTTCGGCAAAGGACGCACGTACCTGAATATGGGGGGTCCGGTCGACTACCTGCTGGGAGGGTGGACGATCTCGGGTTTTGCGCTGCTTCAATCGGGGACTCCGCTGACGCCTACGTGGAACGCGGATTCGGCCAACGTGGGAATCGCCACGGTACGTCCGAACCGCATCGGCGATGGGAGCGTGAGCGACCCGACGATGGCGCGATGGATCGATCCGGCGGCGTTTGCCGCGCCGACCGCGTTGACCTTCGGCAATTCGGGAACGGGGATCATTCGCGGGCCGAGCGCGCAGTCGTTCGACATGTCGATTCACAAGAACTTCGTGTTCTTCGAACGGTACAAACTGCAGTTCCGGGCCGAGTCGTTCAACGCGTTCAACCACCCGAACTACTCGAGTCCCAACTTATCGGTGAACGGTCTGCGCTTCGGCGAGATTCTGACTAAGACGGCGTCGCTGCCGCGCGTGTACCAGATGGCGCTGCGGCTCGCATTCTAAGCATGGGGTCAGGCCCCGGATGGGTGGTCGTCGTCAGACAAGCCGGGTGATTCTTTGGATGGCGGGGCTGATTGTGGCCGCTCCATTCATGGGTGCGGCCACGCCGGCCTCCCGCTACAACGACATCGTGACGCGTCTGCGCGGAGGCGACGGGAAGGCCGCTTGTGCCGACGCGGTGAAGCTGGTGACCGAACTTCCGGGGTTCTTCGGAGGTCACAATCTGCTGGGCCTCTGCGTGACGGAAAGCGGACAACTGGAAGCGGCGAACATGCACTTCCTGACGAGCCTCCAATTGAATCCGGGTTTTCTCGACAGCCGGGTGAACCTGGCGAGCAACCTGACGCGGTTGGGGCGTGCCGAAGAGGCGGCGCGAGAGTTTCGCGAGGTGCTCCGCCGGGCGCCGAATCACCTGTCGGCGCTGACCAACCTGGGCGCGCTGGAACTGGCGCGGGGCGAACC
Organism: uncultured Solibacteraceae bacterium; assembly: GCA_964529305.1. Taxonomy (GTDB): domain Bacteria; phylum Acidobacteriota; class Terriglobia; order Bryobacterales; family Bryobacteraceae; genus CAZGUX01. The sequence goes on along the minus strand of CAZGUX010000227.1, from coordinate 6,515 downwards.
CTGCCGCGCTTCCGGTCCCTTGGAGAAAGCCGCTGGGTTGGCCCCCACCGATGGAGCCATCAGCTTGTCCCTTGCGGAGGCGCTGCTGCGCTGCGGGCAGGCCGACGGCGCATGGCCGGTGCTGCAGCGGGCCGAGCCGGCCCTTTCGGGGACCGCGCGCTGGAACGTGCTCGCTGGCGAGACGGCTTTTCGGCTGAATCAGCCCAAGCAGGCACTGGGCTATCTCCGCAAGACGCTCGAGCTGGAGCCGAAGGTAGAGAGCCACTGGATGAAGATGGGAGAACTTCTGCTGGCCTATGAGTCCGATCAGGCAGCGGCGGCGTACTTCACGGCTGGCTTGAAAGAACTCCCGAACTCGGCTGCGCTACACGTCGGGCTGGCGGTGGCGGACCTGGCGGGCGGACGGCGGACGGAGGAGTCGCTGGCTCTGCTGGAGAAGGCGCTGACGCTCGAACCGGGATTCGAGCCGGCGCTGCTGGCGCTGTGCCGGGCGTACGAGCAATTGCGGGACGAGGCGCGGTTGGGCGAGACCGCGGCTCGATGGAGGCGGCTGAACGCGAAGCGTTGGGAGCCTTACTATTTTCTGGCTCTCGCTCGCGGAGGACGCGGGGATGCAGCGGACCAGGAAGCGCTCAACTTGCTCAAGGAGGCGATCCGGCTAAACCCACAGGCGGCGGACGCGCAGATCGCGCTGGGAAAGCTGCTGCTGGACCGTAACCAACCCGCCGAGGCGGTGAAGGCGTTTGCGGAGGCTTCGCGGTTGAGACCCGGCGACGCGCAGCCGCACTACTACCTGGCGCAGACCTACCGGAAGCTGGGCGACGAACGCCGGAGCGTGGAGGAACTGGAGAAGTTCAAACTGCGGAAGAGCGCTCAGCCGAGTTGGAAGGTGTTTTTTCAGGTAGCGAAGTAAGCCAGGGCGTCGGACGGAACCGGTTCCGTTCTCAGGTGTCTGAGTTCCGGAGAGGGAACTAAAGTTCCTGTGCACGCTGGAAGCGTGCGTCACCGTGTCACCTCGAAGCCCCGGCCGGAGACCGGCGCCACGTGAAGAGAGGATCGTAAGCAGTGCATCGACGTGAATGGTTGTTAGTGGCGGCGGGTGCCGGCGCTGCCGGCGCGGCAGGGCCGGCCAAGCGCGTGGTCTCGTCAAAAGGCGGATTGACGGCGCAGACCGATGGCGTCGAGTGCACACTCCGGAATCGCCAGGTGGCGTTTCGATTCGACCTGGCGAGCGGCGCGCTGCGTTCCCTCGGCCGAACCGGTGGGCGAACGATTTCCATCCCGGAAGCGAAGGCCAGTCCCATCCGCATGTGGCTGGGCACGCCGGATGAGCCCGACCAGCGAGATATCGCGATCGCGGTCTCAAAGCCGCGCAAGCCGGGCTTCCGGCTGCTGGATGGAGGCGACGAAGTTGTTCTCGAGTTGGAATGGCTTGACCTGGACGGCACGGGGGTGACGCTGCGCTCGTCCTGGTCGCTCGCGGCCGGCGAGGATTCTCTTCGGTGCCGTGTGACCGTGATCAACGGCGGAAGACTGTGGATCACCGGCCTATTTCTGGGGGTCGAGTCCATGGCCGTGGGAGCGAATGCCACCGAGGAGTCGCTCCGGGTAGGCGATGTAGGCGGACGCGCGGTGAAGGATCCACGGACGCATCTTCCCGCGGGCAAGGCCTTTGTCGACTACCCGGCGGGACGCCGCTCGTACAGCGTGCCGCCAACGGTTCCCATGGGTCTCATCGTGAACTGGATGGACATCTCCGCGCCGGGCATCGGCGTCGGGACTTCCTATCTCGACCGGCAGGAGATGGACCTCGTCGCCGATGTCCGCGGCGAGCCTGAAGGTATGACGCTCGGCTGGCGGCTGTTCCGTCTGGAAGGAACGCGCGGGTTCTTGTGGGGCTTCAATGGCCCGGGGCAGATTTACCCGCTGGCGCCCGGCGAATCGTTCGCGAGCGACGAATGGCAACTGACCGTGCACGGCGGAGACTGGCATCGGACGGCGCGGGCTTACCGGCGCCGTTACGAGGCGGTCCTTGCGGGAGACTATGCCACCTGGGACCGCACCTCGCCCGCGGTGCGCGAGTGCGACGTGGTGTTGAACAGTCACATCGCCTGGGGCCTGCCGTCCAAAGATCGCAAGAGCCCGTACGACTATCCGAACGGACGGGTGATCAACCGGTTTGACGCTCTGGCGCCCATGGTGCGGGAAGCGATCAATACGCTGGGAATCCAGCCCGCGCACGTCCTGGTGAATGTGCTCGGGACCGCCACCGAGTGGGGGATCTATCGGATGCCGGATCACTTCCCGCTCAATAGGGAAGCCGGTGGCCAGGAAGCGGGCGAGCGGATGGTTCGCGACCTGCGGGCGTTGGGCGTGGCGGGAGTGTGCTTTTACGCTCATCCGTATTTCCACCACCAGAACGCGAAAAACCACGTGGCGTCGGCGGAGAGCGGGTTGAAGTATCCCCACCAGGCATGGGACGTCTCCATGGGCGCGGTCGCGAACATGGCCGACGAGGGCTGGCAGCGGCTGTGGCGGGATAAGATCTTCCCGCAGTTTCACAAGCTGGGCGTGAACGGGCTGTACTTCGATGAGGGGTTTGGGCACCAGTTTCTGATGTTCCGCGGCCCGGACGGACAGCGGCGGCCCTCGCTCGAGGTGTTGACCGAACAATCACGCGGGGCGACCGCGCTCTATCATTCATGGCAAAAGGTGTCGGGCGGGTTCACCTCCTGCGAATCCGGCAGCGACGTGCAGGCTCGCTGGATCGATCTGTGGCACTTCGGCCGCCCACTGGAACACGTCCGGTACACGCATCCGGACAAGATGATCAAGGTGAACCTGAACCGCAAAGACTTTTGGGGCAGCGTGGCGGACGCATGGTTGACAGGGTGCCCGTTGATTGTGGCTCCGTTCCCCGGATTGGGGCCGCCGGAGCGGCTGGAGGGAGACCTGCTGGCAGCCTTGAAAGGATTTGTGGGAGCGAGGGCTTCCCTGCGGAGCCGTTCCGCGCCGGGCTATCCGCAAGGCTTCGAAGACACCGACGACCTGGTCGTGCCCACCGGGCTGCGCGCCAAAGTGTTTCGCAGCGGAGCCCGCGCCACCGTCGCGTACTTCGCTCCCGAGCGGTTTGAGGGCGACATCGTCTGGCGCTCCCGAAAACAAAGGGTTCGCGCCGCCGAACGGGAATTCGGTTTTCTGGTATTCGAGTAACCCCATGCGCTATCTCTGGATCGTTCTCATTGGTCTGCTTCCGCGATGTGACGCGGAGGTGCGGTTTCCTCACGGCAAGCCGGTTCACGTGGCGGCCACTCCTCGATCGGACGTGGAGCGAAGAACACTCGACAGCCTGGCCGCATACGCTCGGGGCGTGACCGGTGTCGACGTGAAGATCGCCGGCGCGGCGCCCCGGGGCACGCCGGCCATCCGGCTGGTACGGAGCGCGGGCGACGCCAATCAATCGGAGAAGTACCGCCTTCTGTCCGATGGGAATGGCGTGACGGTGGAAGCCGCAACCGGCCGGGGCCTGCGGCGCGGTGTCCAGCGCCTGATCATGAGGAGTCTCCAGACGAATGGCGATCTGGTGATTCCCGACATCGACGAGACGCGCTCTCCGTGGATTCCCGAACGTCAGTGGGCGCTCTGCCCCTGGACTCCGCGCGACGTACGGGGCGCCTTTGTCAACCCATGGGCCGACAACCGCATGAACCTGTTTCTGTTCAGCGACGAGGCGCTCGAACGGTACGTGGAGATGTTCGACTGGTTCGGGTTCAGCGGAGTACAGTTGCTCGAGACGTCGTACAACTACGGCGTGTTCGGGTCGCCGGAGGCATTTCAGGACAAGGAACGGACGATCGCCCGAAAGGCCAAGAAATTCGGCCAGAACGTGAGCTTGTGGGTGTGGGCGGCCGAGTTCAACGGGTTTGGCTGGACGGACCCCGACGTCACCTACACGCCTGCCGCTGGGCGAACCGCGTTCGACGATCCGGATGTGCGCCGCGGCTTCGAGAAATACTACGACCAATACGCCCGCCTGGCGCCGGACGTCGACCTGTTGATCGGGCACTTTTACGATCCGGGACGCCTCAAGGACCGCAAGGACGTCTTCCGGTACATGCGCCTGCTGGAACAGAAGTTCAAGGCGAAGAACCCGAACGTGAAAATGGCTATCGATTCCTGGGGGACGGGGCATTCCTATCTGCGGGAATTGATGGACAACGGCTTTTCGGACTATCTCCTGCTGGAGATGAGCATGCCGAGCTTTTTCAAACCAGGGCAGCGGGAGTCATTTCACGAAGAGGCCAAAAAGCTCGGTCTGCGCGTCGGCGTGTGGGGCTGGTACACCACCGAGTACGAGACGGATCAACTCGCCTCCCTGTACGTCAATGCCAAGGTGCTTTCGAACTTCTACCGCCAGATGCGGGACGGCGCCCTGCGGGTCCAGCCAGTTACCTACTGGTCGGAGATGGAAGCGCACCATCTCAACAACATCTACTCGATGTACGCTGCCGGCCAATTGCTCTGGGATCCGGACCGCGACCCTCATCAGTTGCTGGAGGAGTTGACCGCCGGGATCTGGGGACCCGTGGCGGGAGCCAAAGTGCTGGACGCGGTGGAGTTGATTCAGGACGTACGCTCCGGCGACAGCTGGAACACGTATTGGTGGACACTGCCCACGCATCGGATGGGGACGGAGAACCCGACCCGCGATCGGGATCGCGCGGCGGCCGCAATCGCGAGCCTGGAAGGCTTGCATCCCGATGCGGGTTTTGTCCAGAAGATTCCACTGCCGTGCTCGCCTGATGTCCTGCTCGACCTGATGCTTCCCCATTTGCGGCAGATCCGCGCGTACGCCGAATTCCGCATGGACCTGGACCGTCTGCGCGCTCAATTCAAGGCCGGCATGGCCAGGGACGAACTGGCGCGCCGCCTGGCGGCGATCTGGAAGCCGATTCCCGAGTACACCACGTGGGTGGGGACTTTCGGTCTGCCGGAGAACCGGCACCAGGAGCGTCTCCTGCGCAGTTTCGCGGCAGAAGCGGGGGTCGCGCTGGCCGAACCGGGCTGGGTGCGGTTCCGGGATGCCGACCGGATGGCGCAACAGCTTCAGAACCGGCAGGGCCGGCAGCGGGAGGAGTTTCGGTTCCGCGCCGATCAATTGCGTGAGTTCTACTGGCCGACGGAGAAGATACGGGACAGGTTGGAGCTTCTACTACAAATAGGGGTGATTGAGAAGGTGGACGGCACGTCGCTGCGGCTGGCGAATTGGGAGGAGTATCGCGCCAGTCCGGTTCCGGGGAAAGCTCGTTGACACTGGTCTCGGGCGACCTCCGCAGAAATGGCGAGTACCCTTATCGTCCGGCCAAGGTTGTGTGCTTTTTTACTTCTCCCACGGCGCTGGCGTGACGAGCGAGCGGCGCAGTCTGGCATTCGGCTTGGGCCGCGCGTCCAAACGCGCGAGGAATTCGTGGTACACCTTGGGCTCAACCACGAAGGCCGTACGTTCAAGCAGCACAATCTTTGGCCGCATCGCGGGCCGCGTTCAACACAAAATCCGCACGGCTCTTGCCCACGCGTGATGCTGCCCTGTCAATCAGCCCCAACAGTTCAGGTCTGATCCGGAGGTGCAGGGTGTCGCGCGTACTTCGTTCACATTCGGATGAGCGCATGGGCAGTTCTGAAGACTCCAGCCTAGCAGTAACGAGAGTGTCACTGCAGCCTGGAGAGATGCCGCATGGGGCCGACGAGCCTCTTGCGGACCCTACAGTTGGCGTGTCGTTGGATTCCGACTCGTGTGCCTATCGCTCGCGACCTGACGTGCGCCGGGTGCATCCACCGAATGGAGAGGGTCGGGATTTTTGCCGAATTGAGAGGAATCGCCGAGTGCTTCCGGGGGACCGCCTCCCTACCATGAGGGTGAGCTGTTTTCGAAGGAGGCCCTCCGTTGTTTCTCATACCCCGCCGTGCGATGTGGGTGCTACTGGCGGCTTGCGTCCGCTTGAGCGCTCAACCGGGGCCGATCCTGGGCGAACCGCCGGTCGCTGAGTGGGCGGAAGTGACTGAGCCAAAAGCAGATCGGTCGGCCGCTTCGGAATCGTTCGCCGGCACTTGGATCGACACCTCCAACCGGGCGGCGGTGCGGGACGCCTACTTGAACCAATACCTCCCGATCCTCAATACGGCCACCGGGTGGAACGGCAATGGCGGGACCTGCACGCCAGGTGACACCACGCAGGCATACAAAGACGCGGTTCTTACAAGCGTCAACTACTTTCGTGGGATGGGCGGTGTCACGCCTCTGACGGGTATCCAGGGAGTCAACAGCGCCAAGAGCCAGCAGGCGGCGCTGGTTTTCAGCGTCAATCGCCAGATCAGCCACTACCTGAATCAGCCTCCGGCAAACTCGTGGTCTTGCGTGACCGCGGACGCCACTCAAGCCGCAAGCAATTCAAATATCTGCCTTTACAGTTGGAACTCGGCCGATCCCGGGTGCGTGGAAGCGTATATGGAGGATA
>CAZGUX010000226.1:0-7981 GCA_964529305.1 uncultured Solibacteraceae bacterium | reverse complement strand
CGCCTCGCGGGTCGCGGAAATTGTAGAACAGGTACTCCAGCACCCAGACGTCGTGATGCTCGGTGAAGACCCGGCAGACCTCCTGGCCGAGCGACTTGGTGATGCCGTACAGATGAGTCCCCGGATGAGGCGGTGCGTCGGACGAGATGGCGTAATCGAAAACCTCGTAGGAAGGGCCGGAGAATGCCAGATGCGGGCCGGTGTTGATGACCCTCCGAATCCCATGCTTCACCGCGGACGTCATCACGTTCCAGCAGCCCTTCATGTTGACGTCGAAGCACACCTGCGTGCCCTGGCGGACCACCGAGCAGTTGACGATCGCGTCCATGCCCGCGCTGACGTCCATCACCTGGTCGACTGAGGAGACGTCGATCTTCCGGAAGGGAAAGCCCGGATCGGATGGCGGGGCCTGGATATCGGTCATCAACACCTGATGGCGGGGGGCAAGGGCCCTGGCGACGTAAGGCCCCAGGTATCCGGTGGCGCCGAGAATGAGAACTTTCATGGCAGTTTACCCGTTGAAACGCGGCTTGTAGCCCAAACCCGACTTGGCCTTCTCGACGGAGAATCGGGCGCGCGGCGAGTCCGAAGCGATGTGAAATACCGACCAGTTCGCCGAGGAGTAGATCGTATCTTCCATTTTCAAGTTCAGCGCGGCGGTCACCGCCTGCGCGACGTCGCGCTCGTCGACCCAAAGGGGATCAAAGGGCTTGCCCGCGACCTCCGCGGATCGGATCACCTTGCCCAACCTCAACACGACGATGCTGATTTTGCCTTCGCGGGCGAATTCGCGGCAGGTAAACTCGCCGAGGTGTTTGGCCAGGGCCGCGCCTTCGGCCGGAGGACTTGGGCTCCAGCTTTCGCTCACGGTGAAGGACGGATCGTAGGCGGTCATCAGGTCGAGCGTGCTGAGAAAGACCAGACGCCTCACCTTGTGTTCAATGGCGGCGCGCACCAGGTTGTAGGTGCCGCGAGCGGCTCCGTCCATCTGCTGTACCGCGGAGTCTTCAGGCAGGGGTTCAGCCACGTGGATGATGGCATCGACACCCGCGGCCAGCGAACGGGTTGCGGAATCGTCCGCCAGCGCGCATGGGACGAACTCGAAGGCCGCGTTGACGGCCCTCCTCTCGGTCAGCCGCACCGAGTAGCGGGTCTTGAGTTCCTCCGCGATGGCTTGGGCAATACGGGATGCGGCTGACGTGATGAGCAGTCGGGGTTTCGACGATTGGGATCGGGCGACACCGGTCGCGGCGGCGGTGGCGAGAAAACTGCGGCGCTTGATTCGGGGCACGGCCCGATCATCTTATCAAACCGGTCTCCAACGCTACGGAAGTTTGTGATAGGTTCATTGCCTATGCCGCTATATTCAACCATCGGCCGTAGAGCCTTCATTGGATCCACCCTCGCCTCTCTAGCAGCGCGGCAGTTTGCAGTCGGGGCCGAGATCGCCGGGATCCGCGTCACCGAGATCGAGACCCATCGCATTACCACCGAATACGAAGATTGGATCGCCTATCAGTTGAATCACTTCTATGGGCCGTCCCATCGCACCGTCTACGTGGTCCATACCAACAACGGGCTGATCGGACTGGGCGAGGGTGGAACGACGGAGCCGGACGAGATTCTCAAGAAGTACGTCGGCACCAACCCGTTCGACTGGATCGGCGATGAGACGTCGCTGGCGCTGGGTACGGCGATGTACGACCTGATGGGCAAGGCGGCGGGTGTCCCCGTTTATAAGTTGTTCGGGCAGAAATACCGCTCCTGGGTTCCGGTGGGTAGCTGGACCGTTTCCACCCATCCCAAGAGGATGGCGCAGGCGATCCAGGAATATACCAAGCGCGGGTACACGTGGCTGAAGTTCCACCTCTCCCCCTTCGAGAATATCTTCGACCAGATGGACGCCATGGAAGCCGTCGCGCCCGAAGGCTTCCGCATCCATCTGGACTTCACCATGGGCGGCACCGACGACCACATGTTCGACATCCTGGAACGGCTGTCGAAGTACCGCATCATGGGGTGTTTTGAAGATCCGCTGAACGAAAAGGACCTGCCCGGCTACATCGAGTTGCGCAAGCGAACCAAGCTGCCAGTGGTCTACCACCACAGCCCCCTGGGAGCCACGCAGGAAATCGTGATGCGCGCGGCCGACATTTACATGCTGGGGCACGCCAAAATCGGCAGCGCGGTGCGGTCGGCCGGTCTGTTCGCCGCCGCGAACCTCCCGTTCATGGTGCAGAACGTGGGCGGGCACATCACGCGGGCGATGAGCACGCACATGCACGCCGCGTTTCCGACGGCGTCGTTCCACTTCTTCTGCGACGCGGAGACGTGGAAGACGGATGTGGTCAAGGAGCGCCAGGATCCGGTGAACGGACTGCTCCGGGTCTCGGAGGCGCCGGGTCTCGGCGTGACGCTCGACCGGGATGCTCTGAAACGGGCCAAGGAGCTTCGCCTTCCGGAACAGAAGCCGTGGATCGTCCGGTCGCGCTTCAAGAACGGCGCGAAGATGTTCCACATCGCCGACCCGAACAACTCGATCTTCATGGTGAGGCCGGACACGAAACGGCTGATGCCGTTCAGTTTTGCGTCCCCAATTTCGACCGACTACTGGGACGACGACGGCTCGGCCGAGTACCGGCAGATGTTCACCAGGATCGAACGGGAGGGTGCGGTCCTCGAGCGCTGAAATGCACCTCCGGAGCCGCAAGCGTTAGCGAGCGGTGGCGTTGAGGAGCGACCATGGACAGCCACCGCTCCCTCACGGTTGAAGGTCGCGGCTCGGAAGAGACAGTCGCGGGGCTGAATGTCTCGGGGCGATGCCCGATCAGTTGGCAGGGCGCAGTCCTTCCGTCGCTCCGAGGCCTCGGTCCAGCCAGCCTGCATACCAGCGGAAGACGTTGCCGGTGAGGCTGCCGATATAGATCTCGCCCGCGGAACTGACGTTCAGCCAGTGCCCCGGACTCTCCATCGCTCCGAGGATCTTCCCTGTCGCCAGGTCGATCTTCATGATGCGGCCGGCCAGCGTGTCGTAGGTCAGGTTCTCGATGTTGTTGCGGTGCGTGATGATCCACATCTCCTGCGAGGGCGTGACGAACAGATTCTGCGTCGCGCCCAGATGGGTCCACTGGCGCAGGAATTTGCCGTTCGCGTCGAAGATCTGGATGCGGTTGTTCTCTCGGTCGCTCACGTAGACCGTGCCTTTTCCGTCGACCCCGATCGAGTGCGGGGTGTTGAACTCACCCGGCCCGGTGCCTTTCTTGCCCCACGCCAGCAGGTACTTTCCCCGCCGTGAGAACTTCACGACGCGGGAGTTGCCGTAACCGTCCGACACGTACACTTCGCCCGTCGGCGCGAACGCGATGTCGGTGGGCCGGTTGAACGTCTTGTCATCGGTTGCGGGCTTGCCCTTGATCCCGAGGGTCAGCAAACGTTCACCCTTCGGAGTGAACTTCATCACCTGGTGGTCGCCGTTGTCGGTAACCCAGACGTTGCCGTCCCGGTCGAGACGCATGCCGTGCGGATTGCCGAACATCCCCTTCCCCCAGGAGCGGAGATACTTGCCCTTGGCGTCGAACACGACGATGGGGTCGGCCTTTTTGCCTCGCTGGAAGACGAAGACTTCCTTGGCGTCAGCGCTGGTTGCGACGGCGGAGACGCGTCCGAATTTCCAGCCCTCGGGCATGGTGTCGGGCTCTTCGCCAAAGCGGATCTGGACGCGATACTTGAGCAGTCCTCCTTCGTGCGGGTACCAGCCGGCCTGTTCGGCGCAGGCCACCGCGGCAAGGCAGCAGAAGATCAGCAGAGGGCGCATGGTTTGGGGAGAGAATATCACAAATGCCGTCAGCGCCCGATCACGTAGGCGTCCGCCTCGGGCGCGGCGCCTCCCATCAGAATGTTCGTCTTCGAATCAATGACGATGGCCTTGACGCTTCCCACGCCCAGTGCCTCGTGCCGGACCACGTGATGGCCGAGCCGCGCCAGTTCGTTGCGGACCTCTTCCGGGATCCGGCTCGAGACGGAGAGATCTTTGCCGATCGCATTGGGAAAGCGGTAAGCCCGGAAGGCTGAAGTAATCACGGTCGGCTGCTCCAGCGCCTGCTGGACGTTCATGCCGAATTCGACCAGGTTCAGGAAGAACTGCAATTGCGTTTGGGGAATCGTGTCCCCGCCAGGAGTGCCGAACGCGAAGGCAGGCCGGCCGTCCTTCAGCGCGAGCATCGGGCTCCATCCCGTGCGCGGGACTTTTCGAGGGGTCATCGCGTTGGCGCTCTTCTCGTTGAGCTGAAACAGCGGGGTCCAGTTGTTGAGGAAGAAGCCTCCTGCTTCGCCGTCGACGTACATCATGCTGCCGAAGCCGCCCGAGACCGAGGAGGTGATGGAGACCATGTTGCGTTCTCCATCGATCGCGGCCACGTAGGTGGTGAGCGCGTAGTCTTCGGCGAAGCGCGCCTTCGAGGCGACGTTGCCCGCGGGTGCGGGATCGAGCACGCGATCGGCGCGAATGCGGCTGCGGCGCTCGGCGGCGAACGCCTTGTCCAGAACGCGAGGCATCCTGGCCGGATACGAAGGATCGTCGACAATCGCATCGCGGTCGGCGAAAGCAAGCTTCATCGCTTCCGTGACGTGGTGCAAGTAGGGCGCGGAGTTGTGGCCCATCGACCGCAGGTCGAAGCTCTCCAGAATGTTGAGCGATTCGAGGGTAATGCGGTCGAACGAAGTGGGCGCCCCGTCGTAGACTTCATAGCCCTTGTAGCTCACGTGGAGTGGCTCGGTTTCCGGCGCGCGGTAGGCGGCGAAATCGTCCTCTTCCAGAATGCCGCCATGCTGCTTCAGAAAGGCCACGATGCGCCTGGCAATCGGCCCGCGATAGAAGGCGTCGCGGCCGCCGGTGGCGATCGCGCGGAGGGTGCCGGCGAGATCCCGTTGAATCACCACATCTCCCGCGCGAAGAGGCTGATCGTCGCGGAACCACATGGCCTTGGTCGAAGGCCACTTGGCGAGTTGCGCCTGACTGCCCTTCAACAGGCTGGCCAGCGATTCGCTGACCGCAAAGCCGCCTTCCGCCAGATCAATCGAGGGTTCGAGGATCACCGGCCGTTTCACGCGGCCGTATTTTTCCTGGGCGCGCAGCAGGGCCTCGACGGCGCCCGGCACAATGGGGGCGAGGGGGCCGTGAGGGGGAAGGCTTCCGACTTGACGGAAGTACTCAACGGTGGCGCGCCGGCCGGACCAGCCCGAACCGTCGATGCAGATCACCTTCCCGCTCTTGGCGAGATAGATCATCACCATCAGGTGGCCGCCGATCCCCGCGCGCGCCGGTTCCACCACGGTGCTGGCGAAGGTGGCCGCCACCGCGGCGTCGATGGCATTGCCTCCTTGCTCCAGCACCCGGTATCCAGCCATCGCGGTGGAGTAGTGGCCGGAGGCCACCATGTGGGTGCGGCCGCGAACGACTGGACGCCACGTCTGCTGCGCGTGGACCAGGCCGCTCACCATGCTCACGAGGACAAGCCATTTGCCGGTTCGATTCATGACGGAATTACTGGCATCATACACCGGCGTGAGCCGACTCTCTGTTACGATCAGTCGTTTACGATGCTCAACTGGCTCCTTCCGTTCGTCCCGGTGGCCGTAGCACTGCACCTGTTTTGGCCGAGCCAACAGACGTTGACGTTTCTGGCAGCGGCCGTCGCGATCATTCCTTTGGCGGCCTGGATGGGACACGCCACAGAGCACCTGGCCGAGAAAACCGGCGAGGGCATCGGAGGCTTGTTGAACGCGACGTTCGGAAATGCCGCCGAACTGATCATTGCCATCATGGCGTTGCGCGCAGGCCTCTTCGAGGTGGTCAAGGCGTCGATCACCGGCTCGATCATCGGGAACATCCTGCTGGTGCTGGGCGCCGCCTTCCTTGCCGGCGGCTGGCGTCACAAGTCACAGCACTTCAATCCCGTGGCCACGCGCGCGCAAGCAACTTCTCTGCTTCTCGCTTCCATCGCGCTTATCGTGCCGGCAGCCTTTCACTACCTGGCAGGCGCCGCCGGGGCCGCCCACGAGGCCGAACTTTCTACAGAGATCGCAATCGTTTTGATGGTGACGTATGCCCTTAGCCTGCTGTTCTCGCTACGCACTCACAAGCAATTGTTCGCGGGAGGGCCTGTGGAAGTGAGCGATGAAGTCGCACATCAACATGCCACCTGGGGGGTAAAGCGATCGGTTCTCATCCTGGCCGCGGCGACGGCGGCAGTGGCCTATGTGAGCGAAATCCTGGTCGCGACGGTGGAACACGCCGCGGAGACGTTCGGCATGACGAAGGTCTTCGTCGGCGTGATCGTCGTGGCCATCATCGGCAATGCCGCTGAACATTCGAGCGCGATTCTGGCGGCGATGAAGGACAAGATGGATCTCGCCTTGGGCATCGCGGTCGGCAGCAGCCTTCAAATTGCGATGTTTGTTGCGCCGCTATTGGTGCTGCTGAGTTATGCAATCGCGCCCAACCCGCTCGACCTGGTGTTCACACCCGCCGAGGTCCTTGCGATTGCGGCCTCGGCGTGGATCACGACCGAGGTGGCCGCCGACGGCGAATCGAATTGGCTGGAAGGCGTGCAACTCCTGGCGGTGTACGTGGTGCTGGGCCTGATGTTCTACTTCCTCCCGGACGCTCACTGAGCGCACCCGGTCACACACCCACAATCTCGACCGGCTTACGTGTCTTCCACTTGCCCCGCGTGAAGTCCGGAAAATCCACGGCTCCGCTCTTCGATCCGACCGATTTGATCGACAATGGCACGATCGCACTCCACGCCGCGGTGTCGTAGGCATCGATCGGCGTTGGCGTTTTCATTTTCACCGCCTTGAGAAACTGGTGCATCGTGATGTAGTCGGCTCCGCCGTGCCCGTGGTTCTTGGCCTCGTCGCCGAGCGCCTTCCACAGCGGGTGCTCGAACTCGCGATAGTACGCATCCGGATCCTCCCACGCTTCCTTCTTGGGACTGCGACCCTCGAGATAGAGCTTGTCGAGCGTGCCGGAGTAGATGCCGTCGGTCCCCTGCACTCGCAGAATCAGGTCGTACGGGCGGGGCGAGACCACATCGTGATAGAGCGTAACGGTCGCGCCGTTTTCCGTGCGGATCAGGGAGGTGTTGACGTCGCCCAGGGCGTACTCACGCTTGGCATTGTGATGGTCCCGGCCGTATTTCTTCCCCACGTAGTGCTTCATGCCTCGTGACCTGGTGCTCATCGAAACGAGGTAGGAAAACCGGTCGCCGCGGTTGATGTCGAGCCACCATCCGATCGGGCCGATGGGATGGGTGGGATAGAGATTGCCGTTCTTCGAGGCGACGTGGACACCCCGCCACGTGATCTCGCCGGGTACGCCGCGCCTGTCGTGCCCGATAAACGCGGCGCGCACGTCGTGCTGATAGCCGCCCTCGCAATGCAGGAGTTCGCCGAGCAACCCGTGCCGGATGAGGTTCAATACCATCATGGCGTTCCGGAAATAGCAGACGTTCTCGAGCAACATGCAGGGCATGCCGGTCTGCTCGGAGGTGTCGACAAGTTGCCAGCATTCCTCGAGGGTCAGGGCCGCCGGGACTTCGACGGCGGCATACTTTCCCGCCTTCATCGTGGCCACCGACATCGGGGTGTGCCACTCCCAGGGGCCGGCGTTGATGACGGCGTCGAGATCCTGCCGTGCGACCAGGCGCAGAAAATCCTCGGGTCCTTTCCAGTATCCTTCGGGCCGTTTGCGGCCGGTCTTCTGAACGCTGTCGAGGGCTCGCTCGAGATGGGCCTCGTTAATGTCGCAGACCGCCGGGATCTCGGCGCCCAGCGACATCGCGGTGCGCAGCAGACCGCTTCCCCGGCTGCCTACTCCGATGACGCCGATGCGAACCCCTTTGCTCGAGGAGGTCGATTCCGCCTGCTGAGCCAATGCGGGGGCGCCTGCGCCGGCCGCGGCCGCTCCGAGAAATTCTCT
>CAZGUX010000225.1:0-5113 GCA_964529305.1 uncultured Solibacteraceae bacterium | reverse complement strand
GCCGTGGAGGGCAATCCCGGTAAGCCCGGCCGAACGATCGGACTCAACGTGAAGATGAAGTCGGGCCGCGTGGAGGACTTGCTGCTGCTGGCGGTACGCGGAACGGTTCCCCCGCTGACGGGTGCGATGGACCTGGACATGAGGTTCGACCTGCCGCCTGGAAAGGGCGATCTGGGGGACCGGCTTCACCTGGCGGGCAGCTTTTTCCTCCAGCAGGCCCGCTTCTCGTCCCGCGAGGTCCAGGAGAACATCGACAGGTTGAGCCGCCGGGGACAGGGTCAACCGAAAAACCAGGACATCGAGGATGTTCCCTCCGACTTCAAGGGCCGCTTCGACTTGCGGAACGGCTGGATCGATTTGAAGGACCTACGGTTTACGGTTCCGGGAGCCGCGGTGCTGCTGGATGGACGCTACCAGTTCGAGAGGGAAGAGATGGACTTCCACGGGAAGTTACGCCTGAAGGCGAAGGTCTCCCAGACCATGAGCGGCTGGAAGCGTGTGGTGTTAAAGCCCGTAGATCCGTTCTTTGCGAAGGACGGAGCGGGAGTTCTGTTACGGATCAAGATCACTGGAAGCCGAAGCAAACCCGAGTTCGGGCTGGACCGGGAAAAGAAGTGACCGTGACTGATCC
The DNA here is from genome assembly GCA_964529305.1 of uncultured Solibacteraceae bacterium. GTDB lineage: Bacteria > Acidobacteriota > Terriglobia > Bryobacterales > Bryobacteraceae > CAZGUX01. The sequence goes on along the minus strand of CAZGUX010000225.1, from coordinate 4,482 downwards.
TGAAGGGACAGAACGGCAAGCCAAGTGCTATAGTAGAAGTGTCTTTTGATCGTCCCGCAACAATCTGGCCGAGTCGAATCTGCCTCTTGTGGCCCGCACAATCAAAACAAGAAAGAGGCAGAATGAAAAACATCTTCGTCGGCAACCTTGCGTTTGCCGCGACCGAGTCATCGATCAGATCGTTGTTTGAACCGTTTGGCGGAGTTGACCGCGTTAATTTGGTAACAGATCGGGACACCGGACGATCCCGTGGTTTCGCGTTTGTGGAAATGTCCAACACGTCGGAAGCGGACCGTGCGATCGCTTCGCTGAACGGCGTCGACCTTGACGGACGGGCGCTCAACGTGAATGAAGCCAAGCCCAAAACCGACCGGGGCAGCAGCGGCGGCGGTCCGGCCCGTGGGCGCCGCGAACCGCGCTGGTAGGTAAAATCGAACCCGCGGCCAGCGCCCCGAACGGGGGCTGCTGGCCGCTGCGCAAGGAGAACGACAGGTGGCAACAAGATCGCGCACATCATTTCAAAAAAGGCAAAAGGAAATCGCCCGCATGGAAAAGCAGCGTGATAAAGCTGCCCGCAGACAGCAACGCAAGGAAGAGGCGGGCAGGCGCCCCGCCGATTCGGACATCGAACCGGATCCGGATCTTGATGTAGACGCAACCGTGATGCAACCCTCCGACGCGTCTACAAGCGCTCCGGAGTAAGCCGGCCGCTCAGCTTCGAAAAGGGGGGCCGTCTGATGGAATTGCGATACATGGGCTTCGAACAGAGGCAAGGTGCGAGAGCCTACCGCTTCGATGGTGTGACGCGCGGGGCTCCGACCATCCAATACGTCATCACCGCCGATCTGGGGCTGTTTCTGAAGCACCACGTAGGGATTCAAGAGGGACCCAACCTTTGCGCGCGAAAGTTGGCGACCGATCTGGCCCAACTGCAACCGGGTGAACACGTTCTGACCAACGAAGACCTGCTGGAATACGCACGGGCCCGCTCCGAAGCCGAGGAACGGCGTGCGGCGGCGAGGCGAGTGGGCATCCGACGGCGGCCGCCAAATCCGGTTCGACCCGAAACGCGTTAGACCACCGGGCTCGCCTGCCGCGAGGTGTGCAGTTCCCTATTCCGATCAATCCTCCTTTCCAGAGGCGTTGCGTTGCGCGCGATCGCAAATGCCGCGTTAGCCGCAATACTCTTCACTTAGCCGTCACGTACACTTTGGCCCGGTTGTCCGGCGCCTCCAGTCGCGACGCATGACCTCTCCGAACCGCGGGCGTCAACCCGCGGGTTGCGGTGAAGGTGTGGATGAGAGCCCCAACGCAACCCGCGGGTTGACACCCGCGGTTCGAAGCCATCGTGTGCCGCACGTTCCTAAGTGAACAGCACGTTGGCCGGCATTTCCACTTGGCTCTCAGTCCCTCACCGCGCTTCCGGCCGTGACGATCCGAGCGCGGTGGCTCCGTCGAACACCTCCGTGCGGAACACCGCTTGCTGCTGTTCGATGTATTGTTGCCGGGTCAATTCCGGGCGAAAGTTGAGGAGAACCTCGCGGGCGGCGGACGCATCATCGGCCAACAGGTCGATCGCCATCATCGCCAAAGTCTTCGCCGGCGCGACGTAGCCGCACTCGGGGTCGACGATGTGCCAGTCGCGGCTGTGCACGTTGCCTTTGGCGCCCGTCATCATCGGGTGAAGAACCGGCATGATCTGGCTGAGGTCGCCGGCGTCGGTGGAACCGCCGCTGTGCGGGTAGTGGTTAAATCCGTCCTCGCCGAGCAAGCGGATGGAGTTCTCGCGGAAGATCCGGGCCAGGATCGGATCGTTGCGGAGGGGCAAATCGCCGGGGACGGTTTCAATCTCGACGGTGCAGCCGATGGCGATCGCCGCGCCGCGCAAAGCGCGATCCACCTTGGCCGCCGCGTCAAGCAGCGCGGAGGTGGTTCGGGCCCGGACGTAGGTTTCCATCCTCACCTCCGCCGGCACCACATTTACCAGGTCGCCTCCTTTGGTGATGATGGGGTGCACCCGCACGCAGTCTTCGTCGCGAAAGGTTTCGCGCTGGGCGTGAATGGCGCTGAGCGCGAGGGTGGCCGCATTCAGCGCATTGATGCCCTGCTCGGGCGCGGCGCCGGCATGCGCCGCGCGGCCGAGAAAGCGAACGTTCTTGGCCAGGAATCCGTTGGAGGACTCGGCGAGGCCGGCCTTCCCGGGAAGGAACTCGGGGCTCGTGCTATGTACCATCACCGCCATGTCCACGTCGTCGAAGAAACCGAGCTTGATCAATTCCTGCTTGCCGCAGAGGAACGACGTCTTGCCGGAGCGGACCAGTCCCACGCGGTAGTCGATTTCGACGTACTCTTCGGCCGGCACCGCGAAGAAGACGATGGTTCCGGCGAGATGCTCGGCGACCCCGGAGGCGGACAGTCCCAGGGCGGCGCCGGAAAGGCCGGCGATCTGGGCGTTATGGCCGCAGGCATGCGCGGCGCCGGTGGTGCGGTCCGCGCGGGGGTGGTCGGCGACCAGGAGCGCATCGAGTTCGCCCATCAGGGCGACCGTGGGTCCGGGCCTTCCACTGGACAAGACGGCCTTGACGCCGGTGATGGCAAGTTGATCCCGGTAGGCCAGACCGGCCTCGTCAAACACCTGCTTCACGCGCGCCGCGGTGGAGGTTTCCTTGAACCCCAACTCCGGCGCATCCATGATGGCCTCGCCCAATTGAGTGATCCGGTCGCGGCGGGCGTCGATGGCCGCGCACACCTTCTGCTTCAGTTCGTCGCGAGATGGCAAGAGGATGGCTCCTTCGTCAGCGCCCGGTTCGCGCGGACGCATACAATACATGATGGCTCAAGCAAAGCGGCCAAACCAAACTGATGCGTCGACGAACTTTCTTCCTCTCGGCGGCGGGGGCCGCGATGGCCTCCGCCCAATCTGTTGACGAACTGGCGCGAAAGGCGGGGTGGCCGTACAAGCTGTCCGCGCCGCCGGTCTCGCGCAGTGAAGTCGTGTTCCCGGATGTGCGCGGATTCCGCGCGGTGAAGTCCGATTTTCATATCCACACGATCTACTCCGACGGGCAGGTGACGCCGGAGACGCGAGTGATCGAGGCCTGGCGCGACGGATTCGACGCCCTGGCGATTACCGACCACTCGGAATATCACCGGATCGCGCTGCCCGAAAAGAAGGGTCGCTCGTACGGGGATGCGCTGGGGCTGGCCAAACAATTCGGATTGACGTTGATCCGCAGCGCGGAGGTATCGACGGTGGGGGCGATTCCCCGACCGGCGCGCAACACGGATTTTGTGGTGGCCTTCCTCACCGACGAGTTGGCGCTGCACGTAGAGTTCTCGTCGGCGATGAAGGCGGCGCGCCAGCAGGGAGCGATCAACATCTGGGCCCATCCGGGACCGAAGTGGGACCCTCGCGCCCGCCGTTTCCTCGAGGAGGGGTGGCTCCATGGAATCGAACTGAGGAACACCGTAGTGTCGGAGAACCGCGGCAACGGCCAGAAGGAAGTGCGGGGTTTCTGGTTCTGGCCCCAGGTGATGGACTGGGCAAACGAGCACAAACTGGCGGTGATCGCCAGCTCCGACGCGCACTGGCCGATTGACCTGATGACCCGCCAGCGCGACATGACTCTGGTTCTCGCGCAGTCGGCCTCGCCCGCGCACATACGCGAAGCGATCAGCGTGCGCAGAACAATAGCGTGTTTCGGCGAGATGTTGTGGGGTCCGGCAGAGTGGGTGGAAGCAGCTACGAAGGAATGGCTGGTGTTCGAAGCGACGCCGGAGTCGACGACGGGGGTTCGTCCGCGCCGCGCGCTGAAGGTGCGGAATCGCTCTTCGCTTCCCTTCGCGCTGCGGTTGAAGGCGGAGGGCGCGAAGTTTCCGCCGGGCGATCTGGTTGTGCCGGCTATGGCCACGAAGATGATCCACTACACGGCTCCGGAGGAAATCAAGGCTGTCGAGGTAGAGGCCGCCAACGTTTTCTCGGCATCGAATCGGAACGTCGGATTTCGGGTGGACCTGCGCTGAAGGAGCAGGCCGATTTTCGGCGCAGACACTGGTGCCGGGCCGGAGCCGAGTTCTTGGACCATTTTGCACGGCGAGGGCGGCGACGCGACGGCGCGGGTGGCGGGAGGCGAAGAAGCGGGCCTGGACCGGGTCGGCGGCGCAAAGGATGTCGGTGATCATGTTTCCCGATCTCAGGGTGGCACGGAGGGAAGCGAAAAACAGGCGAAGGTGGAGGTAAGTGATTGAGCGTTCACAGCAGATAAAAATAAAAGTGCTGTGAACGCAACAGGCTTACAAATCTGTTGCGTATGGGTTGCGGATAAGCGGATAACTGTTGCGGATACGAGCGGATTTGTTGCGCTTGTGTCGTAAATGTGGAGCAGGGGGTGTTGCAAACAGGGGAGTTAGCAGAGGGTTCGGGCTTATGCGCAACAAAGCGCAACAGAAATGGCGGATAAGGGGGGAATTGGCATCTCCCTT
>CAZGUX010000224.1:0-32667 GCA_964529305.1 uncultured Solibacteraceae bacterium | reverse complement strand
CGCCGCGCTGGCCGGCGCCTACCGCGTGGGCCGCACGGAGACAGCGATGGCCGAAACGGCCGCGCGCTTTGTCGAATCGCTCACCGACGAGCAGAAGAAGACCACGGTCTTCGACTTCCAGCACAAGGACCGCACGGTGTGGCACTACTTTCCCGAGCGCGGATTCAAACAGGAATACGGCTACGAGCGGCCGGGGATCATGTTCAAGCACATGGATCCCAAGCAGCGCCTGTACGCGCAGGCGCTGCTGGCGAGCGGACTGAGCCAGGCGGGATACATCAAGGCGATGAATGTCATCTCGATGGAGGACGTGGTCCGGATCATGGAGGCGGATACCACCGGGCACCGCGATGCGGAGCGCTATCACATGACCGTCTTCGGCAAGCCGTCCGACAGCGGGACGTGGGCCTGGAGGGTGGAGGGCCACCACTTCGTGCTGACCTTCACGTTTCAGAACGGAAAGCTCATCTCGTCGAGCCCGACGTTCTATGGGGCGAATCCTCACGAAGTGCCGTACGGGCCGCACCGCGGCATGAGAGCGTTGGCGAAGGAAGAGGACCTCGCGCGAGCCCTGGTGAAATCGTTGACCGAGGCCCAGCGGAAACAGGCGATCTTCTCGCCGGAGGCGCCGTACGACATTCTCACGATGGCGACGGTGCGGGCCAAGCTGGAGGGAAAGCCGCAAGGCATCGCCGCGTCGAGCCTGAACGAGAAGCAGCACGCGATGCTGATGGAACTGGTTGCCGAGTACGCCAACAACCTGACGCCGGAGGTGGCCGAAGCCCGGATGCGGACGGCGCGCGCGACGCCGCGGGCGCAGATGTACTTCGGATGGGCCGGCCGGGTGGACCGGGATCCTCCGCCCGCCGTCGAGATCGGCAAAGTCACCACCGGGAACCGGCACCCGCAGGGAAACTACTATCGCATTCAGACGCCGGCGTTTCTGATTGAATACGACAACACGCAGAACCAGAGCAATCACAGCCACTCGGTGTGGCGCGACTTTCGGAACGATTTCGGACTCGACGTTCTGGCGCTGCACCGCCGCATGTTCCGCCACGACGCGGACTGAGCCGGCATCGCGGGCGCGCTGATTTTGGGGCGAGATCGTTTACGGAAGTGAAAAATCGGGGACAGCCACCCCGTTTCTCGATCAGCGTTTCCCGCAAGATCAACGAGTTGTGGTCGAGAAACGGGGTCACCGTCCCCAATTTTTCACGGTGGTCGCGGCCGGTCCGATCAACTCACCGGTCCGGCCAAGTGACGGACGATCGAGGCGTTTTCGACAATCTCGTCCTTGTACTTGGGAAACATGCCGACAATCACGGCGTCGGACGGCTTGATGTGTTCGAATGCGAACCGAAACGCCGCTTCCACCTGCTGGCGGCTGCCGATGGTTCGTCCGGCGCCGAGCAGCTTGAAGGCCAGGCAGGGCCGCTTCGTCCGCCGGACCGCGTTGCACATCCGCTCAGGGTCCTTCTCCATGTAAATCTCGCCAATGGGCGCCTCGCCGAAGCGGGCACGGGCCTCCTCCCGGGTCCGGCTGATCCGATAGAGGCAGGTCATGTAGTAGTCAATGTCCCAACCCGCGCTCTCGATGAAGTCGACAACTTCGGGATTGTGGGTGGAAACACCAACCAGGACGCCGGAATCGCGCACCCTGCGGCAGAATTCGCGCACCACCGCCATCTCGCCGTTCCGGAACCGGTCATCCGTGGTTCCGCCATGGTGCGCGATGCCGATCGGTCCCAAAGCCGCTACCTTGGCGATGACGGCAGGGTCCTTTTCCATCTCCCCCATGCCCAGGACAAAGACCTGCAGCTTTCCGCCCTCGGCGCGGAGCCGGGCCAGATCGGCCAGAGTCTGTTCACTGTAGTGGAACTGCCAGGTGTTGATGCCCGCAGCCTCCGAGCGGCGAAGCACTTCCAGACGGCGGTCCTGGGTCATCCAGTCGCGCATCGACTGGTCGAGAATGCGGTTGAAATGGGAATAGCCGAACAACGGATTGCTGCCGGTAATCAACCGCGTGACGCGGTGCTTCCCGAAGGTGACGGCGGGAAGGAGCGGAGCACTGGGAGCGGCGGCCAGAGCGGTTCCGGCGGCGACGCCGGAGTGTAGGAATTGCCGACGAGTGTTGACGAGCGGGCGCATGCGTGGAACTCCTCGTGAATCCGCAGCAACTGGGGTGCCAGAACCGATTCAGCCAGAAGCGGCTGCCCGACGGTGCGCCGAACACCGACGGCGGTTCGGCTGAGGACGGATACCCTACTTCAGTTGCAGCGTGACGGCGCCGGACGGGCCTTGATAAATCAACTCCACCGACTTCAGCTTGGTTGTTTTGCCCGTGTACGGGAAGTAGAGATAGCCGGCGACCGGCAGTGTCTGCGATCCTTCCGGAAGCGCCTGGCTGGACGCAATCTCAGCCGGTGTTGGGGGCACTTCCTTCTCGATGCCGGTGCGGTTCTCCGCTTCGGGAACGCGAGGCGGCCTCGGCACACGCCGCCCGGACGGGTCGCCCGGGAATCGTTCCGTGGGCACAGGCTGTCCGACAATCACGCCCGTGTCCCCCGCGCCTCCCTCCGCTTCCCATCCCCGCCGCCGTTCCCAATCCTGATACTTCAACGACGACGCGACCATTCCCGGGGTCTGGGCATACAACACATCCTTCTTGCCGTTGAACCGCAGCGCAAAGGCATTGCTGTTGATCTGAACCGGATCGCGGCTATCGGAGTAGAGGGCGACCTCGACCACCAGATACTCCGGCGTCCAATACGTTTGGGTTCCCGAGCCGAAGCTCCGAATCAGATAGTCGGCGGCGATGGTCAGACCGCCGGAGACGGCATGAGCCCGATACTCCGCCGGCTTCGGCTTGGGTTCCCGGCCGGCGGCGTATGAAAGCCCCAACAGCAAGGCGAACAGAGCGAGGACCCTCATCCCTCCAGGATACGCTTCCGCTAGGATGAGGAGGATGCACGCGGCCGCGATCCTCTCGTTGAGTGCGGTGGTGTGCCAGGCGAGGGATGCGCAGGCGCTGGTCGAGCGCGTGATGCGGGCGCGGCAGGGAACGGCGATCGTGCTGGACGTCGACGGGGGGGACATCTTGGCGTGGTCGCGGCCGGAACTCGCGTCCCGGCGTCTGGTGCGGCCGGGTTCCACTCTCAAACCGTTCGCCTTGCTGGCCCTGCTGAACGCCCGGCGCGTGACCGCAGGCACGTCGATGGCGTGCCCCCGGCGATTGACCATCGACGGGCGCCGGTTCGACTGCTCGCACCCCCAGACGCTCCTGCCGCTGGAGGCTACCGCGGCGCTGGCCTACTCCTGCAACTGCTTCTTCGCCACCTATGCCGCGGGCCTGGCGCGAAGCGAATTGCCGCAGTTGCTGAGGCGGATGGGAATGACATCGACGGCGGTGCCCGGCCGCGAAGACGTGGCCGGACGCATCAGCGACGGCAGGAGGCAGGAAGACGTGGTGCTCCAGGCTCTGGGCGAGAAGAATGTCGAGGTCACGCCGCTGGCGGTCGCCGAAGCCTATCGCAAGCTCGCCCTGCGGCGGAAATCTCCGGAGCGCGATCCGGGCATGGACCTGATCTATGCGGGCCTCGAAGCCGCGGTGGAGTACGGTACCGCGCGCTTGGCCCAACCGGCCGGCAAACCGCGCGTCGCCGGCAAGACGGGTACGTCAACCGGCGAGGGCGCCGTTCGTCATGCGTGGTTCGCCGGGTACACGCCCGCGGATCGGCCGCGGGTCGCGGTTCTCGTTTTTCTGGAGCAAGGCTCCGGGGGGCGGGACGCCGCCCCTCTGGCTGCCGAGATCTTCAGCGGAATCCTGCCGTGAGACGGCTCAGGGAGTGACCGTGAGCGTGGTGGTGACCTGAGTACCGGCGTACGACGCCCGCAGGATCACCGGAGTATTTGACCCCACCGCCGAAGTGGTCGCATTGAAATAGGCGACGGTCGCTCCGGTGGGAACGGTAACGCTTGCCGGTACGGACACAACCGAAGGGTTGTCGCTGGACAAGGCAATGACGACTCCGCCGGCGGGCGCGCGGTCATACAGAAAGACTCCGGTCTGGACCGTCTGCCCTCCCTGCACCGTCGACTGGGCCGTGCCAATGGCCCCTAGCAACGGATAAAGGGCCATGTCGTTCCGAAGATTGACTCCCGGCGCCGTGGCCGTAATCGTCACCTCCTGGCGGGAGGTGACGGCCTGCGTGTTGATGGTGAAGTTCGCCGAGATGATGCCGCCGGGGACGGTCACGGTCGCCGGAACCGTGGCGAGCGACGGGTTCAAGGAGGCCAGCGACACCACCGTTCCTCCCGAGGGCGCCGGGGCGGCCAGCTTTACGGTACCCACGGTGCCGCGGCCGCCAATCATCAGACGGATCGTGATGCGTAAGGAGGCCTCGGCAACGACCGCGTTGAAGGGCGCGACGCCGCCGGGAAACGGGAGATACAGCGGGTCGCCGAAGTACATGATCCGCCACTTCAGCCAGCGGGTATTCCGCACCATCGCGTCGCCCGCATTGGCGCCTTGCAACAGGTTCCGGATGACGCCTCCGGCCCGCGCCATCCCCTCGAGGTAAGGCTCCTCCGCCGACCCGGAAGTGACCGTGATGCCTCGCTGAATAGCGTTGGCGACCCAATTGGTTCCGCCTCGCGGGTTCAAGGCCCCGGCGCTGTCCATGTGCCACCCGATCGCCCCGGGATTCCACGTGAACGCATCGTTATAGTTGTTGAGGCTGTACCAACCCGCATACAGAAGCGCATTGGGACACGTGAGGGGCGCCGGGGAGCTGCCGAATTCCGCGGGATTCTGGTCGATGGTGGTGGGAAAGCCCGCCAATGCCGTGAACAGGGAGGCCCGGTAGATATCCCAATCCCCAGCAAAGAAGCTCTGATCGGCCAGGCCCGTCGTATCGCCGTAGCGCATGTCGAAGCAGGCGTCGCCGGTCCTGGCCGGGAGGGCCTCCGCGGCAATCGCCCGATCGACCAACGCCTTGGCCAGATCTTTGGTCGGGGCATCCAGCCGCCACACCGAATACATCGGGTACGATTTGGGCTGGCTTCGAAACGCAGCGAAGGACGTAAACGCCGGATACCAGTTTCCGCGCGCCTGCGCATCGGCGTAATAGGCGTGCGTGCCGGTGGGCGCGGGATTGAAATTCTGAGTCGTGTACCGGTCCCAGATGTCGGCCAGATAGGAGTCGAGCATGTACATCAGGCCGTTTCCCGGCCACACCTGCCAGGGCGTTCCGTACGACATGACGATATAGAGAATGTTCGAGGCGCCGACCGTGTTCAGGCAGGTCCGGATGGGATCGCGGGCCACGGAAGCGTACGCCAGGACATCGCGTGTGTCGATGCTGGTGATGGCGCAGAGGTTGGCCAGGGGAATTCCGCGCGCCGCGGCGTAATAGTTGGCGACCTCGAGCGAATCGGGAACCGTGGTGTTGTACACGATCAGGACCCGTTGATTCAACGGTTGCGCCACGCAAACGCCGGCGGCGATTGCGGCCAGGATCAGAATCCGTTTGAGGACAGGCAAGAATCACCTCCAGCCCGCGGCACGAGTGCGGCGGGCGCCTCTCTCAATCTACTACGCGGTTTCTCTTGCCGGTCTCAGGCGGAAACCCAAGACCCGGGCGACACCAGGACCGGGGTTGCGGAATAATGAGGCCTATGCAGCAGACGACGCACTTGGCACGGCGGGCATTGTTGCTTGGCGGCGGTTCTGGCCTGATGGCGGCGCAATACCGCCCCAAGCGGAAATACCGTGTGGCCGTGATCGGGCACACGGGACGAGGCAACTACGGCCACGCCTGGGAAATGGCCTGGCAGGAGATCCCGGAGGCGGACGTGGTCGCGTTGGCCGATCCCGACGAACGAGGGCGGACGCAAGCCCTGGCGCGCAGCGGCGCCAGGCGCGGCTACGCCTCGTATGCCGACATGATCTCGAAGGAAAAGCCCGATATTGTCACCATCGGTCCGCGCTGGCTGGATCAGCGCGTGGACATGGTGCGGGCCGCCACCGACGCGGGCGCGCACATTCTGATGGAAAAGCCCTTTGCGCGCAGCCTGGCCGAGGCCGATCAACTGGTGGCGATGATCGAAGGGAAAGGCGTCAAGGCGCAGGTGGGACACTCGGCCCGGGTGATGCCCGTGACGCCGCGCGCCCGGGACCTGGTAGCCGGCGGCCAAATGGGCACGCTGCTCGAAGTCCGGGCCCGCGGCAAAGAGGACCGGCGCGCCGGCGGTGAAGACATGATGGTGCTGGGGACGCACTGTTTCGACCTGATGCGCTACTTCGCCGGCGATCCTCAGTGGGTCTTCGCCCACATGACCCAGCAGGGAAAGGAAGTCCGGCCGCCGATGCTGCGGGAGGCCTCGGAACCCATCGGGCCGATCGCGGCGGACAGCATCGCCGCCATGTTCCTGTTTGCAGGCGGAGTCCACGGGTACTTCGGGTCGATGGCCAGCGACGTGAAGACCGGGAGGCGTTTCGGCGTGACGCTCCACTGCAGCAAGGGGTATGTGGTGGTTCCGCTCACCGACGTGCCGAGCGCACCGCCGTGGGTGCTGCGGAATCCGGCCTGGGTACCGGAGAAGGGTGAAGCGTGGGAGCGGGTGGAGTATCCGCCGGAGCCACGAATGGACAAGCGGGAACGGGTGAATCATCTGATGGCGCTCGATCTGATCGAGGCCATCGAAGCGGGCCGCGAGCCCATCTGCTCGGCGCGGGACGGCCGATGGACCGTGGAGATGGTGACCGCCATCTATCAATCCCAGATGAGCGGCGCGAGGGTCGAGTTTCCGTTGAAGAAGCGCGCATCGTGAGCGGTCAGGCGCTCACCTTTGGAGTGGCTTCCTGTCCGGCGACGAGCCGGGCCGCAAGAGCGCCTTCCACCATTTCCAGGCCGACGACATACCGAAGCTTGACACTGCGGCAATAGCGCACGCGGGCCCACGCCCGTCCGTGGCGGGCTTCCTGGAGCATCACCCGCGACCCCACGGGCACGGGTTGCTGGGTATCGAGCGCCAGGCCGCCCTCCGATGAGTTCACAAACCGGGCGCGCTCCGCATTCAGACCGCCGTGAGCATTCTGCCAACTCACCTGGACCGTCCCGCTGATGGGGAATCTCGATTGCTTCCTTGATTCTTTTGCCATTTGCTTCACTGCACCGGGATGCGAACGTTCTGTGGAATGGCCGCGATTTCCGCGAAATCCTGGCCGGCCGCCCGGCCCCGCTTCATTCGGTACATCTCCATATCGGCTTTTGCCAGCAGTTGTTCCGGCCCGGCGCCGTCGGTGGGGAACGACGCCCGCCCCACGCTCAGCGACAGCACTTCCTGGCCGCCCGAGATCTCGCGGCCCATTCGAACCACGGCCTCGCGGAAACGTTCCACCATGGTATCGACGACTCGAGGGTTGGCTGTCGGCGTGACGATGACGAACTCGTCGCCGCCCATACGCGCCACGTAATCGGAGTCCCGGCACAGAGAGCGGAACTCCCGCGCCACAAGGCGCAGCACCCGGTCGCCCGCCGGATGCCCGAAGCGATCGTTCACGCTCTTGAATCCATCCAGGTCGCAAGCCATCACCGTGAGTTGCCCGTTTTCGACCACGGCCCGGGCGACTTCCTGCTCCAGGTGGAGGAACAGCGATCGCGCGTTGGGCAGGTTGGTGAGAAAATCCGTGGTCGCGCTCTCGCTGACATCCAGGTATTTCAAGCTGTTCTCGACCGACAGCGCCAGTTTCGGGCTGATCACCTGGAGGATGCGCAGATGGTCTTTGTGATACGCCTCGGGTGCGGCATGATACAGGGTTAGCACGCCTACCAGGCCGCCAAGAGCCTCGAGGGGCACCGAGAGCGCGGAGCGCAGGCCGGTGGTTCGAATGGGGTCATTCAGATAGGCCGACTCCGCGGCAGGGTTCCCGTTGAGGATGGGCCGGCGATTCTCCGCCACCCACCCGGAGACCCCTTGCCCGGACGGGACTTCGAGTGACGAAAACAGCCGGAAATCATCACCGGTTACAAACTCGGGACGCAGGGTTCGGTCTTTGATGACGAACACGGCGAGGGCGTCGTAGGGAATGACCTTTTTCAACCGGATGCTGGCCACCGAGAGCGTCTCGTTCAGGCTGAGTGAATTTCCCAGATCCTGCGTCATTTCGAAGAGAATCTGGACCTCCTGCCGCGCGGCCGCGATGGCGGACAAGAAGTCGAGCGAAGTGGCGCCGTTGACCGCCAATTCGTACCCGGCGCCCGGCGCGACGGTCCGCTCGACCCGGGTGAACTTTGCGAGCGGCTTTTGCTCCCTCGGCGTACCGCGTACGGTCGCCTCCAATTCCTGGTAGCGTCGCAGCAGCACCTGGACGACTTTCGGGTCGAATGCGCGGCCGGACTCGCCGGCGACGATGCGCATCGCCTCATCCAACGGCACGGCTCGTCGATACTGGCGGTCCGAGGCCAATGCGTCCAGGCAGTCGACCGCGGCCAGAATCCGGGCGCCCAGTGGAATTTCCTCGCCCCGAAGGCCATGGGGATACCCTGAGCCATCCCATTTCTCGTGATGCGCCCGCACGATGGGAACCACCGGATACGGGAACTGGACCCGCTCCAGAATTTCCGCGCCCACCACGGGGTGAATCTTCATCTTGTCGAACTCCTCCGGGGTCAGACGCCCGGGTTTCGAGATGATGTGCTCCGGCACCGCCAGTTTTCCGATGTCATGCAGAAGGGCGGAAGCCCGCAGGGCGTCGAGTTCGGAATCCGCCAACCCGAGTTCCTTGCCGACCTCCACGGCATACGTTTGCACCCGGCGGAGATGGTCGTGCGTCGAATGGTCCTTGGCGTCGATGGCCAGCGCCAGCGCCTCGATCGTCCGTAAATGCAGCGACGCCATCTGCTCGGCGTGTTTCTTTTCGCTCTCGAGCCGCTCCAGGTACAAGCGGTACGAGCGGTAGATCAAGTAGACCACCGGAGCGGGCAACAAGATCACCGACCAGCCGACTACGCGGTTCAGATGCTGGACCAGGGCGATGAGCGCGGCGCCCGCCAGGTAATACGGAAAAGACCAGAAGTAATACTCACGCCACACGTGGCTCAAGGATTTCTTCTCCGTCAGTGCCACCACCGCGGCCACACTAAACGTGTTGACGAAGAAATACCAGGTCGCGACGATTGCGAGTTGCAGAGGCAGGAAGGGAACCAGCGCCCCAAACAGGGGCCAGTGAAACAGCCGCCATGTGGTGGTCGCGGCGAGAGACACGCTGCCGAGGTTGAATGCGATCTTGGTCCAGTCGGGCTGGTGCCGGCTCTTCCAGAGGTACTGAACCAGGAACGACGCTCCCCCGATGGTCGCCGTCTCGGCCAAGCCCAGGTGCACCACGCCCAGCAGGATGAACAGGAAATTCGGGGACATGGTCCCTGTGATTCCCGGCAAGCTGACCTTCAGACCGGAGGACAGGATGCTGCCGGCGAACAGGACCACGAACGGAATCAGTTGGTCGGCCGGGTCGTGCAGCTTGACCTGGAGCAGAGACGCACTACCGAGCAGGACAATAGCCGAAATGTAGAGTCTGGCGTTCCAAGGCATCGCACACAACCAATCAGGCAAATTCGATCAATACGAGGGTTGGCCGTTAACCCCACACCGCCGATTCGGCGTCCGCCTCCTGCATTGTCCAAACTTCAGGGGCGAAGCCTATCCGATCGAGGTTCGAGCCGGTACCTTCGCAGCGGTTGTCAGTCACGTCCTTCATATCCCAGCCTTTCTTGCGTTCCCTGTCGGGCCCTTTCCCGCGTTACTGGCCGGGCTCCGTTTCGGGGTCTATGCCGTTTCCCGTGCGCCAGTTACTCTTCTATGAGAGGCGATCGGACCTGGAACAACAAGGATCAATTTTGGTTCTGTTTGGCTAGTACAGGTGATGAGGAGAACCGCCTAGCTGCGTTTGGTACCGAAGTCCCATGAAGACAGTACGCAACGAACTAAGGCCCTTCGGCGGAGTTTCGCTTTTGAAGATGTACTGATCTTCAGATGACGAAGAAACGGACGGCGGGAGGGCGAACCATCCACACGGGCCAGCACCCACAATGCGGTGCTGGCGACTGTGTCCTTCCAGGTTACTTCGTGGCCGCGATCGAGGCGATGGTGAGGGTTTCGCCGTCGACTTTGCCGGACACCGTCACTTTATGATCCAGGTGGGCCTTGGCGAGTTCGGCGTTGGAGATCTTGTAGACCTTCTGCTCCTTGTCGCTGACGAACGCCGGGGCGGCCCCCTTCTTGATGCAATCCCTGGAACAGTCGCGCGACGCCTGCGACGAGTTGGCGTTCGACGCGCCGCACCAGGCATCGACAATCCAGCCGGTCATCTCCGCGGCCGCCGCCGTGCCGGCAAACAGCCCCAGCAGCATCAGTCCAGTGGTCAGAGATCTACGCATTCGAATTTCCTCTTCTCTGTTATACCAGGAGAACGTCGTTACCCCTCGAGCAGCGTCTGGCGGACCTTGGCCGGGACTTCCGCGGCGGCCGCCACGCGAACCAGGTCGAAACCCGCCGCGCGGGCGCTGGCGACTCCGGCGTCCGAGTCCTCGACTACCAGGGGACGCCGCGCGCCGGTCCTCCGGGCCGCCAGTTGATAAGGATCCGGAGCGGGCTTGCGCCGGGGCGCGTCTTCCCCGTAAACGGCGGTCGCGAGCAGGGGTAGGACCTCAGAGCGGGCAAGAATTGGCTCGACCTCGGTCCTCCCGCTCGACGTCACCACGGCGATCGTCAGGCCGTCAAGAGAGCGCATCAGATCGAGGGTTTCCCGGCTCACCAGGTCCGAGGCCAGGGCCATCTCGAGGAAGCGCTTCTTCTTCACCTTGTAGATGTCGCGCAAGTCTTCTCCGATCATCGGCCTCCGGGAGAGGCCGGCCAGGAAGTTGAGCATGTCGATGTCGGAGACGCCGATGCAGTTTGTTTCGTAGGTGGCCCAGTCGAGATCGATCTCGAAGGGCACGAGCACTTCGCGCCAGCAGCGGAAATGGACGGGTTCGGAATCGGCCAGAACGCCGTCGAAATCGAAGAAGACCGCGTCGAACGGAGAAGGCACTTAGTTGCTGAAGCGCAACGAGCGCGTCATCTCCTCGAAGGTTCGCTGATAGGCGGCGTAGTCCCGTTCCGGAGCGATGAACACGACGTAGACGATTCCGTTCTGGCGGTCGACCGTGAGCAGGGCATTCTGTTCGCGCTGGCCCTGCAGGGGAGAGGCGCCCACCAAAGGGGTCAGTAGCGCGGTGCTGCCATCGATGGAGAGCCGCTTCGAACGGCCGGCGACTTTCAGGCCAGGGTTCCCCGACTGGAGTTGCTCCAGCAGGCTCTGGGTGTCGGAAGTCACACTGCGGCGGCCTCCCGGAGACTGGAAGAATCCGACGATGGCGCCGTACGCGATTGCATTGCTGTTCCCGCTGCTGACGATCCCGCTGCGGGGAGCGATCGTCAAATTGGCCGAATTCTGCCCTCCGAACACCTCCCAGTTGTCGGGATACGAAATCGCGAAACCCTGAGCGCTGTACTGGCGGAAACGCTCCGAAGGAGTGGGAACGTTCAAGGACGCCGGCGCCTGCTGCTGCGGCTGGCCGTTGGATCCCTGGTTCTGGTTGGCGGCCGGGGCTGTGCGCTTGGCCGGCGGCGGGAGCTTTTTCACCATCGCCTTCATACGCTCGAACTCCGCCGGGTCGCCGGAGGTGTAGTTCGACCTGGGCAGCACCGCGACTTCGGCCTCCACCGCCTTCACGCGGTTGCCCGGGTTGGGATGGTCGGACAGAAACTGCGGTGCGCGCGACTTGCTTTCGGCCTCGAGTTTTTCGAAGAAGCGGGCCATTTCGATGGGGTTGTACCCCGCGCGCGCCATCATCCGCGTGCCGAGGGCGTCGGCCTGATCCTCGGCGGTGCGCGAGAACTTCAGCAGAAAGCCCTGCGCGCCGATCTGGGTCATCGCCGCCAGGAGGTTGCTGCCGGTGACGGCCCCGGCCAGGATTGCCGGGATCTGCATGAACTGCGCCTTGGATGCCTGATTCGTGCCATGCCGCAACGCCACATGCGCGATTTCGTGGCCGAGCACGCCGGCCACCTGAGCCTCATTGTCCGCCGCGGCGATCAGGCCGGTGTGAACAAACGCCGGGCCTCCCGGCAAGGCAAACGCATTGATGGAGGGATCGTTGACCAGCGTGAAGGTGTAGGGATAGTCCCCGGCTTCCGGTTGAGATGCCAGGCGCCGGCCCATGCGGCCGAGGAAGTCCTGCAACTCCTTGTTGCTGACCACCTCGTATTGTTTCTGGATCTGGCCGGCGTATTCCTTGCCCAATTGGACGTCTTGGTCTTTCGAAAACAGATTCCAGCCGGGCTTGATCGCCTCCCCAGGTTTCCGCGCCCAGCCGGGCGGCACGGTAAGAATCACCGTGAGCAACGCGGCAAACAGTCGTGTGCGGGGCATCCCTACTATTCTCCTACAACAGATACGGGCCGACTTTGCGGACCGTTACTTCCGTTTGCGTACGCACCCCGGGAACGTCTTCTTCAGCTTCTCCACCTTCGGGTCGGAGACGTTCACAATGTACGGGTTGGTGGGATTCCGCCGCGAATAATCCTGGTGATACCCCTCGGCCGTGTAGAACTTGTCGAGCGGCGCGAGTTGGGTCACGATCGGCCCCCGCAGGACGTGCGCTTCGTCGATCTGCCGGATGTAGGCCTCGGCCACTCGCTTCTGCTCGTCGTTCGCGTAGAAGATCGCGCTGCGGTATTGCGGGCCGGTGTCGGGTCCCTGCCGGTTGAGCATGGTGGGATCGTGGGCGACGCTGAAGAAGATCTTGAGTAGCTGGCCGTACGAGGTTTTGGTGGGATCGTAGGTGATCAGGACCGCCTCGGCGTGGCCGGTGCGTCCGGTCGACACGATGTCGTACCTGGCGGTCTCCTTGGTTCCTCCCGCATAGCCGGAGATGGCGTCTTCGACGCCCTCCATGATTTCAAACACGGCCTCGACGCACCAGAAGCAACCACCCGCCAAGACCACGGTTTGCCGGCCCGTCGCCGGCTTGAGGTCGACGGAGGGTTCCGGAAACGGGACGGCGGCGCGCGCAGCGTGGCTTCTCAATGTGAGCCAGTATCCACCGAACGCCAGTAACGAGGAGAAGCGCCTTCTGCTGTTCATGCAGACTTCATTATGGCAGCCAATTCTGTGTACCCCGCCTCGCTCCGCTGCTTTTCAGGGACCGATGATGCCTGCCGGGACTTCGGCGCCGGCGGCAGGCTTGGCCTCCACGCAGCAGTCCATCCGTGACCTTGATTTCTCACGATGTCCTTTGTTCTGGATACACTTGGTAACAGGTGCCGACTGCACGATACGCACGCAGACTGATAGCGATCCTTTGTCTCGCGACGGTGTTGCTTGCGGTGCTGACGCCGGGTGCAAGCGGTTTTGCATCCGATGCCCTTGCCCCGTTTTGGCTGTTTGTCGAAATCCTCATTGTTGTTTCGATCCTGCGACACGCTAAGGACTGTGGCCCTTATCGCCTTCCATCTTTTTCGACCGTCTCGCCCCGAGCCCCTCCGATCGATTAACCATCCGAAGTAGCGACTGTCAGTCGCCCCGCTGGGGAAGCGGATGAATTGTCCCGGAGGACTGCATGAGGTTGAAAAGCCGATTCCGCAAACTCGTGTTCTGTGCCTTGCTGGGCCTAGCCTCGATCTTCGGCGCACCCTTGCGCCCGGAGGAAGTGGAGGAGTTGATGAAAAGGATGAACCAGCCAAAGATCGCTCACACGTTGCCTGACGACACTGAAAACGGAGACGATCCGATCAAGAAGGCCATTGCCGACTAAACGATCCTGTCACAGGCGCCTGGAAGTTCTGACTTGTCAGGGAACGATGGCACCTGCCCGGACCTCACCTCGGGCGGCGACGGCTTGAGCACCACGCAGCAGTCCTTCCGTCACCTTGATCTCCCGGCTGTGCTCTCCGGTCACCTCGACCAGCAGCCGTGCCCCGGAAGGAATGCGAGCCCCGCGCACGAGGGCCCCAACCGTGTTGTGCAGGCGAATCAGCGGCGCTCCACCTGACAGCGTATCCGTCTGGAAGGCGTCCAGGGAGAGGTCCTTCACATCGTCGAACACCATCCCCGGACGCTCGTCCGCTTCTTCCCAACGGACGTGGACGTTCCGCAGGGTGAGTCCCTCCACGTGGCGGGCGTAGAGACCATACGCCGGAAGCACGCCGAACATCCAGGCTTCCGGATATTTCTCAGGCAACTCGGGGACCGCCAGGCTTTCGACTTTGCCCTGGCCGCCCTTCATGGAGAGATTGATGTTGTCCAGGCTCACCCGCCGCACCAGGTGGCCGGGGAGTCCCGTGATGGAACTCGTGACCAGCGATCCGGTGGCCACGACATTCGAAATCGAAATGTTCTGGAGAATTCCGGGACGCGGCTCCGCCATGCCCCGCCCGCGATTGCCCAGCCGGATAAAAATCGGCGTGCCCACGTCCCGCATTGTGAGATTGGAGGCGACCAGCCCATCCAGCGTTCCGCCATCCACGCTCTCGATGGCGATGCCGGAAATCGGCGCTCGAAACGCGTGCGGCAGGCGGAACATCACGCAGTTGGTGATGGCGATATTCTTGAAACCCGCCGTGCCCTCCGTGCCGAGCTTGAAGCAGTTCGAAGTGCTCGTCATGACGCAGTTGGTCACCGTGATGTTCTCGGACGGACGCAACGGCTGGCCGGGCCGAGCGACGGTCTTGATCACGATGGCGTCGTCGCCGCCTTCGATGTAGCTGTCGGCAATGCGCACGTTGCGGCTGCCGTCCACGTCGATGCCGTCGGTGTTCGGCCCGCGCAAGTGGCTGACGATGGACACGCCGCGGATCGTCACGCCGTCGCAGCGCAGAGGGTGGATGCCCCAACCCGGCGTATTGCGGAGGCGGATGTCCTGAATCCGGACGTCGCGGCTGTCGACGATTTCAATCGCGGGCGATGGCCTGGGTCTCAAGCCCAGGAGGTAGGGGTGGCCGGAGCGCTCTCGCCAGAACGCATCGCCGTTGCCGTTGATGCGCCCTCCTCCTTCGATGGCCACATTCTCGGCATCCTTGGCGTAGATCAGGTGACGGGGCGAATAATCTTCTATGCGCCTGCTGCCGCACAACGTCGCGCCCGGAGAGATTCGCAGCGTGATGTTGCTCCGCAGCACGATCGTCCCGGAAAGGAAATCGCCCGCCGGCAGCAGCACGACTCCCCCGCCGGCCTTGGCGCAAGCGTCGATCGCTTTCTGGATCGCCGCCGCGTCGTTGGCGCGGCCGTCACCGAGGGCGCCAAAGTCCTTGACGTTGAACACGCCGTCGCCGGCCGCGGCCACTGCCGGCCACAGAAACAGCAGGGCGGCCGAACCGAATCTTCGTCTCATGGGTGAAAGGTCCTTCCGCGCCGATCCTAGCGCAGCCCGATCGCCCACACCAGGTAGCTGACGGCCTCGCGCAGGTAGATCCACCACGGTTCTTCCGCCCCGGCGGCGACGCGCCTGGGCGAGCCGTACGCCCCCAGGCCGCGCGCTTCCAGCATCTTTTTGGCGCGCAGAATGTGGTATCCGTCGCTGACGACCAGGCACGACCGCAAGCCCATCCGCTCCATGATTTCGCCGGCGGCCGCCACCGAGTGCGCCGTCGAGTCCGACTCGCGTTCCACCACAATCGCCTCCGCCGGAACACTGTGCTCAATGAGATACGTCCGGCCGACGTCGCCTTCGGTGTATTCCGGATCGCCACCCGCCCCTCCGGTGGTGAGGATGAGCGGAGCCATTTTGGCGCGGTAGAGTTCCAGCGCGTGGTCCAAACGGGCCTTGAGCACCGGCGACGGCCGGCCGCGATACTCGGCGGCGCCCAGGACCAGAATCAGGTCGGCGTTTCGCGTCTCATCCACGCCGGCCTGGTCAGCGATCCTCAACGCCAGCGCACCGAGATATGCGGCGAGAGTCGCCACGCAGGCCGCTGCCATCCATCGGGCGAATCTCTTCATCTCGCGGTATTCTGACTGTCATATTACACCGGCCATGCCGCGAACCGAATCGATTACGAGTGCGGCGAATCCCCTGCTCAAACAGATCCGCCGGGCGGCCTCCCAGGGCACGTTGACCGCCGAGGGATGGCTGGTCCTCGACTCCGAGCACCTGGTGATGGAAGCGATTCGCAGCGGGTGCGTCTTGCGGACGATCCTGCTGGCAGACCGGCGCGCCGGGGACGTGGAACGCTACTCCGGTCTGTGCCGGGTCCTGGTGGCCGGCGACCGCCTGTTCGATTCCCTTCCTTCCACCGGGACCACCCACGGCGTAATGGCCTTGATCGAACCGCCGGAATGGCCCATCGATCGCGTCTTCGCGCGGGAGGGGCCTGTGGTGGTGCTCGACGCACTCCAGGATCCCGGAAACTGCGGCGCCATCTTCCGTAGCGCGGAAGCGTTCGGCGCGAGCGGCATCCTGGCCACTCCCGGAACCGCCGGCAGGTTCAACCCCAAAACGCTACGGGCGTCCGCCGGTTCCGTGCTGAGGGTCCCGCACGTCACCGGGATGGATGCGGAGGCGGTGCTCGCCCAACTCGGCCAGCGAGGCGTCCGGATGTTTGCGGCGGTCCCCTCGGACGGGAAGACTCCGGACCAGGTGGACTGGAGCCCTCCGTGTGCGATGCTGATCGGTAGCGAAGGGCGCGGCCTCGATCCGCGTCTGGAGCGAAACGCCGCGCCGGTGA
Source organism: uncultured Solibacteraceae bacterium (assembly GCA_964529305.1). GTDB lineage: Bacteria > Acidobacteriota > Terriglobia > Bryobacterales > Bryobacteraceae > CAZGUX01. The sequence goes on along the minus strand of CAZGUX010000224.1, from coordinate 15,897 downwards.
CGATTCGGACCGAATCCGTGGAATCGCTCAACGCCGCGATCGCGGCCAGCATCCTGTTGTACGAGGCGTGGCGGCAGAGGAACCGCGCGGAATGAATCCGAAAGTACCGCACGCGGGGACTGAAGTCCCCGTGCACGCTGAAGCGTGCGCCACCCGGACGCGAGCCGCGACTTCCAGGATCCACTCATGAACCTCTTCGATTCCGCCGACCGCGCGCCGGACCCGCAACGTCCGCTCGCCGAACGCCTGCGCCCGGAAACCCTCGACGACTTCATCGGTCAGGAGCACATCCTGGGCCCGGGCAAGCCGCTGCGGGTGCAGATCGAAACCGACAACCTCCGCTCGGTGATTCTCTGGGGTCCGCCGGGCGTCGGCAAGACCACGCTCGCCCGCCTGATCGCCCGCATCACCCGGTGCGAGTACATCCCCTTCAGCGCGGTCCTCAGCGGCATCAAGGAGATCAAGGCCGTGATGGCCGATGCCGAGCGTTTTCGCCGCATCGGCCGCCGGACCATTCTGTTCATCGACGAGATCCACCGGTTCAGTAAGGCCCAGCAGGACGCCTTCCTTCCCTACGTCGAGAGCGGCGACATCATCCTGATCGGCGCCACCACGGAGAATCCGTCCTTCGAGGTGATCTCGGCTCTGCTGTCGCGATCGAAGGTGTACGCGCTGCGGTCGCTGACCGTGGAGGAACTCGTCGCGCTTCTGGGCCGCGGTCTGGAAGCGCTGGGCAAGCGGGCGGAGCAACGACTGATCGAGCAGATCGCCATCTATTCCAACGGCGACGCGCGCTCGGCGTACAACACGCTGGAGGCCGCCGCCGCGGCCAGCGCCGGCCCTGACCTGACGGAGAGCGCCGTGGAGGACTCCGTGCAGCGGAAGGTCCTGCTGTACGACAAGTCCGGCGAAGAGCACTTCAACCTGATTTCGGCCCTGCACAAGTCGGTGCGGTCCTCCGACGCCGACGCGGCGATTTACTGGCTGTCGCGGATGTTGGAAGGCGGCGAGGACCGGATGTACCTTGCCCGCCGCATTGTCCGGATGGCGATTGAGGACATTGGCCTGGCGGATCCGAGAGCGCTGGAGCAATGTATCGCCGCCCAACAGGCCGTGCACTTCCTCGGCATTCCCGAGGGCGATCTGGCTCTGGCCCAGGCGATCATTTACTTGTGCGTCGCGCCGAAGTCGGACGCGAGTTACCGCGCCATGGGCGCGATTCGCGAGGATGTGCAAAAGACCATGGCCGAACCGGTCCCACTCCACTTGAGAAACGCGCCGACTCGCGCCATGAAGGAGTGGGGCTACAGCGCCGGCTACCAGCACGCGCACCAGTTCGACGACGCCATCAGCGGCATGGATTGCTTGCCGGCGCCGCTCGTGGGAAAGCGTTACTATGTGCCGACCGATCGAGGGGTGGAAAAGCGAATCGCCGAGCGGTTGGAGGAGATCCGCCGTCTGCGAGAGGAACGAAAGAAAGAATCGCCGTGATCGCTCGCCCTCCGGCCATGCCTTATTGAGGGGTAACATGAGACAGGTAGTGGTTTGCGGGATGGGGTGAATGGACGCCTTATTGGAAACACTCGACACGAAACTTCGCCAATGGAAGGTGGAGACCGCCGAAGACGTTCGCCAGCGCCTGGTCGAGATCATCGATTGGGCGGATCGGGACGCTTTGGACCTGGGGCGTTCGCGGGAAGTAGAGCAAGCTGTGCTGGACCTGCTCGATGAGCCCGCATCCCGGTGAGGTCTGGTTGGCCGACCTTGGGCTTGCGGCGAAGACTCGACCGGTCGTGGTCGTGTCCCGCCACGACCCGGCGGCGCCCCGCGACCTCGTCTTGTTTGTGCCACTAACGACCCAGAACCGATCGAGTGCCTACGAAGTCGCGATCCCCAGGGTCCATTTTCTGAACCAAGTCTCTACCGCGAACGTGCAGGGCATCGGGTCAATCCCTTCCGTCCGCTTGGAACGTAAGCTTGGCAAGCTCTCGCCACAGGTGTTTGCGAGTATTCAGCATGCTCTGGCGTTCGCACTCGAGTTGAAGACCCCGTAGAGTCCGCGAGACCATGGATGTCGCCTCCTGGCCGGCATCGCGCAAAGAAGCCGTGAGGGAAAGGAATCCGTCATGATCGAGTACCGTTCCGGCAACGATCTGGACTTGGACCAGGTCATTGAGCTTTACCGCGCCTCGACTCTCGGCGAACGCCGTCCGGTCGGCGACCGGGAGCGCATGGGCCAAATGATGCGCCTCGCCAACCTGGTGGTCACGGCATGGGACGGCGATCGATTGGTCGGTATCTCGCGGTCGTTCTCGGACTACTGCTATGCGACGTACCTATCGGATCTTGCCGTGCACCTCGACTATCAGCGCCAGGGAATCGGCCGGCGTCTGATTGAAGAAACCCGGAGACTGGGCGGCAAAGCGAACATCATCCTGCTGGCGGCGCCGAAGGCCCGGGAATACTATCCCCGCATCGGCATGACGCAACACCCCAGCGCCTGGACCCTCGGTCCCGACCAGCCGCTTCACTGAGAACCCCAGCCACGACACGGCTGAGGCACATCGCCGCTGGTGTGCGGGCCCCGCGCGCCGCGGGTGATAGACTTCGCCTATGCGTCCTCTTTCTCTCGCCCTCCTGCTATGTCTGCCGGTGACCGCGCAGGCGCCCGACCCCTTGATGGAGCAGGCGGTCACGTGGCATGACGCAAGGGAACTGGGCATCGAAGGCCAGGGCTGGACCGGGGTCAAGCATCCGTTCGACCGGTTGCCCGCGAAAGCCGAGGGGGTGGTGCGGCCGCCGGTGTGGACGTTGTCGCAGGATTCGGCGGGAATGCGCGTGCGCTTTGTCACGGACTCGAAATGGATCCGGGCGCGGTGGACGGTGCGGAGAGAGCGATTGGCGATGCAGCACATGCCCGCCAGCGGCGTCAGCGGCATCGACCTCTACGTCCGCGACGGCGGCGAGTGGAAGTGGCTGGCCGCCGGGCACCCGATGCAGAAACAGAACGACAAGATTCTGGTTCGGGGCCTGCGCGGAGAGCGCCGCGACTATCTGCTGTACCTGCCCTTGTACAACGGCACCGAAACGCTGGAACTCGGCGTGCCCCAGGAGGCCAAGTGGGAGAAGGCCGCACCCGATTCGCGAAAGCCGATCGTGTTCTACGGCACGTCGATCCTCCACGGCGGCTGTGCATCGCGGCCGGGCATGGCGTATCCGTCCATCATCGGCCGCAAGCTGGATTGGCCGACGATCAACCTCGGGTTCTCGGGAAACGGCAAGACGGAACCGGAGATGGCGGCCCTGCTGGCCGAACTCGATCCGGCCGCCTATGTTCTCGACAGCCTGCCCAATCTAAGCCCCGAGGAGACCGCGCGGCTGGTGGAGCCGTTCTACCGCGCCCTGCGCAAGGCTCATCCGAAGACCCCGATCTTTTTTGTAGAACATGTCTTCTACACCGAAGCGGAGTTCGTGGAGAGGCGGAAGACCAAGTACAGCGGGGACAACGCGGCTCTGAAAGAGATCTTCGGCAGGGTTTCCAAGGAAGGCGACAAACTCGCGTATTACATTCCGGGCGACGACCTGTTGGGCCGCGACGGCGAGGGCACGGTAGACGGGACGCATCCGACCGACCTGGGCTTCATGCGGATGGCGGATGTGATCGCGCCGCGATTGCACCGGGTGCTGAAGGAGACACGAAATCCGGTGGGCGGGAAGCGGGGACGGTGAGACTTGCCAGGTCCCAGGCCGCGGCGGGCGACAAAAATCATCACCCGGCGCCACTGGAGGGTCGCGCCCAACTTTCATCACCTTTTGGTGGGCCGAGGCCCATTGGCCCGATTCGTCTATTGGCCGGTGATTTGACCAATGACCGTCAGGTACACGGGTTGTTCAATGAACTTGGGATCAGGCCCGGCCAGCAGCACCATCAGCGAGTAGCGGCCCACCGCCGTCGTGGCTGGCACCTTGAACTGGATCGACGACTCCGCCTGGGAGACGATCTCCATCTTGAGGTCGTTCTTGCCGTCGGTCAGATATACGGAATGAACGCGGGTTTTGTCCAACGCGTCCCCGAAGGCGGTGACCATTTCGCCGGCCCGGACGGAGGCAGGGTCGACCCGCCGCATGAACGGCGTTGCCGGTGGCAGGGGATCTTTCGCCAGGAGCATTCCGGCGAAGGAAGCCGCAAAGACGGTGAACAGTATGAGCGCGATGGCTGCGTGAAATCTCCTCATGGCATTGCTCCTTCGTTCCTGGGATAGCACGTCAGGAACCAACCCGGAAGGGGTTCACTGGTGGGCACTTACGTTCGGCCGACCGAAGGCGTTGCCCGTTTTGCCACTCGATGCTGTGGGGCATATCGCGCTTCTGGCGCGGTTCCGGAGGGAGTTGGCCATCCCGCGGCCGAGCCATCCGCAGCCACGGAAGTCATTGCATTCAAAAGAGCTTGAGGCGGCCGTCCAGGGCTCTGACGCCGACCTTACGCCGGGCCTGGCAACGGGCATCTGACTTCGGACATCCAGGTGCATTGAGCCGGATGAGGAGGTTGGGACCTATGGTCACCGAACTGTCGCGCGGTTTCGAAGCGCTGGTTTCCGTAACCGGTCTGCTGTTCCTGGCGCTGACCCTGGCGATTCTCGTCGCCACCGTCGCGGGCATCCGCTGGATCTTCAAAGGCTATGTTCGTTTTCGAGGAACCCGGATTGTCAAATGCCCCGACAACTGTGCCACCGTCGCAGTCGAGGTCGACGCGTCGCATGCGGCGATCACCGGCCTCGGGGGCAAACCCGAACTCCGGTTGCACGACTGTACCCGCTGGCCGGAAAAGGCGGGCTGCGGCCAGATGTGTCTCTCCCAGATCGAGGCCTCGCCGGAGGGCTGTCTGCTGAAGAACATCCTCACGGGCTGGTACCGCGGGAAGGACTGCGTCTACTGTGGCCTGCCCCTTGGCGAGATCAACTGGATGGAGCACAAGCCCGCCCTGCGCAGTCCCGAGGGGAAGACGCTGTTGTGGACCGAGTTCCGCCCGGAGACCATCTACGACGTGCTCGAGACGCATCTGCCGGTCTGCTGGAACTGCCATATCGCCGAGCAGTTCCGTGCCGAGCACCCGGAGTTGGTGGTCGAACGGCCCGAGCGGTGAGTTGACGGTCCGGCGAGACGACTGTCGGCCCCGGCTGACACTTCACCCGGCGGATGTCACGACCGGCATGCGGACCCCGAATTTTGGCCGCGTGCCAACCTCATAGAAACAAAAGGACTCTAGAGCCACCGCAGACTCGGCTACCCGGTTGCACCAGCCGAGTCCATGCGTGCTTCTTTGTTGCCGGTCGTGCTCTGCTTTGGCGTCTTCGCGGGGACCACCGATCACCGCCAGGCGGGACCCGTCACGGCGCCAGTCGCCGTCTACGCAAGCTACCTGGGTGGGCGCGAACCCGACCTCGCACGCGCCGTCGCGACCGACCCAGCGGGCAACATTTACGTTACCGGCACCACCTACTCGCGGAATTTCCCGGTCGCCGGGGGCTACTCTTCCCAATGCCTCATTGGACCCCTCGGCGGATGCCAGGACATCTTCGTTGCGAAGTTCGATCCGACCGGCTCGCGTCTGGTGTACGCCACGTATCTCGGCAGCCGGTCCGGCGACGACGGGAACGACATCGCGGTCGACCGGGACGGCAACGCGATCGTGACGGGTTCCACCGGGTCGGATCTGATCGCCGCGAAGCTGGATCCGAATGGCCGGATGTTGTGGGTAGTGGGGTTCACTGCGTATCCAGGCGCCTACGGCCGGGCGGTGACTACGGACGCGGCCGGCAATGTCTACATCACGGGAGAGACTTTCGGGCGGACCTTCTACACGCGGAATCCTCTACAAGGCTCGGCCGGGGCAACCTCCTGCACCGCGGTCGGAGGAGGCTCGTTTCCCGTCGACGCCATTGTCATCAAGCTCGACCCCAACGGCCGAATCCTCTTTTCGTCCTATCTCGGCGGCGATGGCAACGACCTCGGGCGGGACATTGCCGTGGACGCGGCGGGACGGGTGTATGTGGCGGGCTCCACCAGTTCGCGGAACTTTCCCATCGTAAATCCGATCCAATCCATCTACGGCGGCGGCGAACCAACCGGGACCGGCCAGTGCACGGGCGGCGACGCCTTCGTGACGCGCATTGCCGCCGACGGACTCAGCATCGAAATGTCCACCTACCTGGGGGGAAGCGGGAACGACACGGCTCATGCGCTGGCCGTGGACGCCGCCGGCAATATCTTCGCCGGCGGCGCGACCACGTCGGCTGATTTCCCGGGTGTGGCCGCAGAGGGCGCCGGAGGATTTCTGGCGAAACTGCGCGGCAACGGCCGTCTCGAGTTTGCGGCTTTGAGTCCTCGCGTGGCCGGCCTGGCCGCCGACGCGGCGGGACACGTGTACACCGCAGGCGAGGAAGTACGCCGGGTCGACCCCTGGGGACGGACGGTCGAAATCTTCCCGGCGGTCGGCGGCGCCTCCGCGGGCGTCGCGCTTCATCCTTCGGGGCGTCTGCTGGTGGCCGGGGAGGTAGAAACCGGCAGGCTTGCGGTGGCCGCTCCCTTCCAGCCGGCCGGAGCAGGATTCCGCGATGCGTTCCTCGCGATGTACACGCGGGACTCCGGGCGGCCGGCCGTTCTCAACGCCGCATCGTACGCCGGACCGGGCATTGCGGCCGGATCGCTGGCGACCTTCTTCGGACAAAACCTCGCCGATGCCACGGCGACGGCGGACAGGCTTCCGCTGCCCATGGAACTCGCCGGGACGCGCCTGTCCGTGACAGACGAGGGTGGACGCGAGATGTCCGCTCCTCTGATCTTCGTGTCACCCACCCAGATCAACTTTGTGGCGCCGCCGGTTGCGAATGGCGTCGCCGAAATCCGGGTGGTTCGCAACGGTGAAACGTCCGATTCGGCGCGGACGGCGATCGAAACGGCCGCACCCGGTGTGTTCACGGCTGGGGGGAGTGGTTCTGGTTGGGCGGCGGCGATCGTGGTCCGAATCTCCCCGGACGGCACGCAGGCATGGACGCCGGTGGCGCGCTGCGCGGCCGACCGATGCGAACCCGTGCCCATTGAACGTCCCGCGAGTGGCGAGCGGCTGGTGCTTTCTCTATTCGGCACCGGCATCCGCGGCCGCGACACGCTGGAATCGTTGTCCGTCACCCTTGGCGGGCGCGCCGCCACGGTGCTTGCGGCGGAACCGCACAGCGAGTTCGCGGGGCTCGATCAGGTGAATGTGGAGTTGCCCGGAGACTTGACGGGCGGCCGAGTGGAAGTTGTTCTCAGCGTTGACGGCCGGTTGGCCAACCCGGTCGAACTGTTGGTTCCATGAATTTCTGATAAGGCTCTCGCCGCAGGGGAACTAAAGCTCCCCTGCACGCTGGAAGCGTGCGCCACCGTTCAAGGGCCTCAAGGCTCTCGCCGAAGTTGCCTGGCCAGCGCGGCGGCCTTGACGAACTCTTCCTGCAGTTGCCGCGAGCGCAAGTTCTCGCGCAGATGCTCCAGCCGCGAAATGTAAGCGGTCAGTACCTGTTCCACCGCATCGGAATTGGTGGCCAGGATGTCCCGCCACAGGTCGTAGGCGCTCATCGCGAGCCGCGTGCTGTCGCGCAGGCCGGGGCCGGAAAGCGCCAACTGCTCGTCCGACTCGATCCCGTCGGCGACGGTGGAGGCCAGCGCGGTCGAGGCCAATTGCGGCAGATGCGATGTCAGAGAAACGATGCGGTCATGTTCATCGGGCCCGATGACGAAAGTGCGGGCGCCGATCCTCGCCACCCACGACAACAGTTCTTTCGCCGCGGGCGCTTCCAGGCCGGCGTCGTCCACGGGGGTGAAGACATAAGTTCGCCCCGCGAATAGATTGGCCTCGGCGCTCGAGACCCCGCGGGATTCCTTCCCCGCCATCGGGTGGCCGCCCAGAAACAGACAACGGCGGACGTGTTTTTGCGCGACCGCGACGATCTGGCTCTTGGTGCTGCCCGCGTCGGTGACCAAAGCGGTGGGCTTGACCAGGGGATCGAGGTGATGGAGCGTGTCAAGAATGCGGCCGATGGGTTGAGCCAGGTAGACAAGGTCGGCTTGCGGGACAGCTTCTTCGAGCGGGAGCCCCTGGTCGATTACACCGAGGTCGAGAGCCTCACGCAAGGTCCTGGGCGAGCTGACGCCGAGGATCCGGCCCGTGAATCCGGCCTTCCGCAGGGCCAGGGCAAAGGACCCGCCGATCAGGCCGACTCCCGCGATGGCAATGGTTTCGATCATGACAGCGAACGTCCGACTGCCGAGGCGATCAGGCCGAGTTGGCCCATCAGGGCGGTGAACTGATCGGGGCTGATAGTCTGGGCAGCATCGCTCCAGGCTTTGTCAGGGTCGGGGTGAACTTCGATCAGGAGGCCATCGGCGCCGGCGGCCACCGCGGCGCGCGCCATCGGGGCCACCTTGTCGCGCCGGCCTGTACCGTGCGAGGGGTCGGCCAGGATGGGCAGGTGCGAGAGCTTTTTCACGACCGGGATGGCCGAGATGTCGAGTGTGTTGCGCGTGTAGGTTTCGAACGTCCGGATTCCGCGCTCGCAGAGGATCACGTTGTAGTTGCCGCCAGCGAGAATGTACTCGGCCGAGAGCAGAAGTTCCTCGATGGTGGCGGCGATGCCGCGCTTCAGCAGCACCGGCTTGCGCTGCAGCCCGAGTTCACGCAGAAGATTGAAGTTCTGCATGTTGCGTGCGCCCACCTGGAAGACGTCGACGTAGGGTTCCATGACGGGGATTTGCGAGCGGTCCATCACTTCGCTGACCACGAACAGGCCCTGGCGCGACGCGGCGTCGCGCAGGAGCTTGAGGCCGTCCTCGCCGAGACCTTGAAAGCTGTAGGGCGAGCTGCGCGGCTTGAAGGCCCCGCCGCGAATGCCCCGGGCGCCGGCCTCCGCTACGATGGCCGCGGCGCTCTGGATCTGCTGTTCACTCTCGATACTGCACGGCCCGGCGATCACTACCACCTCCGGGCCGCCGATGCGGACACCGCCGGCCTCGACCACAGTCCCTTCCGGGCGGAAGTGCCGGCTCGCCAGTTTGTACGGCGAGGCGATGCGGTGCGCCTCCTTGACGCCGTCCATGACCTCGAACTCGGCAGGATCCCAATCGCGCGCGCCGACTCCTCCAAGCAGCGTATGGACCGCTCCGGTGGAGCGGTGCACGTCGAAGCCGAGCGAAATCAGCTTGTCGATCACCTTCTGAATCTGCGCTTCCGTAGCGCCTTCCTGCATGACAACCAGCATGTTCCGCCGTGTCTCCTATTGGTTCATTCGCATGCGCTGCACGCTTCGCGCCTCGTCGATGATGCGCTCGAAAATGCGGCGCACGGCTTCGGCGGAAAGCGGACCGGCGTTGTTGGCGGTCACGTTCCGGAAGACCTGGTCCTCGCGCGATGGTTCATAGATGGGCATGCTGACTTTCTGTTTGATGCATCCGATCTGCTCGACGATCCGCGTCCGCTGGTTCAGGAGTTCGAGAATCCTGAGGTCGACTTCGTCGATCTGCTGGCGATACATGCCGAGGGTCTGCCTGGCTTCTTCCTGCGTCATGGCCTCTCCACGGTGAGAGCGAATCCGTGCTTGAGCTCGCGAACAAACGACTCGAGCTGGATTTCAAGAGATGGGTTGTCGCGGTTCTGCTCGATCAGGCGGACGACCGCGCTGCCGACGACGACGGCGTCGGCCTCGCTGCCGGCTTCGGCCACTTGTTCGGGCGTGGAGATGCCAAAGCCTACCGCCAGGGGTAAATCGGTGACGGCGCGCATGGCGCGCACCAGGGGCCCAACGGCGCCGGAGACGGTCGCCTGCGCGCCGGTCACTCCGGTACGCGAGACCAGATAGACAAAGCCGCTCGAGTACTCGGCGACCAGTTTCAGCCGGCGTTCCGTGCTGGTGGGCGCGGCCAGAAACACGGTGTCGAGACCGGCTGCCCGCATCACGCGAACGTAGGCGCCGGCTTCTTCCACGCTCGCGTCGGTCAGGAGGCAGCCATCGATTCCGGCCGCTTTTGCGTCCCGCGCCAGACGCTCGAACCCGTACCGCATCACCGGATTGAGATAGGTGAAGAGCAGGAGCGGCACCTCCGAGCGCTGGCGGACTTCCGCCGCGATCTCGAGGACGCGCTTCACCTTGGTCCCCGCCTCGAGGGCGCGATAGCCGGCGCGCTGGATCACAGGGCCGTCGGCGATGGGATCGGAAAACGGGACTCCCAACTCGATCAGGTCGGCGCCGCCCCTTTCCATCGCCTCGATCAGCGAGGGGGTGCGGTCGGGAGAAGGGTCGCCGGCGGTCAGGTAGGCGATCAGGCCTTTGCGGCCTTCAGCGCGCAGGCGGCGAAACAGCGTGTAAATGCGGGTGGACATTGCTTCGGGAAATCCGGGGGCCGAATCTTCACATCGTATCAGACACGGCTGCTTCCTTTCGGCGGGCGATACACTGGAAGGAACGCCATGACGGTCGAAATCGAAGGGGTTACGCTGCACCTGACGCATCCGGACGAGTTGCCGGTGCGCTGGGTGGGCCAGGAAGAGCTGATGCGGCAGTTGCTGGCCGCGTGGATGGTGTTGAATGAACACGATCTGCCGATGAACCCGCGTCTGCTGGGCAAGCCCGGCGTGGGCAAGACAACGCTGGCCTACGCGGCGGGCAAACGTCTCGGACGCGAAGTCTATATCCTGCAGGCCACGCTCGATACCCGGCCCGACGATCTGTTGATCACGCCGGTGATCGAGGGGGAGGGAAGGCTGCGGTACGTGGCGTCGCCGCTAGTGACGGCCATGTTGCGCGGCGGAGTGGCCATTCTCGACGAAGGAAACCGCATGAGCGAGAAAAGCTGGGCCAGCCTGGCGCCGCTGCTCGACACGCGGCGCTACGTCGAGTCCATCGTCGCCGGAATCAAGATCAAGGCTCACCCCAACTTCCGGATGGTGTCCACGATGAACGACGACGCCTCCACCTTCGAACTGCCGGAATACATTCACTCCCGGTTGCAGCCGCAGATCTGGATCGACTTTCCCGAGCGCGACGAAGAGTACCTCATCCTCAAGGAAAACCTGCCTTTCGCCGACGACCAGATCCTGAACTACGTGACGGACTTCCTGCAGCGCGCCCACCTGGCCGATGAACGCTACACCGTCCGCGACGGACTGAACGCCGGGCGCTTCGCGCTCAAACTGCGCCACCAGGACGGCCGGCCGATGCGGATCCAAGAGGCGCTGGAAACGGCCGTCGCCAAGACGCTGGGCGAAGAGGCTTTGCGATACACGAGACGCGTGGAATGAACTTGGCAGGCCAAGCCGAAAGCCTGATTCGCGGGCAGTTTCACTACTTTCCGGTGGTGCCCGGCCGGCTGGAATTCGCCGCGGCGGTCCGGGAGACGCTGCTGCGGGAGCGGCCTGAAGTGGTCGCCGTGGAACTGCCTGGATCGCTGGAGGATACGTATCTTCAGGCGGTCCGGCGTCTGCCGGAAATGTCCGCGATCGTCTACCAGGAGAGCCTGGACTCGGACGATGCGATCTACCTGGTGGTCGAACCCGCCGACCCGTTCACAGAGGCCGTCCGGACCGGGCTGGAAATCGGCGCGAGGGTCGAGTTCATCGACCCGGATACCGGCGAACGGCCCCATGTCGCGGGACGCTATCCCGATACGTATTCGTTGAACACGTTGGGTTTAGAGACCTACATCGAGCGGTATCGCCTGGCTCCGCAGCCCCGCTCCGATGAGTCGCGGGCCGCGGCGGAAGGAATCGCCTGGAAACTCCAGGGGGCCGACCCGTTCGTCAACACGCTGGTGGTGGTGTCGCTGAACCTGCTCGATTCGATCCTCGATGCGATGGAATCGCCCACCGACGAACCGCCCCGCCGGCGGCGCCATGAAATCCGCCTGCTCAATCCGCACCCGGACTGCCTTGCCGAGATCACGAGCGAGTATCCCTACCTGCAGAACCGCTACGAGCAATTCCGGCCGGCCGGAACCGACCGGCGCCTGATCGACCGGCCTCGCGTCCAAATGGCCCTTTACGGAGAATCGGAAGAGTCCTATGTCCTGAACACCGGCGAGGCCATTGCCCTGTGGCAACGGCGCATGCTGGCAAAGTACACCCGGAACCTGGCCCTGATGAACGGGGACTTGTGCTCGGGATTGTTCGACCTTGCGGTAGCGGCCCGGTCGGTTGTGGACGATAACTACGGTTGGGAGGTTTGGGAGGTAGGGAACCGCTATCCGGTTCAGCAGACGGAGTGCGATCTGCCCACCGTCCACATCTCGGGCGACGAGATCTGGTTGAACACGCGGCGGATGCACCTGCGGCGCCGCTTGCCTAGCATGAAGCGGCGGATGCGGCCGGCCGGGTTGAAACCCAGGAAAAAAGAGTCGTTTGCCGGGGAATGGGCGCGCCAACTGGACGGGGAAAGCATCTGCTCTTACCCGCCAGAGGACTTGGTGATTGAGGACTACGGCCGATTCCTGAAGAAGAAAGGAAAGAGCATCCTCAGCGAGGAGCGGTCGCGGGTGGAGCCGTTTACGACGTCGATGCTGGACGGGATCGACCTTCGCGAGACCATCCGCAACTGGCACGAAAGGAAGATCTATGTGAGGAGCCAGGAGCGGGTTGCGGGCGAGGTCGGATCGGTAGTGGTGATCTTCGATGACGACCGGGACGACCGGTACCCGTACTGTACGACCTGGTTGGGGGAGCACCAGAACGAGTCGGACATGGCGTTCTACGCAACCAATCCGTTCGACCATCTGGTGGGACCCGGGATCGGGAGGGGAGAGTACGGGGGCTTTCTGATGAGTCTGCCGGCACGCCGGATGTACGACGTCTGGAGCGATCCCGACTACGAGGCGGCCGAGACGAAACCCGAGAGGCTGCTGCTGGCCGGCCTGGATTATTCGATTCAACGATTTGTGGTGTACGTGGCAGCGAGACCGCCACGCTCGATCTTCCGTTCAGTGGCGGCGCGGATGGGCCGGACGATCGTGTATGTCCCCATCGGTCAATTGTCGCCGCTGGCATTAAAGAAAATTCGGGTTGTGCATGTATTGGACGGGTACGAGAAGCGAAAGATCGCGAAAGACTACGTATGGTAAGGTCAAAACCGGTCAGTACTCTTAGAACTTCGTAGGGCTAAGTGTGCACTAACTAGTATGTCCGCAGCGGTAGATACGAGGTTAGTACCTTGGTTTCAAGTAGTTTTTCCGTCAACTAAGTCTTAAAACCGATTTCCTGTGTTTTGGCTTGCGTGATATGTTTAGTCAACGTCGCAAGACGATTGACTGAGAAGGAGAAAGGCAAACATGATGACTCGCTTGACGGAACTCGTTGTTCGTTTTCAGATCTGGAAGGATGAGAAAGGCCAGGACCTCATCGAATACGCGTTGATGGCTGGCTTTGTGGCCGTTGCGGCCGGCGCGATCATGCCGGGCGTTGCCGGTAGCATCAAGACGATCTTCACGCGCGTGAACTCGTTGATGACCTCCGCCGCCTCCCAGTAACCGTTAACCCAAAAAAGATTTGCGGGCCCGCCCGTCGCGGGCCCGCAAGTTTCTTCAGAAGCAGTTCCAGCAGTACAAAAAACCAGGTACAACATAAGTAGAGGAGAGGGGACCAATGAACCGTCTGACGGAGCTTGTGATTCGCCTTCGCATCTGGAAGGACGAAAAAGGCCAGGACTTGATCGAGTACGCGTTGATGGCCGGGTTCGTTGCAGTGGCAGCGGGCGCGATCATGCCGGGAGTCGCGGGCAGCATCAAGACGATCTTTGAGCGCGTGAACTCATTGATGACGTCGGCAGCTTCTCAATAAGCGCCGGCAAACCCAATTACACAACCGGGGCGGTGGCAGGGTAACCTGACACCGCCTCTCATGTTTTGTCCGGGCGCCGCGGCGCTCTAGCGGTGACCGACGGTGGCGCCTTCTTCCGCCTGAGCGAATTCTCCTGCCCAATCCCACAGTTTCGGAAGATCTCCGTTCGCGTCGAACGGAATCTCTTCGGGCCCTCGAAGCACTTCAAGGGCGGCATTGGCCTCAATCCCGGGCCGCAGGTTCTCCGTGAGCGCCAGCAAGCCCAACTCCAGGGAATTCCGGATCCAGCCGATCGTGACGTCCTCATCGCGGAACTTCCCGACCGTGGGCATCACCTTCTCGAGGCACAACCGGTCGCTCGCGTAGTGAATAGGGACTCGGACCGAGGCGACGGACGAGGCCGTCAGGGCATTGATCTGGGTGGGCGTCCAGTCCACTTTCTCGAGTAGGCGGTCGTGGAGCACATCGGCAAGCCCTAACCCGACGGCGTTCCCGTAGGTATTCGCGGACAAATCGCGAATGTAGACCCGTTCGAATTTTGGCCCCTGCCAAGGGTTGTACTGACCCTGAGTGCCGCGATTCACCACTTTCGTATCCATTCCGGCGCCCGAGATGTCTTTGCCAATCTCATCCAGCACGAGGATGTCCAGGTCCATCGGTACGCGGCCCATCCACGACTTCACAAGGGCCAGCAATTCCTCTTCGCGCTGCTCCATCACGTCGACCGGCACCGCCGTGATCTGGCCCGTGGAATGATGAGCGTCCTCGAGAACGGCGAGGCCGCCCAGCACTTTTCCGGAAGCCAGCACCTGCCGCCCGATCGACCGGACCACTTGCTCCAAGCCGAGCTTGTAGGCGTAGGTGTGATAGTGCTGGGCGCCAGCAAACTTGCCGAGCCCGATCGCCATCATCTTGAACAGGCCGCTTTCGATCTTACCCTCGAAATCGGTGTGCCACTTCACGCGGCCCACCAGCATCACGCCATCCGAATCGTACGCCGCTTTGTCCAGGAAGGCCTCAATTCCTTCCGGCGTCTTTCCCAGCGACACCACGTCCAGACGGCTGACAATGGGGCATCCTATGGTCTCCTCGATGATGCCGTAATGAGCCAGAACATCGGCTTGCCCTTCGGCAGTAGCCGCTCCATGGCTACCCATCGCGGGGAAGATGAAGGGTTTCATCCCCTTCGATTTCCAGTAGTCGACCGAGGCGCGGGCAATGGTCGCGATATTGGTGATTCCCCGGCTGCCGACTCCGATCGCCACACGGGCTCCCGGCTTCAGACGGGAGGCAAACGGCGACCGGCTCAACTCGGAGTGCACCGCGGCCGGAATGTCACGAATGGCGCGATCCGGAAAATTCTGCCGGACCAGCAGAAGGCGGGGAATCGACATGCCTCATTATACGTCGTCCTCGGCCCCCACCGGTTTCTTGTGTTTGGGTTTTCTGGGCTTGGGCGGTTGATCCATCAGGCGGGCGGAGGGCACGGTCCCCACCCGCTCTCGAGCGAGCTTGCGGACTTCCTTACCGAGCTTGAACGTCTTTTTTCGAGGCATCGGGTCTGAAACGAAGGCGATACCCGAAGAGGAGAAGACCCGCGGCCACGGTCCATGCCATTGCAGGCTCCGGGACCGGAGAGACAAAGGACTCCGCAGTGAAGTTCACTTGATCGGTCGGGCCCAGCGTGAAGTTGAGTTGCGACGTCAACAGGCCGTTGAGCGGGACATGGTTGGTGTTCACCAGCCCGGTGGGACAGCTCTGGGTGCCACTCGATGGTCCCGTGCATCCGCTGCCCGTCGTGCCCGTGGGATTGCCCGCAATGAAGGTCGTCAAGAGGCCGGCATCATCCCCTGGTTGTTGAGGGTTCCCGGGCAACACGGAGGAGCCGTTCGTTCCCAGGTCGGTAACCGACGTGGTGATTTGGCTGATCGTGTTGGAAAATGGCCCGCCCACCGTCTGGGAAAAGAACGAGATGTTGAACGACATGGCTTCCGAGCTGAAATTACTCACGGAAACGTCATATTCGATGATGGGATCGGGAT
>CAZGUX010000223.1:0-22237 GCA_964529305.1 uncultured Solibacteraceae bacterium | reverse complement strand
GGCCAGGTGACCCCTTTCCAACCGCCGGAGAGGCCGGCCAACGGGCAGGTCGACCTGGAGAAGATCTTCAGCCAAGCCTCGCGAAGCCGGATGGCGTTTTGCAGGGTCGTGGCGCGATTTGAGAGGCGACGTCCGCCGGAGGCGCCGTGCCGGATTGAACCGATGGCCCGCATCAAAATGGAATTATGTGCCAATTCGGGATCGCTGCCGTGCGGCCCGTAGAGATTGGATTAAGCAATGAGGCAAGTATTCAGGAAGGCGGGACGGTGACGCCCGGTTTTCGATAGAGAAGCGGCTTCGCCGCGTCGAAGAGAATGGCCACACGGTGGAGGTCCCGGCCGGTGGGGCGGCGATCTATGCGGCCGACCGTTCGATGGCAACGTGCCAAACTCACCGCGCAACGGGCTGAAGGTCGCTCCATGATCTTGGGGTCAGGAACTTCCGTTCTGTGAGCCCGGGTCCCCGCCTCCTACACGATTCTCTTTCCCCCGCGATACACCCTCCGGATTCCCTGCGGGGCCGATACCGGGTTTTCATAGGTCGCCGTTCCCGCTACGTGCTCGAAGTCGAATATGCACAGATCCGCGTGACATCCGGCCATCACCCGCCCCCGGTCCCTGATCCCGAAGCGCGCCGCCGGCTTGGCCGTGATCCGATGGACCGCGTCCTCGAGGGTCATCCATTTCCGCTCCCGGCAGATCTCTCCCAGCAGGAACGGGAAGGTCCCGTACAACCTCGGATGCGGCCGCCCCTTGACGAAAAACCCGTCGCTGATCACGCTGCACAGCGGGTGCGTCAGCAGCGTCCGCAGATTGTCTTCGCTCTGGTTGAACGACAGCATGTTGACCACGCCCTGCTCTTCGATCAGCAGATCGATGGCCGCGTCGATAGGCTCTACCCCACGCGCTTCCCCGATCTCGCTCAGATTCTTGCCAACGACGGGAGCATCATCGGCGGAGCCTACGGCCGAGATGTAGATGTTCTCCCACTGCTGCGCGGTCTGTGAGAGGGTCGCTTTCCGGATCCGGGCCCGCTCATCCGGGTCCGTCAGGCGAGCCATCATCGCCGGAATCCCTCCGTCCAGCGCCCATTGCGGCAGCAACTGCGTGAGCACCGTGCTCCCCGCCTGGTACGGATAGATGTCAAAGGCGACATCGACACCTTCCTCCCGCGCCTTCTCTAGCTTTTCCAGCGCCGGCGCCTGCTTGGCCCAGTTCTTCTGACCCACGGCCTGCAAGTGCGAGATCTGCAGCCTCGCCCCACTCTCTCGCGCCAGGTCCAACTGCTCGTCGATCGACTCCAGTAGTTCGAAGGAGTAGCTCCTCATATGGGTCGCGTACAGCTTGCCGTGACGGGCCACCACGCGGCACAACGCCACCAGTTCGTCGCGCGGCGCGCTCGAGCCCGGTGCGTACATCAAGCCCGTGGAAAATCCGCTCGACCCCGCCTGCAGCGATTCGGCCAGACTTTGCTGCATCGCATCCATCTCGCCAGGCTCCGGCGGACCTTGCCGCGGCCCCATGTGGGCAATCCGGAGCGTGCCGTGGCCCACCAGGGAAATTACGTTCACCAATGCCGCCCGCTCGGCCGTGTCGGCCAGGTACGACCGCGCGTCCTTCCAACTCCAGTGGTCATCGCCGCAGAAAATTCCGTTGGCGAAGTCGCGAATCGGTTTGGGATCGGGCCCGCACGGATAGGCAGAGAATCCGCAGTTGCCCACAACCTCCGTGGTCACCCCCTGGTCCGGCTTCACTCTCTCTCCGCTCAACACCTGCAGGTCCGAGTGGCTATGCAGATCGATGAACCCCGGCGACACGTGGAGGCCCGCGCAGTCCACGGTTTCCGATTCCGCCGGCCGCTCGAAGGTCCCCACCTCCGCGATCCGGCCGTCCTTCACCAGCACATCTCCGCGATACGCGGGCGCGCCGGTTCCATCCACGATGATTCCGTCCTTGAGTAGGAGCACGTGGCGATTCTCTCAGATTTCGTCCCGATTGCGATAGCGTGAGGCTCACCCGGAAAACGACGGTGCGCCCCGTTGTCCCGCCGCCGCGCTGACTGGCGGCCCGCCCGGCCCGCCGAAAGCTGCCTTCCCAGGATCACTCGCCTTACAATAGGGGGCATTCAACGATGCGCGCTCTGTGCCTGGTCGTCCTCCTGGCCCTCCCTCGGTTCGCGACGGATTCCGCCGCGGTCGAATTCTTCGAGAAGAAGATTCGCCCCGTGCTGGCCGAGAGGTGCTATGGCTGTCACGGCCCAGACGTCGAACGGCCCATGGGAGGACTCCGGCTGAGTTCGAAGGACGGCTTGGCCAATGGTGGCGACAGCGGACCGGCCATCGTCCCGGGCGATCCGGAATCGAGCCGCCTGATCCGCGCGATTCGCTACCTCGATCCCAAGCTCCAGATGCCCCCTAAGGCACGGCTGAGCGAGGGGCAAATCCGTGATTTCGAGGCGTGGATTCGCATGGGTGCGCCGGACCCGCGCACCGGGGCGCCACCCGCGGCTGCCAAGCCCAAAGGGATGGACTTCTTGCGCGCGCGCCGGCATTGGGCTTTTCAGCCCCTGAAAGATTCCGCTCCGCCCCCCGTTCGAGCCGCCGCGTGGGCTCGGGGGCCGATCGACCGCTTTCTGCTCGCCAAACTCGAAGAGAAAGGGCTAAGACCCGCCGTTCCGGCGGATCGGCGAACGCTCCTTCGCCGGGTGTACCTGGATGTGATCGGCCTGCCGCCGCGCCCCGAGGAAGTGGATGCGTTCCTGACCGACCGCTCGCCCCAGGCCTTCGCCGCCGCCGTCGACCGCTTGCTCGAATCGCCGCACTATGGCGAACGATGGGCACGCCATTGGCTCGACCTTGTCCGCTACGCCGAAACCGATGGACACGAATTCGATCAGGACAAACCGAATGCCTGGAGGTACCGCGACTACGTCATCCGGGCGTTGAACCAGGATCTGCCCTACGACCGGTTCGTTCGCGAACAACTCGCAGGCGATCTGCTTCCCGACCGGCGCGTGACGCCCGATGGCTTGATCGATGAAACCACCGTGGCGACCGGATTCTATTGGCTGGGCGAAATCATCAACACACCAGTCGACACCTACCAGGCCCTCGCCGACCGCATCGACAATCAGATCGACGTGATCGGCAAGACTTTTCTGGGACTGACCGTCGCCTGCTCGCGCTGTCACGATCACAAGTTCGATCCCATCGGCACGCGGGACTACTACTCGCTGGCCGGCTTCCTGCACAGCTCCCGCCTGCGACAGGCTTCGGCCGACGCTCCCGCCGTGGTGGAACGAGTAAAGCGCCTGCTGCCGAGAGACGAGCCCGACGCCGCGGCGCCGCCGAAGCCGGCACTCGATTCCCGGTATGAGCCGTTCGAGGACTTCTCCAAGCCGGCCTTCGACCGCTGGCTTCGGACGGGACTCGCCTTCGGCGACGCTCCCGCCGGCGGGACGGCCCACTCGGGCCGCTATTCGCTCAAGCTGACCGGCGTGCTGGTCTCGCGGCAGTTCGTGATCAAACAGCGCTACATTCACGTCCGCCTCGCCGGCGGAGGAATGTTCCGCCTGTTCGCCGATGAATACACCAACGGCGGGCGCGTGGTTCGAGGCGACGGCAGGATGCAGTGGAAAACGATCGATGCCCGAATGGGACAGGGCAACCTGGCCCACTTCGAGATCGGCGACTACGATCCGGACAACTACATCGCGGTCGAGCGGATTTGTTTTTCCGATTCGAAGGAGCCGCCTCCAAACGAAGGTCCGGAGGCCCCGGCCATCGCGCGGCAGCCGGAACTGGACGCGCAGATCCCGACCGCGTACTTCGCCCTGGCCACCGCCGATGGAGAGCCGAAGAACGTCCCGCTTCATATCCGCGGCAATCCGCATACGCTGGGCGATCCGCAACCTCGCCGGTTTCTGGCGTTCTTCTCGCAGGAACCGCCGGTCACTGCAGGCAGCGGACGGCTGGAACTGACCCGCCGGATGTTCTCGAGCGGTTCCCACCTCGTGGCACGGGTGATGGTGAACCGCATCTGGAAGCACCACTTCGGCGAAGGCCTGGTGCGGACTCCGGACAACTTCGGCCTGACCGGCGACCGCCCGAGCCATCCCGAGTTGCTCGACTATCTGGCCCACCGCTTCGTTGAGCAGGGCTGGTCGCTCAAGAAACTGCATCGCGAGATGCTCCTGTCGGCCGCGTACCAAATGTCGAGCCGGCCGGAAGACCGGAAGACAGAAGAGGCCGATCCGCGTAACGAACTGCTGCATCGGATGCCGGTGCGGCGGTTGGAGGCGGAGATCCTGCGCGACCAGATTCTGGCGGTGGCGGGGACGCTGGATCCGAAGCCGTTCGGGCCGCCCGTGCCGGTGTATGTCAGTCCCTACATGGACAGCGATCCGCGCGGAAAGCCAAAGTCCGGACCGGTGGATGGAAACGGCCGGCGCAGCCTCTACATCAACGTGCGGCGCAATTTTCTCCCGGACATGATGCTGACGTTCGACTACCCACAGCCGATCTCAACCATCGGAAGACGAAGCGTTTCGACCGTGGCCTCCCAGGCACTGTATCTCATGAATAGCTCGTTCACGCACCTGGAAGCCAGAAAGTGGGCCGAGCGCCTGGTGCGCGTCGAGCGGGACGGGCCGGCCCGCGTGCGGCGTATGTATCGGGAAGCGTTTGCCCGTCCGCCCGAAGCGGCCGAATTGAAGGAGGCCCTGGCATTCATGCGGCAGGTGGAGCGGGAGTCCGGCGGCAAGGCGAATCCCCTTGTCGAGTTCGCGCACGTCCTCCTGAACACGACGGAGTTTGCCTATGTCCATTAAGATGTCGAGGCGCGACCTGCTGTGCCGGTGCGCGAACGGATTCGGCGGCCTGGCACTCGCCACGATGGCTTCCTCCGAATCCTTGCGAGCGGCTTCGGGCCGCGCGGTGAATCTGCTGGCGGTCGAGCCTCCGCATTTTCCAGCGAAGGCAAAGTCGGTGATCTTCCTCTACATGGATGGCGGCCCCTCGCAGGTGGATACGTTCGATCCGAAACCCCTGCTCGCGCGCGACCACGGAAAGCCGCTTCCGATCAAGGCCCCACCCACTCAGTTCAACGACAACGGCAACATTCTCGCGTCGCCCTGGAAGTTTTCGAAACACGGGCAATGCGGCGCGGACGTCAGCGAGTTGTTCCCGCAGGTCGCGACGTGCGTCGACGACCTGGCGATCATCCGGTCGATGGTGGCCGATAACTCCGAGCACACCGCGGCCAACTACCTGCTGCACACCGGATTCGCCATGCAGGGCCGGCCAAGCATCGGCGCGTGGCTGACGTATGGCATCGGCAGCGAGTCGGACAACCTGCCGGCCTTTGTCGTGCTCGACAGCGGGCTGATTCCCGCCGGGGGCATGGACAACTTCGGCAGCGGGTTCCTGCCGGCGGCCTATCAGGGAACGCTGTTCCGCCCCGGTCCGCAGCCGATCGCCAACGTCGAACCGCGCGAACCCTCTGCCGCGCTCCAGAAATCGAAGCTGGCGCTGCTTCGCAAACTGAATGGCGGCGTGGTGGCCCGCCTGGGCCAGGTGCCGGAGTTAGAGGCGAGCATTGCGAACTACGAGCTTGCCTTTCGCATGCAGAGCGCGGTGCCGGAGTTGATCGACCTGGGCAAGGAAAGCCCCGCGACGCTCGAGTTGTACGGCATGAACCAGCCGGAGACCGCGGCCTTTGGGCGGCAATGCCTGATGGCGCGCCGCCTGGTGGAACGAGGTGTTCGCTTCGTGGAGTGCCTGACTCCGAAACTGCGCGGGCACGACCGGTGGGATCAGCACGGGCGTCTGCTGGAAGGGCATCGGGACAACGCCCGCGCGACCGATCAGCCGATTGCCGGGTTACTCAAGGATCTGAAATCGCGAGGTCTGCTGCGCCAGACCCTCGTCGTGTGGGGCGGCGAATTCGGCCGCACGCCGATGTCGCAGGGGACGACGGGCCGCGATCACAATCCGTTCGGCTTCACCATGTGGCTGGCGGGCGGCGGCGCAAAGGGCGGCGTCACGCATGGGGCGACGGATGACTACGGCTATTTCGCGGTGGAGAACAAGGTCCACATCCACGATCTGCACGCGACCATCCTGCACCTGCTGGGACTGGACCACAAACGCCTGACGTTCCGTTTCAGCGGCCGGGACATGCGCCTGACCGACGTTCATGGCGAGGTGGTGAAGGGGGTGGTGGCGTAAGGGTGAAACTGAGAAATGGCGATGCCGCTAGGGAAGATATTCTTCAGGCATTTCCCAGATCCCATCGTCTTCGACCACGTCGGGTATTTTGAGATAACCGGCCCGCGAGCGTTCTTCAAGTTGCCTCATCAACGCGTCCCGGATCGCGTTTCGAAGAAACCGGTCTCGACGATCTCTTGTAGGGTTCGCTCGATCCAGCGCGTCTATCAGGTCCTGCGTCAGGGTGATCCTTATGAAAGGCATCAATGAGCGGATCGCACAACGGCGCAGAGGCACGAGTTCGCGCGGATGCCGCGGCCAAATAGTAGCATGAGCATATGAGCCATCGCCTCCAGGTGCTGATTGCGGACGAGTTGGACACTCGAATCCGGAAAGCGGCGGAACGCAAGCGTGTCTCGAAAGGCGAATGGGTTCGGCGTGCGATCGAGACCGAACTCCGAAGATCGTCAGGGGCGCAAAACCAAGCCGATCCGGTTGACCGTCTGGCTTCCCTCGGCGCACCGACTGCCGACATCCGCAAAATGCTTTCCGAGATTGAAGTAGGGCGGCGTTGAAGGTCTTCATCGACTCGAATATTCCGATGTACGTCGCCGGGCGGGCACATCCGAATCGGGAACCGGCAAGACGCTTTCTCCGAAAGGTGCGTGCCGGGGAAATCGAAGGTGTTAGCAGTGTGGAGGTGCTTCAGGAGATTCTGTATCGATACTGCCGCCTGGGACATCCTGACCTGGCGCGCGACGTATACGACTTATTCGTGGAGATTTGCCCGGATATCTTGATTGTGACACTCGCCGACACGGATCGTGCCCGCGATCTGATACAACGGGCCTCCGGGATATCGACACGCGACGCCGTACACGCCGCGTTGATGCTGAGCCACGGTATTGATAGCATTGCCACAGTTGACGCAGGTTTCGACTCGATCTCGGGAATCAAACGCTGGCCGATGCCGTAGGAGAGGCTTGTTCACCTGAGCGTCCGCCTGACGTATCATTGCCTGTGTACCGATGATCCTCAGGCACCCCACTACCCGCGCCCGGTTTTATCTCGACAGCATGGGGAAGGTCTCGCTCGGCGCCGGTCCCCACCTCTACGCCGGCCTCAATTGCTTTGAACCGGGCCAGGAGCACCGGGCCCATACGCACCCGGATCAGGACAAGATGTACGTGGTGCTCGAAGGCGAAGGCGAGGTGGAAGTGGGAGCCGAGAAGTCGGCGGTCGCCAGCGGTGACCTAGTGATTGCCCCTGCCGGCGTATCGCACGGAATCCGCAACACCAGTTCCGAACGCCTGATCGTTCTGGTGGTCTTCGCGCCGCCCCCGGCCGCCAAATGACAACCCGCAGAGACATTCTGAAATCGCTCGGCGCCGCCTCGATCCTGCACGGTTGCGGGCAACAGAAGCGCAAGCAGCCCAACATCGTCTTCTTCCTGGCGGATGACGTTGGGTGGTCGGACCTGGGAGTGTACGGCAACCGGTATCACGAGACGCCGAATCTGGACGCCCTGGCCGCGAACGGAGTGAAGTTTAACCAGGCCTATGCGGCGGCGCCGGTGTGCTCGCCGACGCGCGCCAGCATCATGACGGGACGCCATCCGGCGCGGATGCGGCTGACCAACTGGCTGCCCGGCCCGCACCAGTTTCCACAATCGAAGCTTCTGCCGCCGAAGAGCCTCCGGCGCAACCTGCCCCGAACCTACGTGACCAGCGCGGAGGTCCTGAAGAAGGCGGGCTACTCGACCGGGCACATCGGCAAGTGGCACCTGGGCGGCTTGGGCCATTTGCCGGAGCAGCAGGGCTTCGATTTCAACTTCGCTGGCGGCGAATGGGGAGCGCCCAAGAGCTACTTCTTCCCTGGGTGGGAGAACCAGCCATCGATCCCCGGGAAGGATGGCGACTATCTGAACGACCGCCTGACTTCGGAGGCGCTGCAGTTCCTCGACCGGCAGCGCGGCGCGCCCTTCTTCCTGAATTTCTGGTTCTACGACGCCCACATTCCCCTCGAGGCCAAGCGGGATGCCGTGGCGCACTTCGAAGCGAGACAGGCCGTTGACGGCAAGACGCGAAACGCCACCTATGCCGCCATGTTATCGGCGATCGACCAGACCGTCGGCCGCGTCGTGAGCAAACTGAAGGACATTGGCGCCGCCGACAACACCCTGATCGTGTTTACCTCCGACAACGGAGGGCTGCACGTCCCGGAGTGGCGCTGCACCACGCCCACGACGAACGCGCCGCTGAGGGCCGGAAAGGGATACCTCTACGAGGGCGGCATCCGCGTGCCGCTTCTGGTGTCCTGGCCGGGTGTGGCGCACCCCGGGCGAATCTCCGAGGTTCCCGTCATGAGCACGGACTTCTACGCGACGTTCGGCGAGGTTTCCCAGAGCAGCGACCGCATGCCCAAGGATAGCCGGAGCCTGGTCCCTCCGCTACTGGGCGATACCGAACCAAGGCACCAGGCGCTGTTCTGGCACTACCCGCACTACAGCAACCAGGGCGGCCGGCCTGGCGGCGCCGTTCGCCGGGGCCCGTACAAGCTGGTCCGCACGTACGAGGATCAACGCTCGGAACTTTTCAATCTTCAGCAGGACCTAGGCGAGACTGTCGACGTGGCGTCCGAGATGCCGCAAGTGACCTCGGAGTTGGTCTCACGCCTCAACAACTGGCTGAATGAGGTGCGCGCGCCGCTGCCGACCTACAACCCGGCCTACGACCCGGCCGCCGACCCGCGCCACGAGTGGGAGCGCAACTGTCCAAGCTGAGCTACTTCAGTTGGATGATTCTCTTGCGGACCGCGTAGAGGACGATTTCCGCGGTGCTGTGCAAGTCCAGTTTGTCCATGATCCGGGCGCGATGAGTTTCCACCGTCGTCGGGCTGACGAACAAAGCGGCTGCGACCTCCTTGTTCGACTTACCCTCGGCGATGAGTTGCAGTACCTCCCGCTCGCGAGGCGTCAGGAGTTCGTAGGTGTCGGAAACGGCTTCGTCGCGGAGCCGTTGCATGCTGTCGCCCACCAGCAGGCGCGCGATCTTCGGGCTGAAGAAGGGCAGGCCGGAGTTGACGCTGCGCACGGCGTTGATCAGGTCGTCTTCGGCGGAGTCTTTGAGCAAATAGCCGCGGGCGCCGGCGCGCAGAACCTGGACGATGTAGGTCTCGTCCGAGTACATGCTGAGGATCAGAACATTGACCCGGGGATTCTTGGTGACGATCTGGCGCGTGGCCTCCATCCCGTTCATCTGCGGCATGGCGATGTCCATCACCACGATGTCGGGCTGCAAGGCGCTGGCGAGATCCACCGCTTCGCGCCCGTCGGCCGCCTCGCCGACGACCTCCAGGTCCGGCTGTTCTTCCAGGATGCGGCGCAAGCCGCTTCTCAACACCTTATGATCATCCGCAATCAGAATTCTCATGGTCTGGTTCCTGCCGTTAGGACTTCGAGCCCGCCGCAGCCGTTTCCCGTTTGGCCAGCGGGATCGTCACCGAGAGTTTAGCCCCACTGCCTGGCGCTGAAACAATTTTCAGCACCCCGTTCATTTCTTCAATCCGTTCCTGAATGCCGATCATGCCCAGTCCCCGCGGGCGATTCGTGGGATCGAACCCTTTGCCGTCGTCCTCGATGCGCAGCACGTACGTGTCTTCATTGGAGGTCAGGTGAATCTGGGCGCTGCGCGCTTCGGCGTGGCGCGCGCAGTTGGTGAGGGCCTCCTGCACGATCCGATAGAGGCTGGTCTTGTGCGAGTCGGGCAGGGTGTCGGCGCTGCCATCCTCGGTTAGGCTGACGCGGATGCCGGTGTTTTCCGAGAACTGCTTGGCATACCAACTCAGCGCGGCGCTGAGGCCGATATCGTCCAGCATCGAAGGCCGCAGCAGCATCGACAGGCGGCGGATGATCTCGAGGGTTTCTTCGGCGCCCTGCCGCGCGCGGCGCAACCGCTCGGCGATTTCGTGCTGAGAGGGTTCCAGTTTCTGCTCGGCGCGCGCAACGTCGATCTTCAGGGCCGTCAGTGTCTGGCCGACCTGATCGTGGAGTTCACGCGAGAGCGCCTGGCGCTCCAACTCCTGCGCCTCCACCAGACGCGCGGACAGCCGCTTGAGATCGCGCTGAGCCGCCAACACCTGGCGGTGCTCTTCCTCGTACAACTTCTCCAGGCGGGCCGTGAGGCCGATCACCAGAACCGCGACGGCGATGGCGGTATAGACGGAAACCCAGAGATACGTGAAGGGCTGGATTTGCAGGCCCATGGCGATGACGAGCGCGAGCATGCAACCCAGGCCAACGAGAATCGTGTCCATGCGGCGCGGCCGCCAGGTCGTCGTCTTCATCGTTCCGGATTCAGTATAGCGTCCTCATCCCAGGGCGACGGATTCTCCAATCCGATGTAATTTCAGGAAATTCGTCGTACCCGGCCGGCCAATCGGCTGGCCTGCGACAAAAACGACGCTATCCCCGCGATGGAGCAGGCCGCGATCTCGCAGAATCCGGTCGGCCAGGGCCACCATTTCGTCGGTCGAGAACACCTCTTCCGCCAGGATCGGCGTGACGCCGTAGTGCACCGACAGTTGACGGGCGACCGCCTCGCGCGGGGTGACCGCGTAGATCCCGTCGGGCGGATGGAATCGCGAGATCTGCCGCGCCGACGAACCGCTGCTGGTGAAGACCACGACGGCGCGAATGTTGGGGTCGGCCGCCGCGTCGTGAGCGGCCTGCGCAATGATTTCGGCGTGCGAGGGATGGACCAGGTGCAGCGCGGCGGAGGCCGCGATGGGGCAGGACCTTTCCGCCTCCGCCGCGATCGTCGCCATCATCCGCACCGCCTCCACCGGATACTTGCCGATGGAGGTTTCAGCGGAGAGCATCACCGCGTCCGTGCCGTCGTAGATCGCGTTGGCGACATCGCTCACTTCGGCGCGGGTGGGCGACGGATTGTCGATCATGGATTCCAGCATCTGGGTCGCGGTGATCACGAAGCGGGAATGCTGGCGGGCCCGCCGGATGACCGTCTTCTGGATGTGAGGCACCTTCTCGAGGGCCATCTCGACGCCCAGGTCGCCGCGGGCCACCATGACGCCATCGGCTTCCTCGAGAATCGCTTCCAGATTGTCCCAGGCCTGGGGCTTCTCGATCTTGGCCACCACCGGAATGCGAGGACCTTCGAGATGAGAACGCAGTTTGCGGACATCTTCGGGTTTTCGGACGAAGGACAGGGCGATCATGTCGACGCCCTGGTCGACACCGAAGTGCAGGTCGCGGATGTCCTTTTCAGTGAGAGAGTCCGCGGACACGGCGACGCCGGGGAGGTTGATGCCTTTGTGATCGCCCACCGGTCCGCCGGATACGACCTCGAAGCGGACCCTGATGCCGTCGGACTCAATCGCTTTCAAATGGACTGCGCCGTCGGCCAGCAGTACGCGATCGCCCGCCCGCACATCGCGCGCGAATGCGGCGTAGCCGGTGGAGGCTACGGCCGCATTGCCGAGCAGGGTCTCTGTGGTGATGGTGAATTCCGAGCCGTAAGCCAACTCGGCGCGTCCGCCTTCAAACTTTCCTAGACGGATCTTCGGCCCCTGGAGGTCCAGGAGAATCCCCACGTGCCTGCCAAACCGGGCCGCCACCTGCCGGACCGTCCGAATCCGGCCGGCGTGCTGTTCCTGAGTGCCGTGCGACGCGTTCAGCCGCACGACATCCAAGCCCGCTTCCAACATGAGGCCCAACACTTCCGGCGAGTCGCTGGCAGGCCCCAGCGTCGCTACGATCTTGGTATTCGGCATAATAGGAAGGCTGTCCTCTCAATTCTGACATCATGCCCCTACTTCACGTAGCGATCCTTGCCATCGTGCAAGGCCTGACGGAATTTTTGCCCGTGTCGAGTTCCGCGCATCTCGCGCTGGCCCCCTGGCTGCTGGGGTGGAAGGACCAGGGGCTGACGTTTGACATTGCCTTGCACATCGGCACGCTGGTCGCCGTTGGGGCTTACTTTTTCAAGCCGTGGGTCCAGGTGCTTGCGCAGGGTTTCGGGCTGAATTGGGGGCAGGACGAACAGTTAAAACAGAACCGCCAGTTGCTGTGGTACCTGGCGGCAGGATCGCTGCCAGTAGGCATCGCGGGATTTCTGCTCAAAGAACAAGCGGAGACCTGGAGAAATCCCTTCCTGATCGGCGGAGTGCTGATTGGCGTCGGACTGCTCATGGCGTTGGCGGAGAACCTGACGCGCGCCCGGCGCGGACTGGACGAGGTCCGGTGGTGGGACGCGATGGTGATCGGCGTGGCCCAAGCACTGGCGATCGTGCCGGGCACCTCGCGCAGTGGGATTACGATCACAGCGGCGCTGTTCCGAGACATGGACCGGCCTTCGGCGGCGCGTTTTTCGTTCCTGCTGTCCACTCCGGCGATCGCCGGGGCCGCGGCAAAAGCCCTGCACGATCTGATGAAAGGAGGCGGCGTGCCGCCGGAGATGTGGACTCCGTTCCTGCTCGGTATCGCCCTCAGCGCGCTGAGCGGATGGCTGGTGATCCGGTTCTTCCTGCGGTACCTGGAGCACCACACGCTTCGCTTCTTCATCTCCTACCGCATTATTTTTGGCATAATAGTGATCGCTCTGGCTTTCTTCCGTCGGCCAGCGGAATGAAGCTGCTCAGTCCGACACCGTACAAACGGCTCAACGAGGCGGTCGGTGTCGTGTTGCTCGCAATCGCCGCGACCTTCTGGTTGAGCCTGCTGACGTACGATCCGCGGGATCCTTCGTGGAACACGGCCGCGGGCGGCATGCGGGCGCAGAACCTAATCGGCATCATCGGTTCTTACGTCGCGGACCTTTTGTTGCAGTCGCTCGGGCTGGCAGCGTTCCTGCTTCCGGTTCTGACCCTTCATCTGGCCTGGAAATGGCTTCGATCGGAGTCGTTTGAGGCCCCGTGGGCCAAGATTGCCGGCGGCTTGCTGGCCACGGGGAGCGTCGCCGGCGTGGTGTCGCTGGCGCCGGCGCCGATGCTGTTCGGAGGCGCGATTCATGCGGGCGGCGTGTTCGGGATTCTGCTCGCGTCGGCGATGAAGGACATGTTCAACATCACCGGTAGCGCGATTGTCCTGATCACGGCCCTGGTGCTCTCGCTCTATCTGATTTCGAGCTTCAGCATGGAGAAAGTTTCCAAATGGCTCGCCTGGCCGCTGTCGGTGATGCACCGGCTGAACGATGGCTGGAACCGATGGATCCGATCGTTCATGCGGCCGAAGAAAGACAAGCCTTCCAGAACGCGGCGGGCGCCCGAAGGCGTGCCGGTTGCAGACGATCGCGACAGTTCCGTTCCGGCCGCCGGCGCGGCGCTGGATGAATCCAGCGACGAGATCCCGATCGTTCCGCTGGAAGAGCCGATGCCGGCGGAAGACGCGCCTCCGTGGGAGTCCGAGCCGGAACCCGAACTCGCGCCCGTGCCCGCAAAAGCCGAACAGCCAAAGGCCAGAGCGTACCGGACGCCTTCGACGACGCTGCTCAACGAGCCTCCGGGGCGAAACCCGTACGACGAGATCGAACTCAAAGAGACCGCCGCGAGGGTCAAGTCGAAATTCGATGAGTTCAACATTCGTGGGAATGTGGTGCAGATCAACCCCGGGCCCGTGGTGACGACGTTCGAATTCAAGCCGGACGCGGGGATGAAGTACTCGCGGATCACCACGCTCAGCGAAGACATGTGCCTGGGCCTGCAGGCGGAGTCGATTCGAATCGAGCGAATCCCGGGCAAACCCACGGTGGGGATCGAGGTGCCGAACACCAAGCGCGAAGTGATCAGTTTGCGCCAGGTGCTGGAGTCGGACGAATTCCGGAACTCGACGTCGAAGATGACGATCTCGCTGGGCAAGGACATCAACGGGCGGATGAAGGTGACGGCGCTCGAGTCGATGCCTCACCTGCTGATCGCCGGATCCACCGGCGCGGGCAAGAGCGTCATGATCAACTCGATGATCATGTCGGTGCTGTACAAGTCGACGCCGGATCAGGTGCGGATGATCATGGTCGACCCGAAGCGCCTGGAACTCGGCTTGTACGAGGGGATTCCGCACCTGCTGACGCCGGTGATCACCGATCCCAAGAAGGCCACCAACGCGCTGCGGAACGCGGTCCACGAGATGGAACGGCGGCTGCGCCTGCTGGCCGAGCACGGGGTCCGGAACATCGATCAGTTCAACAAGAAGCTGCAGGCGATGCAGGAAGAGCCGCTCGAACTCTTTCCGGAGGGCGACGTCCCGGAAGAACTGAAGCCGCTTCCCTACATTCTCATCCTGATCGACGAGTTGGCCGATTTGATGATGCTGGAGGGCCATAACGTCGAGGAGTCGGTGACGCGGCTGGCTCAGATGGCGCGGGCCGTGGGGATGCACCTGGTACTGGCCACGCAGCGGCCGAGCGTCGACGTAATTACCGGCCTGATCAAGGCGAACTTCCCGGCGCGCATCAGCTTCCGCGTGGCGACGCGGGTGGACTCGCGCACGATTCTCGACCGGCAGGGCGCCGAGCATCTGCTGGGTAAGGGCGACATGCTGTTTCTGCCGCCGGGTTCCTCGCAACTGATTCGGGTGCACGGGGCCTTCGTCACGGAGAACGAGATCAACAAGGTAGTCGCCTTCTGGAAGAGCCAGGGCGTGCCCGACTACGATCAGACTTTCCTGATTGCGCCTCCGTCGGACGATGACGAGGAAGCGCCGGAAGCGATCGACTCCGCCGAGGACCCGATGTACGAGGAGGCGGTGCGCGTGGTGCTGGAGCAAGGCAAGGCTTCGACGTCGACGCTGCAGCGGCGTCTGCGGTTGGGCTACGGGCGGGCGGCGCGCATTCTCGACATGATGCAGCGCGACGGGATCATCGGCCCGCCGGACGGAAGCAAGCCGCGCGAGGTCTTGAAACGGCCGGACTGGCTGCGCGAAGTGGAAGACACGGTTCGCTGAGGGATTCATCCAGCACGACGAGCTTCACGCACCACTGTCCAGCCTTGCGGTCGCGCCCAGATTGTATATACACTCGTATTGACGGATGCGGTTCCAATGGGACGCAAACAAGGACCGGGCCAACCAAGTCAAGCATGGCGTCGATTTTGCGACCGCCGCTCTTGTGTTCGCGGACCCGCATATCGTGCTCGGAGAAGACCGAACCGGCGACGATGGCGAACAACGCTGGCACGCCCTGGGCCTGGCAGGTGGCCTGGCGCCGCTCCTCGTCGTCTCATGTTTATCGGGAGGCAATCGATGGCGAAGAAATTATCCGCATCATCTCGGCCAGAAAAGCCAGTGAACGTGAAAGCCGAGCATATTTTCAATAAGCCGCTTACCAAGAGACAGCGATCCATCTTGAGCCGCCTGGCCGGGAAGCGGGATGCAGAGATTGATTTTTCGGACATACCACCGCTGACCGACGAACAGTTGGCCCAGATGGTCCCGTTCCGGCTGCGGTCGAAAACGACGCTCATCTCGTTTCGCGTCCAGAACGACGTCCTGGCCTGGCTAAAATCGAAGGGCCCAGGTCATCTGAGCCGGATTAACGTGATTCTGGCGAATGTGATGGACGCCGAACAGCGTCTCAGGGAGGGATGAAGTACAGCGACCGGAGCGGCACCGCACGTTTGCAGCGGGAAAGTCGCGTGGGGCGCAGAAGCACCAGCAAGGCGCTCGTGTGAACACGTGCTGAAGAGCCGGAGGTACGATGCGAAGATGACCCGGCGTGACGCGATTGCGGGCCTGCTATCCGTCCCTCTTATGGCGGCAAACAAGACCCTCGACATCAACTGCGATATGGGCGAGAGCTTCGGCCTCTACCGGTACGGGGCCGATGAAGAGATCATCCCGTTCATCACGTCCGCCAACATCGGATGCGGATTCCACGCCGGCGATCCCACAGTGCTGCGGACCTCGGTGGCGCTGGCGAAAAAGCACGGCGTGGCGGTTGGCGCCCATTGCGGGTTTCCGGACCTGCTGGGTTTCGGCCGGCGCTCCCTGACGGTGAAACCGGCCGATCTCAAGAACTACGTCACGTATCAGCTTGGGGCCATTCTGGCCTTTGCGAAGGCCGAGCGGGTCCCGCTGCATCACGTGAAGCCGCACGGGGCGATGTACATGATGGCGCTCGAGAGCGAAGAGCAGTCGCGCGCGATCGTGGAAGCGATCCTGGAACAGGACCCGAAGCTCCTGATCTACACCATCCGCGGTTCAGCCACTTGGGAAGTAGCGCGAAAAATGGGTCTGCGGGCAGCGGCCGAGTTCTTCGCCGACCGCGGCTACCGCAAGGATGGGACGGTGAAGATGTTCGACTGGAAGATCGAGGAAGCCGGCGGGACGCCGGAGGCGATCGGGGCGCGCATCGCGCGGCTGGCAACGACGGGCAAAATCGCCACGATGGATGGAGGAGAGATCAACGTGGATGCCGATACCGTCTGCGTGCACTCGGACACGCCGGGTTCACCGAGGATCGCGAAGGCGATTCGGGAGGAACTGGCGAGGGCCGGAGTGGGCGTGAGGCCGCTCGACTAGCGGTTGCTACGCTTCTCCCAGCACACGCCCTTACCGTCAAGAAACCAGTACCCGCAAATGGGGGTATGACATACCCACAAATGGAGGTCAACGATTTTAGGCCTGAGAAGGACTTATAGATCGAGGCAGCCACCGGTACCCCATGAAACGTAAACACTTTTGCTCCGACAGGATCGACGTGCAGGTGACCACGCCGCACGGAACGACGAAGGTCGCCACCGCGGTCCTGGAAGATATCGTGCCCAAGGGTGCGACGATCCAGATTGACGAGCCGCTGGTGAAAGGAGCCAGCGTGAACCTGCATTGCAGCAACTGCTCCAAGCACCGGGGCTTTCGAGGGAAAGTCCGCCGCTCGATGGCGTTCCCGGACTTGGGTAAATTCGCCGACATCGAGTTCAGCGAGGATAGCCAGTTGCCGCCGAACGAGTTGGTGGCGCAGGAGGCGGCGGACCCCGCCGTGGCCCAAGCGGAGGCAACGGCGGCCCAGGCCCGCATGCAGTGCTGCCCGGGCGGATACTGCCGGCACCTGATCGTGAGTTGCGCCGTCGCGCCGACCTTCAATCTGCGGCGGCACATCCGGCTCGTTGCTCACGAAGTTGCCCAGTTGTGCGGTGGCATGGACCGGAAGACCACGTCGGCGTGTTTCTCCAAGCTGCTTCAGTGCGACCCGGGGTGCCGGTTGTTCAGCGATTTCTACGGCGAGTACGCCCACGCCCAACGAAAGGGAAAGGCGGCTACCTCGCGGGAGCCGTTGGCGACATCGGCCATTTCGACGGCCGTGAAGGTGGTGTGGCTCCAGCAAACCATTCCAGCGGAAGTCCTGCCACCGGCTGCCTCCGATCCTCTACCCGCAAATGAGCGGAGCTTCACCCTCTCCTGAGGGCGGTGTAGAATGCACTACTCCATCTTAAGATGGCTATTACAGGGAGTACTCGGACGGATGAAGACCGAAAGCTGGCAGCGGACGTCGCGCTTGAAAGCTCCGGGTTTGCGTCCGCTCTGAACAGCGGCTTCACCGCCACGCGGGCCCTGCTCCGTGATGATCTGTCGCCGGGAATCCTTGGATCGATCGCCAGCAAGATGCGCGTGCCACGATCACCGCGCGCGGTAGAAGACGGCTGCGGTGCGCGCCGTGGCAGGCAAAGGCGGAGGGCGGGCCGTCGACGGTCTGCCCTCCCCTCTCCTTCGGATCCTGAGGATTCCGGCAACGCGCGTGTTCTAAGCCAGTCCTGGCGCGATTCTCTCCGCATCGGCGAAGGCCGGAGTGGTGGCGATCACATCAACACTGGCGAGCGACTTACGCCGGGATCTTCCGTGCCATTTCGAACTTCAAGGCAAGTTTCATCTCAGTTGCAGGCGTCAGCTCATGACCGGCTGTGAAAAAACGGGGACGTTTACCCCGTTTCCCGGTCAACGTTTCGTGGAGAATCAACGACTTGTGGCCGAGAAACGGGGTGAACGTCCCTGTTTTTTCACGCCCTCTTACGCTCGCGGCACGGTTGCCCTTGTTGAGACAGCGAAGCGCCTCAGCGGTCGCTGATGCTTCCATCCGGGAAGCGATGACTCCGCCAGTCCTTTGGCTTGTACGGGAATCGGGCGGCTACCTTCTCGTCCAGATCGAGACCCAACCCCGGCCGGTCGGGAAGGGCCGCGTATCCCTCGCGGAACTCAGCCAGACCTCCGTGGAACAAGTCCTTCCAGACAGGCTTGTGTCCGCTGCCGATCTCCAGGATCGCCGCATTGGGCGCCACGGCCATTACGTGCATCGAAGCTACGGTACTCACTTCGCTTTGCGGGTTGTGCGGAGCCAGTTGGATCCGGAATGCGTCGGCGATGGCCGCGATCTTGATCATCTCCAGAATGCCGCCGCAGTGAACGACATCCGGTTGAACGTAGTCCACCAGATGCCGGGCGCACATCTCGGTAAAGGCGTACTTGGTCACGTGCCGCTCGCCGGTGGCCAGAGGCGCGGCAGTCTTGGAGCGCAGGTGCGCGAGTTCGCCGAGGTCCTCCAGTTGGGTGGCCTCCTCGATGAACATCGGGCGGCAGGGTTCGGCTCCACGGCAGAACTCGACGGCCATGGGAGTCGTCGCCTTCCCGTGAAGGTCGATCAGAATGTCGAACCGCGGGCCGACAGCCGCGCGAACGGCTTGGAGTTGTTCCAGGGCCTCCTGGACGGACGTCGCCGGATCGATGATGTTTTCGGCATTGGGGATCAGGAAACCCGCTTTGGCCGCCGTCCAGCCGGCGCGCCTGGCTTCGACGAACGATGCCGCGCTTTGCTGAGGGGTTTTCCCTCCGGCGTGAGGGTAGACGCGGATCCGGTCCCGCGCCTTGCCGCCCAACAGCTTCCAGACCGGCTGCCCGAGCGCCTGCCCCAGGATGTCCCACATCGCAATCTCCACGGCGCTCAGTGCGGACATCATCAAAGCGCCCCCGCGGTAGCGAGGCCCGCGGAACATTCCTTGCCAGTGGAACTCAATGTCGGTGGGATCTTTGCCGAGCAGGTATCGCTTGTGCTCCCAGATGGCCTTCTCGACGGTGGCTTCCTTCCCGGTGAAGGTGCCTTCGCCCAGCCCGGTCAGGCCCTGGTTGGTGTAGATCTTGACGAAGACGAAGTTCTCGTCGCCGCCGGCGTCCACGACGAAGGTCTTCAAGTCGGTGATGCGCAGATTCAGGGGGCGCGCCTTCTCTCTTGCCTGCGCCAGCAGGCCCTCGGATCCCGCGACTTTCAGTACGCAGGCAGCCGCGGTCGCCAGACCGGAGCGCACGAATTCTCTTCGATCCACGTTAATCCTCCCGAACCTCGAGCTAGCCGGGTGGCTTCGGCCCACGCGCTTCTAGAAGTATAGGCGGAGTGGCAACTGCATTGTCCGGCCAATGGGCCAGGTGAGTTTGATCTGTGGGGCGTACGTACGAATCGCCGAACCGGCGGAGGCTGCCGCTACTTCACGGGCAGTACCTTCATATTGCCGGGCAAGGTGAACTCATTGTCGGGCAGAGCCTGATTGATCGTGACGCTCTCCGAGTAGAGGGAGAAGATCGCCTCGCCATCCCGCTCGCGCTGGATGACAAACGGCCACATCACGCCACCGCCGACGTCGCGGAACTTGGAGTAGTTCGTCACTTCCTCCACCGGCGACGGGCGGCCCGCTTCGCGGCGCTGCGTCACCTGCCGGACCGGAAACCGGGTGGACTGCTGGAAATACACGTTCACGGCACGGTTGTCGTAATCGCTGATTTCGATCCAGTCCGTGGGGATGTTGTCGACGATTTCGAGGCCGCGGTGCTCCATCGCCATGCCCGGCTCTCCCAGACGCTGGCGAAGGATGTAGAAGATGTTGCGGAGCGTCGTCTCTTTGAATCGGTCGAGCGTCGCCTTCGGCAGAGGTCTCGCGCCCCGGAACGTGACGTCGTAGCCGTAGTTCTCGCCCAGCAGCACATAGGCGTCTTCGATCTTTCCGAAGGACTGGCGTTCGCGAATGCCCAGAAATCCCGCGACCGGCGGCGACGGGCGCATCAGGTAGCGCGTGCTCAGACGTGCCTTCGCCAGGCCGGTGAGACGTTCCCGGTAGAACGAATACCCCCGGCCCATCTCGACCCGGTCCACCACCTGCAGGAACCGGTCGCCCCCCAGCGCGGCCAAAGCGTCGTCGATCACCCGCTTGGCCTTATCCTGGGCAAACAGGGGCGTGGAAGCTCCGAGAAGGGCCGCCGCGGCTTCGCGGCGCGTGAGGGAACGATTCATGGCAACGGCCTCTTGCTGACTTGTTCCGCCGTAAGCCCGGTGTTGATCTGGACGTCCTTCACCGTGACATCGGCGAATTTCTTCCCATCGCGAAAGACGGTGATCTTGCGAGGATATTGCAGCCCGGCGGAAGGCTGAAAGTTCTCCCATCGCTGCTCGATGCGGCCCATGTTGCCGGCGCTGAAGATCTCCGAAGTGGGCAGACCGGTCTTGGCATCGACGCTGATGCGCACCGACAGTCCGTCGGCGTTGGAGATTTCCAGGGTCGTGTCGTCCACGGCATTCACTTGCCGGCCGGCGAGGCGGTCGCTCAGGAACAGCCAGAAGAAGGAGCGGAAGATCTCGCCCTGCGCCTGCTTGAACTGATCGCCCAACAGGGGCCCGTCGCCGCGAGGCGTGTTCAACCACCCGGTGGAGCCGTCGCAATAAGACAGGATCTTGCCAAACGGCAGCGACAGTTCCTGGCGGAAGTGGTGGGGCGCCACCCACTTGTCCACCTGCTGGACCTGAAGCCCCCCGGCGGACGGATCGAACTTGAAGTCGGCGGATTCCACCCAGTCCTTGATTGCGGCGATCTTGTCCACGCCGCCCAGCGCCTGCTGCACCCGGGCGAGCAACTGCTTGCCGCGCGCCAGGGAAGCGGCGTCGGCCTTGGCCGTCTGCACCTTCGGCTCGGGAATGGTCAGGTCGATCTTCTTGACGGGAACGCCCAGCGACTCGAGCGGTTCCACGAAATCGACCGGATTGCCCGCCGCCACGAACGCCAGTTGCGCCGGCTTCAGGTAGTTGAGCGCCACCCTGCGGACATCGGCCTTGGTCACGGCCGCCACTGCCTTCTGGTACTGAAAGAGGAAGTCCTTGGGGTAGCCAAAGTAGTCGTAGTTCAGCAGACGCCCGATGGTCTCCCGCTTCGTGTCGAAGTTGAAGACAAAACTGTTCAGCACTGAATCCTTGGACGTCTTCAACTCTTCGTCGGTGACATCCGACTTCTGCATCCGCTCCACTTCTTCCCGGATAGCCCGGAAGGTCTGTGTCGTGGAGAGCGATTTGGTGCTTCCCGTGATACGGAAAGTGCCGGGATGGTCGAACTCCGCGTCCCAGGAAGCGCCAATGGAGTAGGCGTATCCGAGGTTGGTGCGGACGCGTTTGAACAGCCGGCTGGAGAAGCCGCCGCCGAGAATATCGGACATCACCTCCAGCGCGGCGTAGTCCTTATCATCGAGCCGGCCGCCCAGATGACCGATCTGGAAGAACGTCTGCGCCAGATCCTTTTTGGCGGCCAGATGCACGCCGGGATTGGGCGCGGCGGTGACGGGCGGAAAGGGAGGAACCGGCGGTTGGGCGGTGGTCCAGCCGGCGAACAGCTTCTCGACCTTCGCCTTCATCTCAGCCGTCGAAAAATCGCCGTAAATCGCGAGCATGGTGTTCGCGGGGAAGAAATACCGCTTGTGAAACGCGACCAGGTCTGCCCGGGTGATGCGCTCGACGTGCTCGTATTGCATCGTCCAGCCGTAGGGGTTGTCGCGGCCGTAGACAATGCTGCTGAATTCGCGCGCGGCAATGTCGTCGCCTTCATCGTTGCGGCGGGCAATGGAACCCCGAAGCTGGGTCCTGGCCAGGTCAAGCTTCTCTTCCCGGAACTCGGGCGCGGTCAGGATCTCGCGGAACGAATTCAACACTGGATCCGCGCTGTCCTTGAGCGCCGAGAACGAGACCGTTGCCGATCTCTCTCCAATGCCGCTTTCGACCGAGG
>CAZGUX010000222.1:0-52532 GCA_964529305.1 uncultured Solibacteraceae bacterium | reverse complement strand
GGTCGTTGAAGGTGGTGCAGGGGGAAACGATGTCGACCAGGGACAGCCCGTTGTGCGCGATGCACGCTTTGAGAATGGCATTCAACTGCTTTTTGTCGCCGGAGAAGGAGCGGGCCACCAGGGTAGCTCCCATCTCGATGGCCGCCAGGCAGCAGTCGATGGGCGGCATGTCGTTGACGATGCCGCTCTTTTGTTTCGAACCGATATCGGCGGTGGCCGAAAACTGTCCTTTCGTAAGTCCGTAGACGCCGTTGTTTTCGATGATATAGATCAACGGAACATTCCGGCGCAGCATGTGCATGAAATTGCCGAGGCCGATGGAAGCCGTGTCGCCGTCGCCGCTGACCACGATGCACTGCAAATGCTGGTTGGCGAGGATCGCCCCGGTGGCGACCGCCGAGGCCCGCCCGTGCACGGAGTTGAATCCGTGCGACATGCCCAGGAAATAAGCGGGGGTCTTCGACGAGCAGCCGATCCCGGAAAGTTTGATGACATTCCAGGGCTCGACTCCCATCTCCCAATAGGCTTCAATCAGGCGCTCGGTGATGGCGTTGTGGCCGCAACCGGCGCAGAGCGTGGTTTTTCCGCCCTTGTAGTTGAGTACCTCCAGGCCGAGGCGATTGGTCTTCTTCGGGGGAGGCGCGGTCGCGGCGCTCATAAGCCCTCCTGGCTGACGATCTGTTCGGTCACGGAGCGCGCGTCGATGGGTAACCCCGTGTAGTGCCGGATGCTGCGTAGTTTGCCGATCAGGCGCGGCTCGAGATCGAGGCGCATCAGGCCGAGTAATTGCGCGTCGCGGTTCTGGTCGATCACGTAGACGTGGTCGTGGTTCTCGATGAAGTCAATGAGGTCGTCCGTAAACGGGTAGGCTCGCAGCCTCAGATGGCTGATGGCCAGCCCGTACTCCGTGTCGAGCTGATCGCAGCTCTCTTCCGCCGCGTAGCGTGACGTGCCGCAGCAGATCACTCCGAAGGGGGCCCCGGAGCGGAGGGAGATGTCCGGCTTGGGCACCAGTGAGCGCATCGCGTCGAGTTTGCGCGCCAGGCGATCCAGGTTGTTGACGTAATCGTCTTCCCGCTCGCTGTACAGCGCCTTCTCGTTGTGACCGCTGCCGCGCGTGAAGTAAGCGGCGGCCGTGTGTTGCGTGCCGGGCAACGTGCGGTAGCCCACTCCGTCGCCGTCCACGTCCTTGTAGCGGGCGAAGCCGCCCTTTTCTTTCAGTTGTTCCGCCGTCAGGACTTTTCCACGGCGAATGGGCTCGTCGGGATACGGGAACGGATCCGTCATCCAGTTGTTCATCCCCAGGTCGAGGTCCGTGTTGATGAAAACCGGCGTCTGGAATCGCTCCGCCAGGTCGAACGCAACAGACGCGAATTGGAAGCACTCTTGCGGCGACGATGGAAACAGAACCGGATGACGCGTGTCGCCGTGAGAGACGAGGGCGTTCTTCAAGGTGTCGCCTTGCGCGGTGCGTGTCGGAAGGCCGGTGGAGGGACCCGCGCGTTGAACATCGATGACGACGACCGGGACATCGGCATAGTACGCGAGCCCGATAAACTCCGCCATCAGCGAGATGCCGGGGCCGGAGGTCGCCGTCATGGCACGGGCTCCCGCCCAAGCCGCGCCGATCGCCATCCCGATCGAGGCCAGTTCGTCCTCGGCCTGGACCACGGCAAAGGTGGCCTTCCCTGTCTCCTTGTCGATGCGGAACCTGTCCAGGTACACGATCAACGCCTCCGCCAGGGAGGACGAAGGCGTAATGGGATACCACGTAAGGACAGTCACCCCGGCGAAGACACACCCCAGCGCGAGAGCGGAGTTGCCATCAATAATGAGCTTGCCCTGATTCTGGTCCAGCTTCTCGATCCAGTAAGGATCGCGCTTGACCAGGTTGTCTTCCGCCCACTTCCTGCCGGCGAGAACGGCCCCCCAATTCAGTTGGGCGGCCTTCACCTTGCGGGGACCGAACTGCTTGAAGAGAGCCTTCTTCATCTCTTCAACGTCGAGGCCGAGCAGGTGCGCGACCACTCCGTCATACAGCATGTTGCGGACGAGTTTGCGAAGCTTTGCCTCCGGGCAGACAGGGCCCACGAGCTTGTCAAACGGGACGGGGTAGAAATAGAGGTCGGAGCGTATTTGATCCAGTTTGAGCGGCTCATCGTAGACCACGGCTGCACCGCGATCGAGTTTCTGTACGTCCTCGACGGCAGTCTCCGGGTTCATGGCAACCAGAAAATCAGTTTCTTTTTTTCGGCCGATGTAGCCGCTTGCGCTGGCGCGGATCGTGAACCAGGTTGGCAATCCCGCGATGTTCGACGGGAACAGATTCTTGCCCGACACCGGCACGCCCATCTGGAAGATGGAGCGCATCAGAACGCTGTTTGCGGTCTGACTGCCGGAGCCGTTAACTGTAGCAACCTGGATGCTGAAATCGTTGACGATCCGCTCGCGAAGGCGGTCGAGATGTTCAGGGACATCCGACAGTGACGGACTTGTAGTCACAGTCGACATAGTTCACCTACT
The DNA here is from genome assembly GCA_964529305.1 of uncultured Solibacteraceae bacterium. GTDB lineage: Bacteria > Acidobacteriota > Terriglobia > Bryobacterales > Bryobacteraceae > CAZGUX01. Next base: position 50,009 of record CAZGUX010000222.1, on the reverse strand, counting down.
GGTAGCGGCATTATACGGGGAAAGCGGCCGCAAGGGCAAATGAGGAGGAGGGATTCCGCTTCCGCCACCCAGACAAAACGGCCGGACGCCCGAGAAGAGAGAGGCATCCGGCCGGAAAGATATCTCATTTAGTACAGACTGGGCCGGCGGCGATTTGGTTTCACCAGATCTATCTGGTGGAAGTCTCGCAAACCCGGAGTGTTTGAGGGGGTCCGGGGGGCGCGCATCGCGCCGGGCAAACTTGACATCCCGGGATCAAAGTGTCACTTTACCTGACGAACCCCTACGAGGAAACCGATGACCCGCCGGACTGCCGCCCTCTCGCTTCTTGCCTCCGCCGCTCCAGCCTCGGCGAAGCCGATTCGCGCCGCGGTATTCGGAATTGCTCACGCGCACGCCCTGGGCAAAGTGCAGGCGCTGCGGGTACTTGACCGGTTCGACTTCGCCGGCGTGTGCGAGCCGGATCCCAAGGTTCCGCGCGAGGCCAAACAACTCCACGGGGTCCGATGGCTGACGGAGAAAGAACTGCTGGACGATCCTTCCATCGAACTGATCGCGGTGGAGGCCGGCGTCGACGTGAACCTGGAGTACGCGCGCCGGTCGATCCGCGCCGGAAAGCACATTCATTTGGACAAAGCTCCGGGGCAGGACATGGCTGGCTTCCGCGCCCTGATTGAGGAGGCAGGCCGAAAACGCCTGCGAGTCCAGATGGGCTACCAGTGGCGGTACCAGCCCGGGATGAGCGCCGCCATCGACGCCGCGCGGAACGGCTGGCTGGGCCACATCTACGGACTGCGCGCCACTATTAACAAGCCGACGCCGCCCGCCGACCGCAAACTGCTCGCCCGGTTCCGGGGCGGGATGATGTACGAGTTGGGTTGCCATCTGATCGACCGCGCGGTGGACCTGCTCGGCAAGCCGCGCCGCGTGACCGGGATCCTCCGTCACGATGCCGCGATTGACGATACGCTGGAGGACAATACGCTGGCGATCCTGGAATTCGACCGAGCGTTCGCGGAGATCTATATCGCGGCCATGCAACCCAACGGCGGAAATTACCGGACGTTCGAGGTCCTCGGAACCAACGGCACGATCATGGTCAGGCCGTATTCGCGATCGAAGCTTTCGATCGACCTGAAGGACGCCGCGGGTCCGTACGCCGCCGGGCCTCACGTGACCGATGCCCCGGCCGACGCATCGCCTTCATTTTCGCCCGACTTCCTCGACCTGGCGCGCCAGATCCGTGAAGGAACGGCGCCGAAATGGTCGATGCAGCACGACCTCGATACCCACGAAGCGCTGCTCAAAGCTTGTCACGTTCTTTAATCCCAAAGGAGTTTCATGCACAAGGTTCTACTCGTTATTGGCGACGCCGCGGAAGCGCTCGATACGTTTTATCCGTACTTCCGCGTGAAAGAAGAAGGTTACCAGGCCGTGTTGGCGGGACCGGAGAAGCGCGTGTATCCCTTGGTGATGCACGAGATCCCGCCGGGCTGGGACATCACGCGCGAATCGGCCAGCTATCATCTTGCTTCCGACATCGCATTCCGGGACGTCGACCCGGACGAGTACATCGGGCTGTTTCTCACGGGAGGGCGGGCGCCGGAGTACCTGCGCTACGACCAGGACCTGATGCGAATCACGCGCCACTTCTTCGAAAAGCAAAAGCCGGTTGCCGTGGTGTGCCACGGCGCCGAGATTGTCGCAACCGCGGGCGTGCTCGCGGGCAAGCGGATTGCCACCGTCGCCAAGTGCAAGTTCGACGTGGAAGTGGTGGGGGCGACCTTCGTCAATGACGGCTGCGTCCGCGACGGCAACATGATCAGCGGCCGGACGTGGCATGACAATCCCCACTACGTGCGCGAGTGGATGGAGATGCTGCGGAGCTACGCGGCGGCAAAGGGGGAGTGACCATGGATCGGCGAACCTTTCTTCTCGCTTCCACGACCGCGGCGGCGCAGGCCGCGCCGTCCGACCAACTGACGCTGGGCCTGATCGGCGCGGGCGGTCGAGGGCGGCATGTGATGCAGGTGTTCCGCAGGGATCCCGCCGTTCGGGTAACGGCTGTCTGCGACGTTTACGAGCCCAATCTGGAAGCGGGCCTCTCGGCTGCGGGCAATCAAGCCAAGGCATACCGTAACTACAAGGCCTTGCTGGACGACCGGAGCATTCAGATGGTGCTCATCGGGACTCCGGAGCACTGGCACCACCGCATGGTGCTCGACGCGATGGCTGCCGGCAAAGACGTCTACGTCGAGAAGCCTCTCTGCCAGACTCCCGAGCAGGGCGCTGAACTGGTCCGGGCCAGCCGGCAATCGAAATCCGTCGTGCAGGTCGGCATGCAGCGCCGCAGCTACGACCTGTATCAGAAGGGGCGCGAAATCGTCGCGGCCGGAACCCTGGGCACGGTCCGGATGGTGCGCAGTTGGTGGCTGAACAACTATCTGCAAACGCCTCAGGGCAAGCTGACAGGGCCTCTCGACTGGGAACAGTGGCAGGGTCCTGCGCGGCGGCGCGATCTGGATCCCGATCGTTTTCTGAATTGGCGCAACTATTCCGACTACGCCGGCGGCATTATTGCCGACCAGGGGGCACACACCTTTGACGGCATTCACCTGTTGATGGGCGCGGGCTTCCCGTCGGCGGTCAACGCCTCGGCGGGCCGCCCGCACCGCCCCGGCTTCGATACGCCGGAATCGGTCGTCGTCATCGCGGAGTACCCGCAAGACTTCATTGGCGTGTTCAGCATCAACTACGCGGCGATGAAGTATAAGGGCCGCAACGACCAGTTGAGTCAATTGGACGGCGACCAGGCCCGCATGGATATTGGCCGCGAGGAAGTGCGCGTCTACCGGCAGGGCGCGGAGGAGACTGCCGCCATCACGCAGACTTCGGAGAAGGGATTTGGCTACGCGACCGACCTCCATGTGCAGAACTTCCTGAAGTGCGTCCGCACGCGAGCGACACCCACCGCGCCCCTGGAGGTGGGCTTCCAATCGTGCCTTCCGGTCCTGCTGGGCAACATGGCCCTGAAGCACGGCCGGCGGATGCGCTGGAACGCTCAGCTCATGAAAGTGGAAATGTAGAATACGAACATGGCACATAACCCTGGATTCCTGAAAGTGGTGAACGAGGCCAAGTCCCGCATCCGGCAGATCGATATCGACGGCTATCAGCAGATGCTGGCGGCGGGCGAACCGCATGTCCTGGTGGATACGCGCGAAGAAAGTGAATGGGCCGCCGGCAAGGCCAAGGGCGCCATTCACGTCAGCAAGGGCATCATCGAGCGCGATATTGAAACGAAGGTCCCGGACAAATCGACCAGGCTGGTTCTGTACTGCGGCGGCGGCTTCCGCAGCGCCCTGGCGGCGGATGCGCTGCGGCAGATGGGCTACACCGACGTGATCTCGCTCGACGGCGGCTGGCGGGCGATCTCGGCGGCGGGCCTGGCCGAGCGCTAGCATTACAGGGCGCTCAATTCCGGGTGAACCTTTCACGACATTGCCGGCCGGCGGCGGAGCGCCTGTTAGGCTGAGGACGTGCTCCTCCTCGCGTTGATTTCCGTCATGACCGCGCTCGCAGCACCGCCGATTCTCGTTCACGGCCATCGGGGCGCCCGCGCGGTCCGTCCCGAAAGCACACTGCCGGCATTCCAGTACGCACTCGACCTCGGCGTCGACGTTCTGGAACTGGATATGGCGGTGACGCGCGACGACGTCGTGGTGGTCTCTCACGATCCCGTGCTGAACGAGAAGATCTGCTCGGGTCCGGGCCCGGCGCGGCCAATCCACTCGATGACGTTCGCTGAACTGCAGCAGTGGGATTGCGGGGCCAAGATCAATCCGGAGTTTCCCAGGCAAAAAGCGTTCCCGGGGACGCGAATGCCGGCGCTTGACCAGGTCTTCGAACTGGCCAGAGGCCGGCGGAGCGGACGGTCGAAGCCGGTCGAGTTCAACATCGAAACCAAGATCAGCCCGTCGCATCCGGACTGGGCGCCGCCGCCAAAGCGCTTTGTCGAACTCGTCTTGGCCGTGATCCGCAAGCACGGACTGGAGGATCGCGTCATCCTGCAATCGTTCGATTTCCGGACTTTGGCGGAGATGCGCCAAATGGAGCCGCGCATCCGGTTGTCGGCGTTGACGTCCAATCCGATGGCTTTGTGGAGGGAGATCGCGAAGGAGACAGGCGCGCCGATTCTGTCGCCGGAGCGCCGGTTGGTGACGGCGGACCGCGTCCGCGAGGCGCACGGACGCGGAGTGCAGGTAGTTCCCTGGACGGCAAACGAGCCGGATGAATGGGAGAGGCTGGTGGACGCGAAGGTGGACGCGATCATCACGGACGATCCGGCGGCGTTGATTAGGTTTCTCGAGAAGCGAGGGCTCCGCTGAAAATGTTCGGCCGGGATTTGGCGAACCCGCCCACCAGGCGTACGGCGTCGCGCCGGGCGGATCATGGCCGGGCTGGCGGCTTCGAGATGGATCCTGTCGTTGCCTCCCAGGGGCTGAAGATCGTCACGCCAAGACCCTCAAAGTCCTTCCCGTTGCGGGTGACCAGTGTCCGGTTAAACTCAAACGCAGTCGCGGCAATCATGCCATCTGGCACCGACAGAGGGCGCCCGGCCATCTGCCGCAGTCCGTCAAAGACTCCCCATCGTTTGGCGACAGCCTGAGTGACGGGCAACACCTGGCCCCGAAACAACTCGAGCAGTTGACGCTCGAGCCATGCCTCCAGCCGCGCACGCCTCGAAAGGTCGCTCATGATCGTGAACCCCTTCTCCATTTCACCGAGGCTTACTACGCTCATCAGCAAACTTCCAAGCTCTTGAGCGGCAATCCACTCTTCCACCCGGGGATCAACTCGCGGCCTGGCCAATTCCGAAACCACGTTGGGATCGAGGAGGAATCCGCCAGTCATCAAAGGTCAACCGGCCTGCTCGAAGAACGATTGCGGGCGAAGAGGGAATCAACCTCCTCATCGGTCAGGAGGCCCCGGATCTCCGCGCAAACGTCAATGAGCGCCCGTCCAGTTCGAGGCGCAGGCGCTGGTTCGGCCGACGGAACTTGCGCCTCGCGAACAACGATTTCGTTGACGTATTCGGTAAGCGAGATTCCCTTCGCCTGAGCTCTTGTCAGCAGTCCCCGCTCGACCTCTGGTCGCAGATCAAGAATGATTGTCATGGCTGCTGCTCCTCTCTTCCACACTACCGAATCCTTGGGGGGAGCGTGACGACGAACTGAAAATGCGCGCCTCCGGCTGAGGGGAAACGCAGGTACACAATCGAAAGCCGTGCTACAACTCCCGCCGCCCCTCCAGCGCCTTCCAGATGGTTACTTCGTCGGCAAACTCGAGATCGCTGCCCACTGGAATCCCCATCGCGATCCGGCTCACCTTCACTCCCAGCGGCTTCAAGAGCTTGCTCAGGTACACCGCCGTCGCCTCGCCCTCCACCGTGGGGTTTGTGGCCACGATCACTTCTTCGATCGTGCCCGCGCCGAGGCGCTCCACCAGGCTCTTGATCTTCAGTTGCTCCGGTCCCACCGCCCGCAGCGGAGACAACGATCCGTGCAGCACGTGATACAGGCCGCGGTACTGCCGTGTCGTCTCGATGCCGAGGATGCTGTGCGGCTCTTCCACCACACACACCATCTTCTGATCGCGCGATGCGTCGGAGCAGTAGCCGCACAACTCGCCGTCGCTGATGTTGTTGCACACACGGCACAGCGCGAGTTTGTCCTTGACATCGACGAGAGCGCGGGCGAGGCGTTCGGCATTCTCCCGCGGATTGCGCAAGACGTGAAAGGCCAGCCGCTGGGCCGACTTCTGGCCGACGCCGGGCAGGCGTTTGAACTCGTCAATCAGGCGTGCAAGCGGTTCGGCAAAATCGGGCATGGCTGATACAGGCGACTGGCTCCCTTCGAGTACGGCGGTTGCGCTCGCCACCGCTCCCTTACGGTCGCGGCTCTGAATCGGTCGCGGCTAGAACAAGCCAGGAGGCAGTCCCATGCCGCCCAGCATCCCGCCCATCTTCTGCTGTGTCTCGGCGTCCACCTTCTTGGCCGCTTCGTTGAACGCCGCCAACACCATGTCCTGCAGCATCTCCACGTCGCCGGCCACTTCCGGATCGATCTTGACGTTCAGCACGTTCTTCTGGCCGTCCATCTTGACGCTGACCATTCCCCCGCCGGCCGACGCCTCCACTCGGATCAGGGCGATCTCCTGTTGCAGGCGCTCCTGCATCTGCTGCGCCTGCTTCATCATCTGCTGCATGTTTCCGGGCAGTTTCACTTAGGACTCCTTGAGATTCCGAACCATCCTCACTTGGCCGCCAAAGAGCCGGCGGAACTTCTGGACTTCTTCATTCGCCAGCGCGCGCTCGGTCACTTCGTCCTCGGCCTTGGAGGCCGGGCTGGCGCGGCGCTCGACGGGCGCCGGGGCCGCCGTTCCCGCTGCTGCGGCGGTCACCTTGATGCGCATCGGGCGGCCGGCGATCTGCTTCACCGCCTGGTTGATGTCGTCGGCCTTCATGCCGAGCATCAGGTCCTTCGGCGTCGAGAATTGCAGCTCGCCCGGCAGAACCGTGATGGACGAGTGCTCCACGCCGTCGGCGGTGAACGCCATGCCCAGGTCGAGCAGCACCTTGCAGAGTTGCTCCCGCCATTCGGCTTCGGACGAAGGCAACGCGCCGCTTTCGGGAACAGGCGCCAGGGCGGTGGCCCCCTCGGAGACGGCACGCAGCGTCTCGGTGGGACGCGCCGGGGCCGGGGGCGCGCTTTGTGCCTTCTTCTGCGAATCCAGCGAGAACGGCGAGGGGCGATCCCGGGGAGGAGCGCTTCGCTGTGCCTCCAGCGAGGGCGCCGCGGCAGCGCGCGGTTTCGCTTCAGCGGCCGGCGGGGCGACGCCGGCTAACGCTTCCTCAATCGACATCAGCCGGCCGGCGTATACCATCCGCACCAACCCCAGTTCCAGGTGCAGCCTGGGTTGCAGCGAGAATTGCAGGTCTTTGAACAGATCGAGGGTCAACTGCAGGTATCGCGTCAGGTCTTCCTCGGAAAACCCGGCGGCGGCCTGCGACAGCCGCTGGCGTTCCTGCTGCGAGGCCGCGATCAGGCGGGTCTCGCCGACCTTCGCCACCAGCAGGTTGCGGAAATATCGCGACAGCTCGCGGCTGAAGTGCTGGAGGTTCCTTCCGTTGCGCTCGAGATCATCCACGATTTGCAGCATCGCCGCGGATTTCGACTCGCGGAGCGCTTCGGTCACCTGGTCGAAGCTGTCGAGCGAGAAGCCGCCCAGAAGGGCGCGCACGTCGCCCGCGTTCAACGACGAACCGCAGCACGCGATGGCCTGGTCGAGGGCCGACAGCGAATCGCGCACGCTGCCTTCGCCGGCCTGGGCAATCACCGCCAGGCTTTCGTCATCGGCTTCGATGTTTTCCTGGCGGCAGATCTCGCGCATCCGCTGGATCAGGTTCTCGAAGTCCACAGACCGGAAGCTGAAGTGCTGGCAGCGCGAGGCGATGGTCGCGGGGATCTTGTGCGCTTCCGTCGTGCACAGGATGAACACCGCCCAGGACGGAGGCTCTTCGATGGTCTTCAAAAGAGCGTTGAATGCCTCGTTCGTGATCTGGTGTGCCTCGTCGATGATGAACACCTTGAAGCGGTCGCGCGCGGGCTGGTAGCGCACGTTCTCGCGCAGTTCGCGCATCTCGTTGATGCCGCGGTTGGAGGCGGCGTCGATCTCGATCACGTCGACCGCGCCCGACTGCGCGATCTCCAGGCAACTGGAGCACACGCCGCACGGCTCGGTGGTGGGTCCGTTCACGCAGTTCAGACAGCGCGCGAGGATTCGCGCCACGGTGGTTTTGCCGGTGCCGCGCTGGCCCGAAAAGATGTAGCCGTGAGCGATCCGGTTTTCCTTGATGGCATTGGCGAGCGTGACTTTGACGTGCTCCTGGTTCAAGACATCGTCGAAGGTTTGGGGCCGATACTTGCGGGCGATGACTTGATACATGCGGGGAGCCGGCGCGATGTTGCCAGGCCCCGGGTGATCCGCGGCACACAGGGTGGAACCACTACCGTTGCTTCCTTCCGGACCTGGCGGGGTTTGCAGTCTCCTATTGCACGGAGCCCGAAGCCTGACACACCATCGTATCATTGCAAAGGCATAATGGAACGAGGAGGCAGTACAAGTGAAACCATTGACGATTTGCCTGCTGGTCGCCGTGACCACTCTGGGCGCAGCCGACAAGAAGAACAAGAACCGGCTCGAAGACGCGGCCAGCGTGTTCGAGGAAATCATGTCGATGAAGGACAAGAGTATTCCTCAGGACCTGCTCGACAAATCGGCATGCACAGTGGTGGTCCCGGGCATGAAGAAGGCCGGCTTTATCCTTGCCGGGAAGTACGGCAAAGGGTACATCAGTTGCCGCCACAAAAGCGGGACGGGCTGGAGCGCGCCGGGAGCGGTTCGCGTCGAAGGCGGCAGCGTCGGCTTCCAGATCGGCGGATCGGAGACGGACATCGTATTGCTCGTCATGAACGAAAGGGGTGCGGAGAAGCTCCTGTCCAGCAAGTTCACTTTGGGCGGAGAAGGGTCAGTCGCCGCCGGCCCGGTGGGCCGGGATTCGAGCGCGCAGACCGACGCGCAGATGAGAGCCGAGATTCTTTCCTACTCGCGCTCCCGCGGCGTCTTTGCAGGCATCTCCCTGACGGGCTCGACTTTGCGTCAGGATCTCGATGATAACGAGGAGGTCTACGGGAAAAGATTGGAGAATCGTGAGATTGTGCTGGGCACCATCGAGCCTCCCACGGCGGCCAAACGCCTCATCTCGCTGTTGAACAAGTACTCGCCGAAAAAGAACAAGTAGCGGCAGTCGGCGAAGGGCCGTGGCTTTCCCGGCCACGGCCCGCGTTTGGTTCGGCCCTCAAACCCTACGACTTCGGTGTTTCGCGGCCCATCTTTTCCAACTCGTTCATGTTCACGCGCCTGCCTTCGTCCATGGCGAGATTCGACATGATCACGGCCGTGCTGTCGGCAAGGCCAACCTCGAGATCGGCCAGGGGCCGCTTGCCCGTCTTGACGCTCTCCAGGAAACTCTCCAGTTCGATGTCTACCGGGTTCCGGTCTTCCTCCGGCACCATGATCCCCTTCGAATACAACCAGCGCCGGGCGAACTTCATTTCCTTGGAAAGGAAGGAATCGTTCTCGGTCACCTGGTCCTTGTCCAGCAGGATCGGGAACCCTCGCGCGCCTCTTCCGGTGCTGGCCAGGCTGGCGCCGGCCAACGCCGGAGCTTCCTTTTTGCCGGCTGCCGGCTTGGCCTCCGGTTTCTTCGGCTCCAGGTACCACATGGCGATCGCCGGTTCCTTGTCGGTGCCCACCGTGATTTCAATGGTCGCTCGAGTGCCCATGATGCGCTCGCCGAACTCCGTCCGCTGCCCGCCGAAATAGGGGAGATGCTGGTTGGTGCTGATCGATGAGTAAGTCAGCTTGCGGCCCTTGGGATAGCCGAAGATCAGGTAGATGTTGTCGAAAACATCGCGGCCGTCCTTGAAGTGATCGATGCCCCCGACGCCCATTACATATTCCGGGTGCGCGCCGAACATCCAGTCGGCGATGTCGATCTGGTGCGACGCCAGTTCGGCGGTCAGGCCGCCCGAGTACTCGCGGAACAGGCGCCAGTTGGCGATCTTTTGCCGCGCCGGATCGTCCACCTTCTTCATCGACCAACCGCCATTGCGATGCCACTGCGCCTGAACGTTGGTCACTTCACCCAGCAGGCCTTTCTCGACCATCTGTTTGGTGGTCTGGTAGAACTTGCTGTACCGGCGCTGCAGGCCCACCTGCAGGATCTGCTTCGGCCGTTCGTTGGCCAGCTTGCGTAGCGCGTGCACCTCCTCCGGCTTGAACACGAGGCTCTTCTCGCAGAAGACGTGCTTTCCGGCCAACAGGGCGTCACGGGTTACCGGGAAATGCACGAAGAGCGGCGTCGCGATCAGGACGCAGTCGATGTCCTTCTGGGAAAGCAGCTCGCGATAATCCTTGTAGATCTTCGGATTCCCTCCGATGGTCTCCGCGCCCTTCTTGGCATTGGGCTCGAAGATATCGCAAACGGCCATGCATTTGCCGAGGTCGTTCTCCTTCATGTGCTGGAGGAGGTATTGGCCGCGGCCTCCCGTGCCGATAAAGCCGAACTGCACCCGTTCGTTGGCGGCATGCACCTTCATGATGGCGGGCGCGCCGTCGAGCAATGGGGCGGCGGCGGTCATCGCGGCGGCAACGCCGGCGGTCTTGACGAATTCGCGGCGGGTAACGTCGTCCTGGCTGGCAAGCGGATCGAGGGCGGGGCTTTCAGGCTCGGCCATGTGTCGTGACTCCTCGGGAATGGGGCTCACCCGAATTGTATCAAGGGCGGCTGTATCGCGGGTTTACCGCAGCCGAGTGCGCCAGCAGTGTTCTTCACTACCAACTGACACGTCTCAGGCCTTGAACGGCGTCGAAATGCTGATCGCGGCTGAGAAGCGGCAGGGCATGCTGGCGCGCTAGAGCAGCAATCCAAAGGTCGTTCGCCGGAATCGGACGGCCTTGGCGCTTAAGTTCGCTTCGGATGTCGGCGTAGTATTCGGAAGTCTCCCCGTCAACGGCGAGCAGCCGGTAGCTCTGAAGCGACTCGGCAAGCCATTGCTCGTAACCCATACGATCCCGTGAGTGCCTGATTCCGTACCGGTACTCGCCCAAAACAATCACCGGCACGGCGATTTCTGACGCCCTTTGCAGAATCGGCTTCAGATCCGGGTTGCCATCGGCAACCGCGGATAGTCCGTTCGTATCCAGGATCATTTCCAATCCTCGGGTTCAATCTGCCCAAACTCCTGCTCGATGATCCTGTCAATCCGGATTGTCTCCTTATGCAAGTGCTTGAGTTTTCCGAAGGTGTCCATCCAGGGTTTGGGCGTGCCGGTTTGTGAATCCAGTTTCTCCCCGAGTGCCTCCGACACAAACGTGCGCAGCGAAATCCCTCGCTGCGCGGCCGCCGCCTTGGCTCGTCGAAACAGCGGATCGGGGATCTCGATGGTCGTCTTCATCCGCCCAATTGTCCCATATTTACGGGTCGGCGCTGTGCTGGCCAGGGCGGCGACCCTAACTCCACAATCGGTGCCGCCGCCCGTACCAATAGGCCACCGGCATGTAGGCGAGACCGTCGCCGCTGAGAAGGTTTGTCAGAAACGCCAGCTCCGGCTCCAGGGAATTGTCGGGATCGATCATGTACCGCAGGTGCTCCTTGTCCAGCTTCGAGAACACGAGTTGCGCGAACTGTTTCGCCGCCTCCGCCAGGCGGGTGCTCCGCCGCGCAACCATCGCCGACGACAATACCCGCCTCGACGCGATTTCGCCCCAACACACTGGGAAGGTCCCGTTCTGCATCATGTAGGGGCTATTCCACAGAGAGCGAGGCTTCAGAGACTTCTTGACCGGTTCCCACTCGCCGGTCACCGTGTCCAGATTGATGTAGTAGTAACTGAACAAGTCCGGCCGCATACCGATCTTTGCGAATTCCCACCAGCCTTCCATCGACCGCTGGTATTGGTCTTTCGCTTCCGGATGGAGGTCAATCAGGAAGTCGGCAACCACGACTTCCTTGTCGTGGAACGCCCGGTCCTCCGTACTGAGGTACTTCCTCCGGCCCATCGCGTAGTTGGTTTCCCTCGCCGTGGGCATCGCGCCAAACAGGCTGTGAATCCGTTCGAATTCCTTTTTGAATGCCGCGTCGCCGCTCACTTCGTACGCCAACCGGTTAATCCACATCCACACCGGCATGTGCCGCTGCGCGCGCGGCATGGACTGCTCGAGGTTCCAGTTCTCGCCGAAGAAATTGATGGTGTAGCGGTTGTGGCGCCACAGCGTGGCGACCGAGGTGATGATGTAGTCGATCCTTTTGCGCACGTCGGCGGGCGCATGTTGCCTGTAAACGTAGAGGCCCCACATCGGTCCGAAATTCTGCTCGGAGCTGGTCTGCATGGTGAGCGATTGTGCATACGGCTTGCAGATCCAGCCGGGCCGGGGCTCAAACCGGTCGTTCGGGTCCACGCTTCCGGCGCGCTGCATCAACATGGCCGGCTTGCCCGCCTGGCTCTCGGCAAGGCGGAAGATCGTATCGATCGAGCGAAACGCCCGGGCGGCGTATTCCAGCGCTTGCGGCTCCCTCGTCGCCTCGTACCGGTAGCATTGAGAAGCCAGAAAGATGCCGGCGATCATCGGGCTGTTTTCGTAGTTGTACCAGTCGGACATGGAGACGCCGAGCGGAGAAACGATGTCGCGATGGAAGTCTTCGCGGCGATTCGGCCGTTCTTCAGTGAAGTTCCAATGGGAGTAGAGGATCCCTTTTTCGTCGTAGTAGCGCTCGTGAACGAACGTCTCGATGCGCCGGATGCGTTCCTCGAGCGGCATCTTCACGGTGAGCGCGGACAGTGGGGCGGCAGCGCCCGGGGCGGCCAGGGCCCATGCCCCCAGGGGCGCGGCTTGAATCAGTGTACGGCGTGAAATCACCTGATCAGGATACTGCATGGTCCAACGCCTCCCCGTGTAAAGAAGACTTTACGTGCCGCCGCGCAACCTTGGCCCCGGGAGCGCGTTTGAAGCAGTAGGAGGTTTACGAACACTCTCATGACTCGACGAATGCTCACAACCCTGTCCGCGGCCCTGATGGCACTGCCGCTGATGGCGCAGCCGGGGGGCCGTGGCGGCCCTGGACCCGGCAACCGCTTGGATTTTCTGGCCGGATACCTCGGCCTCTCGGATTCTCAGAAGGAACAGGCGAAGACGATCTTCGATGCCGCCCAGGAAGCCGGCGAAGGCCTTAATGGCGAACTTTCGGGTGCCCGCGAAGCGCTGAACGCAGCGGTGAAAAAGAATGCGGCAGACGCCGAGATCGACCAACTGGCCGCGGCCATTGGAGTCGTCAATGGCCGGCTGGCCGCGATTCAGGCGAAGGCTTCGGCTAAGTTTTACGCTCTGCTCACCGCCGAGCAGAAGACCAAATACGATCAGATGGGCGACCGCGGCGGCCCCGGTGGCCCGGGACGCTTTCGCCGCCCGCGCGGCCAGTAACTCCTGCCCAAACAACCTGCAAGGCGTGTTCTCTGAAGAGAGCACGCCTTTTTTTCTGTGAAAAGCCTGCACGCCTCGCCCGGCCAGGGTGTTCGTCAGCCTTAACAACCAGGCCACCCCGAAACCTCGGTAAAACCTGCGTTAAGAAGGTAAAGATTCAGCCGTCTGACGCAACGTTCGAAGTCAACCGCGGGTCTTTCACAATGTGACCCAGCAGAAGGAATTCAGGTTCTGGCCAATCGTCCGGGTAGGTGTCCTCCTCGCGTTATCCGTGTCCTTGTTCGCCCGGCCCATCCCCGGCCGTTACATTGTCGAACTCTCGACAGAGCCCGTCGCCGCCCACATGGCGGCCATCTCCCTGCGAGCCGGAATCCGCGGCACGGCGGCTTCCGCTCACCGAACCCGGATCCGTACGGAGCAGCGGGTTCTCCGCAATCGGCTCACCGAACGCGGCGTCGAAGTGCTGGATTCAGCCGATACCGTCGCCAACGCTCTCTTCGTGCGGATGCCCGACGACGACATTTCGCGGCTGACGTCGGCCCCGGGTGTCTTGCGCGTGCGTCCCGTGCGCGCTGTCCACATGCTCCTCGATCGGGCAGTGATTCTGCACAAGGTCCCTGAGGCGTGGAATCGCGTGGGAAACGACCACGCGGGCGCGGGTGTCAAGATCGCCATCATCGACAGCGGCATCGAGGCCGGGCATCCCGGCTTTCAGGACAGTTCGTTAACCCCGCCGGATTCGTTCCCCCGCGTGGCGCAAGCCGTCGACCAAGCCCAGGTCAACAACAAAGTCATTGTTGCCCGCAGTTACGTCGGCATGCTGTCGAACCGTGACCCGGATCACTCCGCCAGCGACCGGGTCGGTCACGGAACGGCACTGGCCATGACCGCTGCCGGCGTCCGTGTCGCGGGACCGCTGGCAACCATTACCGGCGTTGCGCCGAAAGCCTTTCTCGGCAACTACAAGATCTTCGGAACTCCCGGATACAACGACGACACTTCCGACGATGTGGTCATCAAAGCCATGGACGACGCGGTTGCCGATGGAATGGACGTCATTAACCTGAGTCTGGGCGTGGATCTGGCTCCGCGCCTGAATGACGATCCGGTCGTCCAGGCGGTGGAGCAAGCTTCGCAGGCAGGAGTGATCGTGGTGGCCTCCGCCGGGAACAACGGGCCCGATCTCAATACCCTGGCGTCACCAGCGACCGCCCCATCCGTCATCGCCGTTGGGGCCAGCACGAACGACCGCACCTTCGCGGCGTCGGTGGAACTTCCCGGACTCGCCACCTATATTGCGCTTCCCAGCGACAGTCCCACCGTGCCGGCGCCCGTCTCCGCGGAAGTCGCCGACATCGCCGTCCTCGACAACGACGGGCGCGCGTGTGCCGCATTGCCGGCCAACAGCCTGTCGAACCGAATCGCTCTCATCCTTCGCGGCACTTGCACATTCGAAACAAAGCTGATCAACGCGCAGCGCGCGGGCGCCGTGGCCGGGTTGATCTATGCCGCCGCCGATTCCCCCGATGCGATCCACATGGCGGTGGGATCGGCAACCCTGCCGGCTGAAATGATCAGTAATGGCGACGGCCAGGCCCTCAAGCAAGCGCTGGCTTCTACGTCTTCTCTGGTGATCACCATGCGGTTCACCGCCGGAGCCGTGCCCGCCACAGCGAATTTCCCGGCCGACTTCAGCGCCGCCGGTCCGAGTGTCGACCTGGGCATCAAGCCCGACCTGATGGCCGTGGGAGCCGACGTCTACACGGCGACGCAAACCCTCGACTCGCGCGGCGATATGTACAGTTCCAGCGGTTTTGTCCTGGTCGACGGAACCAGCTTTTCGTCGCCCTTGGTTGCCGGCGCGGCGGCTCTTGTCAAGAGCGCGCGTCCCGGGTTGACGGTGAACCAGTACCGGTCCCTGCTGATCAATACGGCCGCCGATCTCCAGGTCCTGACCGGCCGGGAGGTTACGGTCCAGCAATCGGGCGCCGGCTTGCTGGATGTCGACGCGGCTGTTCGCTCGACCGTGGCCGCGTATCCGGCGTCTCTCAGCCTCGGCACCGGCCATGACTCGGGAGGAGCCGAAGTCCTCAACCGGACCCTGACGTTGTCCAATGTGAGCGACACCTCGGAGAGCTATCAGTTGTCCGCGGTTTCCGGAACGGCCATGTCTGCGCCCGCCCTGTCCGCCGAGTCCCTCGAGCTTGGCCCGGGCGAATCGGCCGAGGTCTCGGTGTCCTGGAATATCGCCGGCCTGCCGTCGGGCGCTCACGCGGGTTTCCTGCTGGTGACCGGCTCGCTTTCCGGGGTGCAAATCCGGATTCCGTATTGGTACGCGACGCCATCCGGCGCGCCGGCTCACGTCACGATCTTGAGCAGTGTCGGCGCCGGCCGCCGAGGCAGTCTGCAACGCGACGCAATTTTGTTTCGGGTGACGGACGCAGCCGGCATTGCCTTGACGGATGTCCAGCCGGATGTCACCGTGACGTCCGGCCAGGGCTCGGTTCGGCGTGTCGTGTCCTACGACAGCGAAGTGCCGGGCATTTTCGGTCTGGACGTCGTTCTCGGCCCGAGCGCCGGCGCAAATGTCTTCCGAATTCAGGCGGGGGAAGCGGAAATCGAAGTCACGCTGGCTGGCCAATAATTTCCGGCTGCCGGATTCCGGAGTTGGCCTCGTCCTTCGTTTTGAGTATATTAGGGGAGGCCATGCCCGTCTGCCGCTCCTGTGGGGGCAGGACCCACCGCATCCATCGGAAAATGAGCGAGCGATTTCGTTATGCGGCTGCGTTTCGATGCAGCCAATGCGACTCGCTGCAGTACGAAGACCAGTGGTACCTGTTCCTGCTCGGCAAGACCAGCCGGTGTCCCAATTGTGGGAGTTATCGGGTTCGCAAGCTGCGCGCGGTCGACAAGATCGATCGCATGTACAAAAACCCGCTCAGTTATTGGCAGAAATTCCTGGGAGCGGAGTTGTTCTGGTGCCCGGGTTGCCGCCTCCAGTACTACGACCTTCGCAAGCGGGGAGCCAGCGTCTCCGGCGAGCCTGCCTCAGCGGTACGGCCAGTGGGGCTTGGAGAAGAGAGCGCCGTCCACCCAGAGAGTCTGGCCGGAGACAAACCCACCCCCCTCGCCGGCGAGGAACACCACCACCCGGGCGACGTCGAGCGGTTGCCCAACCCGTCCGAGGGGAGTTAGGGCAGCCCAGGTGCCCGCGTAGTCGCCCGCCTCATCCATCGTCCGCTCAATCTCGATTGCACCCGGCGCAACGCAATTGACGCGGATCCCGTACTGGCCCAGTTCCACCGCGGCGACTTTGGTAAACATCTCGATGCCTCCCTTGCTCGCCGTGTAGTCGACCAGATTCGGGAACGCCACCTTGTTGCAGCCGGAACCGATGTTGACGATCACGCCCCCGCCCTGCTCTTTCATGTGCCGGGCTGCCTGTTGGGTGCACAGGAAGCAACCTTTGAGATTGGTGCCCAACGTGCGGTCCCACTCCTCCTCTTGCAGTTCCAAAAGCGGCTTCCAGGTCTGGACGCCCGCGTTGTTCACCAGCAGGTGCAGGCGGGGGAAGCGGGACAATACCTCGCCGAACATCCGTGTGACGTCACTGAATCGGCTCACGTCGGCCTGAATTGCGATGGCTTCGCCACCCATTTCCTCGATCGCGGCGACGGTCCCTTCGGCCCCCTGCCGGTCGCGATTGTAGTTCACCGCCACGGACGCTCCCGAACGGGCCAATTCCAAGGCAATGCCTTTGCCTACTCCCTTGCTGGCGCCCGTGACCAGGGCGGCCTGTCCCGACAGAGGAGTTGGCGCGTTTGCGGCGTTCATGTCTTCGAGTGTACCCTGTGATGAAGGGGTCTCCGTCCCGGAGACCCGAGTTCCAAGCTTGTCCTGATTCACCTGACGAAGCCCAGCCTCCCGTGCCGAGCCAGAGGGTAGGGTACTGGCAGCCGCTATAATAAGAGTCTCGACAACAGTACAGAGGAGTTGCAGTCGATGTTTGACTTGTTTCGCAGCCGCGACAAAGTAATCAAGTACATGCTCAGCGGCTTTCTGCTGATCGTGGCGTTCTCGATGGTCGGCTACCTGATTCCCGGTTACGGCGGAGCGCCGGTTACCGGCAATGACACCGTGATTGCGGAGATCGGCGGAGAACGGCTGACCGACCTCGAGGTTCGCAAATCGATCCAGGCCGGGATTCGCGGCCGCCAGTTTCCCCCCGAAATGATCCCGTTCTATGCTCCGCAGGTGGTCGAACAGATGATCAACGAGCGCGTGCTCGAGTACCAGGCGGAGAAGATGGGGTTCCGCGTGACCGACGAGCAGACCGCCAACGCCATTCGGGAAGCGCTTCCGCAGTTGTTTCAGGAAGGCAAGTTCATTGGCAACGACGCGTATGCCTCCATGCTCGCCCAACAGGATCTGACGATTCCTGAGTTCGAGCGCTACATGGCGCGCCAACTCAAGCTGAATCGTATCCGAAACCTAGTGGCTCAGAGTGTGGTCGTCACCCAGGCCGACGTCGAGGACGAGTTCCGTAAGCGCAACGAAAAGGCAACGGTCGACTATGTCCGCGTCTCCCCGGAAACAGTCAAGTCGTCGGTGACCGTGACGGAGCAGGAAATCTCCGACTACTACGGCAAGAACAAGGCCACGTTCCAGATACCGGAGAGGCGGGCGCTGAAACTGCTCGTGCTCGATCCGGCCAAAGTGGAGGCTTCGGTTCAGGTGCCCGACGAACGCCTGCAGCGCGCGTACAACCAGGACAAGGACCGCTTCCGCATACCCGATCGCGCCATGGCCCGTCACATCCTGCTCGGAACAACCGGCAAGCCGCCCGAGGAGGAAGCCAAGATCAAAGCCAAGGCCGAGGAACTCCTCAAGAAGATCAAAGCGGGCGGGGACTTCGCCGCGCTGGCCAAGGCCAACTCCGACGATCCGGGTTCCAAGACCAAGGGCGGCGATCTCGGTTGGATCCTGAAGGGCCAGATGGTGCCGGAGTTCGAGGCGATGGTGTTCTCCCTGAAGCCCGGGCAGATCGGCGACCTGGTGAAGACGCAATACGGCTATCACATCGTTCAGGTCCAGCAGCGTGAGAATGCGCGGCTGAAACCGTTCGAAGAGGTGAAGGGTGAGCTGTTGGCGGAAGTCCGCAAGCAGGCCGTCGCCGATCAGATTGCGAAGACGGTAGAGGAAGCCGGGCGCGAGTGGCGCAAGACGCCGCAGGCCTGGGCGGAGATTGCGAAGAAGTATGACCTCACGGTCGTCGATGTCGACAAGGCCGGCCGCGGGGAACCCTTCCCCGAAGTGGGCGTCAACAAAGACTTCGAAGAAGCGGTATTCGGTCTGAAGAAGGGCCAGGTGTCGGGCGCGTTCCAGGCGCCGGGTGACCGCCAGGTGATCGCCATGGTGACCGATGTCATCGCCCCCACCACCGCGTCGCTCGAAGAGTCGAAGAGCAAGATCCGCGACTACCTGACCAACGACAAGTCCAGAGTGCTCGCCAAGTCACGGGCCGCGGAACTGGAAGCCAAGGTTAAAGAACTTGGCGGGGATTTGAAGAAGGCGGCGCAGGCATTGAAGATGGAGGTCAAGACCTCCCCCGAGTTTGCCCGTGTCGGTGCGGTGGAGGGCCTCGGCTCGGCCGATTCGATCCCGGAGGCGTTTAGCAAGCCGGTTGGCAGCGTGTTCGGCCCGACCCAGTTCGGCGATGCCTATGTCATCGGCCGCGTCGCTTCGCGCAAGGACGCGGACATGGTCAACCTCATCGCTCAGGTCAAGGCGATCCGGGAGGACCTGAAGTCCAAGAAGGTTCGCGAGCGGGAGGGGTTATTTGAAGAGGGACTGCGAAAGGAACTGGAAGCCAAAGGCACACTCAAGGTCAATCAGGATCTGGTCAAGCGGATTGTGGCCAGCTTCCGCGGCTAACTCCGCGTGATCGACTCCCTGTTCAACGCGCTCCGGGTCCTGACCACTCCGGAGCGCCTCCTCCAACTCCTCACCACTGTATTCGCCGGGTGGATCGGTTACGCGCTGCTTTTCGGCATCGTGTTCGCCGAGACCGGCCTCCTCGTGGGCTTCTTTCTTCCGGGCGATTCGCTATTGTTCACGGTGGGAGTGGTCGCGGGCGCGGGCGGGCTGAACATTGTTGCGATCAACATCGCACTGATGGCCGCGGCCATCATCGGCGACACGGTCGGCTATCTGCTCGGCCGCCGGACGGGCGGCGCGATCTTCTCGCGTAAAGACTCCCGGTTCTTTCACCACGATCACCTCGTCCGGACCCAGAAGTTCTACGAGAAGCACGGCGGCAAGACCATCATCTACGCGCGCTTCATCCCCATCATCCGAACGTTCGCCCCCTTCGTGGCCGGCGTCGCGAAGATGGACTATCCGCGTTTTGTTTCGTTCAATGTGTTCGGTGGGATCGGCTGGGTCTTCTTGATGACGATGCTCGGCTACCTTCTCGGGGAGCAGCCGTTCGTGCGAAGGTACTTTGACAAAGTCATCATCGGCATCATCGTGGTGTCGGTGTTGCCGGTCCTTTGGGAAGCCTGGAAGCACCGCAAGTAGGCGGGCTTTGGACTGCCTACCAATCGCGCGTGTACCCCGCCGTCCAGCCTCCATCCACCACCAGAATGGCCCCGTTGATGTAGCTCGCTTCCGGCGCCGCCAGGAACAGGACGGCGTGCGCGATCTCTTCGGGTTGCGCCGGCCGGCCCAGCGGGATGTGCGACAGCAGGCTGGCGGCTTTCTCCGTGTAGGACCCGCCCGGCCCGTAGAACAACGCCTCCGTCCCGCGTGTGAGCGTCGATCCGGGCAGGACGGCGTTCACCAGGATGCCTTTTGGACCGAGTTCCAGGGCCATCGACCGGCTGAGATTGGCCACTCCGGCTTTGGCGGCGACAAACGCGCTCTGCAGGCGCAGGGGCACCAACCCCGCCACCGAGCCGATGTTGACGATGCGCCCGCCTCCGCTCGCGAGCATCACCGGAATCACCGCCTTGCTGGTTACAAAGACCCCGGTCAGGTCCACACGAAGGATTCGTTCCCAGTCCTCGAAGGAATACTCGTGAATGGGCACGCGGCCGCCCAGCGTATTGATCCCGGCGTTGTTGATCAGGATGTCGATCCGGCCCAATCGCCGGACCACTTCCTGGACCACGCCCTCCATGCGCGGCGAGTCCGCGACGTCTCCGGCAATTGCCGAACAGGCGCACCCCGAATCCCGGATCTTTCCGGCTGCTTCGTCACCGGCCGCCTCGTTGATGTCGACGATGACGACCGACGCCTGGTTGGCGGCCAGGCTTTCGGCGATGGCCAGTCCGATGCCGTGGGCCCCCCCGGTCACGATCGCGACTTTCCCGTTCAGGTCAACCTGCATGTTCCGGCCCCTTAGCCCGTCGTCCGCAGCCGAAAGTCGAAACTGCCCTTTCGCGATCCGTTCGAGCCCTCCCGCAACGGCATCACCAGGGACGGCTTCCAAAGCCGGTCGGTCTTTGCATACGGATCGTTCTCGAAATAGATCTCGGTCGTGAGCACCGGCGTCCCCGGTCCACTGACCTTCAAGTGAATGTGCGCCGCGCGCACCGACCGGCCGGCCTGGTACGGTACGGGCACGATCGTGGCGAACTCGTAACGCCCCTTCCCGTCGGTATGGATCTTGCCGCGAAGCGTAAAGCCCTGGTCGTCGTACGCCCCGTCCGCGTTGGCGTGCCATACATCGAGGACCGCGTCCCGCAGGGGCTCACAGCGTTCGTTGGTTACGGTCCCGGAGACGACCAGCGGCGTGCCTTTCATCCCCTTTTCGGCCAGGGCCGTGCGGTCGGGCGCTCCTGGCTTGTAGAACGGGCCTTCCTGGCTGGGATCGGTCGAACGTCCGGCCTCGCAGGCAGCCCAACCGGTCTCCGTCAAAACCCATGCGGCGCCATACAGGACTCCGTGCCGCAGAAGTTCGCGTCGGTGCATCGTCAATCGCCTCCTCGTTCGAACGGATGCCACCTAGCGTAGCGCCATTCGTGAAAGGATTGGCGAGGTGGCGCGATACAATACGTGCATTCCAATGAAACAGCACTTCCGGATTGCCTCCATCACCGACGAGTTCTCCCCCGACATCGAAGTGGCCACGCAATCGATGGCCTCCATCGGCATGACCGGCGCCGAGATTCGCATGGTGTTCGGCAAGAACGTCATCGACCTGACCGATGAGGAACTGGACAGGGTGAAAGCGATCTGCTCGGCGAGGGGACTGGAGATCATCTCCATCGCCTCTCCGCTGTTGAAGTGCGTTCTGCCCGGCGCTCCGGACGTGGACGCGCGCTTCCAGCAGGACATGTTCGCGGCCAAGTACGGGTTTGACGACCAGCCTCGGTTGACCGAACGCGCTTTCGAAATTGCCAGCCGCCTGGGTGCACGATTCATTCGCGTCTTTTCGTTCTGGCGGTCGGTGGAGCCGGCCAGGTGCTTTGACGCGATTGTCACGACGCTGAGCGCCATGGCCGAAAAAGCGGCCCGCCACGACCTGATCATCGGTCTGGAGAACGAGCACGCGTGCAACATTTCCACCGCGGCCGAAACGGCCGCAGTCCTGGAGGCAATAAGACACCCCAACCTTCAGGTGGTGTGGGACCCTGCCAACGGCTACATTTCCGGCGAGGTGCCCTTTCCCGACGGCTACCGGAAAATGGCTTCGGATCGAATCGGGCACGTGCATATCAAGGACTGCCACGTCGAGGGCCACAAGCCGGTCTGGGGACCCGTGGGAACGGTTGGCGTCGATTGGCGCGGGCAGATCCAGGCGCTGCTCGACGACGGTTACACGGGCTGGATCAGCCTGGAGACCCACTGGCCCGGGCCCAATGGGGACAAACATTTGGGGAGCGTGATCTGCGGCTGGAACCTGCGGTCGCTGGTGACGTTCTAACGGAAGAAGAGGGCGAAGCTGCAACGGAATCGCCGATGACACGTCATGTTATTCTGAGATCGCGCAGAACGAGGCGGGTCCGCCCATGGCAGCGGGCCTTTTTTCATTCACAGCATTGAGATACTGATCGACACGGAACTTCTTCCCATGAAACGCCCACGCGTGTGGCTGGCGGCGCTGATTCTCTTCGGGATCGTGGGCGCCCTGTACGCCCAGAGGAGATTCCGGTTCAGCGAAGACGAAGATGTGCCGTTGCCTGCCGACGCGGGAGAAAAGACCGAATACACCTTCGCCCGGCTACGCTACCCTTCGGGCCGCTTCTGGGGGTATGCGGGCTATTGGACGATTGACTACCCGAAAGCCGACCGCCAATTTGTCCAGGGTGTCCGCCGCCTGACCCGAATCCACACGCGATCCGTGGAGGAAGTGGTCTCGCTCGACGAGGACAAGATCTTTGATTTCCCATGGATTTACGCGGTCGAGCCGGGCCATTGGACCCTGAGTGACTCCCAGGCGAAGAAACTGCGCGAGTACCTGTTGCGCGGCGGCTTCCTCATGACCGACGACTTTCACGGGAGCGACGAGTGGGAAGTGTTCATGGCCAGCATGAGCCGGGTCTTCCCCGATCGGCCGGTGGTCGAGATCGAACGCGGCGATGCCATTTTTCACGTCTTGTATGATCTCGATCAGATGTTCCAGGTTCCCGGGATCGTCAACCGTCCGTATTTCAAGACCTATGAGAAAGATGGCGTGGATCCGCACTGGCGCGGAATCTACGACGACAAGGGTCGCGTGATGGTGGGAATCTGCTTCAATCAGGACAATGGTGACGCCTGGGAATGGGCCGATGACCCGACGTACCCCGAGAAGTACGCCTCACAAGCCTACCGGACGGCGATCAACTACATTATTTATTCGATGACGCACTAGCCGCGCCACGTTGCGCCCGGCGGCACGACTTCAGGAAAGCGATGTTCGAATTCCTCTTCAAATATCCGGCCGCGGTCTTCTCCAAAGGCGAGTTCGTGCTGATGGGCGGGTGGCCGGTGTGGGTCCTGGCGCTGCTGATCGTACTGGCCGGCGGATTGCTGGCATGGCAGGTGCGGCGGGATTCCGGGCGCCTGGCGGGATTGCGGCCGGCGGCCATCTGGGGATTGCAGACCGTGATGGCGGCTCTGATTCTGTTCCTGCTGTGGCATCCGGCGATCAGCGTCGCGACTCTCCGCGCCCAGCAGAACGTCGTGGCCGTACTCGTCGACGACTCGGGCAGCATGTCCACGAAGGAGGCGCAGACCACCCGCCTCAAGCAGGCTCTGGATGGATTGAGCGGCGGCGTCCTCGATGCCCTGAAGAAGCGATTCCAGGTTCGGCTGTACCGCTTCGGTGGGTCGGCCGAGCGATTGGACAGCCTCGAGCGAGTGGCCGGAACGCAACCCGCAACCCGCATCGGCGACGCGCTGGTGGGTGTTCTGGCGGACACCGCCACGCTCCCGCTGGGCGCCATTGTCGTGTTGACGGACGGCGCCGACAACTCCGGCGGCATCGACCGCGAAACCATCACCCAGATTCGCCAGCGGCGCATCCCTGTTCATGCCGTGGGCGTTGGCCGCGTGGTCATTTCGCCGGATGTCGAGTTGATGGACGCCATCGTGCCGCACCGCACCCTCGCGGATTCCCGCGCGACCGCTCAAGTCACCTATCGCCAGAACGGCTATGCCGGCGGACGGGCAAACATCGTGGTGAAGGATGGCGCCCGCGTGTTGGCATCGCAGCCCATCGTGTTCCGCCAGGAGGGGACGCCCGTGACCCAACCGGTCTCATTCCAGGTGGGACTCGCGGGCGCCAAGACCTTCCAATTTTCCATCGAGGCGCAGAAGAACGAGGAGAATCCCAAGAACAACGCTCAGGCCCGCCTGGTCAACGTGGAGGCCTCCAAGCCGCGCATCCTCTACATGGAAGGCGAGCCCCGCTGGGAGTTCAAGTTCATCCGGCGGGCCGCCGACGAAGACCGGAACCTGCACCTGGTCTCGATCATGCGGACGACGCAGAACAAGTTCTACCGGCAGGGAATCGGCACGCCAAAAGAACTCGAAGAGGGCTTCCCGGTGAAGGCTGATGCCCTGTTCGAATACGCGGGCCTGATTATCGGCAACAACGAAGCCAACTATTTCACCCGCGCCCAACGCGACCTGATCCGCGAGTTCGCCAACCGCCGCGGTGGAGGCGTTCTGTTTCTCGGAGGGCGGGCCACCTTTTCCGACGGCGGCTATCAGGGATCCGAGTTGGCCGAGATGCTCCCTGTCCGGTTGCCGGAACGCAGGAACACGTTCCACCGGGAACAGGCGGCATTCGAACTCACTCCCGCCGGAATGGACAATCTGATTTGCCGCCTGGTCGACGACCCGGCGCGAAACGTCGAGCGGTGGCGCAAAATGCCGCTGCTGGCGGATTACCAGGAAGTGGGTGACCCCAAGCCCGGCGCCGTCTCTCTCCTGGATTTGACTGTCGCGGGCAGGCGCAAGTCTCCTTTGCTCGTGGTCGAGAGCTACGGCCGCGGCCGCACGGCCGTGTTCGCAACCTCCGGGTCGTGGCGCTGGCAGATGGCCCAGCCCCTCAACGACCTGACCCATGAAACCTTCTGGCAGCAAATGATGCGATGGCTGGTGGAGGAGACGCCGGGCCGCGTTGTGAGCTCCACTCCCAAGCCGGTGTTGTCCGACGATCCGAAGGTCCGGCTCCGCACCGAGGTCCGCGACAAGGAGTATCAGCCGGTTTCCGACGCGCGCGTGGAAGCCAGCGTCCTTGGACCGTCGGGGGTGTCGCAGGTTATTGAACTGGCGCCCCAACCGCACGAAGAGGGGGTGTACACGGTCGAGTTCACCGCGGAGAAGCCGGGTGCGTATGTCGCCGAGATCGTGGCGCGGCGGAACGAAGAGGAATTGGGGCGCGACGTCGTTCAGATCCGTCGCGAAGACGGCGTGGCGGAGAACTTCCGGCTCGCGCAAAACCGCGAACTGCTGGAGAAACTGGCTGAGCAAACCGGAGGCGCCTACTATCGCGTGGAAGATCTGAAGCGGCTGCCCGAGGAGATTGCGTTCTCCGAGGCGGGCATCACGTCGCGCGAGACGCGCGACCTGTGGGACATGCCGGCGGTGTTCCTGGCCGCGTTCGCGCTGCGGGCGGTCGAGTGGATTTTGCGCCGGAAGTGGGGCGTGGTATGAAGCCGATCCTTGCGCTCTGTCTGCTCGCGCTGCCGCTGCCGGCAGTCACCCGTTACATTACCGTGGCGGGGCTGGGCGGCGAACCGGACTATGAACAGCGCTTTGGAGGATGGGCCTCCGACCTCGAAAAAGCGCTGAAGAACGCTCCCGACTCGCAGTTGGAAACGATCAAGGGACCCCAGGCCACCCGGCAGAACCTCCAGAACCTGTTCGGACGCCTCGCCAACGAGGTAGCCGCGGACGATGCTCTCGTCGTCATGCTGATCGGCCACGGCACTCACGACGGAACGGATTACAAGATCAACCTGCCGGGTCCGGATCTGACGGCGGTGGATCTGGCGATGTGGCTCGACCGCGTTCCCGCCAAGCGCCAGTTGATCGTTAACATGACCAGCGCCAGCGGCGGGGCCATCGTGTCTCTGGCCAAACCTGGCCGGGTGGTGATCACCGCGACCAAGAGCGGCTCCGAGCGCAATGCGACGGTCTTCGCCCGCTACTGGATCGAGGCCCTGCGCGACGCGGCGGCCGATACCGACAAGAACGGGGCCGTCTCGGCCCTCGAGGCGTATCGCTACGCCGACTCAAAAACGGCGAAGTTCTACGAGACCCAGAAGCGTCTGGCCACGGAGCATCCTCTGCTCGACGATCAGGGCCGGGGCCAAGGTGTACGCTCCCCGTCGCCGGAGAACGGCTATGGCCTGGGGGCAGCGGCCTTCAGCGTCGTTCGACTGGGCGCGGCGTCGGCCGGCTTGAACGACCCCGCCAAACGCGGACTCCTGGCCCGAAAAGAACAACTCGAGCAGGAGGTCGACCGGCTGAAGTACCAGAAGGCGGCGATTCCGCTGGAGGAATACCGGCGCAGGCTCACCGGGCTCTTACTGGAGCTGGCCAAAACGCAGGAGGAGTTGGACAAATGAACCGCCTTCTCCTGGTCCTTCTCGTTTCCCTTCCGCTGGCCGCGCAGCCGGACAAGCTGGCCAACGGCCTGTGGAAGGCCGGACGCTTCCAGGAAGCCAACGACGCATTCCGCGACCTGATCGCCCGCAACCCGAAGAACGCCGACTATCGCGTCGCATGGGGACGCCTGTTCCTCGAACGGTTCCAGCCCGCCGACGCGCAGCAGTTGTTCGAAGAAGCGCTGGAGATTCAGAAGGAGCACCCCGGCGCGCTCCTCGGCCTGGCCCTGGTGGCGGCGGACGGCTTTGAGGCCAAGGCGGTCGAAATGGCCGAGAAAGCCCTTCGGGCCGATCCGAAGCTGCTCGAAGCCCAGGAATTGCTGGCCCGCCTCGCGCTCGAGACCAACGATGCGCCGCAGGCCATCACCCAGTGCGAGAAGGCTCTCAAGATGTCTCCGGACGCGCTTCAGGCCATGGCCATCCGGGCCACCATCGATTGGCTGGAGCCCAAGGGAAAGGGTATTACCGACGACAATCCCTGGATCCAGAAGGTTCTGGCCAAAAACCCGAAATACGGGGAGGCGTTTGAAACAGCAGGACACTTTTTTGTCCTGAACCGGCGTTACGAGGAAGGCATCTCACTCTACCGGCGCGCCATTGCGTTGAAGCCCGGCTTGTGGAGCGCCCGAGCCCAACTCGGCATTAACCTGATGCGCCTGGGCGAGGAGAAGGAAGCCCGCGAGCACCTGGAAACCTGCTGGGAGAACAAGTATCAGAGCACGCCCGTCAAGAACACGCTGGTCCTGATGGACAGCTACAAGAACTTCACCACCTTCAAGACGGCCGGCACTGTCCTGCGGCTGGGCAACAAGGAGGCCGAACTGCTGCGGCCGTACTTCCAGGCCGAGCTTGACCGGTCGATCCGGACCTACGAGCAGAAGTACAAGATGAAGCTCGACCGCCCGGTGCAGTTGGAAGTCTATCCGAACCATGAAGACTTCGCGGTCCGGACCATGGGAATGCCGGGGTTGGGAGCGTTGGGCGTCACGTTTGGATACGTCGTCGCCATGGACAGCCCGTCGGGCCGGAAGCCCGGGAGCTTTCATTGGGCCAGCACCCTGTGGCACGAAATGAGCCACGTCTTTGTCCTGGGCGCCACCAAGCACAAGGTGCCGCGCTGGTTTACCGAAGGCCTGGCCGTTCACGAGGAGACAGCCATTTCTCCCGACTGGGGCGACCGGCTGGATCCCCAGATGCTCACCGCGGTCAAACAGAAGAAGCTCCTGCCCGTGGCCGAGCTCGACCACGGCTTCATCCGGCCCTCGTATCACGGGCAGGTGGTCGTCTCGTACTTCCAGGCCGGCCGCATTTGCGATTACATCAACAAGAAGTGGGGATTCTCGAAACTCCTCGACATGATGCACTCGTTCGCCGAGGGAGCGACCACGCCGGAAGTGTTCGACAAGCATCTCGGCCTGAAGACGGAAGACTTCGACAAGGAGTTTCTGGGCGCCCTCAACGCCGAGTTGAAGCCCCTGATTGACCGCTTTGACGAGTGGCGCGGGAAAGTCAAGAACATTGCGGCCCTGGCCAAGGCAGGAAAGCACGACGAAGTGATCGCCGAAGGGACGGCCATCCGCGACGTCTATCGCGAGTACGTCGAGGCCGGCAGCGTGTACGAGTTCCTCGCTCGCGCATATATCGCCAAAGGCGACAAAGCCAAAGCCATCGAAGAGTTGAGCCGCTACTCCCGCATTGGCGGGCGCCATCCGGAGACCGTCACGGAACTGGCCAAACTTCTCGAAGAGGCCGGCAGACCCAAGGAAGCGGCGGCCGCGCTGGAACGCCTGAATTTCATCTATCCCAACGACGAGGAATTGCACCGCCGCTTGGGCCGTCTTTACCGGCTGGCCGGGAATCACGAGAGTGCGGTCCGGGAGTACCTGGCCCTGGTTGCGATGAAGCCCGCCGACGTCGCGGGCGCGAATTTCGAGCTGGCCCAGGCCTATCGCGCCACAGGCAAGGTCGACGAAGCCAAGGACGCATTGCTCTCGGCGCTCGAGGCCGCGCCCGGGTACCGGCCCGCACAGAAACTGCTGCTCGAACTATCGCGAGGAGAATTCAAGAAATAACATGACACCCATGGATACCGAGGAACTGAAGGCGCGCGTCGCGCGGTTCCGCGAAGTCGAGGCCGAGATCGTCCGGCAGGTCCGCCGCGTCATCGTCGGGCAGGAGGAAGTGCTCGACCAGGTGCTGATCTCGCTCTTTGTCGGCGGCCACTGCCTGATCACCGGCTTGCCCGGAACGGCCAAGACCCTGCTGGTCCGGACAATCGCCCAAACGCTGGGGCTTGCCTTCAAGCGCATTCAGTTCACTCCCGACCTGATGCCCTCCGACATCACCGGGACCGACATTATTGAAGAGGACCCGACCACCGGCCACCGCCGCTGGACCTTCGTCGAGGGCCCCATCTTTGCCAACGTTCTGCTGGCCGATGAGATCAACCGTACGCCTCCGAAAACCCAGTCGGCCCTGCTCGAGGCGATGCAGGAACTTCGATGCACGGTGCGCGGCAACAACTACAAGCTGCCTGCGCCGTTCTTCGTGCTGGCCACGCAGAATCCAATCGAGTTGGAAGGAACCTACCCGCTGCCGGAAGCGCAGCTCGACCGCTTCCTGTTCAACGTCCTGCTCGGCTATCTGACTGCGGACGAAGAACTCAAGGTGATCGACCTGACCACGACCACACATGTCGCCCAGGCCGACCCGGTCACCAACGCCGACGAGATCCTTGGCTTCCAGCAGCTCGTTCGAATGGTCCCGATCGCGGAATCCGTCTCGCGTTACGTAATCGAAATGGTCAGGGCCACGCGCTCCAGCGACGCTTCGGCCCCCGACTTCGTGAAGAAGTATGTCAACTACGGCGGCAGCGTCCGCGCGGCCCAGTTCCTGGTGCTGGCCGCCAAGGCGCGCGCGCTCATCAAGGGCCGCTACCACGTCAGTTATGACGACGTGCGGTCGCTGTACACGCCCGTCCTGCGCCACCGCATTTTGCTGAACTTCCAGGCGGAATCCGACCGACTGAGTTCGGACGACATCCTGAAACGGCTGCTCGACGCAAAGCCAGCCCCGCGAGGAGACTAAATGCTGCAGCGCTTCCTCGATCCGGTAACGCTGGCGACGATCTCGGGCATCGACCTGGTCGCCAAGACGGTGGTCGACGGCTTCATTGCGGGACTTCACCGTTCGCCCGATTTCGGTTTCAGCCAGGAGTTCGCCGAATACCGCGCCTACGTACCGGGCGATGATCTGCGCCACGTGGACTGGAACGTCTACGCCCGCACCGAGCGCTGTTACTTGAAGCGCTATCGCGGCGAGACCAACACCAACCTCATGATCCTGCTGGATGCCAGCCGGTCGATGGCGTTTGGCTCGCACAAAGTCCACAAGCTCGACTATGCGCGGTTCATGGCCGCTTCGCTGTGCTACCTAGCCAATCAACAACGCGACGCGGCGGGATTGATCGTGTTTGACGAGACGGTGAGCCAATACGTGAATCCGTCGACGCGCCAGGGCCAGTTGCACCGCCTGTTGCACGCGATCGAGAAGGCCGAGCCGGGAACCCGCACCAGCTATCTCGGCCCGTTCCATCATTTTCAGCAGTTCATCAAGCGGCGGGGCATCGTCGTGGTCTTGAGCGATTTCTACGAACAGCCGGAAACGGTGGTCAAGACGATCGAGCCGTTGCGCTTCCACGGCAACGAGGTGATCCTGTTTCACATTCTCGATCCGAAGGAACTCCAGCCGGATTTTCGCGAGCCGCTATTGCTGCTCGACATGGAAAACGACGAGTCGACCATCGAGGTCACGCCGGAGTATGCCAGCAAGGAGTATCGCCAGCGCATCGACTCCCACATCGAGGGAATGAAGAGCGCCGCGCGCGGCGCCGGACTCGACTATTTCCTCATGAATACCGGCCGGCCGCTCGATGAGGGCCTGCGCGAGTACCTGACGGTCAGGCAGGGACGGTTGTAATGGGATTCTTCACGCCAGCGTTCTTTGCCGGGTTGCTCGCGCTGGGATTGCCGGTGTGGCTGCACCTGCTGCGGCAGCACAAGACCACGCCGCAGCCGTTCGCCTCGCTGATGTTCTTCGAGGCCCGCACGCAGAGTTCGGTGAAGCATCGGCGACTCAAGTACCTGCTGCTGTTTGCGCTGCGGATGCTGTTGCTGGCCTTGCTCGCTCTGGCGTTCGCCAGCCCCTACATTCTGTCGAAAGAGGCGGGGATCGGCCGTAAGAGCAGCGTGCGGGTCATCGCCATCGATCATTCGTTCAGCATGCGGCAAGGCGGGCGGCTCGAGGAAGCGAAGCGGCAGGCGCTGGAGTTGGCGCGCTCGCAGGGCGCGAGCGATCGCACCCAGGTCTATTCGTTTGGTTCGTCCGTTCATGTTCTGCGGGAGCCAACCCGCGATCCGGCTGCGATCCGGGCGGCGATCCAGGCCGTCCAGCCGACCGACGAACGCAGTTCCTTTGCCGAATTGTCGCGCGCTCTTCGCGGCGCGGCGCAGGACCTCCGCGCGCCGGTGGAAGCGCACGTCTTCTCCGACTTCCAGAAGAGTTCGTGGCCTCCCAACTTCGCCGACGCTCAGTTGGGCGAGAACGTGAAACTCGTGGCTCACCCCATCGTCAAGACGGCCGTGAAGAACTTTGCCGTCGAGCAGGTCAACGCTCCCGCGCGCCTGTATGACCCAAAGAAGGTTCGGGTCCAGGTGACGGTCGCGGGGTACGGCACCGAGAAGGCCACCCGCCGCGTGGCGCTCGTGATCAATGGCAAGGAGCAGGAATCGAAGCAAGTGGAGATTACCCCCGGCGGGCGGGCCACCGTGGAGTTCTTCGCGCTCGAAGGGTCGTACGGCCTGAACAAGGGCGAGGCCCGGATCAGCCCCGGCGACGACTTCCCGGACGACGATGCATTCTACTTTGCCGTCGAACGTACCGAGCCCCGAAAGGTCCTGTTCCTGACGGAGACCCGCGCGAACCGCGCCGCGCTCTATTTCCGGACCGCGATCGAGTCGGCGAGCGATGCCGCGTTTTCGATGGAGGCCCTGTCGGCGGATCAGGCGGCACAGCTACCCCTCGAAAAGTACGCCTGCGTCGTTCTCTCGGACGTGGGGGCCATTCCGGCCAGCCTCGTCGAAAACCTGAAGCGCTACGTCGAGCGGGGCGGTGCGCTGTGGGCGGCGCTCGGCCGGATCTCAGCGTCCCGGGGGAGCGTCCCCGTTTCGGGCCAGACGGTGAAGGAGGCGCGTTATTCGTCGAGGGAGGGGGAGCGGTTCCGGATGGTGGCTTCGCTCGACCCCGGTCATCCGTCCACGCGCCGCGCGCCGCATTGGGAAGGCGTCAAGTTCTACTCGACGGTAGCGCTCGATCCGGCGGGCTCGCGGGTGATCGCGCGGCTGAGCGACGATTCGCCCCTCCTCGTCGAGAAGCAGGTCGGCGAAGGCCGCGTGCTCGTGTTCACGTCGGCGCTCGACAACCTCGCCAACGATTTCCCGCTTCACGCCTCGTTCGTGCCGTTCGTCCTGGAGACGGTTCGCTACCTGGCAAGGATGGAGGACACCTCCTCCAGCGCCATTGTCGGCGCTTACTACGAACTGCGAGCCACCACCGGGCAGGGCGCCGCCGTGGAGGTTCTGGACCCGCAGGGAAAGCGGGTTCTGACGCTCGCGGAGGCCGCGAAAACGCGAGGAGTCACCCTGGGGCAGCGGGGCTATTTCGATGTCCGCCGCCCGAGCGGATATCACGAACTGGTGGCCGTGAATCCCGACCGGA
Organism: uncultured Solibacteraceae bacterium; assembly: GCA_964529305.1. Classification (GTDB taxonomy): domain Bacteria; phylum Acidobacteriota; class Terriglobia; order Bryobacterales; family Bryobacteraceae; genus CAZGUX01. The sequence continues at coordinate 18,024 of CAZGUX010000222.1, read as the reverse complement.
AGGAATCGGATCTGGAAGTGCTGTCCGGCGAGACCCTCACACTGTGGCAGAATACGGGTCGAGAGGGGTCGGCGTCCGCGGCGAATCCAGATCGGCCGGAGCGGCCGGTGTCGCTGTGGTGGTTTGTGATGCTGGCGGCGCTCGCCGTGGTGTTGGCGGAAGCCTGGGTTGGGAACCGGCATCTGATGGCGCAGGAACGAGTTTAAAAAGGGGGCGATATGAATCCACTGGATCTACTGTCCGACTATCTGCGAAAGGTGGAGCGCCGCTTGCGCCTGCTCGCCTGGACGCGGGGCGCTGCCATTACCGCTGCCTGCGCCCTGGCGCTTACGGTCGCGCTGGTTCTCATCGCCAACTACTTCGCCTTCGTCTCACCGGTGGTCACCGCTTCGCGGGTGGTGTTGTTCGTCGCCTTGGCCCTCGCCATTGGCTTGGGACTATTAGTCCCTTTGCTCAAGTTGAACCGCCGCCGGGCAGCCAAGGAAGCCGAGCAGCAATTCCCGGATTTTCAGGAACGCCTGTTGACGTTTGCCGAACAGAATCCCGACGCCCGGGACCCCTTCATGGAACTGCTGGCGGCGGATACCTTGCGGACCGCCGAGAACGCGGAGCCCGCGCGGGTGGCCCACTCCAAGTTCCTGCTGGGCTTCGCCGGCGCCGGTGTGAGTTCGGTCCTGGTGTTGGTCTGGCTGGCGACCTCAGGCCCGGGTTTCTGGGGCTACGGTACGTCCCTGCTGTGGGCCGGCCCTCCGCGCGCCGAGTCGAGCCCGTTCTACAGCATCCGCGTAACTCCCGGAAATCACACCATCCGGAAGCGTGCCGATTTGTCGATTACCGCGCAGCCGCTGGGCTTTGTGCCGAACTCCGTCCGGCTCATGGCCCGTTTTGAGAGCGGTACCAAATGGGAGGAGGTCGCGATGCGGCCTCGACAGGGCGGCCCAGGCTTCGAGTTTCAACTCGCCGGCGTCCCCGAGTCGCTCCAATACTACGTGACGGCGGGAAACGTGCGCTCGGAAACCTATAAGGTGACCGTCACCGAGTTACCCTCGGTCCGCAAGATCAAGGTGACGTATCAGTATCCGTCGTGGACGGGAATGCCGGCCTTTACCGAGGACCCCGGCGGCGATTTGCGCGCGGTGGAAGGAACGGTAGCGAGCCTGCAGATCGAATCCGACAAGCCATTGCCGGGCGGAATGCTGCTGCTCGACGACGGGACCCGCCTCGCTCTGGACAAGGGCCGGGTCGAGGTCCCGATCAAAAAGGACGGGATGTATCACATCGCGGCCATGGATCGCGGCGAACAAGTCCGTTTGACCGACGACTACTTTATCCAGGCGCAAAAGGACCAGGCGCCGAACGTTCGCTTTCTCAAACCCGGCCGCGACGCGCGAACCAACCCCGTCGAGGAGGTCCCGCTGGTGGTGGAAGCCGCCGACGATTTTGGCCTGCAGGAACTGAAGCTCACCTACTCGGTCAACGGAACCAAACCGGTGGATCTCTCGCTGCTTCCCAACCGGGGCGCGAAGCAGATGGAAGGCAAGACGTTGCTCACCCTCGAGGACTTCAAGTTGGTGCCCGGCGATGTCGTGAGCATCTTTGCGACCGCGAAAGACGCCCGCACCACCGTCCAGACCGACATCTATTTCATCGAAGCCCAACCCTTTGAGAGGGAATACTCGCAGTCGCAGACGGCTGGAGGCGGAGGGGGCGAGAGTGGCGACCCGGCCGGCGAGATTTCCAAGCGTCAGAAGGAGATCATTGCCGCCACCTGGAATGAGCTTCGCGGGAAGAAGGGCAACGCCGACGCCGGATCGTTCTTGAGTGATGTACAGGCCAAGCTTCGCGATCAGGCCAAATCACTGGCGAACCGCATGAGAAGCCGCGCTCTGGCCGGGGCGAACCAGGAATTCAAGGCCTTCGTGAAGGAAATGGACGCGGCCGTCGAATCCATGGGTCCTGCCGGCGAAAAGTTGAAGGCGTCCTCCTGGCAGGATGCTCTCCCTCCCGAGCAACAGGCCCTGCAGCATCTGCTGCGAGCCGAAAGCGTGTTCCGCGAGATTCAGATCGCGCAACAGAGCCGAGGTGGGGGCGGGGGCGGCGGCAACATGGGGCGCGAGTTGGAAAGCCTGTTCGACCTCGAACTCGACAAGGACAAGAACCAGTACGAGACGGGCCAGCGGGCCGGTTCGGCCGAGCAGCGCCAGAAGGAAATCGACGAGGCACTGCAAAAGCTCGAACAGTTGGCCCGCCGCCAGCAACAGCTGGCCGAACAGCGCCAGCAAAATCAGAACGTCCCGCAGCAGCGTTGGCAGCAGGAGATGCTGCGGCGTGAAGCGGAGAAGTTGCAGCGGGAGATGGAGCAACTCGCCCGCGGAAGTGAAAGCGCGCAGTCGTCTTCCTCGCAGCCGCAGAGCGGCCAGTCCAGTGCGTCCGGTTCTCAGCAGCAGCAACAACAACAACGCCAGCAGAACGCTCAAAGAAGGGAACAGAACAACTTCCAGTCGGATCCCTCCAACGCCAATCGTCAGCAGTTGGAGCGCGCCATCGAGCGCTTGAAACAGGCCACCCGCGACATGCAGAACGCCTCTTCCAGTCAGATGGCCGGGACTCCGCAGAGCGAGGCGGATGCGCGGCGCGCGGCCGACCGGTTGAAGGAAGCTCGCGACGTGCTCTCCGGCATGCGCAAAGAGCAGGCGGGGAATCGGGTAGGCGATCTGGCCCGCCGCGCCGAGGAGATCTCCCAGGAACAGCGCAAGTTCGCCGAAGAGATGATGAAGGAGTTTACCCCGCGCGGCCAGAACGGCCAGGCCGGTAGTCAGCAGCGGCAGGGCGGCGCCTCCAAGGAGCGCGCCGAACAACTCGCTCGCCGGAAGGATGAAACGGCCCGTGAGTTGGAACGGCTGGAAAAGGAAATTCAGGCCGCGGCCCGGGAGGTCGCCTCGGCGGATCGTGCTGCCTCCAACAAGCTGCGTCAGGCTCTCGGCACCCTCCAGCAGGAGGAGGTCGTGCGCAACATGCGCTGGACCGCGGAAGCGATTCGGCGGGGCTACGGCTCCTACGCGACCATGCGCGACGCCACCAACACCATGGCCATCGACAATCTGCGCGACCGGCTGAAAGAGGCGGCCGACTCGCTCGACAAGGGTGGCCAGGGCGATAAAGGATTGGAACAGGCGCTGCGCCAGGCCGAATCGCTGCGGCAGCAACTCGAGCAGATGACGCGAGCCCTCGGCGGAAAGGACCGTCAGGGGCAACAGCAGGGGCAGCAAGGCCGCCAACCCGGCCAGCAAGGCCAGCAGCAGGCGCAGCAGGGTCAGCAAGGGCAACAGGGTCAGCAAGGGCAGCAGGGTCAGCAAGGGCAGCAGGGTCAGCAAGGGCAACAGGGTCAGCAAGGACAGCAGGGTCAGCAAGGGCAACAGGGTCAGCAAGGACAGCAGGGTCAGCAAGGACAGCAGGGTCAGCAAGGACAGCAGGGTCAGCAAGGACAGCAGGGGCAACAGGGACAGACGGCCCAGCAAGGCCAGCCCGGACAGCAGCCTGGGCAGGGACAGCAATCCGGCGGCCAGCGTGGCGGAGATCAGATGGCGGGAGGGTTCCGCCCCTATGGAACGGCCGAATCCGGTGGCTTCGGCGGTCTGAACCGCGGCGAACGGTCTCCCAATGACGGCAGCGGTTCCTACGATCCCGCCTCGGCCGAGCGCGTGTACCGGGAGGCCGTGCGCGACCTGATACGGATGCGCGAGCAACTGCAGGAAACTCCCGAAATCTCGGCTGAAGTTCAGGACCTGATCCGTGAAATGGGACGGCTGGACCCGAAGCGATTCCCTGGCAACCCGGAAATGCTGAATCGCATGAGCAACCAGGTGGTCGGCGGATTGGAGAACCTGGAGTTGATGCTCCGCCGCAAACTCGACGAGAAGGGTGGAAGCGTGCGATCGTCAACCGCCGAACCGGTGCCGCCCGGCTACTCCAAGTCCATCGCCGAGTATTTCCGCAGGCTCAGCAAACAGTAGCAAGTCTCGCGGACCAGAGCGGCGCCGGGCGTATGCCTCCCGCGACCCCAGTCTCGACGCGCCACCAGGAGAGCCACGAGGACGTTTGTTGACGCTCCCCGTGACCTTGACCTATAATCGCCCCGACATGAAGGTTCTGAGATCGGTTTCCCGCAGAGACTTCGTTTCCGGCTCGGCGCGAAGCGCATCGGCCCTCGTGGCCATCCGCGCCCAGGCACAGAAGGTCCCGCCCAGCGACAAGGTCGGATTGGCGTTCATCGGCGTCGGCGGCCGAGGCACGGGCGCCGTTAAGCAGGCCCTGGAACTGGGAACGGCCAACGTGATCGCGGTCTGCGACGTCGACTCGAATGCCGCCGAGCGGGCTAGCCAGTTGGTCTACCAGGCCGCCAGCAAGGCTCCCAGGACGGTGAGCGATTTCCGCAAGCTGCTGGACGACAAGTCCATCGATGCGTTCATGATTGCCACGCCGCACCACTGGCACAGCCCCATCGCAGTCGCGGCGATGAAAGCGGGCAAGGACGTCTACGTCGAGAAACCCGCCAGCCACGTGTTCCGCGAGGGGCGCATCCTGATCGAGACGTCCCGGAAATACAACCGGATCTTCCAGCACGGCACGCAGATGCGGTCGAGTGAAGTCACGGCCAAAGCGCGCGAACTGCTGGATTCCGGCGTGATTGGCGCGGTCAAAATGTCGAAGGCGTGGAACATGCAGCGGATGAAGCCGGCGGCGCCGGTTCCCGATGGACCTCCACCGCCCGGCGTGGACTACGATCTGTGGCTCGGCCCCGCTCCTAAACGTCCCTTCAATCCCCACCGGTACAACCGGTCCAGCAACTGGGGCAACACGTTTGACTACGGGAACGGCAGCATCGGGAACGACGGCGTCCATGACCTCGACATGGCGCGATTCGGCCTGAACCCCAAAACCCATCCGGTGCGGATCACCGCCGCGGGCGTCAGTGTCGACGGAGGGCTCGACGACTACCCGGACAACATGCAGGTCTCCTACGCGTTCGAGGAGGGCAAGGTGCTGCTGTACGAGGAGCGGAGTTGGACTCCCTACGGCCAATATGGCGTCGACAGCGGCAACGCGTTCTACGGCACGGAAGGGTTCATGGTGTTCTCCCGCCGGGGATTCTTCCAGGTGTATCTGGGCCGCAAGGAAGAGAAAGGACCCGGCATGAAGGGCGGCGGGGGACATCCCAAGCATTTCGCCGATTTTCTTGAATCCGTCCGGACGCGAAAGCCGGCCATCGCACCGGCGGAAGTGGCGCATCTTTCATGCGCGCTGGTACACCTGGGCACCATCGCTTACCGAGTGGGGCGCGTGCTCCGCTTTGACCCGAAAACTGAAACTTTCCCCAACGATCCGGAAGCCAACCGGCTGTTGACGAAGACGTACCGGCCGCCGTTTGCGCTGTGATCCGGTCTTGGGGGCCGCCAAAAGGAGACCTCCATGAAGAGCGTTCGACCCCTGGCAGCTGTACCCGTGATCTGTTTACTGACGTGCGCGGCGTATGGGCAGTTCACCACCGGCACGATCTATGGCACAGTGTATGACCCTTCCGGCGCGGCAATCCCCGGCGTGGAACTGATTGCCCGCAATGAGCGAACCGGCGCCGCCACCCCCACGATTTCGGATGCAGCCGGGATTTTTACGTTGAACTTCCTGGCTGCCGGAAAGTATACGCTCACACTTTCCGCGAAGGGCTTTCGGCGAATCGAGCAGCGAGGGGTCGAGGTTGCCGTTGGGCAGAAGCTCAATCTGAACCTCAGCCTGGAATTGGGCGACGTCGCGACGGCGGTCGAGGTCAGCGCCGAGACGCCTCTGGTCAACTCGGTCAATGCGCAGGTAATCGCCAGCGCCAACGAACTGGCCACGAAGGAACTGCCTTTGCTGAGGCGGGACATCACCAATCTGTTCAGCCTGGCGGCCGGAGTGAATTTCTCCAACGACGGCGCCAGGATCAACGGACTTCCAACGAGCGGAAACAACATCACGCTGGACGGTCTGGATGCCAACCGGGATCCGGAGTTGCCTACGATCTCCACCTACCAGAACTTCAGCTACATCAAGGGCGCCAGCGTGGAAGCGATCGGCGAGGTCCAGGTCGTCAAGAACATCTACTCGGCAGAGCTTGCCAATACGATGTCGGGCGGGCTAAACGTCGTCACCAAGAGCGGGACCAACCAACTTCACGGCAGTGCGTTCGAAAACTACCAGTCGAAAGGACTGAACGCCCGGGAACCGTTCGCCGTGCGCAAGAACCCGCTCATCTTCCACCAGTTCGGCGGATCGCTGGGCGGGCCCATCAAGAAGGACAAGTTGTTCGTGTTTGGAGCTTACGAGGGGTACCGGCAGACGAATGCGACGACGCTGGTGCTGGATGTGCCGACCCCGGATGCGCGAAGCCGAGCCCTCGCCGCCAATCCCGCCTACAAGCGGGTGATTGACCTGTATCCTGACCCCAACCAGCCGGTGACGCCGGGAGCCGTAACCGCCCAACTGATCGGGCCCGCGGCGGGGACCATGGATGACAATCACGCGATTGTCCGCTCCGATTACCTGGTCACATCCCACAATACGCTGACCGTCCGCTATCTCCGGTTCCGTCCGAATCGGCTGAATCCGACCCTTTTGAAGCTGCCGTACGCCCGCCTCCAGGCGGGCAAGACCGAATCCGTGGGAGGGAGTTTCTATCACACGCAGCCGTCGTGGAGTTCGGAAACCCGGTATGGTTGGAGCAAGAACGATCTGGACCGGATCGACGGCGAGGTCGAAGTCGGGCGGCGAGGCGACCCGGCCATATCCGCCCCCGCCGCGGGAGTGAACGCAGGCTTTAACGAGCTGTTCTCCAAGCGTGGTTCCTCCAATACCGTCGAAGAGATTCTCGCGTTCAATCGGGGCCGGCACTCCCTCAAGACCGGCGGAATCTATCAGCGGCAGACGATTTCCCGCCTCGGTTTCCAGAGCGCCAATTTCATGTTCTCCACTGTGAATTCGTTCCTCACGAATGTCCCGGACCAGATTGCCATATATGGCTTCGATGACTTCTTCATCCCGCGAACGCAGTGGGGCTTCTTTGTACAGGATGATTTTCGGGTGAATTCCCGCCTGATCCTGAATCTGGGTTTGCGCTACGACTACTGGACCGTGGTCAAAGAGAGGAACAGGAACCTCTATAATCGCGACGGCGTGTTCGGACCGTTTCGTCCGCCCGACAGCGTCACCGAGGCCGACCGCAACAACTTCGCGCCACGAGCGGGGTTCGCCTTCAAGCTCGACCGGGAAGGGAAGACGGTGTTGCGGGGTGGAGTGGGGCAGGCCTACTTCCCCATTGTGTTGTTCAAGCTGCTCAACCTGTACAAGTCGTCCCCTGACGCGCTGGGGCCGACGTCGCGTCTGACACGTGACGACGCTCTTCGGCTCAACCTCAAGTACCCGATGACGAACAAAGAGATCGAGGAGGTCGTGAAGAAGAGTGGAGGCCTCAATTTCGGACTTCACGTGGATCCGAACGTGCCCACTTCCAGTTCCATCCAATATACTTTCGGGATTGATCGCCAGTTGACCCGAACGATGGCGTGGGAGGTCAATTACGTAGGCAACGTGACGCGCAAGCTGATTGGAACCACCCAGGCGAACCGGCCGGACCGGGTAACGGGGTTGCGCCCGCGCCCGGATTTCGTCTTCATCCAGGTGGTCGATGGCGTCCACGACAGCAGCAACTACAATTCTCTGCAGACCACGCTGCGCAAGCGCTTCTCCCAGAATCTCCAGTTCGATGCCGCCTACACCTGGGGAAAGGGCATCAACTACACGGGCGGGGACTTCGGGGGCGGCGCCATGCAGGACATCGACAACATTCGCGCGGAGCGGGGCCGTTTGGCAATTCCCGGCCACCGGTTCGTTGCGAACTGGGTCTACGAACTGCCCTTCACGAGGCTGATGCAAGGCGGCGGGCGGGGCCGCCGGTTGTTGCTGCAGGGCTGGCAGGTGGCCGGTATCGCCGACCTCCAGACAGGCGTCCCGTTCAATGTGACTCAACCCGGATCCCTTCCCACACGCCCGGACTTTACAGCGTCCAGCCATGAAGCCGCGTATTTGCGAAACGGATTGGAGTGGTTGTCGCTCAGCGCTTTTCGTACGGTGCCGATTGTCACCGCGAGCGGCGCCGCGGGGCGCCCCGGTAGCCTGGGCCGTAATGCGTTTAACGGTCCCAAGACCCACGTGTACAACCTCGCCCTGTCGAAGAATCTGAAGTGGACCGAGAGGGTCGCGCTGCAACTTCGAGTGGACATGTTCAACGCGTTCAACAATGTGAACTACGGTAATCGGCTCAATCTGACGATGACCTCAGCGGCGTTTGGCCGGTTTACAGGTACTGAGCCGCCGCGGAACGTACAACTCAATGCGCGGCTCAGTTTCTAAAAGGAAGAAGCCGGCAAGCGAGAGTTCGATTCGCGTGACTTGTGGGAGCAGGTGGCCGGGCAGCAATCTGGATTGTGTGCAGGGGAGGCGGCTCCACAGCGGTTGAATGAGGGAGAAGGTGAGAAACATCTGGCTAAGTTTCGGCCTGTGTGCCGCAATGGCCGGTCTGACCCTGCCGGCGCCGGCGGCCGAACGGCATGCGGCGTATACGGATCCGGCTCAGGCGGGTCCGGATTTTCAAGTACAGGGCGAATACCAGGGCACGCTGAGCAATGGCATGGCCATCGCGGCCCAGGTGATTGCGGTGGGCAACGGGCGCTTCGAAGGGGTCGTGTATGCGGGCGGCTTGCCCGGCGCCGGTTGGGACGAGAAGACCTTGTTTCATTTCAAGGGCGAAACCCGGGCGGAGACGACTCACTTCGCCGGCATTCACGGGGAGCGCCTGATGTTCGAGAACCCGCTCTTCCAGGGGGCCCTCCAGAGCGGGGTGTTCCGCGGCGACGCCGGGATGTTCCGGAACGTCGCCGGCAACACCACCTTTGAAATGAGAAAGGTCGACCGCCGGTCTCCGACGCTGGGGTCCAAGCCTCCCCCCGGGGCGATCGTGCTCTTCGACGGAACCGGTGCAGGCGAATGGGCGAACGGAAGGCTGGTGGACGGCGATCTGCTGGATGTAGGCACCGAGTCCAAACGGACGTTCAGAAGCCACCAGTTCCATCTGGAGTTCCGCACGCCCTTCATGCCCACCGCCAAGGGGATGGCCCGAGGCAACAGCGGCGTCTATGTCAACAAAGTCTGGGAGATTCAGATCCTCGACTCGTTCGGTTGGAACGAGGAGAATCGCAAGTTCGAGAGGTTGTCCGATTTCGGCCGCTGTGGAGGCATCCACGAGATGGTCCAGCCGCGGTTGAACCTGAGCTATCCTCCGCTGTCATGGCAGACCTACGACGTGGAGTTCACGGCCGCGCGATTCGACGGCGCGGGCAACCGTGTATCGCCCGCCATGATCACCGTGCGGCACAATGGCGTCCTGATTCACGACCGGTTGGTCTTGCCTCCCGTCCCGCCGGGGGGTGACGTGCGGGCTTCGAAGGAAGGCCAACCGGGGCCGCTCTTCCTCCAGAACCACGGCAATCCCGTCCGCTTCCGCAACATTTGGGTGGTGGAGAAGAACTGACGTTGCCGCGATGGCGCCGAATGGACTTTGATCGAGGGGACAACGCTTCGGTCCGCGCGAGTTGACGGCCAGCGGGCCGCCGGACAGATTTGTCGATCAGGAAGTGCAGGTCCCATACCTGCCTCCCGGGCGGACGTACGAAGCTGCGCGCGCTCGCGGCGTGGAGTTCGCCGGCTTCACTTTACGGCGCCATCCAGATAGAAGGACATGCCAACCCGATATGCCACCAGCGAGATCATGGCCGCCAGCAGGCCGCCAGACGCGATTCCAAGGCCTTTGACATAGGGCTTGAGCCGTTCGAGTCGGGCCAGAATCGCATGTTGTTCCTCTTCAAACCGGGATTCTGCCGCGTCGAGAAAGAGCTGATCGTCCTCCTTCATTCCAACAACGGACCGGTAGATCAACAAAAGGGCAAGAACGCCTGTCACCACACCCCAGGCCAGAAACATCCAGCCCAACAAGGTCAGGTTCGGCATGAAACCCCCTTTCCAACCCTGCTTGATCTATACACCAGTCGACCGCACGATTCCAGGGGGGGCAAGCAACTTTCTCCGGCCATGCCTCGATAAAGGGAATGCCGGGCCGATTGGGGCCGGTTTCGGAGGAGAAGATGAAAGTCCAGCCGTTCTTTGCGCGCTACCTCGAAGGCCAGCAGTCGAACACCGCGACGACGATGCGCTACCCGTCGGACAACGAGGATGCGGGCCAGCCCTCCAAGCTTCCGGGCGGCGGACAAATGACCACGATGCGCTATCCGTCCGACAACGAGGATGCCGGCCAGCCCACCAAATCCCCCGGCGGTGGCCAGATGATGACCATGCGCTACCCGTCCGACAACGAGGACGGCGGCCAGACGGTCAAGGTCCCGGGCAATGCCACGACCCTCAAGTTCCCCTCCGATAGCGAAGACGGCGGATGCACCGTGAAGCCCCCCGGCGGTGGCTACGTCACGATGAAGTTCCCTTCCGACAACGAGGATGGCGGGGCGAACTCCCAACCTCCGTCGTGCGGCAGCAAGGACCCTGGGGCGGTCGACAAGGCTCTGGGCCAGATCGACAAGCTCCTTCAGTCTTTGTTCGACCGGTTTGGCCTGGGATCCTCCCAGAAGGAACAGCCTCCTGTCGTGACGATGAAGTTCCCATCGGACCAGGAAGACGCCGGCCACGTGTAAGCGTGGCGTGGGAGCCGGTGCTCAGCCAGAGGGCGCAACCTTCACAGGGGACCTCGCGCGGGGGCCTTGATTTTCGCGACAATCGGCTTGATGAGCATTCTGCTGGTCACGCGCAGCGACGACAACGACTCCGTGCGCATGGTCGCCGACGCGTTGCGCCTGCGCGGAGAAACTCCAATCCGGCTGAACACGGATCTCTATCCCGAGCGGGTGCGCCTCAGTACGAGTTATCGCGGAGGGCACTCGGAGCGAATCCTGATCGACGAATCCGGCAGGTGGTTCGACCTGGCGGATGTCACTGCGCTCTGGTACCGGCGGTTCTTCGCGGGCGGCAGCCTTCCCGCCGAGCTCGGTGACATGAGGGAGCCCAGCGTCAACGAGGCCCGCCGTACCCTGTACGGCGCCATCGCCGCCATGGGCTGCTTCGAACTCGACCCCCTCACGGCGGTCCGCAAGACCGACCACAAAGAACTCCAGCTAAAGCTGGCCCACGCACACGGCCTCGATACGCCGCGGACGCTGTTCACCAACGACCCCGCGGAAGCGCAGCGCTTCTACGCGGAACTGGGCGGCCGGGTCGTGACGAAGATGCAGTCGTCGTTCGCAATTTACCGGGACGGAGCGGAAATGGTCGTGTTCACCAATCCGGTGAAGCCCGAAGATCTGTCCGATCTTTCCGGATTGCGCTATTGCCCGATGACGTTTCAGGAGCGCCTGGACAAACATCTCGAATTGCGGTCCACCGTTGTAGGCCGTATGGTGTTTACCGCCTCGATCGATTCGCAGCGCACGGAGCAGACGGCGGTCGACTGGCGGCGCGACGGCATCGGCCTGATCGACGACTGGAAACCGTACTCGCTGCCGCAGCCTGTGGAGGAGGGACTTCTCGCCGTCATGGAGGAGTTCGGCCTGAACTACGGGGCGGCGGACTTCATCGTCACCCCCGAGGGCCGCCACGTGTTCCTCGAGATCAACGCGGGCGGCGAGTGGTTCTGGCTGCAGCGCAACCCCGGTCTGCCGGTCGCCGAAGCGCTGTCGAGCGTGCTGGCTGGAGTCGCGCCCCGCGCTTCCGCCCCGCGCTCAGGTTGAAATGTCCACCGCAATCGGAGTATAGTGTCCAATCTCTCACGTGAGGATTGGCTCCGATGGCCGCACCCGACCTGATCTGGAAAGACAACCGCTTTTTGGCGACATCCCGCCGCGACAGCTGGTGGACTGAGCCGCTGTTCGATTTCATTTTTCTTGCGACGTTCCTGGTGTACGCCAACTGGGCCGCGTGGCAGGGGAACCACTATTTCTCGGGGCCGTATCTCTCCCCGTTCTATTCGCCGGAGATCTGGGGCGATTCGTCCCACGCCCTTCTGGGACCTAAGCCGCAATGGTGGCCGGCCTTTCTGCCCTTCTCTCCAGCGCTGTTGATCCTCTGGGCGCCCGGCCTGTTCCGCTTCACCTGCTACTACTATCGCGGCGTCTATTACAAGGCGTTCTGGAGCGACCCGCCCAACTGCACGGTCGGCGAGCCGCGGTCGAGCTATCTCGGCGAGCGAACCTTCCCGCTCGTGATGCAGAACCTCCACCGGTACTTCATGTACCTCGCAATGCCCTTCATCTGGTTTCTGGCCTACGACGTCTGGAAGGCAATGTGGTTCGAAGACGTGCCGGGCCAGGTTCACTTCGGCATCGGGTTGGGCACGATATTGCTGGCGGTCAACGACACCCTGCTCACGGGCTACGTGACGGGATGCCATTCGTACCGCCACTGGATCGGCGGCAAGTTTGACGAGCTTTCGAAGAAGCCGCTGAGACTGAAGGCATATCACTTCGTATGCTGGCTGAATCACAATCACAAGAAGTGGGCGTGGGCCAGCCTGTTCACCGTGGGCTCTTCCGATCTGTACGTTCGCCTGTGCTCGATGGGAGTCATCCGGGACTGGAGATTGTTTTAATGGCCGAATACCGGAGTTACTCCTACGATGTCCTCGTCATCGGCGCCGGCGGAGCAGGACTGCGCGCCGCGATTGAGGCCGCCGCTTCCGGCGTCACGGTGGGAGTCGTCTGTAAATCCCTTCTCGGCAAAGCCCACACGGTCATGGCGGAAGGCGGCGTGGCGGCGGCCCTCGCCAACGTGGACGATCGCGACAATTGGCGTGTCCACTTCTCCGACACCATGCGCGGGGGCCAGTATCTGAACAACTGGCGCATGGCCGAACTGCACGCCAAGGAAGCTCCGGACCGCGTCCGCGAACTCGAAGCCTGGGGCGCCTTGTTCGACCGCACTCGCGACGGGCGCATCCTCCAACGCAATTTTGGGGGGCACCGCTATCCGCGCCTCGCCCACGTGGGCGACCGCACCGGCCTCGAGATGATCCGTACCCTGCAGGATCACGGAATCCACCAGGGCATGGAAGTGCACATGGAGTGCACCGTCCTGACCCTGCTGCTGGACGGCGGGCGCATCGCCGGGGTTTTCGGCTACGACCGGGAGAAGGGCCATTTCATTCTGTGGAAGGCCAAAGCGGTCGTGCTGGCCACGGGCGGAATCGGCAGGGCCTTCAAGATCACCAGCAATAGCTGGGAGTACACGGGCGACGGGCAGGCCCTTGCGTACCGCGCCGGGGCCGAACTGAAGGACATGGAGTTCGTCCAGTTCCATCCCACCGGCATGGTGTGGCCGCCCAGCGTCCGGGGCATTCTCGTGACCGAGGGCGTGCGCGGCGAAGGCGGCATTCTCGTCAACAGCGAAGGCCGCCGCTTCATGTTCGACGACATCCCGGATCTCTACAAAGAACAGACGGCGGACAACGAGGACGAAGGCTGGCGCTACACCCAGGGTGACAAGAACGCCCGCCGGCCTCCGGAACTGCTCACCCGCGACCACGTCGCGCGCTGCATCAACCGCGAAGTAAAAGCCGGCCGCGGCAGCCCGCACGGCGGCGTGTTTCTGGACATCGCCTGGATTGCGAAGCGGCTTCCCGGCGCGCCCGAGCACATTCGCAAGAAACTGCCGAGCATGTATCACCAGTTCAAGCAGCTTGCCGATATCGACATTACCAAAGAGCCGATGGAAGTCGGCCCGACGACGCACTACATGATGGGCGGCATTTCGGTGGATGGCGATTCGCAGATGTCGACCGTGCCGGGCCTGTTCGCCGCCGGCGAAGTCGCCGCGGGCCTGCACGGGGCCAATCGCCTGGGCGGCAACTCGCTGTCGGACCTGCTGGTGTTCGGCCAGCGGGCAGGCAAATATGCCGCCGAATGGGCGAAAGGCAACAGTGCTGGCGCCATCGACGACGCCCAGGTGGATCGCGCGGCCAAGGAGGCGCTGGTGCCTTTCGATCGCGGCTCGGCCGGTGAAGGCCCCTATCAGATCCAGCACGACCTGCAGGAGAAGATGCAGGATCTGGTCGGCATCGTCCGCGTTGAGAGTGAGATGGAACAGGCGCTGGTGGAACTCGAGAAGTTCAACTCGCGGGCGGCGCGTGTCGGCGTCGGCGGCAACCGCCAGTACAACGGAGGCTGGCACACCGCGATGGATCTGCCGAACCTCCTCACCGTCTCCGAGGCGATTACCCGCGCGGCGATCCTGCGCAAGGAAAGCCGCGGTGCGCAGTTCCGCGACGATTTCCCGAACAAGGACTCCGAGTGGGGCAAGGTCAACCTGATCGTGCGCCGCGGAGCCGGCGGCGAAATGATGGTCGAGAAACGCGCGATCGCCCCGCTGCCCGACGAGTTGAAGAAGACCATCGAGGAGATGAAGTGATGCGCAAGGCCATGTTCCGCATCTGGCGCGGCGACTCGAAGGGCGGCGCCTTTCAGGACTACACGACCGAAATCGACGAAGGGATGGTCGTCCTCGATGCCGTGCACAAGATTCAGGCGGAGCAGGCCAACGACCTGGCGGTGAGGTGGAACTGCAAAGCCGGCAAGTGCGGATCCTGCTCGGCCGAGATTAACGGTATGCCGCGTTTGATGTGCATGACCCGGCTGAACTCGATCGACCTGTCGATGCCCGTCATCATCGAGCCCATGCACGCGTTCCCCTCCATCCGCGACCTGGTCACCGACGTCTCCTGGAACTTCCAGGCCAAGAAGACGATCAAGAAGTTCAAACCGCGGCCGCCGGATGCCTCCGACGGAACCTGGCGGATGGATCAGGCCGACGTCGATCGGGTGCAGGAGTTCCGCAAGTGCATCGAGTGCTTCCTCTGCCAGGACGTCTGCCACGTCCTGCGCGAGCACAAGAAGCACGACGAGTTCATCGGGCCGAGGTTTTTCGTCTACACGGCGGCGCTCGAGATGCACCCCCTTGACACCGAGAACCGCTTGCAAGACCTCAAGGACAAGCATTCCATCGGCTACTGCAACATCACGACCTGTTGCCGCCAGGTGTGTCCTGAAGAGATTACCATCACGGAAAATGCGATCATTCCATTAAAGGAACGGGTCGCGGACGAGTTTTTCGATCCCCTCAAGAAGCTGTTCCGAATCTTTACTGGCTGAAACGCGCGTCGCCTCGGGGGACGCGCCCCGAAAGAGGCCATCATGTTTGAATTGAAGCCGCTGTCGACGGAAGCGATTCCCGGCGCCCTCGCCAAGGCGGAACGCTACCGCCTCCTCAACGAACCCGCGGAAGCCGAAAGCATTTGCCTGGATATCCTGCTGGTGGACCCCGCCTGCCATGACGCGATGGTGACGATGATTCTGGCCCTCAGCGACGAAATCCATCGCGACCCCGCCGCGTTCCGGCGGGCCAAAGGGTTTGTTCCACGGCTCGCCTCGCCGTACGATCGGGCGTATTACCAGGGCATTCTCTGGGAGAGGCGCGCCAAAGCCCACTTCGAAATGGCCGCGCCGGGAGCGCGCCTGACGGCCGCGGACTGGATCCGGCACGCCATGCAGTTGTTCGAAGAGGCCGAACGGGTGCGTCCGGCGGGCAACGACGATGCTCTATTGCGCTGGAACACCTGTGCCCGCTTCCTGATGGAGCATCCGGATCTGGCGCATCGGGTCGAGGAAGCGCACGAGCCCATCATGTCCGAGTAGAGTGGCGCCCGGCGCCACCCGAGGTGCAGGACGGCATTTCCTGGTACATTCGGAATCACCATGTCCGCAACCTCCGCGCTTGCCCCACCCGTCGCGGTGGAGACGCCTCAACCGGCCGCCCCTCAGGGACGCCTGGTCAGCCTGGATGCTTACCGCGGGTTCATCATGATCCTGCTCATCTCACACGGATTCGGTTTCGCCGCGCTCAAGAACCACCCCGGTTGGGCTTGGCTGGCCAACCAGGTGGACCACGCCGCCTGGACCGGCGTGACGTTTTGGGACCTGATCCAACCGGCGTTCACCTTCATGGTCGGCGCGGCCATGCCGTTCGCGATTGCACGCCGGCAGGAGCAGGGGGCGTCGTTCTCCAAGGTCTTCCGCCACGTCGCGTGGCGCGCCTTCGCGCTCATCCTGATCAGCAATGTCATTTCGAATTTCGGGGGCAGGCCCCGGCCCGTCTTTCAGCTCATCAACGTGCTGTGCCAGATCGCTTTCGGCTACTTCCTCTGTTTCCTGATCCTCCAGTTGAAATTCCGATGGCAGGCGGTGGCGGCGGCGCTGCTGTTGGGCGGCCATTGGGCTCTGTTCGTGGCCTTTCCGGGGCCACAAGGGCCGTTCTCGCAGACCGGCAACATCGGCCAGGTGATCGATCTCGCGCTGCTGGGCTATACGTATCCCGGCTACTACACCACGATCAACTTCCTCGGCAACGCCGTGACCATCCTGTTCGGATGTTGGGCAGGCTTGTTGCTGATCGGCCCCAAGTCTCACGCGGAGAAACTCAAGGTGTTGCTGGGCGCCGCAGTGGCAGCCTTCGTCCTCGGACTCGCCCTCGAACCCCTCAACCCGATGGTGAAGCGTCTGTGGACCGCTTCGTTCACGTTCTTCAGCGCTGGTTGGGTGATTCTGATGCTGGCGGCATTCTATTGGGTCATCGAGGTACGCCGCAGCCGCGGGTGGATATTCCCCTTCGTGGTCGTCGGCATGAACTCGATCTTCATCTACTGCTTCTCGCAGTTGCTGAACGGCTGGCTGACCCGCGGAATCGGCGTGTTTACGGGAAACTTCTGGTATCTGGGCGACCTGGGCGCAATCCCGCAGCGCCTCGTGGCGCTGACGGCGATGTGGTATCTGTGCTACTGGCTGTATCAGCGGAAGATCTTCTTCAAGGTCTAACGCCAGCGAATCTCTCAAGGAAATCGGGAATTTGTGTCCCGATTTGCCTCTGGTTTGCCTGTCCCGGTTTGCCTGGTTTTTGGCACGTACCACTCGGGATTGCACTCACCGAATCGCCCTATGGCGTAAGGACCAGCACTCCTTGATCTTCGTTCTGCAGGAATTCGGCTATCCGAATCGCCTGGTTGCGGATCAGTCCCTCAGCAACCCCGGAGGGATAATCGCAACCGCGCAGCCAGATCACCTTGGGAGGCGGTCCGAAAGTCGTGGAGAACTCGTAGAAATCCGCGTCTGCCGTCACGATCGCGAATTCTCGCGCTTTCGCGTACTCCCAGATGACGATGTCTGGATGTTGTAGCAATCCTTCGAGCACGACATGGGAGGATGCAGGAAATAAGTCTGCGACGCGTGTGACCAGCCGGCGGGAAAGGTTCTCATCGAAGAGAAGCTTCACAGAGCAACGCGCCGTCCCATCCGAGCGGCGTATTCGTACACGGCACGGAAGTCATCCTTCTCCAATTCGGGATAATCCCCGAGGATCTGGTCTTCAGTCCTACCGGCGGCCAGCCAGCCGAGAACGTCCCAGACGGTGATCCGCAAGCCCCGGATGCAGGGCTGGCCGGAGCGCTTCCCAGGCTCGATGGTAATGCGCGTGTCGTCCATGGCTCTCACAATCCGATCTTACCTCGGCTATTGAACGCGCGGTGTCCCTGCGAGTGGTTGCGCCTCGGTCACGAGCTTTTGGCTGGCCTCATTGCGCTGCTCGTCAGCCGCGCGCTGTCTTGCGGCGATTTCATCAAGTGCGCGTCGTTTGGCTTCCATTCTGACGTGGGAGTAGCGGGAAAGCATGGCACGAGAGACGAACTGAGGTCCGGGTCGCGGTAGGGACGGTCATCACTGGCCGCCCCCCGCACAGATCCGTGCGAGCGCTCCTAACGCACACGGCTCCTGCCTTGGATGCGAGCGTCGAAACGCACGCTGGGATACGGATGCAGGGTTACGGGGTGAGGAA
>CAZGUX010000221.1:0-6953 GCA_964529305.1 uncultured Solibacteraceae bacterium | reverse complement strand
CATGCGCGACGCCGTAGCCTCCGGGAGCCCGGTCTTCGTGGCTTCCGTCTCTGTGGTGGAAGTCATCTACCTCGTCGAGAAGGGACGCCTCGACCCGCAGGCGCTCCGCGCGCTGAAGGTTTCCTTAAAGGATCCGTCGTTCGGCCTGACGATTGTGCCGCTCGATTTGTCCGTTGCGGAGGCGCTGGAGGAGATTCCGCGGCAACTGGTGCCCGATTTGCCAGACAGAGTAATCGCGGCAACGGCGCTCGCCCTGAACCTACCCCTGGTCAGCAAGGACCGGCGGATTCAGGCCGCGCAGATTCAGACCCTCTGGTAGCCCTGACCGGCCGGGCCGCGCGATCCGGCAAATCTATCCAGGCGGCCGGAATTTTTCCGTCTTCACGATCCCCTGCCCTTCCTTGATCGTGATCAACTGATCGGCCGCGACGGCGCTGAGTTTCTCCGTGTTGCCGTTCGGCCAGCGCACCACCACATCGGCCGTGGTCGCCGTGCCCAACCCGAAGTGCAATCGCAGGTCGTTCACCGAATAGAAGCTCGACTGCGAGAGCACTTCCTGCGTTTGCTGCTTGCCCCCATACATCAGCGTCACGCGGGCGCCGATGGCGGTGCGATTCGATTTCGTACCGATCAGCTTGGTCTTCAGCCAGTGCCCGCCGCCGGTGAGGTCGTTACGCAGGAGGCTCGGCGGCTCACTCATGTTCATGATGAGGATGTCGAGATCGCCGTCGTTGTCGAAGTCGCCGAAGGCGCATCCGCGGCTCGAGTGGGCCTCCGCGACACCGGGCCCGGCCTGCTCGATCAGTTCTTCGAACTTGCCGCCGCCCAGATTGCGGAAGACCACCCGCGGCGTCTTATAGGGATACGCCGGGACCTTGGCCTCGACCTCGGGATACACGCTGCCGGTCACGTAGAAGAGATCGGGAAGGCCGTTGTTGTCCAGATCGACAATGCCCGCGCCCCAGCCGATGAAGCGGGTCTCGACGCCTAGCCCGCTCCGGATGGTGACGTCCTCGAAGATCGCTTTGCCGGTGTTGCGGTAGAGCACATTGGTGTCGTCGGCGAAGTGAGTCTTGAAGATGTCGAGGTTGCCGTCGAGGTCATAGTCGCCGATGCCGAGGCCCATGCCGGCCTGCTCCATGCCGTCTTCGTTCAACGCCGCGCCGCTTTCGAGACCGATCTCCGTGAAGGTTCCGTCGTGGTTGTTGCGGAAGAGAAAGCTCGGCGTGGAGTCGCAGGCAACGTAGATGTCGGGCCAACCGTCGTTGTCGAAATCGGCGGCGACGGCCGTCATGCCATAGCTGCCGCGGGCATTCGCAATCCCGGCCTCTTTACTGATGTCGGTGAAGGTTCCGTTGCCGTTGTTGCGATAGAGCGAATGCGACCCGGGAGGAAGGCCTCGGGGTCCGCAGTTGACGGGAACGCCCTTCCAATTGCAGTTGTCGGTCTCGCCGGGTTTGGGCACGGACTCGAGCTTGAAGTCGATGTAGTTGGAAACGAACAGATCCAGGTGGCCGTCGCGGTTGTAGTCGAGGAAGGTGCAACCCGCGCCCCAGCGGGTTCTGGTTTCGAGAAGGCCGGCCTGCTTGGTGACGTCGGTGAAGGTGCCGTCGCCGTTGTTGCGATAGAGGACGTTCTGGCCCCAGTAGGTGAGGAACAGATCGTCAAACCCGTCGTTGTTATAGTCGCCGATGCAGACGGCCGATGCCCATCCGGACCGCGCGAGCCCCGCTTTTTCGGTGACATCGGTGAACGTGCCGTCGCGGTTGTTCTTGTAGAGCCGGTTGGTGGAGCCTTTGACGCCCTCGAGCGTGGTTCCGCCCAGCACGAAGACGTCGAGCCAACCGTCCTGATCGTAGTCGACAAAGGCGACGCCGCAGCCGATGGCTTCGAGGATGTAGGTCTTCCGGTCGGTCCCTCCATAGACGGTAGGCGCCGTGAGACCCGCCTGTTTGGCGATGTCCGTCAGTTTGGCGCGAAAGGGAATGCCGGAAAGCTTGCCACGCGGAGTCGGCTGTACGCCGCGGGAGGCAACGCCTTGGGAGAATGCGGGAGAAGCGGCGAACAGGTTCAGCAGGGCCCGGCGGGTCATCACACCTCGATCTTATCGCTCACTTGCCCGCGAAATGGATCTCGAGTTCATCCATCGAGAACTTGCCCGTGACCTCGCCCGAGAAGCCGGCCAAGCTGAAGCCGTAGCTATCGCATTCGCGGAGCACGTGGTCGAGCGAGGCGGGCTTGTCCGGATGCCGGGCCCAACTGCGATGCCAAAGCTTTTCGTCGTTCTCGAGCACGAAGGTGACCGGCTTGGCCCACTTGCCCTGCGCGATCGGCAAGGGCTTGGAAGTGTAGTGCCAGCGAGTACCGATCTGGCTGTCCACGGCCCAGAAGTAGCACCTGGCGCCTTTCAGGTCGAGGTTGTCGCCGCGGAGAGCGACCGAAACACGGGCCTTGCGCAGATCCAATTGATCGCCCTTCACCCAGTTGCGGTAGATGATGAACGCAAGAATCGAATGGGGGGTTTCCGGCGTGTCGATCCGCCAGCGGGAATCATCGCCCCACACGTAACCGCTGTTCCGGACGCCACCCGACTTCTCCCAGGTTACCGGGAAGAACACGTTGTTGGCGCCCGACCCTCCGTTGTAGTCGTATACCTGCCAGCCTTCCGCCGACTGATCAAACCGGTTCACGAGCGTGGTGCCGCCCGCGCCCAACAGGAGGGCCGCCGAGGCCAGGGTGGATGCCAAAAGAAGATTGCTTCGCCAGGACATACAGGTTCGATTGTATCGCCCGGTTCGACTCCGGCAGCCTATGGAAGCAGGAGGCCGTTGTGCGTTATCATGAAGATTCCGCTCGAGGGCGCGTAGCTCAGTTGGTTAGAGCGCCTGCTTCACACGCAGGAGGTCCGGGGTTCGAGCCCCTGCGCGCCCACCATTGAAATCATACAGATACAACAAGGGCCACCCGGCAAGGTGGCCCTTTGTGACGTGGATTGTGAGCATTTCTTCCGGCTCCTGCCTCAGTCGCCCGAGTACGTCGAGCGTCTCGAACCGCATTACCAACTGTTGCGGGAGTCATTAGACAACGGCCGTGGCGGTCATGATCGCCTCGATTGGCGCCGGGCCTTCTGGCGCTCGACTATCGGCCTGAACCACCGCCGGCAGATCCCGCAAGGTCTCTTCCGGGCATCGGGCATGCCCGTCCTTCGTGATCCGAGCTGGCGGTCAGATCCAAGACGATCCTCGCGATCATCAATTCCTCATCCGTCGGTATTACATGCACAGCGACCCCGGAACCGGGCTCGGAAATCATGCCGGCACTTCCGGTAAACCTGCGGTTGAGGGCAGGATCGAGTCGAACGCCCAGGCACTCGAGCCCTTCGCATATTCCGCCGCGCACTTCCGGTGAGTGCTCCCCAATACCGCCGGAAAACACGAGAGTCTCGAGGCCGCCGAGCGCGGCCGTGTACGCTCCTATCCACTTCCTGGCTTGGTAGCAGAACAGGTCGAAGGCCTCCCGCGCATATTCGTCATGCGCGCGGCGCGCGATCAGCTCGCGCATGTCCGAGGTTGAGTCCGAGACACCGGCCAGTCCGCAACCATGACTGACGAATTCATCCACCTGCTCCGGCGTCCACTTCTCGCTGCGCAGCAAATAGACGAGCAAGCCCGGGTCCAAATCGCCGGGTCGCGCGCCCATGATCATTCCCGAAGTGGGCGTGAACGCCATGCTCGTGTCGACCGGCACGCCGCGATGCAGGGCGGTCAGGCTGGCGCCCGAGCCGAGGTGTGCCAGGATCACTCGTCCGTCAGCAGCCGAACCCGCGATTCGACGCAATTCCTCCAACAAGAAAGCATACGAAAGACCGTGAAAACCAAGGCGCCGTATGCCGGCGTTAACGTAGCGCCGGGGAATTGGCAGGATCCGCGCAAGGCGCGGAAGGGACCGGTGGAAAGCCGTGTCGAAGCACGCGATCTGGGTCACGCCGGGCAAGCGTTCCCGGAAAGCCTCGATCAGCGCAATTTCACGCGGGAGGTGCGCCAGGTCGAGGGGTTGCGTTCGGCGAAGCTCCTCGACCAGATCGGAGGTGGCCACCTGGTGCTTGTCCAGCCGTACGCCGCCGTGCACGATCCGATGTCCAAAAGCCTGGAACTGCCTGGCGCCGGCCCATTTCGCAATCCAGTCGATGAGAGCGTGGGCTGCCTGGCGATGATCCGTCGCGTGGATGGCGAAGCGATACGCTTCCCCCCGGGACGTGTCCGTCGCGGCCAGTGTTGTGTCCGCTCGCCCGATTCCGTCAACCTGCCCGGTCAATATACGACGCGGCGAGCTGCTCGCCGTGAATGCCGCAAACTTGACGGTGGACGAACCTCCGTTGATGGTGAGAATGGGGTCACCCACGTCTCAACCAACCTTCGCGGCCACTTGCGACAGCGCGTACTCCTGGAGCTTGCGGGCGTCGCTGTGGAACTTACGGATTCCTTCAGCCAGCTTCTCGGTCGCCATCGCATCTTCGTTGTGCATCCAGCGGAAGTTCCTTTCGTCCAGGTGCAAACGGTCTCCCGTTGACGACTTGGCTTTCGCCGCATCGAGCTGTGGGGCGACCGTCCCCTGCGTGCGCTCGAGCTGTTCCAGGATGTCCGGACTGATCGTGAGCAGGTCCGATCCCGCCAGGCGCACCACCTGATTTACGTTGCGGAAACTGGCGCCCATCACCTGAGTCCTGTAATCGAACTTCTTGTAGTAGTTGTAAATCCGAGTGACGGACGCAACGCCCGGATCCTCGTCCAGAGGAATCGCCGCGCCACCGCGTTCCTTCTTGTGCCAGTCGTAGATGCGGCCCACAAAAGGCGAGATCAACGTCACGTTAGCTTCAGCGCAGGCCACGGCCTGCGCGAAGCTGAACAGCAGCGTCAGATTGCAGTGGATGCCTTCGTCCTCGAGCCGCTCCGCCGCCCGAATGCCCTCCCATGTGCTCGCGATCTTGATCAGCACGTGTTCGCGCGATACGCCGTAGGCCTCGTAGAGCGAAATCAGTTTCCGCGCCTTGGTGATCGTTCCCTCCGTGTCGAAGCTGAGCCGCGCGGCAACTTCGGTCGAGACCCGGCCTGGAATCACCTTCAGGATCTCGCAGCCGAAGAGCACAATCAGGCGGTCGATCAGCTCTTCCGCCATGTCATCGTGCGTGCCGCCGCGCTCCATTGCAAGGTCTGCCGCCACATCCACCAGCCGCCGGTAACTTGGCATTTGGGCCGCATGATAGAGAAGCGAAGGGTTCGTGGTTGCGTCCTGCGGCCGGTAGCGCGCGATGGCGTTGATGTCACCCGTATCCGCGACCACAGTCGTGTATTGTCCTAGAGACTTCAGCAGGTTCATTCTTAACTCCTTGATCCAGTTCGCGACCTACGTACCCGTAGGGGCAAAGCACTCTTCTAACTCCGTCACCTTCGCCAGCCGCCGGCGATGGCGCCCGGCGCCGGTGAAGCGGGCGCCCAGAAATCCCACGACGCACTGCCAGGCGATGGACACGCCTGTCGTTCGAGCGCCGAGGCAGAGCACATTCAGGTTGTCGTCCTCGACCCCCCGCCGTGCCGAATACTGATCGTGAATCAACGCGGCGCGGACTCCACCGATCTTGTTGGCCGCCACCGACGCGCCCACGCCACTTCCGCAGATCAGCACGCCGCGGTCCACCTTTCCCGCCGCGACCGCGCGCGCCAGCGGGACCGCAAAGTCCGGGTAATCGTCGTCCGGATCGAAAACGGTGTTCCCGAAGTCGCTGACCATGTGGCCTGCCAGCGCTAGCCGAACCACCAGTTGAGTTTTCAGGTCAAAGCCGCCGTGATCGGCGCCAATTGCGACTCTCATCAATTCCCCTTCTTTGTCAGGCCCAGACACGATGCCTCGCGATCTGGCTCCTCGCCGCGGCAACCACGTTGTCGACGCTGAAGCCGAACTTCTTCAGTAGTTGCTTCATGGGCGCCGATGCCCCGAAGCTCTCGATGCAGATGTTGTGGCCTTCACAGCCGGTGTATTTGCTCCACCCGAAATCGGACGCGACCTCCACGGAAACCCGCGCTTTCACTGCCGGCGGCAGCACGGAGTCCCGATACGTCTGATCCTGGTCGTCGAACAGTTCCCAGGAAGGCATGCTGACCACCCTGGCTCGCACGCCCTCGCTCTGCAATTGCTCGTAGGCTTCCACGCATAGCGCGACCTCGCTGCCGGTGCCGAGCAGCATGACTTCAGGAGTGCCACCCGGAGCGTCCGCCAACACGTACGCGCCGCGCGGCAGCCCGGATGCCGCCGCATACTTCGTCCGGTCGAGAGTCGGAACGGCTTGCCGGGTGAGCACCAGCACGGCAGGTTCGTGATGCAATTGCAGAATCACCTTCCACGCCTCCCGCACTTCGTTCGCATCGCACGGCCGGATCGTGATAATGCCCGGCATGGATCGCATGTGCGCAAGCTGCTCGATCGGCTGGTGCGTCGGACCGTCCTCGCCGACTCCGATGGAATCGTGCGTGAACACATAAATGGCGGGAAGCTCCATGAGCGCGCTTAATCGCAAGGAGCCCCGCAGGTAATCGGCAAAGATGAAGAACCCGGAGCCGAAGGGCCGGACCTTCACCAGGCTCATCCCGTTGAGAACGGCCCCCATCGCGTGCTCGCGGATGCCGAAGTGGAAGTTGCGCCCGGCGTAGTTGTCCGCTGAAAAATCGCCCGCGCCTTCAAGCGTAAGGCGCGTCTTGGTCGAAGGAGCGAGATCCGCGGAGCCGCCGATCAGCCACGGTATGTTCTTCGCGGCCGCGTTCAGAATTGTGGCGGAGGATTGGCGCGTAGCCAATCCCTTTGCGTCGGGGAGGAACTCCGGCAGATCGCGGTCCCAGCCCTCCGGGAGCTGCCGATGCTGCATGCGGTACAGTTCATTCGCCAGCTCGGAGTACTCCTTC
>CAZGUX010000220.1:0-7262 GCA_964529305.1 uncultured Solibacteraceae bacterium | reverse complement strand
CGTTTTTCCGCGTTTTGCATCCAGGGCGGCCTTTTTGTGTTTGATTGTCGCCCACTTGGAATGTCCAGACATGGAAACCTCTTACCTACGGCGGATAGGCTCAGCCGTTCAGGATACCACATGTGAACTCAGCCAAGGCATTGCGATCGGGTCGAGACGGGGACTAATGCATCGACTGCGCCGGCCGCCCCGGCGAAATTCGGCGGTATAGTACCTCCTGCCGAGGCACCCCCTCAAAATAGCTTCAGAACCCTGCAATCGGCGGCAAGAGCCCCCCGGCTGGAGAAGGCAGCATCGAACCCGTGTTGCGATTGTCCCGGGCACGTGGAAACCACGATTATGCTGTTACTTGCGAGAGATTCAGTGAATGGGTCCGGTCCTGAAAAACCGCGGAGATCGTGCCTTCCAGGGAGGGCGCCTAGGTGGAATCCCTAGCTTCCCTTCGGTCTAGTACTCTGTTAAACTACGGGAGCGTTTGGGCCAAAGGAGGATACCCAGGTGAGCTTGTCCAAATTTGCGGTCGTTGGTAGCTTGGCATTGGTGGGGTTGGCATCGGTTGCGAGCGCGGCGCCCGTGCTGACCGGGGCAGTCTTATTCAATGCAACGGGAACGGGAGCCTACGATGTTTCCGGCGTTGCGTGGAACACCCTGGGCGGCGACGCTGCACACAACCTGTATTTCCAGGACACCACCCCGGCTTTCCTCAACTCTGGTAATGGCGCGGGCACGTCGCTCAGTATCGACTTGACGCCGGGCTCGTACTTCCTGAACGTCTTCGGCCGCCCGGGTGGGGATCCGGTCAGCGGGTTCGTGGGCCTCAACCTGTTTTTCGACGGGGCGACCGTGACCCCGGATATCTCCGCATTCAATGCCATCGACGGCGCCGGCGCCCCAACCGCGACCGCCGGTTCGACGCTCGCCCTGAACGCAGCTACCGCTACACCTGGGTCGGGAACCCTCTCGTTTACCCGGTCGGGCAACACGATCACGCTTTCCACCTTCCTGTGGAACCGTCCCTCGACCGTATTCGGAGATGTCGTCGGTCCGTTCGCCACCGTCCCCGATGGCGCCAATGACTATTGGGGCACCCTGCGCTTGGACGTCACGGGCGGCACGCCCGGCCCGGTGCCAGAGCCGGGAACGCTCCTCCTTATCGGAGGCGCCCTGGTGGTGGCGGCGCTTCGCCGTCGATTCTAGTCCTGAACCGAGCACAGGCTTTCCCGCGGCGGCGCTGGAGTTCCGGCTCCCATGTGTCGGCGTTTGTGGTTTCGCCTCGGTTTCCCTGTACAGTTGGGGCAAGCTGATCTACACTACTGCTAGCCGGCAACGGCGCGTGGCTCTTGGGTTGGATCATCGAACAGCAAGAGGGGGTGTGTCCATGTTTGACAGCCTTTCCGATCAGATGAAACAGGACCAGAAGGCCAGCACGACGACCACTGAAGTCCTGGTCCGCTGGATCACCGCGGGGATCATCGCGGTGCTTGTTTTTGGCGGTCTTTACTTTAGTGTACGGATGCTCGAATAAAGGGCGCCGCAGAGTGATAGGTCCGCACCTGCTCGGTGGGGTGGATCTGTTTCATGACCGATCTGACAACGCCGGCGTAATGTGAGTAACCGTTGTAGATGGTCAGCTGCATATCAAGGTTCTTTCCCCGGTAAAGCTTTGAGTGGGCAAGGGTTTGGGCCACGGTGCGCATACCGGCTGTGACTGTGGGGAACCCTGCCTGCCCATTCTTCCAGCCGAAGAGGTTATTGTTGCGGGCCTCTTTGCCGCCCCCGGTTTCGACAAACGAGATACTGGGCAAGAGACGCCAATCGAGGTTGTATTGATCGGCGATCCACAGAAATTGCTCAGAATATTGGTGCGCGGGGGACTGGCTTTTTTCAAAGAACCTACGCAGGCTGTCCACTCTCGGATCGAGAGCCTGGCACACGCGCTCGGCTTTCGAGACCGTAGCCGGTAGCGCCGCTAATCCAGCGAAGAGCAAGAGTCCTTTTGAAACAAATCTCTTCATGAATGTTTGAAAACTCCTCCGTCGTTTTTCTGATGCCAGGCTCTCGAGCTTTTGGTCAAAGCCCGTAAAGCGCCTGACGCAAAGACTACGGATCAGTTTCAACTTGAGCGCATGAAGCACAGTATACCAACGAAAAGGTCTGGCTTCAAACCGGGGAAAGCGCAGTCCGGTCCGTGGGCGGCCGGCGTTTTTGAAAAGGGGTTTCAGGATAACTCACTCGGAAGGCGGCTTTTCAGCGGCGGGCGCGACGCCAGGGCGGAGTCCGTCGCCCACTCAACTGCCGGTCGAGTCGCCGAACGGATTGCCGATAAGGTGAGGTAGGGACGTCTTGCTCGTTATGGCCGCCGCCTCACCGCCGTTTCCGATTCTGCGCGATCCGCTCTGGGCCGCCGAGTCCATTCATGACGGCCCGGCCATCCGCGAAGACCTGGAGCACGTCCAGGAAGGCGTCTACTTCGTGGATCTCGAGCGCCGCATCAACTACTGGAACCGGTCCGCGGAGCGCATCAGCGGATTCCTGCGTCATCAGGTGCTCGGCCGGTTCTGTATGGATGGGGACCTCCTGGTGCATTGCGACGAACACGGCACCATTCTGTGCAAGAGCGGTTGTCCGCTGGCCGGGACCATGGTGGACCGGCAATGCCGGCAGAAGATCCTATACTTGCGTCATCGTCAAGGCCATCGCCTGCCCGTCCGGGTCCGCGCGGTCCCCCTGGTGGGGCCGGAAGGGGAACTTGTGGGAGCCATGGAGGTATTCACGACGGTTCGCCCGGCCGCTCACCATCGGGATTCCCAGGCACGGTACGGGTTGCTGTGGTTCGAGTTGGACGGCCTCGCGGAACTACCCCGCCAGGTTGGGCGTGACGCGATCCGGCACCTCATCTCTTCTTTGGCCAGAACCCTGAAGGACGCCATCAATTCGGAAAGCGCGGCCTGCGAATGGGAGCAGGGCCAATACGTGGTCGTTCTGGGCGGTGACGAAGCCGAGCACCCCGATCGCGAAGCGGAGAGACTGCGCCATCTTCTCGAAGAGTCGCGGATTCCCTGGTGGGGCGACCATCTCGGCGGCGCGGTCAGGGCCGGAGCCACCCATCTTGAACCCTCGGAAGAGGGCCTCAGCGCGCTCGAGCGCGCCAAACTGTCCGCGCGGGCGCCCCGCCCGGTCATTCCCTGATTGCCGCGCCGCCGGCTCGGTAGGATGAAATAGTCATGTCCATGGCACCCCTTCACGAAGACGAAGTGTTTGCGCTGGTCGGCGAAGAAGGATTTCGAAACCTGATCTCGGCGTTCTATCGCCAGATTCCCGGCGACGAAATCCTCGGCCCGATGTACCCTGAACACGACTTGGCCGGGGCGGAGGAACGCTTGTGCGATTTCCTGATCTTCCGCTTCGGGGGACCTCCCCGGTATCTGGAATCGCGGGGTCACCCGCGATTGCGCATGAGGCACCACCCGTTTCGGATCGACCAGTGTGCGCGAGACCGCTGGATGCTCCTGATGGAGCGGGCTTTCCAGGAGTCTAACCTTCCGGACAGGGCAGTTGCCATCCTTCGACCGTTTCTCGAACATGTCGCTACGTTCATGATCAACTCCCGCTAGCGAGAACGGCCGAGGATTCCTCGTAACTCACTGATGAGGATACGATCATATCTTTGGTACCACAGGGTGCCCATCATTAGCCCCAGACACGAATTTCTCTTGACAATTAGACGCTCATATTTTATGATCGTGACTGGAGGTACATGAAGCTATGTCACTGATCCACTACGACCCGTTTTCCAGCATCAAAGCGTTTGAGGATGTCGTCTCCTCTCTTCTGAATCAACCCCAAACCGCCCGGCCTTGGTCCCCGGCTGTCGACATCGCCGAGACCGAAGAGGCTCTGGTTCTCAAGGCGGACCTGCCCGACGTCAAGCTTGAAGACATCGAAGTTCGAGTCGAAAACGAGACCTTGACATTGAAAGGGGAGCGCCGGTTCGAGAAGGAGGAAAAGTCCAAGGGCTACCATCGAATCGAGCGGAGTTTCGGCACGTTCATGCGCAGCTTTGCGGTTCCGCCTACGGTGGAAGCGGACAAAGTGTCGGCTGACTACAAAAACGGCGTTCTGACCGTGACTTTGCCCAAGAAGGAAGCCGCCAAGCCGCGACAGGTAAAGGTCCAGGTCAAGGGCTGACCGATCTGCCGGCTTCGCTCACAACGGCGGCAACGCCCGGCTGTTGACGGGCATCTGATAACTGGTGGCGACTCAAAGAAAAAGGCCGGCGGGGATTCCCTCGCCGGCCGTTCTGATGAGGGGGGAGGGTTTATGATTCGGTTTGACAGGTTGACACAAAAGGCTCAGGAGGCGATCCAGCAAGCGCAGTCGCTGGCGTCACAGGGGCAGCACCAGGCGGTCCATCCCATTCACCTTCTTCTGGCCCTCGCCGAAGAGCAGGAAGGAATCGTACGGCCGGTGCTGGAGAAGAGCGGGGTCCATCCGGATCTCATCAAACAGGAATCCCGCAGGATTCTGGAAGGGATTCCCCGAATCGGCGGCGCTCAGCCTGGAATGTACATCTCGCCCTCGCTGAACGAGGTTTTGGAAGCGGCTTTCAAGGAAGCGGAACGCTTCAAGGACGAGTTCGTCTCCACCGAGCACCTGCTGCTGGCGTTGTCGAACTTGAAGCACGATGGGGCCGGCAACCTGCTCAACCGGGCCGGAGCCACCCATGACGCCATCCTGAACGCCCTGGTCTCGGTTCGGGGAACCCAACGGGTCACGGACCAGAACCCCGAATCCAAATACCAGGCGCTGGAGCGTTACTCGGTCGACCTGACCGATAGCGCTCGAAAAGGCAAGCTGGACCCGGTCATCGGCCGGGACGACGAGATCCGGCGCGTGATGCAGGTGTTGAGCCGCCGCACCAAAAACAACCCGGTGCTGATCGGGGAGCCCGGAGTTGGCAAGACCGCCATTGTCGAGGGCTTGGCCCAGAGGATCGTCAAAGGCGACGTGCCGGAGCAGCTACGGAACCGGAAGTTGGTGGCTCTGGATTTGGGCGGGATGGTTGCCGGCACGAAGTTCCGAGGCGAGTTTGAAGACCGGCTGAAGGCCGTGCTGCGCGAGATCAGGGAGTCGAACGGCGAGATCATCTGCTTTATCGACGAGTTGCACACTCTGGTCGGCGCCGGAGGGGCCGAGGGCGCGATTGACGCGGCCAACATGCTAAAGCCCGCGCTGGCCCGGGGCGAGCTTCACTGCGTCGGCGCCACCACCCTCAACGAATACAAGAAGCATGTTGAAAAAGACGCGGCCCTCGCGCGCCGATTCCAGACGGTCCTGGTGGGCGAGCCGACCGTGGACGATACCATTGCCATTCTGCGCGGACTCAAGGAGCGCTTCGAGATCCACCACGGAATCCGCATCAAGGACTCGGCCATCGTGGCGGCGGCCCTGTTGTCGAACCGCTATATCACCGAGCGCTTCCTGCCCGACAAGGCCATCGACCTGATTGACGAGGCCGGTTCGGCGTTGCGCATTCAAATTGGCTCGGTGCCCATTGAAATCGACCAGGTCGAACGCAAGATCACGCACCTGGAAATCGAGAGGCAGGCGCTGGTTCGCGAGAACGACGCAGCCTCCAGAGAGCGCCTGCGCGCGATCGAGAACGAATTGGAGCGGGTACGCGGTGAGTCGGCCGGCCTGCGAGACCGGTGGAACCGCGAAAAGTCAGCCATTACCGCCGTCCAGGTGCTCAAGGAAGAGCAGGAAAAGCTCCGCCAGGAAGAAGAAAAAGCCACTCGGCAGGGCGAGTGGGAAAAAGCCGCCCAGATCAAGTACGGCCGCATGGCCCAACTCGAGAAAGACCTGGATCAGGCTAACCGGGAATTGGAGGCGATCAAGCAGGGCTCCCCACTGTTGAACGAGGAAGTGAACGAAGAAGACATCGCCCGGATCGTCGCCAAATGGACCGGAATCCCGGTGTCGCGCATGCTGGAAGGCGAAATGCAAAAGCTGGTCCACATGGAAGATCGGATGCACGAGCGGGTGGTGGGGCAGGACGAGGCCGTCAAGCTCGTCTCGAACGCCATTCGCCGGAGCCGCGCCGGTCTGGCCGACCCGAACCGGCCCATCGGCAGCTTCCTTTTCCTGGGGCCGACCGGCGTCGGGAAGACCGAATTGGCGCGTGCGCTGGCCGAATTCCTATTCGACGACGAGAAGGCCATGGTCCGGATCGACATGTCCGAGTACATGGAGAAACACGCAGTTGCCCGCATGATCGGCGCGCCGCCCGGATACGTTGGTTACGAAGAGGGCGGCCAACTGACCGAGCACCTGCGGCGTCGGCCGTATTCGGTGGTCTTGTTTGACGAGGTCGAGAAGGCTCATCCGGATGTTTTCAACGCGATGCTGCAGGTGCTCGACGACGGCCGTCTGACGGATGGTCAAGGGCGGACCGTAAGCTTCAAGAGCGCGGTGATCATCATGACGTCGAACGTCGGCTCGAGTGCGATCCACGACATGTCGCCGATCGGCTTCTCGGTGCACACGAAGCACGCCGGCTCGAATGAGGATGTGAAAAAGCGGTTGCTGGATGCCCTACGGCAGACCTTCCGGCCGGAGTTCCTGAACCGGATTGACGACATCATCGTGTTCAACTCGCTTACGCGGGCCCATCTGGGATCGATCATCGACCTCCAGTTGAAGAGAGTGTCGGCGCTGTTGGCCGAACGCGGCGTGAGGCTCGAACTGACACAGGCCGCCAAGGATTTCGTGGTGCAGGAAGGCTACGATCCGCAATATGGGGCCCGGCCCATGAAGCGGACCATCCAGCGGCTGATCCAGGATCCGATCGCCCTGCAGTTGCTCAACAGCGAATTGCACTCGGGCGACACGGTCCGCGCCGATGTGGACCCTGCGGCCAAAGGCCTGAAGTTCGAGCGGGTTGCCGCCGGGCAACTGGTGGGATAACGAGGGAATCCCGGCTCGGCCGGGATTCGTCTCATCTGACAGACGATAGAATAGGTTCAGCCATGACAACGATCAACAATCTGAAGACCGTTCTCTTGCTAGGACTGCTGAGCGGCCTGCTCCTCCTGGGCGGACAGGCCATCGGCGGCCGCAGCGGCCTCTATATGGGTTTGCTGATGGCCGTGGCGATGAATTTCGTCAGCTACTTCTTCTCCGAGAAGATCGCGCTGTCGATGTACCGGGCCCAACCGCTCTCCGAGTCGGAAAACGGGCAGATCTATCACCGCGTGGCTCCG
>CAZGUX010000219.1:0-22594 GCA_964529305.1 uncultured Solibacteraceae bacterium | reverse complement strand
GTCGCCGAAGTGTGCGACATTGCCAGGCCCCCGGTCGACCGAAGGTAGTCGTAAAGCCGCTTCGCCCCCTCCTTGCCGGCCTCCTCTTCGGCGCTGCGAGCCAACGTTCGAACGCCGCGGCGAGCCCACACCAGGTTGCGGTGGCCGTTCGGGAAGCGCAGGCTGCGCTCGTACGCATAGAGCGGCGTAAAGCGGTCCGGGTAGAAGAAAAGGTCGTTCGATTTCTGAATCAGCCACCACAGGTACTCGTTGTCGTCCCCGGCGTTGTGGTCGGTGAGAGCGGAGTAGTCGAAATTGGCGGCATCGATCGAGTAGCGATAGAAGTCCCAGAGGGAACCGTCGAGGTCGCCGTCGAAACTCAGGTCGGTGTGGCGATGCATATCGCCTCGAAGGACGCGATAGGTTTTCCCGGCCACGCCGATGCGCTCGGCACGCAAACGGGCAACATCGCGGTCTTCCTCGGGATGAATCGGAGTAGATGGTTCGTTTTTCTCGGCGGTGGACTGCAAGGCCGGCTCCCCGTAGGGCACCCCTGGAATATCGGAGACAAACACTTCGTTCTTCATGAACGGATAGGGCTTGGCGAAGCTGCGCCCGTCGGCGGCCCAGGCCAGGGCCACGCGGCCTGCAGGGGCGGCGGCCATAGCCGCGCGAAGATCGTTGCGTCCCCAGGAAAACGGCAAGGGAATGGGGCTGGCGACCGAACCGGCGAACCGGTACAGCCCATACTCCCAGAACGAGTATTGCTGGAGCCGGTTGCGCTGGAGGGCCTGGCTCCAGACTTCATGCATCTTGGTCGCCCGCCTCCGGACCAGGCACCAGACATTCCCGTTCGAGTCGGCGATCAGTTGCGGCTGTTCGAGAAACTCCTTTCCGCCACCCGTCAACCACCGCACCAGCGGCGGCGCGGCGAGCCTGCGCGACTCCGTAAGCACGACCGCCCGGACCTCGCGTTGTTCGTACAGTCCCTCGCCCGTCCCCGATTTCAGTAGAAAACCGGTATCCTTGCCCCAGTTGGCTCCGGCTTCGTCCCAGGCGAGCCAGGCGCGGCCAAAGCGATCCTCCGCCACGGCGGCGTGCGCTTCGAATCGGGGCGACCGGGTGATCGCTTCGGCCGCGCGCAGATTCTCCCCATCGAAGCGGCGATAGTAGATATCGTAGTTGCCGGCATCGTAGGCATCCCAGGCGAAATGAATCCGCCCGGCGCCGCCCGCGGCGATTGCGGGTTCCCATGCGTTGGCGCGATTGTCGCTCACGCGGAACTCCGGCCGCCACGACCCGGCGTCCTGGACGCGGCCCAGCACGTGCGAGCGCCCTTCGCGGAATCCTTGCCAGACGATCCACAGGCGGCCCTTGCTGTCCAACACACCCTTGGGCGCCAGGTCGGGACCGCCCGCGGTGATGAACTCGAGTGGGCTCCACTGTGTCCCCGATTTCGTGGAAACCGCAATCTTCCAGGTATTCTCCGCGCGGACGGACACGGCGACGAAGAGCCTGCCGCCCGGTCCAGCAATCAAAACCGGCCGGAAGAATTCTCCTTCCGCGATCACGCCAGGCGTCCCCTCGGGAAACCGCGCGACCACCAGTTGCTCCTTCTCACCCCGGTAGCGGATCCAGGCGACCCAGATGTTCGAGTCGGAATCAAACGCCAGCGTGGGGTAGTCGTCCTGAGCGTCGTCCCCGGCGGTCAGGTTGTGAGCGACTGGCACTCTCTCGATTCGCACGCGGCCCAAGAGCGCCCCGGCGGCCTCTCCGTACCTCAGGTCGGCGGTACGAAAGTTGAAGGCGCCTTGCCGTGTTTTCACCCTCACCTCGGCCGCGCCTTCCACCGTGATGTAGAGTCCGTTGGGGATCAGCGACGGCTTGGGCTTCTCCTTGCCCGTTGGCACGGTGTGTTTGGCGCCCAGCCACCAGTATTGCGGGTCAAGCTCCGCGGACATGCGTGTGGCGCACGACCAGGCATTTCCCTCCGGCAGCATCCGGTCGTCCTTGTCGAAGCGCCACGGCGATAGCGCCGCAACGCGGCCTTGCGGGGTTTCCACGGAGCCCGACCAGTCAGCCGGCTCCGCGTCTTTCACTCCGAACGTCAGCCGGAAACAGGCACGGTCGGTAGGGGCCGAAGCGCGACGGTCGCCGCCGCACCCATGAAGAAACACGAACAGCGCGACCGTCACGAGCGCAGTTCGCATGGCTGCATTATAGGCCACACGCGAACCGACGAAAATGTTTTGTCAGTCGACTTCTACAGTTTTACGTTGGTCCGTACCCATTTGCCCGTTGCCGCGGACTTCAAAACCGCGTCGCAAACCTTCTGCGTTTGAAGCGCGTTGCGGAAGTCCGGCTGCGTGGGTTTCCCGGATTCGATGCCCATCACGAAATCGGCCAGGGCGTTCAAAAACGTATGCTCGTACCCGATGCAGGTGCCCGGCACCCAATAGTGCTTCATGTACGGATGCTCCGAGTTGGTGGTGTGAATCTTCCGCCAGCCGGTCAGGTGCGATTCGGTCTTCTTGCCGGACTGCAGTTGTTTGTACTCGAAGAACTGCAGGTATTCCGGTTCTTCGAGATCGAAGTAGACGCTGCCCTCGGCGCCATTCAGTTCGAACGTGTTGAAGTTCTTGCGCCCGCGTGCGTAACGCGTGGACTCGAACGTTCCCATCGATCCGTTCTCGAATTCGGCCAGGAACATGCACGCGTCATCGATCTTCACCGGTTGCTTCTTGCCGGTCACGGCGTGCATGCGCTCCTTGATGAACGTCTTCGTCTGGGCGACGACTCGCGCGATCGGGCCATTCAACCACATGGCGGTGTCGATGGAGTGGGCGAGCAGGTCGCCGGTGACTCCGGAGCCGGCGACGTCGGCATCCAGGCGCCAAAGCCCCGCTCCGCCCTGGGGAATGTCCTCGGCAATCGTCCAGTCCTGCAGATACGTTGCCCGGTAGTGGAACGACCTTCCGATGCGGCCTTCGTCGACGATCTGTTTGGCCAGCGCGATGGCCGGCACCCGCCGGTAGTTGAACCACACCATGTTCGGAACGCCGGCCTTCTCGATGGCCTTCACCATCTTCTCGGCTTCGGCGACCGTCATGGCCAGAGGCTTTTCGCAGACCACCATCTTGCCGGCCTTCGCCGCGGCGATGGCGATCTCGCAGTGGGTGTTGTTGGGCGAGCCGATATCGATCAGGTCGATGTCATCGGCCGCGACCAGTTTTTTCCAATCGGTCTCGACGCGTTCGTAGCCCCACACCTCGGCGAACGATTTCGCCTTCCCGGCATTCCTGGCGCAGACCGCCTTGAGTACAGGCCGGTGTTCGACCGGAAAGAAATCGTTGAGCCGCTTGTACGCGTTCGAGTGAGCCCGGCCCATGAAACCGTAGCCGATCATTCCGACACGAAGCTCTTTCGCCATGATGTCCTCCTCGACTAGGCTCCGTACTTGGCCACCAGGCCGTCCAGCGCTTTCTTACAGGTTTCGGTCGCGGTCCATGCGTCCGGCCAGAAGCACAGATCGATGGTCCACCAGTCGTGCGGGCATCGCGCGGCCTTCACTAACTCGGGAACGATCTCATCAAAGTTCAGGACACCCTGGCCGAACGGTGGATGGCTGGAGGTCTCATCGTTGCCGTTCGCGTCCTTGTGGCACGTATTGTCGGAGTCGATGAAGTGGACGTGGTTGATCCGGCCGGACAGCATCCGGATGTACTCCACTTGGCTCGGAAAGGTCTCCTTCCCGCCTTCGTGCCGGGCGCCGACGACGGCGACCATCTGGCCGTGGCAGGTGTCGTACTGGATGCCAAAGTTGTCCTTGCTTACGGCATCGTGGATGCGCACGGCATCGCTCGGCTTGTTGAACGCGAAACCGGGTTCCACTTCCCAGGTGACGTATTGACCGCGCTCCGCCGCAATATCGCAGCAGACCTTCCACGTCTTGACCACTCGCGCCATGGCCGTGGCGTAGTCGATCTCGCGCAGGATCGTAGGCGGCTGGACGCAGTCGACCCGAATGCCCTGAATGCCCACATCGTGGCAGAACTCCGAGTTCTTACGGAATTCGGCAATGTACTTGGTCTGGTCCTCCGTATTGATCAGCTTTTCGCCCCACAGGTTGGCGGCGATGCCGGAGAAGGTCAGGCCCCACTCCTTCATGCGGGCGACCAGTTCCTGACGTTGCGCCTTCTCCGGAAGGGCCCCGGGCCACGAGTCGTCCGGACCGTTCGGGTTCCCCGGATTCGGGTGTGGCGGGAACGCGCCGAGTTCGACGCCGTCAAAGCCGAGGGCCTTCAGCTTCGTGCAGACGGTCTGGAAATCGATAGGGTTGCTCGCGTAGGGGCCGATGGTAAAGGCCCAGGAGCCGATCGAGGTTCGCTTGCTCATAGGTTGGATGCCTCGGGATAAAGTGAACTGCCTGGTTTAGGGCGATCCCTACTCTGATAACGCAAGGCGGCCTTCGGGCGCAAGCGTGGCCGCGCGCCAAGCAGCAAGAGGATCGAAGCGCCCGAATACCGCCAGGGCAACCGGGATCAAGGCTGAGGTGAAACGATGTCTTGTGGGCACGTCAAGTCTTGTGTGCTTTGGGATCGGAAACATGGTGGATCACGAGACCGGCGAGTTCCCGCAGTTGTTGCTGGGTCTCGCGGATCTGTTCCTGTGTCGCATCAAACTTCTCCTGCAGGTAGACCTGGTTGTCGACAAGCCGCCCCACCGTGTTCGTGATGCGGTTCAAGGACTCCTCAATCTGAGCAATCCTGGCATCATGCTGAGCGGCGCTCTGCAGCATGAACTCCCGGAACTCTTCGAACTGCATGACCTTCAGAGTAGCAATCTTGCTCCGGCGGTGGGCTACTCGCCGAACACGATACGGGTGAGGTGCATTATGCTAGGGCTTATCCGAGAATGTCACTCACTACCCTGTTACGCCAACTCATTGAGTTCGACTCCGCGCTGCTCGCCAACACGATCGGTTACATCGACCCCACTCCGGCCCACGAGATCTATATGGGGGGTTCGATCGCATGCCAGACTCCGTCGATCGGTCCCCTCGTCGGGGTTGCCGTCACCTGCGAGATGGATTCCAGTTCGCCCGGCGGCGAGTGGCAGATGGAACCCTACTACGAGCAGGTCGAGCAGATGCGCGAAATGAAGGAGCCTGCCGTATGGGTGGTCAAGGCTGTCGGTTCGCGTCCCGACCACGAGTGCATTCTCGGCGACGGAATGGCCAAGAGCCTGTACTCCGTGGGCTGCGCCGGCGTCGTCACCGACGGCGGCCTCCGCGACGTGGCCGGCTTCATGACCATCCCGTTTCACGCCTTTGCAAAAGGCCGGGTGATTCATCACTGCGCATTGCGGATTCGAAGCATCAACCAGCCGGTCGAGGTCGGTGGGATCGTGGTTCGCCCCGGTGACGTGATTCACGGCAGCGCGGAAGGCGTCATCCGCGTCCCGCCGTCG
Source organism: uncultured Solibacteraceae bacterium (assembly GCA_964529305.1). Taxonomy (GTDB): domain Bacteria; phylum Acidobacteriota; class Terriglobia; order Bryobacterales; family Bryobacteraceae; genus CAZGUX01. The sequence goes on along the minus strand of CAZGUX010000219.1, from coordinate 17,146 downwards.
TGCCTGGAGCCACTGACGGAGCGGGCGGCGAAGATGAGGGCCTTTGAGCACGAAGCCCATGCGATTAGCCGCCAGCCGGACATCTCCCCGCGGGACAAGAAACAAAAGATCGTCGACCTGTTGGTGGCGTATGGCTTCACGAAGTGAGGGACCGATGAAACGAGTCATTCTGCTAGGCGCGGTGGCCGCCGCCGCGGCTCTCTCCGACGGCGGATCTTCTTCGATTCGCCATGCATCGTTCGAAGACTTCCGGCGCGGCACTCCGGGCAACTCCGGCGCGAACCTGTACGTCTCGCGCTCCGGCGAAGTGCAGGTGGTCAACCACTGGGACCTGAACAAAGACGGCTATCTCGACGTCCTGATCAGCAACGACCACGATGTGATGGAGACCGTGGACGCGTTCATCTACTGGAACACCGGCCACGGCTTTGAGAGCCTGTTGCCCGAGTTGTGGCGCGACCGCCCCCTGGCGGGAGTGTTGCTCAAGCTTCTGGACCGCCCAAACACGCTCACCCGTCTTCCGACCTTCGGCGGAGGCCGCAGCGCCATCGCCGACCTGAACAAGGACGGCTATCCGGATATCGTTTTCTGCAACTACATCCACAACTACCCGGGTATTCGCACGGCCTTTGTGTACTGGGGCTCGGCCACCGGCTACGCCGCGGGCAGGAAGACCGAACTGCCCACCAATTGGGCGGCCGGCGTTGTCGCCGTCGACCTCAACCAGGATGGCTACCCGGAACTGGTTTTCGCAAATCAGGGCGTCGAGCGCGGCTCCGATGAGATCTCGCCCCCCACGCCGGACGACGCGTTCGTGTACTGGGGCAGCGCAACGGGATTCGTGCCCGAGCGCGTATCCAAGTTGGCCAGCGGCGGCGCGCAGGATCTGACCTTCGGCGATTTCAACAAGGATGGCTTCCCCGATTTGGCGTTTGCCGACAGCCGCCCCGGCAAGGATCGTGTCCTCCTCTTCGCCGGTGGAAAAGGGGGACCTCGTCCCGAACCCTCCGCGACCCTGAAACTGCCTGCGCCCAACAGCCTCCGCGCCGCGGACGTGAATGGGGACGGCTTCCAGGATCTGGTGGTCACGGTCTCGGGAAAATCGGAATCGATTCGCATCGACGAGTCCGATGCCGTCTCCGCCGAAGACTCCGCGCATATCTTTCTCGGCGGGACTGACGGACTGAACGTGAAAGAACCCCTTCGTCTCGCGGCACGCCACGCCCGGGGAGCCTGGGTGGCCGACTTCAATCGCGACGGTTCCAGCGACATCGCACTCGCCAACGGCGAAGGCTCCAGTTTCGTGTATTGGGGCGCGGGAGGGCGTTTTTCGGCCGCGAGACGCACGGAACTACCAACCTCATCCGCGAGCGGAGTCGCGGCCGGCGATTTCAACCAGGACGGATACCTCGACCTTGTCTTCTCCAATTCACGAGGCGAAGGGACCCACGACGTGGCGTCCACGATCTACTGGGGCGGGCCTCGAGGCTTCGCCTCTTACGTCCGCAGCGACCTGCAGTCGTTCGGAGCCGCCGACGTCAACGTCTCCGACTTGAATGGCGACGGACGGCAAGACGTTTTGCTGGTCAATCAGTACAGCGGAGCCGTCGACGGCCGCGTCAACTCGACCATCTTCTGGGGCAACCCGCACCACCACTATTCGCCGGCCTTGATGACGAAACTGCCCACCGCCGGCGCCTATGACACAACGGTGGCCGACTACAATCAGGACGGCTTTCCCGATATCGTGGTAGCGAACTCCTACGTCCAGGGTTCTTATCTGTATTGGGGCGCCAAGGACGGATACTCAACGGCGCGCCGTCAGACCCTGTCGACCGGCCGCGCGATCGCCAGTAGCACCGCCGACCTGAATGGAGACGGCTATCTCGACCTGGCGTTTGTCGGATCCCGCGGCCGCGTGACTTCGGTCGGTACCATCTTCTGGGGATCCGCGGACGGCTTCTCCGACCAGCGGAAGGTGGTCCTTCCGCTGAAGCCCAAAACGTCGCTGTCGATTTCCATTGCCGACCTGAACCGCGACGGGCATCTCGATCTGATCTTCACCGACGGCTACTTCGACACGGTACAGATCTTCTGGGGCAACAGCCAGGATTTCGCCGAGTCCCGCAGTTGGAGCCGCAAAGTCACCGCCGGAAACGTGAAGCTGGCCGACCTGAACAACGACGGCTATCTCGACTTCCTTTTCCCGGGCGAGTTCGTACCCGAGACCAAGACGCGAAATGCCAAGACGCGCATCTACTGGGGCACGAAGGAAGGGACGCCGTCATTCGACAACGTGCTCGAGATGGAAGCGTACCAGTCGCTCGAATGCGCCGTGGCGGACTACAATCGCGACGGCCACCTCGATTTCGCCTGCTCCAATTACATGTCTGACTCCACGCGTTCGGTGCCCATGTTCATCTTCTGGGGCAACAAGGACGGCAAGTATGGCGACGCGCGGCGAACCGACCTCCCGGCGGAGTCTTCCGCGGGCGTTCAGGCGCTGGACCTGAATCAGGACGGCTACACGGACATCATCATCCACAACCACATCAAAGACGGCAATCACACCATCAATACGTACATCTACTGGAACGGGCCCGCCGGCTTCAACAAGGACCGCAAGACGGAGTTGCCGACCTTCGGCCCGCACTTCTCACAGATGGTCGACGCCGGAAACCTCTACACGCGCAAGCTGGAAGAAGAGTACGTTTCGCCGCCCGTCGAAGTGCCTCCCGGCAAGACGGCCGCGTCCATCGCCTGGAAGGCCGACGAACCTCATGGAGCGCGGCTCGACTTCGAGGCGCGGAGCGCCGCTACCAAAGAGGCGCTCACCACGGCGAAGTGGTCTGGCTGTGTTCGCGGGTCCGGAGCATCGGCGTCGCTGCCTTCTGCGTCCCCCGATCATAGGTGGCTCCAATACCGAGCGGTCTTCCGTTCGCGCGACGGGGGCGCGTGGCCCGTGCTTCGCGGGATTGAGGTCGCGCTGAAGTAGGCTCACCGGGTGCTTCCCGAAAGGGCGGGGAGTATCCTTTGATGTGAACCATATCATTCTTGCCGGTCACCGGAACAGAGCCGCGACCGGAAGGAAGCGGGCAAGTGTCGTCTGTCCTTTGCTCGCCGCCTTGCTGCTTGCGGCGAAAGCGCAAGGCCAGATCCAGATCGTCACCAACGGCACACCTCACGCGGCGATCCATGTCGAATCGCCCATCGCGCGAGAAGCGGCTCGCCTGCTGCAAAGCCGGATTGAATCGAAGACCGGCGCACGCATCGACATTGCAAACCGCCCGGCCGGAGCGCTCATCCATTTCACGCAGCCGGGCAGCGCTCTTCTGCGGCAGACCGGCCTCCATCCTCCCGGTGCCCGCGATCTCGGCGACGAGGGATTCTGGATCGGCCGCGGGAACGCTGATCTCTTCCTGGTGGCCAATCAGCCGCGAGGGTTCGTCTACGCAGTCGGCAAACTGCTTCGGACCGCCCGGTACGCACCGGGGACCATGACCGCGAATCCTCCCGAAGGCGTCGACCGGCCCGTGATGCCGGTCCGCATGCTCTACCTCGCCATTCATTGCGACAACTTCTACGAGATGGAGCCGGCCGAAGCCACGATCTCGATCGTCGAGGACATGGCGCTGTGGGGCATCAACGGCATCTCCGTGTGGCTGGAGGAAGCGAAATACAACGACCCGTTCAATGCCAAGGCAGACAACGCGGAGGTCCGCCGCAAGTGGGAAAAAGAGAAGGCCGTGTTAGCCGCCGCGCAGAAACTGGGCCTGGAAACCGGCTATGTGCTGTGCGCCAACGAAGTCTTCCGAGGCCAGGCGACCCCGGACATTCTCGCCGGTGCGCCGGACGGTCCTTTCAAGGCGGCGATGGTCTGCCCGTCCACCAAAGGCGGCCGCGAGTTGGTGTTGCGCAACAAGGCGAACCTGTTCCGCGAACTCTCTGAAGCCGGCGTCCGGTTGAGCCGCGCCCTCATCTTCCCCTACGATACCGGCGGCTGCAACGACGAGCGCTGCAAGCCGTGGATCTCGACCTTCCTGAAGCTGACCGAAGACGTCGCCGGAGTGATTCGCCGTTATCATCCCGCGAGCCAGGTCTACATCACGGACTGGCACTGCAAGGATGAGGAAGCGAAGATCATCTCCGACTTCTATAACCAACGCCGCCCGGCGTGGCTGGCGGGGATCTGGAAGGATGATCGCCACCCGGCCGATCGTTTCAACGCCGTGAACACCGAGATCCTGAACTTCGTCGAGATCACTGAAATCGGCGCATGGGGCACGATGGGGGCGAATCCCTTCGCGGTGCGCCTGCCGAAGCTAATGGCCGAGATGCATCGTAACCGCAGCCAGGGATTCATGGCCTACAGCGAAGGCATCTACGACGATTTCAACAAGGCCCTCGTCGCCCGCCTCGGCTGGAACCCGGACTCCACGGGTGAATCCGCGGCGCGCGACTACGCCAACTGGTTTTTCGATTCGCGGATGACGGCTGAATTCCTCCGGATGATTGCGTCGATGGAAGGATCGTGGACGAATCCGATGGGCGCCTGGTGGGATTTGAAGTTCATTCAACCGGGCGCGGCCGCCTCCGAAGTCGATCGGCTCGCCGCCGCCGCGGCGGGCACGCTCGGTCCCCAGGTGCGGAATCACTGGCGATGGCAGGTTTTCGAACGCCGTGCTCGCATCGGTAAGCTCGCTGCCGCGCTACGCGACGAGACGGCCTTCCAGAGCGAGGTTCACCAGATGCTCGCCGCCGGGCAGCGCGAACCGGCCCGCCGCCGCGTGACCGAACAACGGGCCGCGCTGGATGCCTACGTCGCGGCTGTCCTGGATCTGCGAAACAGCATCTATCGCGAACCGGCGGAGCGCTTTCCGCCGATGATCCCGGACCAGCCTTTCATGGAGAAGCGGACGCAAGTCAGCGTGACAGCCTGGCGGAAGGTGATTGAAGCATTCCAGTAGGTCAGGCGCCGGTCGGAGACCTGGTCGGAGACCGGCGCCACTTGGAGAGCTTATGCCAGGACGCCCTTGATCACACTTCCCGCTACGTCCGTGAGCCGGAAGTGCCGGCCCTGGAACTTGAACGTCAACCTCGTATGATCGATGCCCAGGCAATGCAGGATCGTCGCGTTCAGGTCGTGAACCTGCACCGGGTCCTTCACGACGTTGTAGCTGAAGTCGTCGGTCTCGCCCCAGGTGACTCCGCCCTTGATTCCTCCGCCGGCCGCCCACATCGTGAAGCAGCGCGGATGATGATCGCGGCCGTATTCCTCAGGTGTGAGCTTGCCCTGGCAGTAGACCGTGCGGCCGAACTCGCCGCCCCACACGACCACGGTATCGTCCAGCATGCCGCGCGCCTTCAGGTCCTGAATCAATGCCGCCGAGGGCTGATCGGTATCGCGGCACTGCCGCGAAATCAACTCCGGCAGCTTCAAATGATGATCCCAGCCGCGATGGAACAACTGGATGAAGCGTACCCCGCGCTCGGCAAGGCGACGGGCCAGCAGGCAGTTGGCCGCAAAGGTCCCGGGTTTGCGCGCATCCGGACCATACATGTCCACGACGCTCGCCGGTTCCTTGGACAGGTCGGTCAGGTCAGGCACCGAACTCTGCATCCGATACGCCATCTCGTACTGCGCGATGCGAGCCGTGATCTCGGGATCGCCGAATTCGCCGAACTGCATCTGGTTGAGCGTCGACAGGTCGTCCAGAAAGCGGCGTCGCGAGTCTGCGCCGAAGCCCTTGGGATTCGACAGGTACAACACCGGATCGGCGCCCGAACGGAACTTGACGCCTTGGAAATGGGTGGGCAGAAAGCCGCTGCCCCACATGCGGTCGGCCAGGGGTTGCGCGCCCACCGGCGACCCGATCGAGACCATGGCAACGAAAGCCGGCAGGTCCTTGTTCTCACTACCAAGGCCGTACGACACCCACGACCCGATGCTTGGGCGTCCGGCCAACTGCGCGCCCGTTTGAAAAAACGTCACCGCCGGGTCGTGGTTGATGGCTTCGGTATGCATCGACCGCAGGAAGCAAATTTCATCGGCAGCCTTCGCCGTGTGAGGCAACTTCTCGCTCAGCCACGCACCCGACTTCCCGTATTGCTGGAACTTCATGGTGGACGGCGCCACCGGAAACGCTCCCTGTGCCGACGTCATGCCCGTCAGCCGCTGTCCCATCCGAATCGAACCGGGCAACTCGGTTCCGCGCAGTTTTTCGAGTTGCGGCTTGTAGTCGAACAGGTCCAACTGCGAGGGAGCGCCGGACATGAATAGATAGATGACGCGCTTGGCCTTGGGCGGGAAGTGCGGAATTCCGGGCAGGCCCCGTTCGGCGCCCCGCACCTCGTCCTGAAGCAAGGTTGCCAGCGCGGCCATCCCGATGCCGGTGCGCGAGCGGCTGAAGAAGTGACGCCGTGTCAGGAGAAGCCGGGATTCGATCCGTGGATCCATCGCTAGCCTTTCGTCACCGTCTCGTCCAGGTTCAGGATCAGGCTGGCAATCGCCGCGTACGCGGCAGCCTCGCTCGCGTCCAGCGACTCGTCGCGCGCCTTCTCCCCGTGCTTCAGGTATTCCATGGCCGCTTTGCGGTCGGTTAGGAACTTGTCGTGGTAGAAGCGGAAGCTGTTCACCAGCACCTCCGTCTCCTTGAGTGACGGCCGCCTGGCGGTCGCCAGGCGAAATGCGAACGCGATCCGTTCCTCGGGGCGCTTGCCGCCTTCCTTGATCATCCGCTCGCCAAGGGCGCGCGCCGCTTCCAGGAAGCTGACGTCATTCATCAGGTCGAGCGCCTGCAGCGGCGTATTGGTGCGGCTTCGACGCACGACGCACGTCTCGCGGCCCGCTGCGTCGAAGGTCATCATGGATGGGGGCGGGGCGGTTCTCCTCCAGTATGTGTAGAGGCTGCGGCGGTACAGCTTTTCGCCGTGGTCCTGTGGATAGTCGTTGCTCAGCAATTCCTTCCACAACCCGTCAGGTTGATAGGGCTTTACGGAAGGCCCGCCCACACGGTCGACCATCAGCCCGGCAATGTAGAGCGCCTGGTCCCGAATCATCTCGGCAGTCAGGCGGAATCGGGGCCCGCGCGCCAACAGCCGGTTTTCCGGATCCTGCTGCAGAAGTTCCGGCGTCACCTTCGACGACTGGCGGTACGTCGCGCTGGTCACGATCAGGCGCTGCATGGCCTTGACGTTCCAACCTGTCCGGACAAACTCCGTGGCCAGCCAGTCCAGCAGTTCCGGGTGCGACGGCCACTCGCCCTGCGAGCCGAAGTCTTCGGTCGTCCTGACCAGGCCTGTTCCGAAGTAGACCTCCCAGAAGCGGTTCACGATCACGCGGGCGGTGAGCGGGTTCGACGGCTCCACCAGCCACCGGGCCAATCCGAGACGATTGTTCGGAGCGCCGGCAGGCAGCGGCGGGAGCGCCGCCGGTACGCCAGGCGTCACCACCGGACCGGGCCGGTCATAGGCGCCCCGGACCAGCACTCGCGCCTCGCGCGGCGTAGCCATCTCTTCCATCACCATCACCGTCGGCAAACCTTCGACAAAGCGCTCGTGCTCCTGCCGGATTGCCGAAAGTTCCTTCCACGCCTGAGCGAGGTGAGCGGGGGCATGCGCTTCCAGGAAGTACAGCCGTAGCTTGTCCGCCTGGGCCGGGCTGCGTTTTTCGGGCGCAAGCGCGACGATCTCGGCGATGGTCTCGGGCGTCGCAACCACCGCCGCTTCCTCCGGCGTGAGCACCACGTGGTAAATCCGGACGTCCTCGATCAGCCCTCGAAAGCGATGCGCCGGCCCCATTCCCGCGCCGATCCGAAGACGCTCTTTCCCCTTGAACGCCGACGTGAGTTCGTCCACCGGCACCGTGACCTTCGCGGCCCGCCCGTCGACATAGATCTTTACGTGATCGCCGATGCGCGACCCGTCGTAGGTCGCCAGCACGTGATGCCACCGGTTCAGTTCAATGGGCTGTTCCGTCTCCACGGAGAGGGCATTGTCCTGCCAGCGCGAGACCAGGTTCACCTGCACCTTGCCGTCCTTCAGATACAGGCCCCCGCCCTGCAGATACTTGCCCACACCGTCGCGCTCGCCGACGTCGTACGCGCTCGTCACGATGCCGCCGGTCGGAGCCGCCGGGTGAATCCAGGCGGAGAACGTGAACTTGTCGTCCGGCGCAAAGGGAACCGCGGCCCCGCAATCGAGGAAGCGCTTTCCATCAAAGTTCGCCACCTGGCGCCTGCGCCCCGGCGCGAGTTGAGCTTCGCCCTCGCGCCATTGGGTGGTGATCGCCTGTCCTTCTTTGTTCTTGGGCAACAGGTCGGGAGAATCCACGGTAAGCGTGTACCGGGCCGCCAGCCCTCGTGGAAACACCCAGTCGAGCTGCTTCGACCCGAAGGATTGTTCCCATGCTCTTTGCGCCGTTGCCAACTCCGGCTCCAAACCGGCAAACCTCCTGGTGGCCTCGCCCAGTTTTCGTTCCAGGTCGATCAGCAGGGGTTGCTGCTCGCGAGTGGGGGCGGGAATCGACGGCTCGGAGTTCCCGACTTTCCGGACGCGGCCCTTTTCCTGGACATTGTTGAAATACGCGAAGAGCTGGTAGAACTCTTTCTGTGCGAACGGGTCGTATTTGTGATCGTGACACCGCGCGCATCCCAACGTCAGTCCCTGCCACACGGTCGCCGTTGTGTCAACGCGGTCGACCACATACTCGATCCGGTATTCTTCGGGGACGATGCCGCCCTCGCCATTGGCGCGGTGGTTCCGATTGAAGCCGCTGGCAATTTTCTGTTCCAGCGTCGCGTTGGGGATCAGGTCCCCGGCGATCTGGTCGACCGTGAACGAATCGAACGGCTGGTTGTGATTGAACGAGTCAATCACCCAGTCGCGCCAGCGCCACATATACCGCTCACCGTCGGTCTGGTAGCCGTGGCTGTCCGCGTAGCGTGCGCCATCCAGCCAGCGTTCGGCCATCCGCTCGCCGTAGCGAGTAGACGCCAACAGGCGATCGACGACCTTTTCATAGGCATCCGGCGACGAGTCGCTCAGAAAGGCATCGACCTCGGCCGGGGTCGGCGGCGCGCCGGTCAGGTCGAGCGTCACGCGCCGGATCAACCGTTCCCGGTCGGCTTCGGGCGAATGCGTGAGCCCCTTGCTTTCGAGGCGCTGGAGGACGAAGGCGTCGATGGGATTCCGCCGCCACGCCGCGTCCTTCACATCGGGCAGCGCGTGACGGCGGGCCGGAATCCACGCCCAGTGCTGCTGCCACTTGGCGCCCTGTTCGATCCAGCTTCGGACCTTCTCGATCTCTGCCGGAGTCAACGGCCGTCCGGATGAAGCCGGCGGCATCCGCAGTCCGGGCTTGCTCGCGGTGATGCGGCGGTACATCTCGCTCGCGGCCGGATCGCCGGCGACAATCGCGCGCCGCCCGTGGAGATCCTGTTTGGCGCCCGTTTCCGTGTCGAAGCGCAACTGGGTCAGGCGGTTCTTGCTGTCGGGTCCGTGGCAGGTGAAGCAGCGGTCGGAGAGGATGGGCCGGATGTCCCGGTTGAACTCGACGGGTTCCGCTCCCGCCGTCAAAAGCACAACCGCCAGCGCGACGATGCACCGGATCCCGCGAAGTAGCATCTTACCGCTGGATTCTATCCCAGACCTGCGGATGTGGTCAAATTCCACAGCGGGTCGTTCCTTCTGAAGCCGCGACCGTAAGGGAGCCTGACCGTAGGCCGCTTCGACAGCCAGCGAATTCGACGAAAGCTTCCTTCGGTTGCCTCCCATCACCTGCAAAGGGGTTCCCGTCGCGAGTTTTCTTCATGCGGAGGCGACGAGGGGGCCGCCCGAAATTTTTTTAGCGAAACAAAACGGCCTTGAATCGTAGTTAAATGCATGGATCCATGAGAGATACTGGTCTTGAGCCAATCGAAACATACCGAAACAAAGCGAGCCAATCGAAACAAAGAGTGGCGAGTCTCCGGTAGAAGCAGCGAGGCGAGCCAAAGCGTGAATCTCCTGGGCCTGGAAGAGCCGGTGTGTCATCAGTCCCGCACGGGAGAGGTGCGCGCGAGTACGACCGAGTCCCTCGCCGATCCGGGCGGCTTCGTTTTCGCTTCGGTCCGGTTGGGTACTCATCCTCTCCATACTCATCCTTGCCTCCCACCCTCACTGTGGCACGGAGGTCCAAGCGTCAAGACTTTCCGGAAGAGAGAGATTTTCGATAAGTCCTGGAAATGGTTCGAGATGACTCACGAAAAATAAACACGAAACCCTTGTGAACGGAAATCGGACTCTCCAAAGGTCACGGAGGCTCACGCGATCTGGAGCGTTAACTGTACTGTCATCAATGCGGCAAAGGCAAAGAGGCCACCGTTGGGAAAGAGGAAGTCAAAGGGGCGCCCGGAGAAGGAAACGAAGTACCCCCGTTGCCACCCAACCCGGGAAGCGGAACAAGTGGAAAGTTTGGATTTCGCAGGTAGGGAATCGTCTTCACATGGAAGCCAGGGACAGGAAATCCTGTGTGCGCAGTCGTTACTCGGGTGCAAGTGGTTGATTGGATTCCAAGAATCGATAACGGAAAACGGGAAACGCGTTGTGGACGGCCCCGGTTGTCCAGCTGGACGTCACTTTCTGCGCGCCGCAACCATCTGAATTCCATCGACCGCGATGATGCTGATGTGGCCGGCCCACGCGGTGTCCGCAGCGGCAAACGCATGCACGAGCGGCGCGAGTCTCTCGGGGGTCGCGGGATGAACTCGGAACAGAACGACCCCGGATCGTTCCAAGGGGCTCCGACGCTGAACGGCGACCTGCCAGAAGTCCTTGTCGAGCGTCAAGACGATGCGCGCTTCGGACTCCGCCCGATCCAACAGCGAGACGTCGCTTGTTCCGGCAAGATCCATGCGGGCCCACAGAACGTCGTGGCCATCGGCCCGAAGCGCATCTACGATCGGCGTTCTCATCGGCGAGGAGGCGCATCTACGCTGGAAGCGGGAACGCCTTGTATTCGCGGGCGAGATAGCAGGCGTACGACAGACACGCGAGGATGTCCTCTCGCGTCAGGCCAGGGTAGTTGGTGAGGATGTCGCTCTCAGATTGGCCGGCCGCCAGGAGTTCCAGGATGAACTCGATGGCAAGACGCGTCCCGCGGACCACCGGCTTGCCTGCCAGGATCCTGGGATCGACGACGATGCGCTCTGACAGCGGCACAAACCCAGTCTACCGTGTCCTCGGCCGGTTCGGTACCGCGGTTCCACAGGGCGAGGACCAGGCGGGTCGTGGTCGGGCACCAAGCCGGACAACGACACTGGAGCAAGCAAAGCGTGATGGGGGAATCGGCAAGACGGTCAAGCGGAAGCGGGGCCCGGTCACGGCCCCGGGTTTGCCTCGTATGGTCGACGGTTGCGCCCTCGTCCCCCAGATCGATCCTTCCCGGCATCCGCCTCCTTGAACGAAGTTGGAGAAGCCCCGAGGAAACTAGCGTCTGCACCCACCTGACCCTAGTTGTTCGGTTGTCCCTTCCCAATCACGGGCGGTCTCAGGGTTTCGTATTGACAGCCCCGACTTGCGTGGCAACGGATGTTAGTACAATGGAAATACGAGGGAACCATGGTCAAGAGGCTTACGAAACACGGAAACAGTCTGGCGCTGGTAATCGACAGGCCGATTCTCGATCTGCTGAAGATCGATACCGAGACTCCGCTCGACCTCAGCACGGACGGGCACCGGTTGATCGTGGCGCCCGCCGAGCAGTCCGCAAGGCGCGAGAAATTCGAGGCGGCGCAGCGCACCGCGCATAAGCGTTACGGCAAAGCATTCAAGAAGCTCGCTGAATAATCGCAGGCATGGAGCCAGTCTTCCTGACGCTGGATGAGGTCCTGGAAATCCACACCCAGCAAATCGAGTTGTACGGCGGGTCTGACGGCGTTCGCGATCCTGCGGGCCTGGAATCGGCGGTAGCCACACCGATTTGAAACGTGGGGACGTCCAATGGACGTCCCCAGGTTTCCGACGGTGACGCTGCCCGGTTCGGCGGCGCTGAACGGGAGCGTGAGCGACGACGGGTTGCCCGTGGGCGGAGCGCTGACGGTGACGTGGTCGAAGGTCAGCGGGCCGGGAGATGTGGCCTTTGGTGAACACGAATCAGCCGGCGACGCTGCGCGGAACCTGCCTCAATCGAGCAAAACGATCTCGTCGCCTGGCCGGATGGTCCCCTCCACCAGAACGGCGCCGTAAATCCCAGCCTTGCCTTCGTGGTCGCGAGCCAACCGCCGGATCACCTCGGGGTTTGGCTGGGCAGTGTCGGGATCGAGCGTGATCATCTTGCAGCGCGAGTCCCGTTTCAGCACTGCGATTTCCGTGCGTGTGCCAATCCGCAGCGTCCGGCCCACGAACTCGTCTTCTTCGAATCCTCTTCCGGATTCAAGATCGAGATAAAGATTGGCTCGGAATCGCCGCTTGTCCAAATCGATTCCCAACTCCTTGCCCAATTGCTGCACGGTTTGGATCGAAAGGATCGAGAACGGGCGGCAATCGGTCATCGATCGATCGGATCGAAGCAGAGTCAGTTCGTGCCTGTCGCGAATGCCTTCGCGAAGCAGGCTCATCAGCCGGGGATCGTCAATCGAGAGCCGTTCTCCTCCGGGCGTTTCGACGTCCACCATAAGATCCGAGGGTTCCCCGTAGACCGCGGTCAGGCCTGGTTCGATCGCGTCAGCCTCCGCGAGGTTGGGCGGCTTCACCGTGTGTTCGGAATGGCGGAATCTGGGGCGGTACAACAGCATGGCTTCCTGCTCCCGCCCTGTCAGGTACGGGAATCCTGCCGGGGCCCCCGAACTCCGAAACGCATGAATCCGGTCTCCGTAGACGCCGGGGAATCCGACAAAGGCCTCCGCCAAGTCTTCGCCGCGCATACTCTTGACCGGGTAGCGCCACAGACTCTCGATTCTTCCTACCGTCCGCATTCCGCCCACCGCGTCCATTGTACGGAATCTCCGTCGGGCTTGATAGTGCCCCGCAACGCAAAAAGGTGGGTCCTCTGCGAGCTTCCGAAGCTGGCGATCTGGGAAGGTAATTCAATTGCACCCTTGATATTCCATCCCCCCGCAATTTTCAGGTGTGGGTTACACCGGTTGGGCCCGGGCGACCAACCCAGGAGACGACCGCGGCGGTCTCCGGGATCTTCCCACGGCGGCGACTACAGGGTGCGGAGGACCCCCTAGCAGTAGGCTTGCCTGCGACAGATTGACACCCACTACGGTTTGCTGTCACTGGTTTCGGGGCCGCCCACAACCTGCGGTAGCGAAAATCGGAACCATGGTTTTTGAACCCAGGGCGCTTGGAGTAGCTGAACGAGGTGCTGGCTCGCACGAAGACTTTTCGGAACAAGAGGCCACGCCCCGGCGTCCGATGTGTTGGATGACTCGACGGGTCGCCTCGCGAACTCTCCATCGACCGGCCCCGACACGCTGGTTGGTCTACCTGGTCGGTTGGCTGTGGTCCGCCGCTGCCGCCCAAGGGCCAGAGGCCTCGTCCATTCCGATTCTGAGTGTTTGTGAGCTTTTAGAGAAGGTCGAGACGTATCGCGCCAAGCCGGTTGTGGTTGTTGGCGAGGAAGGATGGACGTTCGAGGGGACGTTTCTCGCCGGGCGGTGCGCGCCGGACGGATACCTCCGCATCCAAGGACATCGATGGCTGAGCCTGTTGGCGGTTTGGTCGACTCAGAGCTTTTGGAACGGTGTCGCACAGTTCCCAGTCGACAAGCAGACTCTTCGCCACAAACTCCGTCAGATCAGGGATGCCCGGATAGACGCCTCTTCATCCGCGTCCGCGGAACGCGTTCGCGGAGGAGAATCCGACGGCGAATCCGGCGATTGGGTTGCCCTTTATGGCCGCATTGAGACCCCCGCGCGGCTGAAACCGCATCGCCCTCCTCGTCGCCCCGGCGGAAGGAATGTCCGGGGAAACGGCTATGGCGCAAACGGTTCCGTGCCAGCGAGGGTGATCGTCTTCTCCCAGAAAATGCTGGTGCCGGGACAAAAGGGATTTGCTCCTCTGAAACGGGTCCCGTTCGTTTTACCAGAGCCCCCGGCGATTCGGCCGAGTCCCTGCCTGCGCCGGTTCCCCCCTGACGGTCCTGACAATGGTGGATGAGTTGGTAGGTTCGTGATGGTATCTAAGCGAGGACGTCTTGGCGGAAGTTCTTCGAGAGAAACGTGTCTGCCTCACCGATCCCAATTTTTTTTCCCAGGTCTGCACTCCAGGACGGGAACGTCGCGAGAACGCCATGATGGTGAACAACGAGCGGAACGGAAATCGTTCGGGCAGACCAGATGCGCGACAGTCACATGGGCACGCAACGTTGCACGTTGGTCCACGAGGGGGGGTGCGTCAGAACAGATCGGAGTGAGTTCCGGTGCGGACCAAATACAGGTCGTCACCGTCCACTTTGTAAATCAGCAGCCAATCCGGCTCGATGTGGCAGTCGCGGAAGTTCTTCCACTCGCCAGCGAGCGGATGATCCTTGTAACGGGCAGGAAGCGGATTGCCCTCGATCAGCAGGAGGGTCACCTCCCGCAGCTTCGCCATGTCCTTCCCACGTTTCTGCGCGAGCTTTACATCGCGGCGGAACTGGGTGCCGCGGTTCGGATTCCGCACGGGTTCAGATTCCCAGGTCCTTAAACAGCGCACCCGCGGACTTTAATCGCTTGCCTTTGGCCTGGTCGGCCGCGCGCATGGCCTTGACAGTCGTGGCGTTGGGAACCTTCACCTCGAAGGGCAGGGCCTTTTCTGCGGCAACGCGCACCAGCAGCATGCGTACGGCGTCGGATACGGAGATCCCCATACCCGCCAGCGTCTTCGCAGCTCGCTGCTTCGTCTTTTCATCCACGCGAACGTGAACCATCGAGGTTGCCATGATTGAACTACCCTGAGATACATTGTATCGCACGTATTGGCTGCGACTTCCGCGAAAGGAAACCGAACCCAAGCGTGTCCCTTCGGTGAACCCCGAGATACTGTTGGACGTCCCCAGGTTTCTCTAACCGACCTCGGCGTGGCATCCATGGAGATAGTGGCTGGGGAAGCCGCGATCCTCTCAAGAAATCTGCAAAGCGGATACTGTCCCGGATTTCCCGTCCCGGATTTCCCAACTTTCTGGCGGGATAGTGAACTGCCGCGTCATGCCCTCCTGGCACCAGTTTGCCCTGTTGTCTAGGCTTTCAGACTCTTCGTCGGCGGCTGGGAGGCCAAAATGCCTGACAACGATTTGCTTCGCGGCAGCGTCTATTCTAGCAAGCGCGTCCGATTCCCCAGACAGACGCCTGAGATTGGAGTTGACGATGAAGAACTTCAAAGTGCTCTTCGGTATCGTTGCCCTCGTAGCCGTTGCATCAATCACGGTGAGCAGAGCCACCAAGACAGCCAGCGGCGGCAACATCGGTAGCCGACCCGCTCAAACCGCCAAGGGGGGCAACATCGGCAGTGGCCCGGCAGCCGTTGACAAAGGCGAGAACATTGGCAGCCGACAACTGGTCGTTGCTGACGCTACGCCGTCGAGCGATATCGTTGCCGGCAATGCTCCGACCGCAGCAGCTAAGGCAGCTCCGCCCAACGACAAAACCACGTCCGCACCAAAGGATTCCGAACCAAAGGACAGGGAGAAGTATAGGACCGGCTACGGAATACAAGAGCCGAACCGCACAAAAGCAGTTGAGGACGCTGACAGCTTGAGTGACCCTCCCGGACCGGCGACGAAAGCTCCTGAGCCGAAGACAGAGTCAAAGCCCGAGGCCAAGCCAGCAGAACCAAAAGAACCCCGTAGCGGTGACCGCGATCCTGGAGGATCATCCGGCGGCTCAGGATCATCCGGTGGAGGCCCAAGCTCAGGCGGCAGAGACTTTAGCAAAGGCCACGCCGGCGATTCTCGCTGACGGCATACCGCAGAGCTTCCTAAGCCTGTCCGATCACGAGGCTCTCGCGGGCGGCCTCCACGACAGCTTTGCTCACCTCTCGCAGCGCATTGACCTCGAGGATTCGCTCCATTTGGGTCCTCGGGGGACACCCAAAACCGGCCAATGAGGGACACCTCAAGGGAAAACCGGGACAGCTATGAATTCCCGATTTCCAACTGGTCCTCCTCGCACTCCCGCTCCTTCTTCCTCGGCGGACGACCGGGCGACCGCATCTCTAAGCATCGGCCGGTTTGGTCTTCCAGGCGCTGCCGGAACGCCTCTCCCCCCAATGGCAATCCGCGCGCCGTAGCCTCCCGAATCCGTTCGCTGATGGCCTCTTCCACCACGCTCGTCGCCAACACTTGCCGCCACCGCTCGGCATCGTACCATTTTCGCCATGCCGCCAACTCCAACGCCACCGAGTTGTGGCCGCTTCCGCAGTGCACCGCCGCGCTGGACCATTGCCACGCATCCGCCGTCTCTACCAATCTCGCCCGCTGCGCGTTCCGCTCTACATACGCCAACGCCGGCCACTGCGACGTCTCATCCAGCGGACAGGAATAGAAGCGCGCTTGCCACAAATGGCCCATCCGCCGCGAACGGATGTGCTGTGCTCGCGCGTAGTCAGAGTGCGTCCGCCCGAATGCCCGCGCCAGGCTATTGGATTCCCGCGGAACGGCGATCACATGCACGTGATTGGGCATCAAGCAGTAGCCCCACAGTTCCAGCGAGTACTGCCGAGAGTAGTCGGTCAGCAGTTCGAGGTAGAGGCGATAGTCGTCGTCACAGAAGAAGGTCTGTTGGCGGTAGTTTCCCCGCTGGGTGACGTGGTGCGGACAATCGACCGCCACCACGCGGGCCAGTCTCGACATGGCAGACATCAAAGTAGTGTGGTGTCCGGGCGATTCCTCTCAAGAAAATCGGGAATTTGTGACTGTCCCGGTTGGCCCCCGGTTGGCCAAGAGCAGGCCGAAATCAAAGGAACTCTGGATGGAGCGAGACGCGCACGGGCGACGCCTTCGGAGGGCTAGTCTGTGCATAGGTCAGGTTTTGACAGAAAGCCGGAAACGCGTTGGACGTCCGTGCGCCGGGATAAACCGGCATGTTGTCGGGGATGAAAGAGCCCCACAAGAAAGGAGTAGCGATCCATCTTGACCTCGAGTCTTGCGGTTGCCACCGCGAGGTGGCCGTCGAAGCGTAGACAG